>NZ_JBEZEL010000003.1:0-164937 GCF_040648855.1 Streptosporangium sp. NPDC049078
ACTTCCGGTGTCGCTCCGGCTCCGTCGTTCGACGACGGGTTGAACGTCCAGCGCGTGCTGGCCGCGGTCGAACGCAGCGCCGACGACCAGAGCCGGATGACGGCGATCGAGGAGGTGTGACGGAGCCCGCCACCCACCGGGTGCACACCCGGTGAGCGGGCCCCGTCACCCGCGTGGCGGGCGCGCGAACCGAGTTCGCACGCCCGCCACGCGGCCGACGACGACGGCTCTCAGTCCAGGACGACGATCTGGCGCAGGACCTCACCGCCCCTGAGCGCCGCCACGGCGTCGTTCAGGTCGGCCAGCTTGATACGGGAGCTGATCATGCTCTCCAGGTCGAGCTTGCCCGCCTTGTAGAGCCCGGCGAAGAACGGGAAGTCGCGCCGGACGTCCGAGCCGCCGTACAGCGAGCTGAGAATGTTCTTGCCCTCGAACAATAGGTTGAAGGCGCTCAGCGGGACGTTGTCGTCCATCGCGCCCGCGCCCACCACGATCGTGTCACCACCCCGGCGGGTCGCCTGCCAGGCCGTCATGATGGCGGCGGACTTGCCGACGGCCTCGAAACCGTAGTCGAACCCGGCCCCGCCGGTGAGCGTGCCGACCGCGTCCATGAGCTGGTCGGGGGTGATGGCGTGGGTCGCGCCGACCTTCTTGGCGAGGGCGTGCTTGGACTCCAGGGGGTCGATCGCGAGGATCGTGGTGGCGCCGGAGATGCGGGCGCCCTGGATCACCGACAGGCCGATACCGCCCGCGCCGACCACGGCGACGGTCGAGCCCGCCCTCACCTTGGCCGTGTTCAGCGCCGCGCCGACGCCGGTGGTGATCCCGCAGCCGATGAGGGCCGCGGCCTCGAACGGCACGTCGGAATCGACCTTGATCGCCCCCTGCCAGGGCACGACGATCTCCTCGGACCAGGTGCCGCACCCGGCCATGCCGAACGCCGGGGTGTCGCCGCCGTAGCGGAAACGGGCGTTGACGAAGCTGTCCATCACGTACGTCATGCACAGGAAAGGCTGGTTCACCAGGCAGTTCGCGCAGCTGCCGCAGGCCGGGGTCCAGTTGACGATGACGTGGTCGCCGGGTTGTACCGAGGTCACGTGGTCACCGACCTCGACGACCTCTCCCGCCCCCTCGTGGCCGGGGACGACCGGCAACGGCATGGGCAGCACGCCGCTGATCACCGACAGGTCCGAATGGCAGACGCCGGTGGCCCTGATCTTGACACGGACATCCGTCGGGCCCATCGGCGCGAGGGTGAGGTCGTCGCGGATGTCGAGCTTGTCGTCGCCGACGGCATGTAGAAGCGCACCACGCATGGGGGGTCCTCCTAGTTCTCCTCAAGGGAGAGTGCGGCTTTGGGGCAGGACCGGACCGCGTGCCGGACGCGGTCCAGCATCTCCGGCGGCGGCTCAGGCAGCAGCACGTGCAGCTGGTCGTCGTCGTCGAGCTCGAAGACCTCCGGGGCGAGTCCCGTGCAGATCGCATTGGCCTCGCAGACCAGATAGTCGACTTTGATTTTCATATGGGCCTCCTAACCGGGAATGGCGAGCTTACGGTGATCCCAGGAGATCACTCGACTCGGCTCGACCACGAAGGCGACCCTTTTACGGCCGGTGTGGGCCACGTACTCGGTGAGTGACTCTTCCGCGTCGGGCATCCCGGCCATCCGTCTGGTCACGTCCATGCCGATGCCGAGGACGCCGTCGAGGTCGTCGATCCTGCGCGCCACCCCGTAGACGAGGACACCGCGCAGGTCGGAGTATTCGTCTCCGGCCTCGATCAGGCAGCTCACCCGGGCGTCGCGCTGGATGTTGAGCGTCTTCTGCGCCTTGCCGTAGGTCCAGAACGAGATCCTGCCCTCGGCCAGCCCGTAGAACATGGTCACCATGTGCGGTGTTCCGTCGGGGTTGATCGTGCCGAGTTGCAGCTTCCGAGACTCGGCGATGAAGGCCGTCACCTCGTCGTCGGTCATCACGATGCGGGCGCGCTGGTTCACGGTGCAAAGTAGAACACGTTCCACAAGGTCGGGCAAGGGGAGTCGGAATGTTGTTCGGTCTCGGTAGTCTGCTGCGATGAGCATCGCCACCATGCCGGCCGACCTGCTGTACGTCGCCCAGCGCGCCAAGGGTTTCATGCCACCCGAGGAAGGAATCGCGCTGTTCGAGACCGCCGCCGAGTACGGCCCACGGGGCCCGATCTGCGAGATCGGCAGTTACTGCGGGAAGTCCGCCGTCTACCTCGGGGCGGGGGCGCGGCAGGCGGGGTCCGTCGTCTTCACCGTGGACCACCACCGGGGCTCCGAGGAGATCCAGCCGGGCTGGGCCCACCACGACCCCACGCTGATGGACCTCCGCTTCGGCAAGATGGACTCGCTGCCCACCTTCCGCACCACCATCGCCTCCGCGGGGCTGGAGGACGAGGTCGTCGCGATCGTCGGCAGCTCCGAGCGCGTCGCCGCGCTGTGGAACACACCGCTCGCGATGCTCTTCATCGACGGCGGCCACTCCGAGGATCCGGTGACCAAGGACTACGAGGGGTGGGCCCCGCACGTCATGCCGGGCGGCGCCCTGGTCTTCCACGACATCTACCCCGACCCGGCCCAGGGCGGGCAGGCTCCGTACCGCGTCCACCAGCGGGCCCTCGCCTCCGGCGCGTTCAAGGAGGTCCGGCAGGAGGGCTCGCTGCGGGTGCTCGAACGGGTCGGATCCGGCATCGGCTGACGGAAAGCGTCGCGTGGAGGTGTGCCGCGAGCGCGAGACGCAGGTGGGGCGGAAGCGCCGCGTGCAGACCCCGGCCCGCGCCGACGATCACCAGGGCGAAGAACAGCCCGAAGACGACAGAAAGGTGGACCAGCAGCCCGTAGACCGTCGCCGTGGCGAGACCGAACACGACCTGCTCACGTGGCCTGGCGGGGGAGGTGCCCGGTTCGACGATCACGTATCCGGCGTAGAGGGCGAAGGCCGTCCCGGTCATCGGCAGCAGCGCGCTCACCGTCGACACGTCGGTCAGCGTGCCCCTGACGAGCGCCTGCAGGGCGAACCCGCCCGTCCAGCCCATGAGCAGCGGCAGTCTACCCGCGAGCCTGGCGTTCATCACCGTGCCCCAGACGAGTACGGTGAGCGGCACGATCAGGTCGAACGGCCCCGAGACCCACGCGGTGAACTGGTACGCCGGAGCGAGGCCGACCCACGGGAACAGCAGCAGCACGGCGACGATCCCGAAGGCGGCCGGGTTCAGGAACGGGCTCCCCGCCGCGTCCTCGGCCCTTCGCCCCTGCTCCAAGGTCTCCGGTGCTTTCATGCGGAAGACGTACGTGCCGCCGACGCCGATGAGGACGGCGAGCGCGATCGGCATCAGGTGCCCGTTGCCGTACAGCAGCATCGCGCAGAGCAGGCCGCACACGTAGGACGGCAGGAGGAAGCCGACGACCCGGGCGCGGGGCACCCCGAGATAGCGGGGCCGGCGTCGCCGCGACCACGCCTCCACGGTCTCCAGCGCGAGTTCGGCGGTCACGCCGGTGAGCACGCCGGCCACCGGTGCCAGGCAGGACTGTTCGAACCCGAGCACGGTGTGTCCGAGCACGGTGATCAGGGTGAGGGACCCCGCCAGCCGCCGGAACGCCGTCTCTCGCCTCCGGTCGGCGTTCACGGCCGCCGGATCTCCGAGGCACGGTCGCCGGCGAGCAGGATTTGATGCCAGCCGGGCTCCAGGGACACCGACGCGGTACGCGTGCCGCCGCAGGCGTTTCTCCAGGAGATCTCGACGGGGGCGGTGGGGTTCGGCAGGTCGTCGCCCAGGCCGAAGAGCAGTTCGGGTGCGGAGACGCCGTTGTGGCCGTTGGCGGGGTAGAGCTGCCTGCTCCGCGTGATCCCGCCGGGCAGGCGCACCGCGGCGACGGCACCGATGGCGGGCCGCGTCGGTCCGGGGTGGGCCGCTCCGGCCGCGCCGCAGGCACCGGCGGGGAGGCGGAGCCGCAGGCCCACGAACGGGGCCGTCGGCCCGTGGTTGCTGTAGAGCACCGACGCGGACCACTGGTTGGCGACCGCGAAGTCCAGCCGCCCGTCGTCGTCGACGTCGCCCACGGCGAAGGCCCGGCTGACCGCACCCCCGCCGTCCCCGCCGTCCCCGCCGGCGCCGTCGACCCCGGCTCGCCGCGCCACGTCCACGTAGCGGCCGTCCGGCCCCCTGGTGAAGAAGGTGTTGGTCTCGCGACCCGACAGGTCGTCGCCGACCTTCAGATCCGGCCACAGCGAGGGACGGGAGAGGAACAGGTCGTTGGCCGACTCCGCCTCCCGCAGCCGCGCCCACCGGTCGGCCTCACCCCTGACGAACCCGGTCGCGTGCATGATCTCGTCGATGCCGTCGTTGTCGAAATCCGCGGCCTTGACGTCCCAGGACCAGCCGCTGCGGCTCAGCCCCAGCTCCTCGCCGAGGTCGTCGTACGGCGCGTGCCCCTCGTGCAGCCCTCCTCGCCGTGACACGAAGGCGAAGTCGCCCTCGCGCGGCGCGGGGTCCCCGCTGAGGTTGCTCACCAGGATGTCCGGCCTGCCGTCGGCGTTGAGGTCGGTGAAGGCGACCCCCATCCCCCTGAACGAGTCGCGGCCGAGGACCCGCGAGGAGGGAGTCGCCAGATGCCGGGTGCCGCTCGCCTCGGTGAACCGGACCCTGCCGGGCGCCGACTCGTTGACCAGCAGGTGGTCGGGGCCGAAGTCGTTGGCCACGTACAGTTCGGGCCGTCCGTCGCCGTCCAGGTCCTGGGTGCCCAGAGCGAGGGTCCAGCCCCGGCCCTCGCCCGCGACCTCGTCGAACACCCCCTTCTCCTCGGTGAACAGCGCGGGTCCCGTCGCCCGGTAGAGCCGTCCGCCGCCCCCGTTGGCCGCGGCGGACGGCGAGTCGGGCATCACGGCGTCGCCGCTGTCGCCGCTGTCGTCACGGTCGTCGTGGTCACCGCTGTCGCCGTGGTCGCCGCCCAGCACCCTGACCCCGTCGGGGAAGTAGTTGCCGAAGACGAGGTCGAGGCGGCCGTCCCCGTCGAAGTCTCCGGCCGTGGCGGCGCTGGTGTTCCAGATCTCCGGCTCGGCGGTGAGCGAACGGTGACGGAAGGCCGCACCGGACGGGGGCTCGCCGGGGACGCGCAGGAACAGGGAGGGGGAGCGGCCCCAGTAGTAGACGACCAGGTCCTCCCAGCCGTCCTGGTCGAGATCGGCGGGCAGGCACCCGGTCGGCGCCTCGTACCGTCTGCGCTCCGGGGGGACCAGTGTGAACGGCCGGTAGCGGCGCGGGGTCCCCGGCGCGGGCCTGACGGTCACCGTGTCGCGGCGGGGGTCGACCAGGCACAGGTCGTCGGCGACGACCTCGCCGTCCACGTCGAACAGGGCCACCCCGGCGCCCAGCGACGACGCCGGGCTCCCGAGGCGCGCGTACCCCGGCGCGACCGGCCGCAGGAGACGGTCACCGGCCCGTGAGGGAGGGTTCAGCGGTCTCGCGTGGAAGGAGAAGGCGGCGGACGCCTCCACCGCCGAGGTGTCCGGCAGGGCGGTCAGCCTCCACCCGGCGGTCGCGGACACCAGGGCGAGGAATCCCGCCGCGCATCTGCGAACCCCACCGCCCCTCCGAGTCACGGACCCGAACGTAGTGAGCCGCATTCAGCCCTTCAAGCACCGCGTTTCTGGTTCCGTGCAAAGAAACCGCCGGAGGTTCAGCTCCTGGAGCGGGCGTGGCTGCAGCCGCACGCGGCGGTGGGACGGTCGGTCACGTACCCGCCCGCGTCGCGGAAGATGCCCGAGGCGGGGGTGTGCCCGTCCAGCGCGTCGGCGGCGAGCACGACCGCGGCCGCGGTGTAGGCCGAGCGCTCGTGCGGGAAGTGCTTGCCGTTCACGAACTGCCAGCCGGTCCAGTACGAACCGTCCTCGTGCCGCAGGTGCTGCATGTCGGAGAAGAGCCGCAGCGCCCGTCCCCGGTCGCCCAGGGCGTCGAGGGCGAGCACCAGCTCGCACGTCTCCGCGCCGGTCACCCACGGCTGGTCGGAGACGCAGCGGATGCCGAGACCCGCCTCCACGAACGTGTCCCACTCCTCGGCGAGCCGTGTCTCCGCGGCCTGGCCGCGCACCGCGCCGCCCAGGATCGGGTAGTACCAGTCCATCGAGAAGCGGCTCTTGTCGGCGAACGCCTCGGGGTGGGCGGCCAGCACGTGGCCGAGCTGGTCGGCGGCGAGCTCCCAGTCGGGCTGCGGGTCACCCAGGTGCTCGCCGAGCAGCACACCGCAGCGCAGAGCCTGGTGGATGGAGGCGCAACCGGTCAGCAGGGCGTACGCGGCGGGCCTGCCGTCGGCCGCGCGCTCCCAGACGATCTCACCCCGGGTGGTCTGCAGGCCGACCACGAAGTCCAGCGCCGTCCGGACGACCGGCCACATCCGCCGGGCGAAGTCCTCGTCCCCGGTCACCAGGAGTTCGTGCCAGACGCCGACCGCGACGTAGGCGGCGTGGTTGGACTCCCCGCCCTGCTCGACGGCCTCGCCGCCGACGAGTTTCATCGGCCAGGAACCGTCGGCCCGCTGGGTGCGGACGAGCCAGTCGTACCCGCGGCGTACCGGGCCGGTCAGCCCCGCCACGCTCATCGCCATCAGGCACTCGATGTGGTTCCAGGCGTCCACGTGTCCCTCGGGCCACGGGACGCCGCCGTCGGCCTCCTGCACCGCCGCGATGCTCCGGGCGGTGCGGACGACCTCTTCCCACTCCATGCAGCCGCTCACTGCCCCTCCTTCGGAGGTCACGCGGGCTTGCGGACGTAGAGCACCACGCTCTTGCCGATGAGCGGGTTGAGTACGGCCTCGGCGATCCTGGTGGCGGCGGGGCGCTTCATGATGTCCCAGACCAGCAGCTCGTGGTACGCCTTGGCGAGCGGGTGGTCGTCGTTGTCGACGCCGACCGCGCACTTGATCCACCAGTAGGGCGCGTGCAGGCCGTGGGCGTGGTGGTGCGGGCCGATGACGAAGCCCGTCGACTTGAGCTTCGCGCTCAGCTCGGCGAGCGTGTAGATGCGGACGTGCCCGCCGGGAGCGGTGTGGTACGCCTCGTCGAGTGCCCAGCAGATGCGTTCGGGCAGGAAGCTCGGCACGGTGACGGCCGCCTGGCCGCCCGGCTTGAGCACCCGGAAGATCTCGCGCATCGCGGCCATGTCGTCGGGGATGTGCTCCAGCACCTCCGCGGCGATCACCCGGTCGAAGCCGCCGTCCTCGAACGGCATGTCGAGCGCGTCGCCGGTCACGGTCTCCGCCGTCGCGCCCGGCGGCACCTCCCCGGCCTTGTCCATCGCGGAGAACATGCTCGCCACGCCCTCCAGCTCCCTGGCGTCCATGTCGAAGGCCACCACGTCGGCGCCGCGCCGCAGCACTTCGAAGGCGTGCCGTCCGCCGCCACAGCCCAGGTCCAGGACTCGGGTCCCCGGACCCACGGGCAACCGGTCGAAGTCGACAGTCAGCACTCGCCGCTCCTTGTGAGAGGTGGTCGTTTCAGGGTGTCGCTCACTTCGGTCGTCTCAGGGGGTCGTTCACTTCGCCCGGCGGGCCTGGATGGCCTCGTGGTAGGCCTCCACGGTCCGCTGGGCGACGACGTTCCAGGTGAAGCGCTCCATGACCCGGTCGTAGCCCTTCTTGCCGACCGCGGCACGCTCCTCGGGGGAGTCGTGCAGGCGGCGCAGCACCGCGGCGAGCTCCTCGGGGTCGCCGGGGGCCACCTGTACGGCGGCGTCGCCGACGACCTCGGGCAGCGCCCCGGTGCGGCTCGCGACGAGCGGGGTGCCGCAGGCCATGTGCTCGACGGCGGGCAGCGAGAAGCCCTCGTAGAGGGAGGGGACGACCGAGATCTCCGAGGTGGCGATGAGCTCGCCCAGTTCGGCGTCGGAGATGCCGTGCACGAACCTGACCCGGTCGTGCAGCGCCAGTTCGCCGACGAGCTTCTCGGTCGGGCCGCCGGGGGTGGGTTTGCTCACCACGGTCAGGTTGACGTCGCGTTCGGTGGCGAGCTTCGCCACGGCCCTCAGCAGCGTCGCGACGCCCTTCATCGGGGAGTCGGCGCTGGCGACCGCGACGATGGACCCGGGCCGCTTGGGAAGCTCCGGGCGCGGGTGGAAGTAGCGGGTGTCGACGCCCAGCGGGATGAGCCGCATGTTCTTCTGCGGCACGTTGAAGTCGCGGTGGATGTCGGCGAGGGACGACTCGCTCACGGTGAGGATCGGGCTGAGCCGGGGCGCGACCTTGGCCTGCATCCGCACGAAGCCGTACCAGCGCCGCATCGGGAGCTTCTTGCGCGGCGTCGCGGCCTTGATCTCGATGCGCCGGTCCACGCTGATCGGGTGGTGGATGGTGCCGACCACGGGGAACAGCTTCTGGATGCCGAGCACGCCGTAGCCGAGGGTCTGGTTGTCCTGCACGACGTCGAAGTCGCCGACGCGCTTCTTCAGCTCGCGGTACGCCCGCATGCTGAAGGTGAGCGGCTCGGGGAACCCGGCGGTCCACATGGTGCCGACTTCGAGCAGGTCGATCCAGTCGCGGTACTCACTCAGCCCGGGGGTGCGAAAGGGGTCCTCGTCGCGGTACAGGTCAAGGCTGGGGATCTTGGTGAGGACGACGCCCTCGTCGAGCTCCGGGTAGGGCTGGCCGGAGAAGACCTCCACGCTGTGCCCGAGGGCGACCAGCTCGCGACTGAGATGGCGCAGGTAGACGCCCTGCCCACCGCAGGTCGGTTTGCTGCGGTACGACAGCAGCGCGACCCGCAGTGATTCAGCACCCGGCACGGCAACCCCCTTCTCAACCTGTCCGAAAAGGGGACAGGTACCGTGAAAGATGACCTTTGTCCTCGGACCCTACCATTCACGAGCCCTGTTGTACCTGATGTGGAATTGTCCCTAGATCGCGCTTCACTGCGTGCGAACTGGGAAGTTAGCCTTATCGAGCGTGATTCGGTGTAACGCGTTCTAGGTGAGTTGTGTCTCAGGGTGATGGTGCCTGCCGGATGCTCTGCGGGTACATTCGCCATCAAACGGCACAAGAACCGGCATAGGTTGCCGCCCCCGCAAGCGAGGAGGACGCGTTGGCCAGGCGCGCGCTGATCACCGGTATCACCGGGCAGGACGGTTCCTATCTGGCCGAGTGCCTGCTCGGTCAGGGCTACGAGGTCTCCGGTCTCGTCCGCGGGCAGGCCAACCCCCGAGTTCCACGTTTCCGCAAGCTCCTGCAGGACGTCCAGCTCGTCCGAGGCGACCTGCTCGACCAGGGGTCGCTGATCTCCGCCGTCGAGAAGGTCCAGCCCGACGAGGTCTACAACCTGGGCGCGATCTCGTTCGTCCCCATGTCGTGGGAGCAGGCCGAGCTCACCGCCGAGGTGACCGGCATGGGTGTGCTGCGCATGCTTGAGGCGATCCGGGTCTGCTCGGGCATCTCCTCCTCGCGTACGGCGGCGGGATCGGGTCAGATCCGCTTCTACCAGGCGTCCTCCTCGGAGATGTTCGGCCAGGTCCGCGAGACCCCGCAGACCGAGATCACCCCCTTCCACCCCCGCTCGCCGTACGGTGTGGCCAAGGCGTACGGGCACTTCCTGACGCAGAACTACCGCGAGTCGTACGGCATGTACGCGGTGTCGGGGATCCTGTTCAACCACGAGTCCCCGCGCAGGGGGGCCGAGTTCGTCACCAGGAAGGTGTCGCTCGGTGTGGCCAGGATCAAGCTCGGCCTCGCCTCCGAGCTGCGCCTGGGCAACATGGAGGCGCGCCGCGACTGGGGATTCGCCGGAGACTACGTCCGCGCGATGCACCTGATGCTCCAGGCGGACACGCCGGAGGACTACGTGATCGGCACCGGTCGCACCCAGACCGTCCGCGACCTCGTGGAGGCGGCCTTCACCGCCGCCGGGCTCGACTGGGAGCGGTACGTCGTCACCGACCAGACCCTGCACCGCCCGGCCGAGGTCGACCTGCTGTGCGCGGACCCGAAGAAGGCCCGCGTCCAGCTCGGCTGGGAGCCCACGGTCGGCTTCGAGGAGCTCGTGGCGATGATGGTCGAGTCGGACGTGAAGCTGCTCTCCGAGGGCGGCGACCCCGACCAGGACTCCTCCTGGCCCTGAGCCGGTCCGGGTATTCAGTAGACGAGTCGTAGCGTCTCGTATTGACAGTGTGCGCGACAGGGGGAATGCTGTGCCATAAGCGAGACGAGACGTCTCGTCACTCATGTGATTCCGTCGGCCCCTCGCCAAAAGGTCTCGACGGACCCCCGAGGGCATCCCGGCAGAATTCCGAATTCCGACAGAGGAGAAACCATGTCCCGACGCGCGCACATCGCGATGGTCAGCATCCCCGCGCCGGGCCACGTGAACCCGAGCATCGAAGTGATCAGGGAGTTGGTGGCGCGAGGGCACCGGGTGACCTACGCCAACGACCCCTCCTACGCCGACGTGATCACCGGCGCCGGGGCCGAACTCGTCCCGTACACCTCGACCCTGCCCATGGGAGACAGCGCCAAGTGGCCGGAGGACACGGTCGCGCAGCTCGACGTCTTCCTCGGCGACGCGATCTCGATGCTGCCGCAGCTCCGCGCCGCGTACGAGAACGACCGGCCCGACCTGTTCCTCTACGACATCGGCGGCTACACCGCCCGGGTGCTCGCGGAGAACTGGGACATCCCCCTGATGCAGCTCTCGCCGACGTACGTGGCCTGGGAGGGCTACCGGGAGGAGATGGCGCCGATGGTCGAGGAGCTGAAGAAGGCTCCGGGCGGGGCCGAGCACTACCGGCGGTTCGACGAGTGGCTGCATGACAACGGCATCCGCGACACCGACTCCCACGACTTCGGAGGCCGTCCGCCGCGGGCGCTCGCGCTCATCCCGAAGATCATGCAGCCCAACGCCGACCGGGTCGACCCCGCCAGGATCACCTTCACCGGGCCCTGCTTCGCCACCCGCACCCACCAGGAGCCCTGGGTCCGGCCCGAGGGTGCGGAGAAGGTGCTGCTCGTCTCCCTGGGGTCGGCCTTCACCAACCTGCCGGACTTCTACCGCTCCTGCCTGGCCGCCTTCGGGGACCTGCCCGGCTGGCACGTCGTCCTGCAGGTCGGGAGGTTCGTGGACCGGGCGGAACTCGGCGCGATCCCCGCCAACGTCGAGGTGCACTCCTGGGTCTCGCAGCTCTCGATCCTGGAGCGGGCCGACGCGTTCGTCACCCACGCGGGCATGGGCGGCAGCCAGGAGGGCCTGTACTGCGGCGTCCCGATGATCGCCGTCCCGCAGGCCGTCGACCAGTTCGGCAACGCCGACAGGCTCGTGGAACTCGGGGTCGGCCGCAGGATCGACACCGAGGACGCCACCCCGAAGGCGTTGCGCGCCGCCCTGCTCGACCTCACCTCCGACCCGGAGGTGGCGGCTCGGCTGGCGAAGCTCAGGGACGAGGTCCGGGGTGAGGGCGGCACCGTCCGCGCGGCCGACCTGATCGAGGAACTGCTTTGACCTCCTCCCCGGCCTGAAGGGCCGGGGATTCTCCCGTCGCGTCGCGGCTGAGCGGCGCGTGGGGGTTGACGCGCAGCCCTCAGGCCGGCGGTGCGGTGCGGCCCGCCAGGCGTTCGTGGCGTTGCTTGGCCGCCTGGGGGGTGGCGAGGCCGAGGCCGAACGCGATCTCCTGCCAGGTGAGGCCGCGGCCCCGCGCCATGAGGAGAAGCGCGGCCTCAAGCTCGTCCATCTCCGCGCGGGCCCTGGGCAGAAGGGTGAGGGCGGCGGTGATGTCGGCGTGGTCCACCTCCGGCTCACCCTCCTCGGGGTGGGCGCTGCCGCTCAGCAGGAACGTCACGAGCCTGACGGCCTCGTGGGCCCCGAGGACCGTGGGGTGGACCTGCCGGAGGCGCTGGGACTCGTCGGTCGCGTGGCGCTCGGCGATGCGCGAGAGGGAGGCATACTCGCGGTGCGTCCGGGTCAGGGCGGGGTCGGGAGCGGTGAAGGGGTCGGATGATCCGTCGTGATGAGCGGGCATGCGACCAGGATGATCCAAAGCACAATCTATTGTCAACAATCTAAGTTCAACAGAATGTTTAAACGATGGGTGTGGTGCCACCCCGGCGACCCGTCGACCGGGGCGGGGAGGCGTAGGGGGAGACACGGGAGACACGGGAGACACGGACGAGGGTCGCGAGGTCCATCGAGGGCCATGGGAAAACACGGGAGGACGCGGGGGACTCGATGGGACGCGGGGAGATTCGCCCGGTTTCTTTAGTGGCGCCACAGTGGCGCCACCGCGAGCCGGATGCTCCGACGGCACCACCGTGAGCCGCCGGTGTGAGCCGGATTCTCCGGTGCCTCCGACATGGGAGGGCGGCCCTCCCATGTCGTGTCCGGTGTCGCCCGACCTCAGCCGACGGTGACCGGCAGGTCCTTGATGCCGTTGATGAAGTTGGACCGCAGGCGGCGGGCCTCGCCCGCCTGCTCCAGGTTGGGCAGCCGCTCGGCCAGCACCTCGAACAGCACCCGCAGCTCCAGCTTGGCGAGGTGGTTGCCCAGGCAGAAGTGCGCGCCGCCGCCGCCGAAGCCGATGTGCGGGTTGGGGTCGCGGCCGATGTCGAAGACGCCGGGGTCGGCGAACACCTCCTCGTCCCGGTTGGCGGAGCTGTAGAAGATCACGACCTTGTCGTCCTCCTTCACCTCCTGCCCGCCGATCGTCGTGTCGGCGGTGGCCGTACGGCGGAAGAGGTTCACCGGGGCGACCCAGCGGACGATCTCGTCGGCGGCGGTGCGGGCGAGAGAGCGGTCGGCGACGAGGCGCCGCCACTGCTCGGGGTTCTCGAAGAAGGCGAGCATGCCGCCCGAGGCGGCGTTACGGGTGGTCTCGTTGCCCGCCACCACGAGCAGCAGCACGAACAGGTCGAACTCCTCCTCGGTGAGGGTCTCCCCGGCGGCGTCGGGCATGATCAGCTTGGTGACGATGTCCTCGCGGGGCTGGGCGCGCCGCTCGGCGGCGAGGGTGTTGGCGTAGGCGTAGACCTCCATCGCCGCGTTCGTGCCCTCTTCGGGATCGGCCGCGTAGTCGGGGTCCTCGGCCCCGATCATCTGGTTGGACCAGTTGAAGATCTTGTCGCGATCCTCGACGGGGGCGCCGAGCAGCTCGCAGATCACGTACAGCGGGAGCGGGGCGGCGATGTCCCTGACGAAGTCGACCGAGCCGCGTCCCTTCGCCTCGTCCACCAGCTCGTGGCAGATGTCGCGGATGTGCCCCTCCAGGGCGTTCATCATGCGCGGGGTGAAGCCCCGGTTGACCAGGGAGCGCCGCCGGGTGTGCTCCGGTGGGTCCTGGTTGAGCATCATCAGCCGCTGGAGGGCCCTCTGGTCCTCGGGGATCTCGTTGAAGAGCGCGAGCTTCCTGCTCGACGAGAACAGGTCGGAGCGGCGGGAGACCTGCACCACGTCGGCGTGCTTGGTGACCGCCCAGAAGCCCGGCCATCCCCGCTCGGCGTCGCCCGGGTGCGCGTAGACCGGCGCGTTCGCCCGCAGCCAGGCCAGCTGTTCGTAGGGTGCGCCGTTCTGCCAGTAGAAGTCCTGGTCGACCAGATCGATATCCAATGGTCCTCCTGCGAACCGGTCGGCGCTTTCGTGACACGGTTCATATCGGCGCGATTTTGGGGGTGCGGTCAGCGGCGTACCCTCACGCGTTCGCCGAGAATCCATCGCGAACGTGGCGATCGCGGGACTTTTTGCTGCTCCCGCCTTCCGCTCCGGGCACGCCGAGTTACCGAGTGCCTGAGCGGGCGCTCGGCGATTCTTCTTTCTGGAACGTGTTCTATTACGGTAAGGGGGTCTCGTCAAGTCGGAGCCCGTACGGCGGCCGCGATCAGGGGACGGCGAGCTTGACGATCGTGTAGGACCCGCCGGCTTCGGCGTCGATGGTGATGACGTCACCGTCGCGACGCGGGGTGACGATCCCGCCGCGCTCGTCCTCGACGTGGTGTCGGCCACCGACCATGGCGGCGCGGACCCTGAGGGGGCCCGACGTCCCGGCGTGCACGGTGACCCTGTCGGCGTCGCCGTCCCGCCACGAGACGTCCACGGTCACGTCGCCCCGGGCGCGCAGGCCGGTCACCGAACCGGTGGGCCAGGCGGACGGCAGTGCGGGCAGCACGTGGACCGTGCCGTGTCCGCTCTGCAGCAGCATCTCGGCCATGCCGGAGGCGGCGCCGAAGTTGCCGTCGATCTGGAACGGCGGGTGGGTGTCCCACAGGTTGTCCAGAGTGGAGCCGCCGAGCTGTTCGACGAGCATCCTGTGCGCGCGGTCACCGTCCAGCAGGCGGGCCCAAAAGTTGATCTTCCACGCCTTGCTCCAGCCGGTGCCGCCGTCGCCCCGCGCGGTGAGCGAGATCCCGGCCGCCTCGGCCTCCGGGGTGCCGGCGACGATCTGCCGTCCGGGGTGCAGTGCGAACAGGTGGGAGACGTGCCGGTGGGTGTCGCCCGGGTCGTCGAGGTCCTCCTTCCACTCCTGGAGCTGTCCCCAGCACCCGATGCGGATCCCCGGGTCGAGCATGGCCAGCGCGGCCGTCACCTCGGCCTGGAAGGCCGTGTCGGTCCTCAGTGTCTTCGCCGCCTCCAGGGTGTCGGTCAGCAGTTGGAAGACGATCTGCTGGGACATCGAGGCGCCCGCCGTGAAGTCGCCGTGCTCGGGGGAGTAGCCGGGGGAGACCACCAGCCCACCGTCGCGCGGGTCGGTGTGGAGGGTGTCCAGCCAGAACTCGGCCGCGCCCTTCATCACCGGGTACGCGGTCTCGCGCAGATACTCGACGTCGCCGCAGAAACGGTAGTGGTCGTACATCCGCAGGGTGAGCCACGCCGCCGCCTCGGGGAACCAGAACGCGGTGGCCCAGTCGTGCACGCCGGTGAAGCCGAACGGGTTGGTCTCGTTGTGCACCACCCAGCCGCGCGCCCCGAACATCTCCCGCGCGGTCCTCTCACCGGGAGCGACCAGCGACCGGATGTAGCGGTCGTACGGCTCGGTCGTCTCGGCGAGGTTGGTCTGCTCGGCGAGCCAGTAGTTCATCTGCAGGTTGATGTTGACGTGGTAGTCGGCCGCCCAGGGAGGATCGACGGAGTCGTTCCACACGCCCTGCAGGTTCGCCGGGAGCGACCCCTCCCTGGAGGAGGCGATCAGCAGGTAGCGGCCGTAGGCGAAGAACATCGCCTCCAGCGCCCGGTCGTCGGCCGAGGCGCCGCCGGTGTAGGCCGCGCGCAGCCTGTCGGTCGGGACGGCCGGGGTCCTCTGCCCGAGGTCGAGCCCGACCCGGTCGAACAGCCTGCGGTGGTCGGCCCGGTGCTCGGCCCTGAGCTCCTCGTACGACCTGCGGGAGGCCCCGTCGACCGCCCCGGTCACCGCGGCGTGCGGGTCCGCGGTCCGGTAGGCCGGGTAGACGTCGGAGTAGTCGGTGCCCGCAGACAGGACGAACACCGCGCTGTCCGCGCCCGTGACGGTGATCTCGTCGGTGCCGTCGGTGCGGGTGCCGCCCCGGGCGATCACCTGGACCTGCGCCTCGAACCTCATGCCGTTGTCGGCGAGGACGCCCCTCACGGTGAGGCGGCCCTCGGAGACCGAGACCTGCCCGTCGCCGCGGGGAGAGGAGGTGCGCAGCGTGAAGGAGACCTCGCCGCCCCTGTCGGCGGAGAGCCTGCCGACGACGACGTTTCCCGGGTGGCTGGCGAAGTACTCGCGGGAGTGGGTCACCCCGTTCGCGGTGTAACCGACCCTGGCGACCGCCTCGCGCAGGTCCAGCTCCCTGCGGTAACCGGTGACGGCGCCCCCGGGGAACTCGGGGCCGTCGTGCATGTCCAGCCATAGGTCCCCGAAAGTCTGGTAGGCACCGAATCCGCTCCTGGGTTGCCCGAGCCTCGCCGCCACCGCCTCGGGGGACATCGCGCCGTCGCGGTCGATCCGCGCCCTGATCTCGGCGATCGCGTCCGGCCTCGGGGAGGTCCAGTTGCCGAAGTCGTAGCCGTTCGCTCCGGGGCCGCCGGTCCACAGCGACTTCTCGTTGAACTGGATCCGCTCGCCGCCGACGCCGCCGAACACCGTGGCACCCAGCGCGCCGTTGCCGATCGGTAACGCCTGGGTTTCCCAGTCGGCGGCCGGTCTGTCGTACCAGAGCGTCAAGTCATCGGGTGTATCCGAGCGTGTCACGTTCAACCCTTCCGGCCGCGGTTCCCCCTCGATGGTGGAGGAGATGTTTCGATCGGTGAGGGTTGACACCGAGGTTTGGTGTCGTTAAACATCACGGAACAAGACATCCGATGTATCAGTGAAGGGTACGGCGTGAAGCTACTGCGAGTGGGACCCGTGGGCCAGGAGCGCCCGGCCGTCCTGGACGAGGCCGGTAACCTCCGTGCAATCTCGGAAACCGAGATCGACGGGGCTTTCTTCGCTTCGGGAGGCGTGGCTCGGGTCCGCGAGGCACTGGAGCGGGACGATCTTCCCGTGCTGGACGCCGAAGGACTGCGGATCGGCGCCCCGATCGCGCGGCCCGGGAAGATCGTGTGCATCGGCCTCAACTACATCGACCACGCGACGGAGACGAACGCCGCCACCCCGGCCGAGCCGATCGTCTTCATGAAGGCGCCCAACACGATCGTCGGGCCCGACGACGAGGTGCTCATCCCCAGGGACAGCGTGAAGACCGACTGGGAGGTCGAGCTGGCCGTCGTCATCGGTGAGACGGCCCGCTACGTCGAGACGCACGAGGAGGCGCTGTCCAAGGTCGCGGGCTACGCCATCTCCAACGACGTCTCCGAGCGCGAGTTCCAGCTGGAGCGCGGCGGCCAGTGGGACAAGGGCAAGTCCTGCGAGACCTTCAACCCGCTCGGTCCCTGGCTGGTCACCCCCGACGAGATCCCCGACCCGCAGGCTCTTGGCCTGCGCCTGTGGGTGGACGGGGAGCGGTTCCAGAACGGCGACACCAAGAACATGATCTTCACCGTGGCGGAGGTGATCCGCTACCTCAGCCGGTTCATGGTCCTCGAACCCGGTGACCTGATCAACACCGGCACCCCGGCGGGCGTCGCGCTCGGCCTGCCCGGCACGCCGTACCTGCGCGCGGGGCAGGTCGTGGAGCTGGAGATCGACGGACTCGGGCGCCAGCGGCAGACCATGGGACAGGCGTGAGCGACGAAACGGTACGGAGGTCTCTCAATGGGTGAGTTCGACGGCATGCGCGCCCTGGTCACCGGCGGCGGATCCGGCATCGGGCTGGCCACCGCCACCCTGCTGGCCGAACGCGGGGCGAGGGTGGCCTCCCTCGACATCAACGCCTCCGATGGCCCGTTCGTCGAGGTGAGGGCCGACGTCACCGACGAGGAGGCGGTCCGTGCGGCCGTCGCCGAGGCCGTCGAGCGGCTCGGTGGCCTGGACATCCTGGTGAACAACGCCGGGATCGGCGCCGCAGGGACGATCGAGGACAACCCCTACGAGGAGTGGGCCAGGGTGATGGACGTCAACGTCCTGGGCATCGTCCGGGTCACCCGGGCGAGCCTGCCGCACCTGCGCCGCTCGGAGCACGCCGTGATCGTCAACACCTGCTCGATCGCGGCGACGGCGGGACTGCCCCAACGGGCGCTCTACAGCGCGTCCAAGGGGGCGATCCAGTCGTTGACGCTGGCGATGGCGGCCGACCACGTGCGCGAGGGCATCCGGGTCAACTGCGTCAACCCGGGCACCGCCGACACCCCCTGGGTGCAGCGCCTGCTGGACGCGGCGCAGGACCCGGAGGCCGAGCGGGCGGCGCTGGAGGCCCGCCAGCCGATGGGCCGCCTGGTGAGCGCCCCGGAGGTCGCCGCCGCGATCGCCTACCTCGCGAGCCCGCTCGCCTCGGCCACCACCGGCACGATCCTGGCCGTGGACGGCGGGATGCAGGGGCTCAGGCTCCGGCCGAAGTCGTGACAGGGATTCCGGCGGGATCGCAGAAACGGAACGGAGCAGGCGGTGCGGGTTAGCAGGTACGGCTTCGGCGCGGCGCCGATCGGAAACCTGTTCTCGGCGGTCGGTGAGGACGTGGCGCGCGCGGCGGTGGACGCGGCCTACGAGGCGGGGGTCCGCCTGTTCGACACCGCGCCCCACTACGGGCTCGGCCTGTCGGAACGACGACTCGGCGCCGCCCTGGCGGAAAGGCCCCGCGACTCCTACACCCTGTCCACCAAGGTCGGACGTCTGCTCGTGCCCGCCGCCGGCGAAGGCCCCTTCGGCCGGGACGACCAGGGCTTCGACGTCCCCGCGGACATGCGCCGGGTGTGGGACTTCTCCCGCGACGGGATCCTGCGGTCGCTGGAGGAGAGCCTGGAGCGGCTCGGCCTCGACGCGGTCGACATCGCCCTGATCCACGACCCGGACGACCACTGGGAGCAGGCCGTCTCCGAGGCGTACCCGGCCCTCGCCGAACTGCGTGACCAGGGCGTCGTGAAGTCCGTCGGGGTCGGCATGAACCAGACGGGGATGCTCGCCGCGTTCGTCCGCGAGACCGGCGTCGACACGGTCATGCTCGCCGGGCGCTACACCCTCCTCGACCGGTCGGGGGAGGAGGAGTTGCTGCCCCTGTGCGCCGAGCGCGGCGTCTCGGTGCTCGCCGCGGGGGTCTTCAACAGCGGACTGCTCGCCACCCACGACCCGTCGGGCACCTACGACTACGCCCCCGCCCCCGGACCGCTCCTGGAGCGCGCCCGCCGCATCGCCGCCGTCTGCGAACGCCACGACGTCACCCTCCCCCAGGCGGCCCTCGCCTTCCCTCTGCGCCACCCGGCCGTCGCGAGCGTCGTGATCGGCGCCCGCTCCGCCGCCGAGGTCGTCCGCAACGCGGAACTGGCCGCCAGACCTGTCCCGGAAGCCCTCTGGACCGACCTCACCGCCGAGGGCCTCATCTCCTGAGCCGCCCGGTCTCCGTTGAATTTCGCGGGACCGTCGCGCCCGGTGTCGATTTCGTCGGACGCCGTTCGTGTGAAGGGTAGGAAGGCGGCGATGGTGCCGCACCGGCCCAGGAGGCGCGATGAAACAGTATCTGCTCAGCATCTATCAGCCCGACGGAGGCGTTCCGGCGCCCGAGGTGCTGGAACCGATCGTCAGGAACCTGGGCGCACTGGAAGAGGAGATGCGGGCCGCCGGCGTGTGGGTCTTCTCCGGTGGACTGCACCCCCCGGACACGGCGACCGTGATCCGCGTCAAGGACGGTGACACGCTCATGACCGACGGCCCGTACACCGAGGGCAAGGAACACCTCGGCGGGTTCACCGTCATCAGGGCGCCGGACCTCGACGAGGCGCTCGAATGGGGACGCAGGCTCGCCCTGGCGATCGGCCTTCTCCCCGTCGAGGTGCGGCCGTTCCAGGGTGAGGCGGGCTGACGTCCAGGATGGAGGGCGTTCCCGCCTCGGAGATCGACCGGGTGTTCCGCGCGGAGTACGGGCGCGCGGTCGCGGTCCTGGTCCGCCTCCTCGGTGACATCGACCTCGCCGAGGAGGCGGTCCAGGACGCCTTCACCGTGGCGGTACGGCTGTGGCCCTCCACCGGCCTGCCGCCGAACCCGGCGGGGTGGATCATCACGACCGCCCGCAACAGGGCGATCGACCGGTTCCGGCGGGAGGCGACCCGCCAGGACCGCCATGCCCAGGCGGCCCTGCTGTACGCCGGTGGCGAGCCATGGGAGGAGGGCGCGGTGCGCGACGACCGGCTCCGCCTGATCTTCACCTGCTGTCATCCCGCGCTCTCGGCCAACGCCAGGGTCGCGCTGACGCTGAGGCTGCTGGGCGGGCTCACCACCGCCGAGATCGCCCGGTCCTTCCTGGTCCCCGAGGCGACCATGGCCCAGCGGATCGTCCGGGCGAAGAACAAGATCCGCGCCGCGGGGATCCCGTACCGGGTCCCGGCCGAGGCCGACCTCCCGGACCGGCTCAGGTCCGTCCTGGCCGTGATCTACCTCATCTTCAACGAGGGGCACACGGCGAGCTCGGGCGAGCGGCTGGTCCGCGACGAGCTCTGCGCGGAGGCCGTCCGGCTGGGAAGGCTCCTGGCCGAGCTCATGCCCGACGAACCCGAGGTCATGGGGCTGCTCGGGCTCATGCTGCTCGTCGAGTCCCGCCGGGCCGCCCGCACCACGCCGGACGGCGACCTGGTGCTGCTGGCGGACCAGGACCGGAGCCGATGGGATCGCGACCTGATCACCGAGGGCCAGGCCATCGTGCGCCGCTGCCTGCGGCGCGACCGGCCGGGCCCCTACCAGATCCAGGCCGCGATCAACGCCGTGCACAGCGACGCGCCGACCGCGGCCCTCACCGACTGGTGGCAGATCCTGGCGCTGTACGACCGGCTTCTGGCCCTCGTCCCCAACCCGGTCGTGGCACTCAACCGCGCCGTCGCGGTGGCCGAGGTCGACGGACCGCAGGCGGCGCTCACCCTGGTCGATGGCCTCGACCTCGATGACTACCACCTGTTCCACGCCGTCCGCGCCGACCTGCTCAGGCGTCTGGGCCGTACCACCGAGGCGGCGCGGGCCTACGAGGCGGCGACTGCCCTCACCCACAACGAGGCCGAGCGTGATTTCCTACGGCGCAACCGCGAGGCACTCGCCTGAGTCCGGCGCCTGTTCGTTCCCGTTCGTGCCTGTGTGGGCTCGTGTCTGCGCAGGCTCGCGCTTTGTCCAGGGCGGGCGTTTGTCGTGCTTCGCCTGCTCTGCCGGTCCCGGTCGACCTGTACCGGTGCGGACGGGGACCGCCGAAGCGCGCGAGACGGCCGCGGGGATCGTCAGGTGAGGGTCTTGCGGAGCCACTCCTCGACCCCGGCGATGTGGACCGTGGCCCAGGCCCGCGCCACCTCGGGCTGGCGGGCGGCGATGGCGTCGCAGATCGCGGCGTGCTGCTCCAGGGTCTTCTCCTGGGCGTTCTCCTGGGTGAGGCCCCGCCAGATCCTGGCCTTGGTGGTGGGGCCGGAGAGACTCTCGATGAGGGAGCACAGCACCGTGTTGCCGGAGCCCGCCGCGATGCGCTGGTGGAACTCCAGGTCGTTGGACACCATCTGCTCGACGCTCGGATTGGGAGGCAGTCCGTCGAGGATCTTGCGCAGCTCGGTGATGTCGGACTCGGACATGTGCTCCGCCGCCATCGCGGTCGCCGCGGGCTCCAGGATCCGCCGCACCTGGAAGAACTGCAGCACGGTGTCGTCCTGGTGGAAGTCGACCACGAACGACATCGCGTCGAGCAGGAGCCTGGGCTCCAGGCTGGTCACGTACGTGCCGTCGCCCTGGCGCACGTCCAGCACCTTGATCAGGGCCAGGGCCCTGACGGCCTCGCGCAGGGAGTTGCGTGACAGGCCGAGCCGATCGGCGAGGTCGGACTCCTTGGGCAGTTTGCTGCCCGGGGCGAGATCGCCAGACAGGATCATTTCTTTGATCTTGTCGATAGCGGCGTCGGTGACCGCCACTCCGCACCGTCCTCAGGTCGCGCCAGACATCCGATGTCTATGAGTGTATGGCGAACCGCACCGGATCCACCCCCGTCACGCGGCGGACGACTCCGCGTACCTCCAGCGTGCGCAGGTGGGCCGCGGCCTCCCCGGCGGCCATCCCGCGCAGTATGGCGGGGAAGTCCTTCCATGGGCGGTTCCAGGTCATGCGTTCGGCGATCTCCCAGATGGTCAGGGGCTCCTTCTCCTCACCGAGCAGGGCGGCGAGCCGTCGGAGTTTCTCCTCGTGGTGGATGTGGATCTCCGTCGCCCGAGCCGCCGTGTCTTGAAATATCCATTCATGGGCGGGCAGGGCCTCGAGCTGTCCCATCCCCTTCACCTTCTCCAGCGACTCCAGGAAGTCGCTGAGCGGATCCACGTCCGCACGGTCGTACGGGTAGATCCCGATGTGCGGCGTGATCGCCGGCAGCACGTGGTCCCCGGTGAAGATCCGGTCGGCGTCCTCCAGGTGCAGGCAGATGTGGCCGGGAGTGTGACCGGGCGTCCAGATCGTCCGGAGCCTGCGCCCCGGCAGGTCGATCAGGTCGCCGTCGGTGAGAACGCGGTCGGGGAGCGCGGGCGGCCGCGGCCGGTTCCCCCTCACCTCCTCCACCTCGACGGCTCCCGCTCCCGCCCGGCGCAGCATGTCGGCCTGGAAGTCGCGCTGCGCGTCGCCCTCGAACCGCCGCATGAAGTCGATCAACGCGGCGTCGGCCTCGTGCATCGCGATCCACGCACCGGACTCCTCCCTCACCTGGCCGGCCAGCCCGGCGTGGTCGGGGTGGAAATGGGTCACGACCACGCCGCGCACGTCGCGGACGTCGATGCCGACCGCCCCCAGCCCGTCGCGCAGCGCCAGCCACGCCTCGGGGGCGTTCCAGCCCGCGTCGACCAGGACGGGACCCGCCGGGGACTCGATCGCGTAGACCAGCGTGTAGCCGAGCGGGTTGCCGGGGATCGGGACGGGCACGCTCCACACCCCGCCCCCGGTGTCGAACGGACGCTGTTCGCTGTACGGCCTGCGGCGGGATTTCAACGCTGGTGCTCCTTGTACGACCTGCGGGGGGTCAACGGTGGTGCTCCTCACCGGCGCCACGCGGGGCGCCTCGGGTCGGCGGCGCCTCAGGTGCGCCTCGGGTGGCCGGCGGCGCGCGGAGACGCCTCAGGGTATCGGCGCCGCTCAGAGGCGCTCCAGGATGGTCGCGGTCGCGAGCGCCCCGCCCGCGCACATCGCCACCAGCGCGGTCGAGGAGTCGGACCGCTCAAGCTCGTGCAGGGCGGTGGTGATCAGTCGGGAACCGGTCGCTCCGACCGGATGGCCGAGCGCGATGGCGCCGCCGTTGACATTGACCCGTTCCATGTCTGGCTTGTGCACCGACGACCAGGATAAGACCACCGAGGCGAAAGCCTCGTTCACCTCGAACCTGTCGATGTCGGCCGTGCTCATCCCGGTCGAGGACAGGACCTTGGCGGTCGCGTCCACCGGTCCGTCCAGGTGGTAGTACGGCTCGGAGCCGACGAGCGCCTGGGCGAGGACGCGGGCCCGGGGCCGCAGGCCGTGCCGGGCGGCGGCCTCCTCGCTCATCAGCAGCACCGCCGCCGCGCCGTCGGAGATCTGCGAGGAGGTGCCCGCCGTGTGCAGGCCGCCCTCGCCCATGACGGGCCTGAGCCCGGCGAGCCCTTCGACGGTGGTCTCGCGCAACCCCTGGTCCCTGTCGACGACACGGGTCTCGCCGGTGGGCGCACCTTCACGGTCGAGGACCGGCGCGGTCACCGCGACGACCTCCCGGTCGAAGCGGCCCTGGGCCCACGCCTCCGCGGCGAGGCGCTGGGACCTGGCGCCGAACCGGTCGATGTGCTCGCGGGTGAGGCCGCGCCGCCGCGCGATCCGTTCCGCGGCGGTGAACTGGTCGGGCAGGTCGAGGTCCCAGTCGTCGGGCCGGGGGTCGGCGGGCAGCACGTTGGAACCGAGCGGAGCCCGGCTCATCACCTCGACGCCGCAGGCCACGCCGACGTCGATCACCCCGGCCTGGATGAGCGCCGCGACCAGGTGCACCGCCTGCTGTGAGGAGCCGCACTGCGCGTCGATCGTGGTCACCCCCGTCTGGTAGGGCAGCCCGGCGTAGAGCCAGGCGTGCCGTCCGACGTGGCCGCCCTGCTCGCCCGCCTGCGTGACGCACCCGGCGAAAACCTGTTCCACGGCGGCGGGGTCGATGCCCGACCTGCCGATCAGACCGGTGAGCGCGGCGGCGAGGACCGCCTGCGGCTTCAGCCCGGCGAGCCATCCGTTGCGCCTGCCGATCGGGGTTCTCACTGCCTCGACGATCACCGCACCCATAACGATCTCCTCGCAATCCGGCCGGGAGCTCGCGCGCACCGGACGGCCGTCCTCGCCGATCCGCCCGCCCGCGCGTCACTCCAGAACGTCGCTCTAGTCGCCTTCGGTAGCGACTGTAACGGGTTCTAATTTCAGGTGGAAGGCAGGGTGGGGTTTCTCGCGGAACGCCTCTCAGCCGGAGGCGGAGGGCTGGAAGTCGGCGAACAGGCGTCCGGCGGCGATCTCGATGCGGCGCTGGATCTGCTCGTACGTGCGCCGGCCCCTGAGCATCTCCATGAGTTCGTGCACCCAGACGCTGGACAGCGAGCCCGCGAGGGCGAACTGCTCCTCGGTGGCGGTCTCGGCGGTGAGGTCGGCTCCGGCGACGCGGAGCAGCAACCCCGCCATACGGTCGCCGAACGGTATGTCGACATCGGCCATGATCAGCGAGCGGATGAGCGCGTCGGCGAGCTCCGGCTCGCGCATCAGGCCCCGGGTGGCGCGCATCAGCACGTCGACGGCCCGCCCCGAAGCCGTCGTGGCGCTGGGCGGGCGACGCTCGATGCTGGTCTCCAGCAGGTCGATCTCCTCGCCGACGACGGCGACGACGAGATCCATCTTGGAGGGGAAGTATCGGTAGAGCGTTCCGAGCGCGACCCCGGCGCGCTCGGCGACGGTCCGCATCTGCATTGCCTCGACGCCACCTCGTGAGGCGAGGGCGGCGGCCGCCTGGACGATGCGCTTGCGCCGCTGGTGCTGGCTCCTGGTGCGGACGCTCGTGGGTGCCGACTCACTCCGCATGCCGGGTGCCCCCTCGGTGATGGCCGGATCGGCGCCGCTCTGGGCGTGCCTGCCGGTCCGGCGCGGGGTGACCGGCGTGTCGGTCGTCACGTGCGGAGTGGGCATGAGAACACGTTATCTGATTTAGGGATACTCCGATGGGTTACTCGCCGGTCACAAAGACGGCCCGCGCTTACATGGCATATGCGGTGCGGAGGTTATGCGGTGACTTATTGCCATAGGCCGACTCTGGACACAGAATAGAATCTGTTCTACTTTCCGGAAGGGTGACGCGGCCGACAGAAACCCTGGAGCGCCAGTGGACTTCAATCTCGACGAGACACAGACCGACCTGCGCGGACTCGCGGTCGACCTCCTCGGCAGGGAGGTGACCCCGGCCAGGCTCGAAGCCCACGAGAAGGGGGACGCGCCCTACGACGCCGCACTCTGGCGCTCCCTCGCCCAGGCGGGACTGCTCGGCGCCTGCCTGCCGGAGGAGGCCGGAGGCGCGGGGCTCGGGCCGGTGGAGATGGCGGTCGTCCTGCGGGAGATCGGCGCCCACGTGGCCCCGGTCCCCGCCGAGCAGAGCCTCGTCGCGGCGCAGGTGATCACCAGGTACGGCTCCGGGGAGCAGCGCGAGGCACTCGCCCCGCTGGCCGCCGGCGAGATCTCCCTGGCCGTCGCCCCCTCCGAGCCGGGTCGTGCCTTCGGCGACCTCGGTGCCCCGCCGCTCACGACCGCCCGCGAGGACGGCGCCGGATGGGTGCTGGACGGCGCCAAGGGCACGACGCCGTACGCCGCCCAGGCCGCGAGGATCCTCGTCCCCGCCGCCACCGCCACCGGGGTCGGCCTGTTCCTGGTCGACCCCGCCGAGACGGACCTGCGGCCGGTGCCGACCTCCACCGGCGAGCCCGCCGCCACGCTCGTCCTGGAGGGCACCCCCGGTGAGCCCGTCGGGGCGCGGGACGGTGCGGCGGCCGGTGGCCTGCGAAGACTCGCGCTGGCCGGGAACATCGCCGTCACCTCCGGGGTGCTGGCCGGCGCGCTCGCGCTCACCACCGAGTACATCAGGACCCGCAAGCAGTTCGGCCGGGCGCTGGCCGAGTTCCAGGCGGTCACCGTGCAGATCGCCGACGTCTACATCGCGGGGCGGGCGCTGGACGTGGCCGTGTGGTCCGGGGCGTGGCGGCTCGCCGAGGGGGCGGACGAGGAGGCCGAGGCGGACCTGGCCGTCGGCGCCCTCACCGCGACCGACCAGGCGCTGCGGGCGCTCTACACCTGCCAGCACCTGCACGGCGGTATCGGGGTGGACGTGACCTATCCGCTGCACCGCTACTTCGCCTGGGGCAAGCACCACGCCCACCTGCTGGGCGGGGTGGAGGCCCGGCTCGACACGATCGGAGCGCTCGTCTGATGCTGATCGACCTCACCCCCGACCAGAAGAGGCTCCGCGACGAACTGCGCGAGTACTTCCGGTCGTGCCTCAGCGCGGAGGAACGAGCGCGGATCTCCGCCGACCCGTTCGGCCACGCCTACATGGAGCACTGCCGCGCCCTCGGCCGCGACGGCAAGCTCGGACTCGGCTGGCCCAAGGAGTACGGCGGCGGCGGATACGGCCCGCTGGAGCAGCAGATCTTCGCGAACGAGATCGCCCGCGCCGAGGTGCCGTACCCGATCATCACCGTGCAGACCGTCGGTCCGACCCTCATGCAGTACGGGACGGCGGCGCAGAAGGAGTTCTTCCTGCCGCGCATCCTGGCGGGAGAGTGTCACTTCGCGATCGGCTACAGCGAGCCGGGGGCGGGCACCGACCTCGCCTCGCTGCGCACCGCCGCGGTCCGCGACGGCGACCACTACGTCGTGAACGGGCAGAAGATCTTCACCTCGGGCGGCCACTACTCCCACTACATCTGGCTCGCCGCCCGTACCGACCCGGACGCGAAGAAGCACCGCGGGATCACGATGATGATCGTCGACTGCGCCGATCCCGGCTACTCGTGGACCCCGATCGTCACGATGGACGGGAACCACCACACCAACTCCACCTACTACTCCGACGTGCGGGTGCCGGTGGACATGGTCGTAGGGGAGGAGAACAAGGGCTGGGACCTGATCGTCAACCAGCTCAACCACGAGCGGGTCACGCTCGGCCCCGCGGGCAACATCGCCCACACCTACGACCGGTTCCTCGCCTGGGCCCGCCGTACCGGCACGATCGAGGAGCCCGCGGTACGCAGGGCGCTCGGCCAGGTGTACGCCTACTTCAGGACCAACGAGCTGCTGAACTGGCAGGTCGCGGCCAACATGGACCTCGGCTGGCTGGGCGCCCCCGACGCCTCGGCCACCAAGGTGTACGGCTCGGAGCGGCTGCAGGACGTCGGCAGGATCGTCGGCGAGGTCCTGGCGCGCTTCGGCGACCCGTCCGACCCGGAGACGGCGGACCTGATGAGACGCGTGGACCGCGGCGCGAAGGGCGCGCTCGTGCTCACCTTCGGCGGCGGCGTCAACGAGGTCCAGCGCGAGCTCATCGCGATGCTCGGCCTGAGCCTGCCGAGGCCGCCCCGATGACCGGGACACCGCCGGGGTCCCCGGCACCCGAGCCCGCCCCGACGCCCCAGCCCGTCCCGACGGCCGCGACGGCTCCGGCACTCCCGGCGCCCGAGCCTGCCCCAACAGGACCGGTGTCCGCGACAAGTTCGGTGTCCGCGACGGGTCCGGAGACCGGGGGGGAGTCCGCCACCCTGCACGAACGGCTCATCGCTCTGGCGGAGCGGCAGATCGCCGAGGGGGAGGTGCTCGGTGTCGCGGAGGCGGACCCGGTGAACCTCCCGATGATCCGGCACTGGACCGACGCCATCGGCGACACCAATCCGCTCTACACCGACCCCGAGGCCGCCGCGGCGGGAGTGCACGGGGGGATCGTGGCCCCACCGGCGATGATCCAGGTCTGGACGATGCCCGGCGTGGCCGGGAACAGGAGGAAGCGGGCGGGTACCCCGATCGACGCGGTTCTCGCGATGCTGGACGAGAACGGCTACACCGGGGTGGTCGCCACCAACTGCGAGCAGACCTACCACCGCTACGTGCGGCTCGGCGAGTTTCCGGTCCCGGCCACCCGGCTGACCGGCATCACCGGCCCGAAGCGGACGGCGCTCGGCAAGGGCTACTTCGTCACCTGGAACATCACCTGGTACGCCGACGGCGAGGCCGTGGCCGACATGCTGTTCCGGGTGCTGAAGTTCCGGCCCTGGCAACGTGCCGAAGGGCCGGACGAGAACACGCACACCACCGGCGAGAACGAAGTCGCACCGAGCGGGAACGGATCCGCGCCCACGGAGAACGGCACCTCCGAGGCCCCGCCCGCTCGGATCCGACCCGCGAAGGACACGCCCGCGGGCGTGCCCGCCGAGGACGCGCTCGCGAGGGACGTGCTCACGAAGGACATGCCCGCGAACATGTCCGCCGAGGACGCGCTCGCGAGAGACGTGCCCGCGCAGGACGCGCCCGCGAACGTGCCCGCCGAGGAGGCGCTCGCGAGGGACGTGCTCACGAAGGACATGCCGGAGACACGGGAGGATGTGTCCCCCCGGCCGCCGTATCCGCTGAGACCCGCGGTCAACGCCGACACCGCCTTCTTCTGGGAGGGTGTCGCCGCCGGCGAGTTGCGGATCCAGAAGTGCGCCGACTGCGGCGAGCTCCGCCACCCGCCGGGGCCGGTCTGCCCCTCGTGCCGTTCGACCACCCGCACGTTCGTGACGGCGAGCGGCGAGGGGGAGGTCTACAGCTACGTCGTCCACCACAACCCGCAGGTCCCGGGGCTTCGTACGCCTTTCGTGGTCGCCGTGGTGGAACTACCGGAAGGCGTGCGGATCGTGGGAAACGTGGTGGACTGCGCCGCTTCGCGGGTGGGTATCGGTATGCCGGTGCGCCTGACGTACCGCCGGATGGACGACGAGCTGATCCTGCCCATGTGGGTCCCCCAGGAGGCGTGATGCGGACACTTACCGACGACGAGGTGCGGGTCGGAGCTCCGCTTCCCGAGCTCGCGATCGACCTGAGCCCCACCGTGGTCGTGTCGACCGCACTCGCGACCATGGACTTCACCCCCGTTCACCACGACGTCGAGGTCGCGCGGGCGCAGGGGTCGAAGGACATCTTCCTCAACATCCTGACCACGATGGGTCTCGTCGAGCGCTACGTCACCGACTGGGCGGGACCCGAGGCCATCATCCGCGGCATCAACGTCAAGCTCGGCGTCCCCGCGTACGCGGGCGACCGGCTGTCCTTCACCGGCAGCGTGGTCGCCTGCGAGGACGGCGAGTTCACCGTCGAGGTCCGGGGCGGGGTCAGCCTCGGCGCCCACGTCTCGGGCACCGTCAGGCTCGTCCTCCCCGCCCGCTGACCGCGCCCCGGCGGCTGCCGAGGACGGAGACCGGGAGGCGAGAGCAACCGAAACGATGGAAACGGCCGGGAGCGGCGTAAGCGGTCGGAACGGCGGAAAACGGCGAGAACGGCAGGGAACGGCGAAAACACAGAAAGGCCCTCACCACCGTGGTCTCCTTCTCAGGGAGTACGGCCGTCGCCGGGATCGGCGCGACCGAGTTCTCCAAGCGGTCAGGCAGGTCCGAGCTCCAGCTCGCCGCCGAGGCGGTGTTCGCGGCGCTCGACGACGCGGGCCTCGCGCCCTCGGACGTGGACGGCCTCGTCACCTACACCCAGGACGCCAACCAGGAGATCGCCGTGGCCCGCGAGGTGGGCATCGGCGACCTGTCGTTCTTCTCCCGCGTCCACTACGGCGGCGGCGCGGCGTGCGGGACCGTGCTGCACGCGGCGATGGCCGTCGCCACCGGGGTCGCCGAGACCGTGGTCTGCTACCGGGCGTTCAACGAGCGCTCGGGGAACAGGTACGGCCAGCCCGACGCCCGCGTCGCCGGCGAGCCTTCGTCGCAGGGCCTGGAGATGAGCTGGCACGTGCCGTACGGGCTGATGACCCCCGCGGCCTGGGTGGCGATGTTCGCCCGACGCTACATGCATACCTACGGCGCCACCTCCGAGGACTTCGGCCGGGTGGCGGTCGCGATGCGCAGGCACGCCTCCACCAATCCCGCCGCGTGGTTCCACGGCCGCCCGATCACCCTGGAGGAGCACCAGGCGTCCAAGTGGATCGTGGAGCCGCTGCACCTGCTCGACTGCTGTCAGGAGAGCGACGGCGCGGTGGCGCTGGTGGTCACCTCCGCCGAGCGGGCGAGGGACCTGCGCGAGGCACCCGCCGTGATCACCGCCGCCGCCCAGGGGTCCGGCGCCGACCAGATGATGATGACCAGCTACTACCGCGACGACATGACCGGCCTGCCGGAGATGGAGGTGGTCGGCCGCCAACTCTGGAAGCAGTCGGGGCTCGGGCCCTCGGACGTGCAGACGGCGATCCTGTACGACCACTTCACCCCGTTCGTCCTCACCCAGCTGGAGGAGCTGGGCTTCTGCGGGCGCGGCGAGGCCCGCGACTACGTGGCCGGGGGCGGCATCGAGATCGACGGCCACCTCCCGGTCAACCCACACGGCGGCCAGCTCGGTGAGGCGTACATCCACGGCATGAACGGGATCGCCGAGGCCGTCAGGCAGATCAGGGGCACCTCGGCCAACCAGGTCGCCGGGGTGCGGAACGTGCTGGTCACCGCGGGCACGGGGGTGCCGACGAGCGGGCTCGTCCTGTCGTCGGAGTGACCTGAGGCCCTGTGGAGAAGGCCGAGGCCGGGCGTGGACCGGTGTCGGTCCCGGCCGCCCGGTGTCCCGTGTCCCGTTCCCGCCTCCGGGTTCTCGGTTCTCGGTTTCGGTGAGGCGTCTGGTGCGCCTCGGCGGTGTTCGCCGTTCCATGGAGGTGTCCGTGCGATCCCCTGACCAGGGGGAAGTTAATAATTCTTGACATCATGTCTGCTCTGTTTTACGTTTCATCATGTCTACTTTGTTTTACATGGGGAGCGGGCATGTCAACGGAAGAGAAACGCGTGTGGGTCTACGCCGTGGTCGCGATCGGCGTGCTCGCGGTCTACGCCACGATCATCCTCGGGAGGGTCCGGGAGGTCGGTGTCGCCGAGGTCGACTACGTGTGGCCGATGATCACGGCCATCGGCGCCGCGATGGTCGCGAACATGGTCGGCAACATGTTCGCCGGGACCGCCCCGCGCGGTGAGGTGGAGAAGGACGAGCGCGACGACGACATCCACCGGCACGGCATGCGGGCCGAGTTCTACGTCCTCGCCATCGGCGTCGTGGGGGCCCTCGGCCTGACGATGGCGGAGTTCGAGCACTTCTGGATCGCCCACGCGCTCTACCTGGCGTTCGTCCTCTCGGCCCTCTCCTCGTCGGTCGTGAAGATCGTCGCGTACCGCCGGGGGTTCTGAGCATGGTCAAGCCCACCAAGATCACCAATGCGATCCGCTCCCTGCGGTTCGCCACCGGGGAGATGACGCAGGCGGAGCTGGCGGAACGCGTCGGCGTGACCCGTCAGACCGTGATCGCCATAGAACAGGGGCGCTACTCGCCCTCGCTGGAGATGGCCTTCAGGATCGCCCGTGTGTTCGGCGTCCCGCTCGACGAGGTCTTCCAGTATCCGGACACCGACTCGCCGAAGGGGACGTAAAACGATGAAGACCATGAAGACGATGAAGGCCATGGCCAGAGACGCCTACTGCTCGACCGACCTGCTGCGACTCGGCGACGTCGACCGGCCGGTCGCGGGGGAGGGCGAGGTGCTCGTACGCGTCCACGCGGCAGGCCTCGACCACGGCGTCTGGCACGTCACGACGGGCCTGCCCTACGTCGTCCGCGCCGCGGGCTTCGGGCTGCTCAAGCCGAAGAACCGCCTTCTCGGCATGGACGTCGCCGGCCGCGTCGAGGCGGTCGGCGAGGGTGTGACCCGGTTCGGGGTCGGTGACGAGGTGTTCGGCACCTGCGAGGGCGCCTTCGCCGAGTACGCGTGCGCCAGGCAGGACAGGCTGGTTCCCAAACCCGCGAACATCACCTTCGAGCAGGCCGCGGCGACCCCCGGCTCCGCCTACACGGCCCTGCAGGGGCTTCGCGCCGGAGGACCGGTGAAGCCGGGGGCGAAGGTGCTGGTCATCGGCGCGGGCGGCGGTGTCGGGACGTTCGCGGTGCAGCTGGCCAAGGCGTTCGGCGCCGAGGTCACCGGGGTGTGCGGCACGGCGAAGACGGACCTGGTCCGGTCGATCGGCGCGGACGAGGTCGTCGACCACACCCGTGAGGACTTCGCGGACGGGAGGCGCCGCTACGACCTCATCCTCGACACGGGGGGCAACCGCTCGCTGTCGCACCTGCGGCGCGCCCTCACCCCTCGGGGAACGCTCGTCATCGTCGGCGGCGAGCGGAAGGGGCGGTGGCTGCAGGGCACCGACCGCCAGCTCCGGGCGATGCTGCTCTCGCCGTTCGTGGGGCAGAAGCTGTGCGCGCTGATGCTGCGGGAGAGCGAGGAGGACCTCCTGTTTCTGGGGAAGGCCGTCGAGGAGGGCGAGGTCACGCCGGTCGTCGACCGGACGTACCCGCTGGGCGAGCTTCCCGAGGCCATCCGGTACCTCCGGGGCGGTCACCCGAAAGGCAAGGTCGTCATCACCGTGTGAGGCGCGGAGTGAGGGCGGGTCGGGGAGAAGACGTGAGAAGGGCGCGGCCGGTGGGCCGCGCCCTTCGTGTCACGCGCGTGGATCGTACGCGTGGAGTCACCGCCTCACGGGTTCGCACGCTCGGCGGGACGTTTCCCGGAAACCGTGCGCCCGGTCGGAGGCAGGGCGCGCGGCGGCCGTCGGAGAACCGGTGTCCGGTTCGTTCGGGGCCGGGCCGTCGGGGAACCGGCTGTTCGGTTCGTTCGGCGGCTCGCGAGTCGAGGGATTCAGCAGCTCAGGTTGCCACCGGGGGTGGTGCCGAGGATCTGCACGAAGCGCTGGTAGGTGCTGATCCGGCTCTGCACCTGCGCGGGGTTCCTGCCGTTGCACTCCAGGCTGCCGTTGATGCTGCGGATCGTCTCGCCGAAGCCGCGGCTGTTGACCATCGCGTTGTGCGGCGTCATCGTGCCGGGACCGCTCTGGGTGTTCCAGTACCACAGGGCGGTCTTCCAGGCCACCGACGCGTCGTTCTGCACCAGGTACGGGTTGCCGAGCAGGTTGATGCCGAGCGCGTCGCCCGCCGCCTTGTAGTTGAAGTTCCAGCTCAGCTGGATCGGGCCGCGCCCGTAGTAGGCCGACTGGCCCGCGGGGCAGCCGTACGACTGGCTCGTGTCGCAGTAGTGCGAGTAGTTCGCGGTGTTCTGCTCGACGATGTGGACCAGGCCGCCGGTCTCGTGGCTGGCGTTGGCGAGGAAGGCGGCCGCCTCCTGCTTCCTGACGGTGTCACTGCCGGTCTTCGCGAAGCCCGGGTAGGCGCTCAGCGCCGCGGTGAGGCCGCTGTAGGTGTAGAACGAGTTCCGGTTCGGGAACATCTGGTCGAACTGGGCCTGGCTCACGACGAAGCCCGAGGTGGGCGGGTTCGTGGGAGGGGTGGTGGGCGTCGTGCCGCAGGTGTACGGCTCCCAGTACCAGGTGCTGATCACCGGGTCGTAGCCGGGGTTCTCGTTCTTGGCGCGGTAGAACTGGCCGTTGGTGTATTTGACGATGCTCCCGGCGGCGTACCAGGTGCCCGCGACCCAGTTCGGGTGGTTGCAGTTGCCCGAAGGGGGAGGCGTCGTGCCGCCACCGCCGCAGGCGCCCTGGTCGGCCCACACGTCGGCGCTGCCGGGGGTCTCGTTCTGGGTCCACCACTTCGCCGACCAGTTGCGGCCGTTGTGGGAGGCGGTCATGCCGCCGGTGTAGACCGCCGAGGACTTCCACGCGGCGACGCAGGCAGGGGCAGACACTGAGGAGGCGGAGGCCGCGGGGAGGGCGACCGCCAGCACGCCCGTGACCGCCAGGGCGGCGAGGGCGGCCATGATTCGCTGTCTCAACACTTGATCACTCCTTCGTGCGGTGGGGGCCGCAGAGGTTCGAGGCGCCGCGCGACCGGGGCGCGAGCGGCTCACCCGAGAACCTTGCAGGCCCGGTCAGGGCGAGTAAGGAGGGGGTGCGCCGCATGATCGCTCCCATGGGGGGAAACCGGGGGTGTGGGACGTCCGGACGGTCGGACTCCCGTGCGATGACGATCCGCGCCATCGAGGTTCGCGCAGCTCTTGGTTCGGGTCGAACGGTTGCCGGGGGCCTGCGAGGCACCCGCCTTAAGTTTCTCTTAAGAAACTTTCCTAAGAGTTTCCGTGATACTAGTCCTGACAGGTCGCTGTCACAACCCGATGACACCTGATCGCCGCTGTCGCGGGAAGAATGCGCCCCGAATCCGATATGGCCCGCGTCCGGTTAATTCACATCAATGGTGTAAGTCCGGTTAGACAATAGATGTAACTTTTATGGGCGTTTCGGATGTCATCATGTGCGTCATGTTGGAATCCCTCGGGCTCGATCCAATGGAGGAGCGCGTCTACCGGTTCCTGGTGGCCACGGCGGAGGCGGACATCGCCGACCTCATAGGGAACCTGGGCATCGACGCCCAGACGGTCGAGACGATACTGATATCCATGCGGGTCAGAGGGCTGATCAGGACGATCGGTCCCGGCAGGCGGCGGTTCGCCGCCGTGGCCCCCGACATCGTGCTGGGCTCGCAACTCCTGCGCCACCAGCAGGCGATCGACTGGGCGCGGCGCGAGGTGGACCAGCTCTCCGAGGAGTACCGCGACAGCGTCCGCCGCCGCGACGCCGGTCGGCTGGTCGAGGTCCTGCCGAACCGCACCGCGCTCCAGGGGTGCCTCGGCCACCTGCAGGAGACGGCCCGCCACGAGGTCCTCCACTTCTGCCGGGACCACGAGACCGTGCTGCCCTCGGAGGAGAGCCACGCCGAGTTCGCCGCGCTGCGCCGCGGGGTCGAGTACCGGGTGATCTACGAGAAGCCGCTGCTGGCGGAGGAGGGGATGCCGGCCGACATCGCGTACGGGGTGAAGCTGGGCGAGCAGGCCAGGGTCATGTCCTGGCTGCCGGTGCGGCTGACGATCGTCGACCACGAGACCGCCGTACTGCCGCTCGTCCAGGGGGACGGGATCTCCGAGCAGACGGCGGCACTGATCCGCGGTGGCCAGCTGCTGGAGGCGCTGATCGCCCTCTTCGAGTGCTACTGGGAACGGGCGACCCTGCTGCGGATCGCCGAGGACGGAGCGCTCACCGAGGGGACGACGCCCTGCCCGCTCGGTCCCGACGACCTCTACCTGGTCTCGCTGCTGGTCGGCGGCGCGTCGGACACGTCGATCGCCACCCAGCTGGGAGTCAGCCAGCGGACCGTGCAGCGGCGCGTCTCGAACATCCTGGACGTCACCGGCGCGCAGACGCGCACCCAGCTGGCCTGGCGCGCCGCCACCGAACACTGGCTGTGAGCGCTCGGCCGCGCGGCCTTACCTCGATTCCGAGCGCTGGGCCGCGCCATCGCGTGTCGCCCGTGAGTGCTGGGCCGCGCCGCCGCACGCCGTCGGTGAACGCTCGGCCGGGCCGTCGAGGGCGGGTCGTGAGTGCTCGGGGTGTCACCGAAAATACCGCACCCAGCGCATCTCCGGCCGGTTGGTTCGGACGCCGTCTGATCGGCCGCTTCGCCGGCGACGTGATCCCGAGGCCGGGTCGCCGTCATGACGCGGCCGGTGCCGCGCCGGATGTCAGAGCCGCCTGGACGATGCGGATCGCCTCGCCCGTGTCGATGCCGACGCTGGCGATCAGAGCCGCGTAGTCGGCGGCGGCCCGGCGGGCCCGCTCCCGGCCCTCCTCGCCGGCGGCCGACACGAACGAGCCCGCCCGTCCGCGCGTCTCGATCAGCCCCGCCTCCTCCAGCTCCCGGTAAGTCCGGCCGACCGTGTTGACGGCCAGGCCGAGGTCGGCCGCGAGGTGGCGGATGGTCGGCAGCCGGGCGCCCACGGCCAGCGTGCGATCCTGGATCTGCCGGGCGAGCTGGACTCGTAGCTGCTCGAACGGAGGAACCGGCGAGGCCGTGTCGATGACGATCATCGGACGCTCATGGCCCGCCGGCCCACCGCCGCGCTCGACGGCGTCCTGGCATGGAGCGCGATGCACGCGGCCAGGCCCAGGACCAGGTAGGCGGCCGAAGCGGCGCTCCACCAGCCGGGCGCGGTGCCGAACAGCAGCACCATGGGCAGCGTCCACTGCACGTTCGGCGTGGTGACGGCGCGGGCGTCCTCGACGCGCATGATGACGTCGGCGGTCAGCGACTCCTCGTCCTCCGCCACGACCGGGCGCCTGAGCAGGTGACGCAGCTGCATGGCGGTGATGGCAGTCACGCCGAGCAGGCCGATCAGCACGATGACGGCCAACTGCCGCACGGTTGAGTCGGGAACGGCCAGGGCGCTCCCGGCCAGCGCCATCGCACCGGCGAACGTGGCGACCGCGAAGACGGCGTACGGCCGGCCGAGCACGACCCGCCAGCCGGGCTGGATCAGATGGGCGGCCCTGCGGGACAGCGTCGCGCCCGCCCGCTGGTCGATGCGTCGCACCCACCAGTCGAGCAGCGCCTGTGCCAGCAGCAGCCCGGCCACCAACGCGGTCAGGGCAAGAAGCGGCAGCGGGCGATGCGGCTGGAAGCCGCCGAAGGCGGAGGTGGCCAGCCGGTCGTAGGCCGCGGCGAGCGCGCTCGCGAGGATCAGCACGGCCAAGACGACGTTGGCGGCGAGGCCGGCGCGTCTGCGGACCGCCAGCCGGCCGGCCAGCAGCGGGGTCGGGCGGGCGTCGGCCAGGTCGTGCCGGGCCAGCCACTCGCCCGCCAGTCGCAGATCGGCCGCACGCACCGGCGGGCCGGCGTCCGGTAACGGTTCACGGGTCATAATGCCTCCTTTGTCGCAAGCTTTGTAGCAACATGGTGCGTCATACTTTGCGACAAAGTCAATGCCCCGTGGGCTCTCGTCGTCCCGGTGGCACGAGCGGCGGCCGTCGTCGTGGACCATCAAGTGGGCGGTGGCCGGAGTGGCACCCCTGCTCGGACCACCACCGGACGCGGGCTCTGAGCTCTCGGTCTCGCTCCCGCCGCCGCACGCGGCATCGCGTCGCCCGAGGTGACCACGGTGGCGAGCCGAATCCGTCACCGACAAATTTTTTTGTATTGACTATGTGAATCGTCGGCCAGTACCGTCGGGGCATGTTCGCCGCCGTGCCAGAGCCGGTCCGCCCGACATGGAGATTCCTATGAGCCGCCCGTGGATCGGCCTCGCCGTCCTCGCCCTGCCGACCCTGCTGATCTCGCTCGACGTCAGCGTGCTCTACCTGGCCCTGCCGCAACTCGGCGCCGGTCTGCACGCCGACGCCACCCAACAGTTGTGGATCCTCGACATCTACTCGTTCATGATCGCCGGGTTCCTCGTCACCATGGGCGCCCTCGGCGACCGGATCGGCCGGCGCAGGCTGCTGCTGATCGGTGCCGCCGCGTTCGGGGTGGCCTCGATCGTGGCGGCCTACGCCACCAGCGCCGAGACACTGATCGCGGCGCGGGCGCTGCTCGGCGTCGCCGGTGCCACGCTCATGCCCTCGACGATGGCGTTGATCCGCAACATGTTCCCCGACCCCAAGCAGATGGGCATGGCCATCGGTGTCTGGTTCAGCTGCTTCATGGGCGGGGCGACGCTCGGCCCGCTCGTCGGGGGCCTGCTGCTCCAGCACTTCTGGTGGGGCTCGGTCTTCCTGCTCGGCGTGCCGTTCATGGTGCTGCTGCTGATCGCGGGCCCGTTCCTGCTTCCCGAGTTCAAGGCGGAACGGCCCGAACACCCGATCGACCTCCTCAGCGTCGCCCTGTCACTCACCGCGATCCTGCCCGTCATCTACGGCCTCAAGTCCCTCGCCCGCGACGGCTGGCAGCCCGTCGCGCTCGCGGCGATCGTCGCCGGTGTCGCGATCGGCGTACTCTTCGTCCGCCGCCAGCGGATCCTGGCCGAGCCGCTGCTCGACCTGGGCCTGTTCGCCAACCGCACGTTCAGCACGGCCTTGGGGATCATGCTTCTGGGCGGGGTCGTGATGGCAGGGCTCTCCCTGCTCGCCTCGCTGTATCTGCAGAACGTCGCGGGCCTCTCGCCGCTCTCGACCGGCATGTGGCTCATCCCGCAGAACATCGCCATGGTCGTCGGCTCGATGGTCGCACCGGCCCTGGCCCGCAAGTGGCCGGCGGGCGTCGTCACCGCGCTGGGCCTCGCGATCGCCGGCGTCGGCCTGCTCGTCGTCACGCAGGTCACCACCACCGGTTCCGGCCTGCTCGTCGTCGGGCTGGTGCTCGCCTCGGGCGGGATCTCGTTCCCGATGGCGCTCACCATGAACCTGATGCTCGCCGCCGCACCGCCGGAGAAGGCTGGCTCGGCCGCGTCGGTCTCGGAGACCAGCGCCGAGTTCGGCATCGCGATGGGCATCGCGACGCTCGGCAGTCTCGGGACCGTGGTCTACCGGTCCGTTCTCGCCGATGACCTGCCCGCCGGCACACCCGCCGAGGTCGCGGAGGCCGCCACATCGAGCCTGGTCGGGGCGCTGTCGGTCGCCGGAGACGTACCCGGGCTGCTCGACGCGGCCCGGGGCGCGTTCACCAGCGGGCTCAACGCGGTCGGCGCGACCGGTGCCGTCATCTTCATCGCACTGGCGCTGGTCGCCGCGATCACCCTTCGGACCCCCGCCGCCACCGAGACGCCGGTGGCCGAGGAGCGACCCGTCTGAGCCGCCGTTCCCCGCTGACCGCCGCCCTCCCGGCTACGGAGGACGGCGGTCAACGCGTACGCACGATCGGAGAAAGCCGGGAGAGCGGGGAGGACGTCAGGGAGTGGTCATCATCGGTACCGCGAAGAAGACGATCATCGCGATCGTCACCGCGATGACGAAGCCGATCACTTCCCAGGCCCAGTCGTGGTGGGCCGCGCTCTTCGTCGCCTTGTGACTGCGCGGTGCCCGGCCGTTCCTGCGTTCGAGGGTCGCGGCCCGGTCGGAAAGAGAGGGGGCCGCCTCGTCCGCGCCGGTCTCCGTACGTGTTGTACGTGTCGAGGGCATCGGAGGTATCGCCACGAACCCGTTCCCCGGCATGGTCGTCGCCGCGTCGTCCCGCGCCGTCTCGTACGGCGTGAGGGCGTGGTTCGGGGGTGTGGAGGGCAGGGAGGCGTCGTCGGGCTGCTGGTCCTCGCGCATGACCCAGCGGGGCAGGCGCAGCTGGGCGCGACCGGTGGGGGTGCGGAGGTGGTCGGTCCGCGGGGTCCAGGCGGGCAGGGCGGTCGGAGCCTCAGGGGTCTGGGCGTCGAAGGATGCGGCGGTCGCGGCGTCGGAAGGGGCGGCGGTCGCGGTCCCGGAGGGTGCGGGCTCGGAAGGAGCGGGCTTGGCGGGATCGGCGTCCGCGAACCAGTCGACGGCGGAGGACCGGACGGGATCGGCGTTCCGCGTGGCCCAGGCGGGGAACGAGGGCTGAGCGCGCCCGGCCGGAGGCGCGGAACTCTCGGCGCTCTCGACCCTCTCGGCGCGCCTGGTCCAGTCGGGGAGCGAGAAGTGGGAGCGGTCGTCGTCACCGGCGAGCGCGTGCCGCCCGCCTCCTCGCGCAGAAGGCGCGGAAGAAGGAATGGCCTCGCGCGCGGGAGAGGGATCGGCGCCTCGCGCGGAAGAAGTACTGATTTGTCGTACGGACGATGAGTCGGCTTCTCGCGCGTGCGCTGAAGCGGAGGACCGGCGCTCGCGGTCGGCGAGGGCGTCGAGCTGGTCGGTCTGCAGGGGCCAGCCGGGCAGGGGAGGCGTGTCGTCCAGCACGTCCCCGAGGTGGCCGCCCAGCACGTCGCCGGGACCATCGTCCAGTACGTCGTCCAGTACGTCGCCGTTTCCGTGCGGCGGGAAGCCGGTGAGCGGCGTGGCCTCCGGTCGCCGGGGAGACTCGACGAACGGAGCCCGCAGGGTCTCGGCGGAGGGCGTCCTGAGGGATTCCGCGGAGGGCGCCGGAGACGCCTCGGTGCTTTCGGTGCTCTTGCCGCTCCTGGTGAACGGCGCGCGGGGGGGCCTCGGGGGAAAGAGCAGGGAGATCTCGGCGAACGAGAGCTGGGGTGTCTCCAGGTAGGGAGCCCCGAGCGGAGGGTGGGAGACCTCGGTGTGCGGAGCCGGAGCCGAGAGCGGGGCCGGGGCCTGGGGGGCGTCGGGGTGCGGAGTCAGGGAAGTCTCGGCGAACGAGGACTGGGAGGTCTCGGCGTGCGGAGCCTGGGCTGTTTCCTGGTGTGGAGCCTGAGGCGTCTCGGTGGGAGAGGTCTCGGTGCGGGGGGCCGCGGCGACGAGCCTGTCGGTGCGGGCGCGGGCCGCCCGCGCCTCGGGGCTGAGCGGGCGGAAGAGATCTCCCCGCGCGGGAGGCTCGTCCAGCACGTCCCCGGAAACCGGTGCCGGAGGCGCCGCCCGGCGCGGCCGGGGACGCTGGAGGCGGCGGCGAGGCCGCAGGGCCGCGGTGTCCAGGGCGGTGAGCACGGCATTACCGAGCCTGGGCATCGGCTCCGTGGTGGCCTCGTGCGTGGAGACGGCGTCGGGATCCCTCGGCGCGAAGGGATCGGGGAAGCGGTCCTCCGCCATGTGGTCCGGCACGGGGAAGTCCGAGGCGCCGATCGGGGGACCGGTCTGCGCGAGCGGCAGCGGCCACGCGGGCGTCGTCGGCCACAGCTGCCTGAACAGCGGCGACGTCGACCGTCCGGCGGAGGCGGCAGGCGGCGCCTTCGGCCCGAGCACGGCGGCGCGCAGTCTCGCCGGGGGAGTCGCCCAGGGGGCGAGGTTGAGGACGTCGCGGACCGGGGCGACGGCGAGGGCGCCGAACACCTCCGACATGTGCTCGGGAACCTTGGCCGAGGCCAGGGCACGGCCCAGCGACTGGGCGAAGCGGCGGCAGGCGCTCACCGTCAGCTCGTCGGCGGTGTCGACGGCCACGTCGAGCACCCAGGACAGCTCGGAGGCGTCCATCTCGCACACGCCCGAGAGGTACAGCACCTCACGCTGGTGCGTACGCAGGTCGCTCAGGACGCGGTCGACGAGGGCGGCGGCCGGGTCGAGGCCGATGGCAGGGGGCGAGTAGACGATGTCGCGCAAGAAGATCTCGCGGCGGGCGAGCGCGTACAGCGCGGCGCGCGGCGGTTCTGTGTCCGAGACACCGGAGAGTACGGCCACCAGGACGTCGGAAGCCGAGTCCGCGTCGCCCAACTGGTCGTGGGAGTAGGCGAACAGCCCTGCGGCGTGGCGGTCGTAGAGCTCGGCGATCAGTTCGACGCGCGAGCGTTGACCGAGGAGCGGTTGGGTCATGGACCGGTTCCTCTGGTGTCTCGGCGAGCGTGATGGAGGGGCGGGGCGGCTGTGAAACCTGTGACATACGGTGCCAGAGGGATGGACTCCGGCAATGTGGGTAATCATGTCAAGTCATGGGCACCTCCCGCACTACTCAATGCCCTTTTGTTGAGAAATACACTTGTGGATCTGCTTCGGAGCTGGTTGGGGAAAGCCTGGAAGACAGATCGGAGATGAGGGGCATAGGCTGACCTGTGCTGGATCATGGGGACGGTTGTGGCAGGGGAGCCGTAACCCTGCGAAAACAAGAGGTTGCGCATGATCACATTCAACGGTGTCACCAAGCGCTACGCCGACGGGACCGTCGCCGTGGACAACCTGAGCCTTGAGGTGCCGACCGGGGAGATAACCGTCTTCGTCGGTCCCTCGGGATGCGGTAAGACGACGTCCCTCCGCATGATCAACAGAATGATCGACGCCTCGGAGGGACAGATCCTCCTCGACGGCGTCGACGTCAAGACCATCGACCCGCCGACCCTGCGCAGGGGCATCGGCTACGTCATCCAGCAGGCCGGGCTCTTCCCGCACCGCAAGATCGTCGACAACGTGGCGACGGTGCCCCTGCTGCTCGGCTGGGACAAGAAGAAGGCGCGCGACCGCGCGATGGAGCTGCTGGAGCGGGTCGGGCTCGACCCCAAGATGGCCGGCCGCTACCCCTTCCAGCTCTCCGGCGGGCAGCAGCAGCGCGTCGGCGTGGCCCGCGCGCTCGCCGCCGACCCGCCCGTACTGTTGATGGACGAGCCGTTCAGCGCGGTCGACCCGATCGTCCGTACGAGCCTTCAGGAGGAGCTCCTGCGGCTCCAGGCCGAGCTGAACAAGACCATCGTGTTCGTCACCCACGACATCGACGAGGCCGTCAAGCTCGGTGACCGGGTCGCCGTGCTCCGGGTCGGGGGCCACCTCGCCCAGCTCGACGACCCCGCGACGCTGCTGGCTCGGCCCGCCGACGACTTCGTCCGCGAGTTCCTGGGCCGAGACCGGGGCATCCGGCGGCTGTCGTTCGTCTCGGACGAGGGAGTACGGCTCCGCACCGACCTGCTCGTCCCCGCCTCCACCGACATCGCCACGGCACGTGCCACCGGCGAGCCGTGGCTCGCCGTGGTGGACGGGGAGAACCGGCCGCTGGGCTGGGCCGCCGTCAAGGACCTGCCCGAGTCGGGCACCCTCGCCGACACCGAACTCGCGCCGTACGGGACCTTCGTCAGCGGACGCGACTCGCTGCGCGCCGCGCTGGACGCGACGCTGCTGACCCCGTCGGGCAGCGCCGTCGCGGTGGACGAGTCGGGCAAGGCCGTGGGCGTCGCCACCCGCGAGGCGCTGGACGAGGCACTGGCCACGGTGGCGAGCAGCATCGGCGGCCCGTCGCGAGCCGCCGCCGCTCCCGCAGGGGGCGTCGATGGGTGACGAGCCCCTGGTCCGCTGGGACTGGATCGGGCGCAACTGGCCCACGATCCAGGGCCTGCTCGAAGACCACATCGTGATGGCGCTGGTGCCGATCCTCGTCGGACTGATCATCGCGCTCCCGCTCGGGCTGGCAGGGGTCCGCTGGCGCTGGCTCTACCAGCCGACCGTCGGCGTGATGAACGTGATCTACTCGCTGCCCTCGCTCGCCGTCTTCATCGTGCTCATCCCGATCACCGGCCTCGCCACCCGGATGACCGTGATGGTCCCGCTCACCTTCTACGCGATGGCGGTGCTGATCCCCGCCGTCGTCGACGGGCTGCGCTCGGTCCCCGACCATGTGCGCCAGTCCGCGGTGGCGATGGGCTTCACCCCGCTGCGCAGGCTGCTCCAGGTGGAGCTGCCGATCGCGGTACCGGTCGTGCTCGCCGGGCTCAGGGTGGCCACGGTCGCGAGCGTGAGCCTGGTCAGCGTCGGCGCGCTGGTCGGCAGGGGCGGGCTCGGCTACCTGTTCATCGACGGCTGGCAGCGGCAGTTCTACACCCCGATCGTCGTCGGCATCGTGCTGGTCGTGGTGCTCGCGGGGATCGCCGACCTGCTGCTCATCCTGGCGCAGCGCCTGCTCACCCCGTGGTCGAGGGCGAGGGGGTCCGCGTGAAACGGTTGATCGTGTCTCGTGCGGTCCTTGCGGCTCGACCGATCAGGTGGTGGATGTCGCTGACCTCGTTGATGACGCGGGTGTCGCGGGCGCCGCGGGTAAGGGGTGCCGCGTGAACTGGCTGCTCGACTTCTTCGGCGACCCGGCCAACTGGTCGGGACCCGACGGGATCCCCAACAGGCTGCTCGAACACCTGGAGTTCGCCGGTCTCTCGCTGCTCCTCGCCATGCTGATCGCGCTGCCGCTGGGGCTGTTGATCGGCCACACCGGCAGGGGCGCCCTGTTCGTCATCCTCACCGCCAACGCGGCCCGCGCTCTGCCGACGCTCGGCCTGCTCGTCCTCATCGTCCTGTTCCTGGGCGTCGGCACGAGCCTGCCGGTGCTCATCCCGCTGGTGGCGCTCGCCGTGCCGCCCATCCTGGTCAACACCTACGAGGGCATCCGAGGGGTCGACCCCGACCTGCGCGACGCCGCGTACGGCATGGGCCTGCGGGGCGGGCAGGTCCTGGGCCGGGTGCTGGTGCCGGTCGCGCTGCCGCTCATCCTGCTGGGTCTGCGCCTGGCGGCGATCCAGGTGGTGGCGACCGCGACGGTGGCCGCGTACGTAGGCTTGGGCGGTCTCGGCCGTTTCATCATCGACGGTCTCGCGACCAAGAATTTCCCGAGCACGATCGGCGGAGCGGTTCTCGTAGCACTGCTCGCGTTGATCGTTCAGCTCGGGTTCACCCTGGTACAGCGCGCAACGGTCTCCCCGGGGGTGAGCGAGCGCCAGGCCATCAGATAGTCTTCATTACCCCCCGTTTTGGAAGGGAATAGCACCATGAAGCGCCTGATCAGCACCGCGGCGATCCTCCTGTCCGCGGCGCTCACACTTACCGGATGCGGTGGCGGAGATCCGCTCACCAGCGCCTCCCCGGCCCCCGCCGAGTCCGGGTCCGCCGCCGCTCCCGCCGAAGGGGGGAAGGTCGTCATCGGATCGGCCAACTTCCCGGAGAACGTCCTGCTCGGCGAGATCTACTCCCAGGCCCTGGCGGCGAAGGGAGTCGAGGTCGAGGAGAAGTTCAACATCGGCAGCCGCGAGGTCCTGTACGACCAGATCAAGAGCGGCGGCCTCACCATCCTGCCGGAGTACATCGGCTCCCTGCTCGCCTTCGTCGACAACACGACCACGGCGAAGTCCAAGGACGACGTCGTCGCCGGCCTCAAGGAGAAGCTCCCCGCCGAGCTTGAGGTCCTCACCCCCGCCGCGGCCGAGGACAACAACTCGCTGACCGTCACCAAGGAGACCGCCACCAAGGACGGCCTCACCACGATCGAGGACCTGGTCAAGGTCGCCAAGAACTACTCGGTGGGCGGTCCGCCGGAGTTCCAGACCCGCCAGGAGAAGAACTTCAAGGACACCTACGGCCTGGAGTTCAAGGAGTGGAAGAAGACCGGCGACGCCACCGCCGACGCCATCAAGGACGGCACCGTCCAGGTCGGCAACGTCTTCACCACCGACCCGAAGATCATCGTGAACGACCTCGTCTCCCTTGAGGACAACAAGAGCGCCTTCGCCGCGGAGAACATCGCCCCCCTGGTCAACAAGGCCGGCGTGAACGACACGGTGCGGACGACCCTCGACGCGGTCTCCGCCAAGCTGGACACCGCCGGCCTGGTCGCGCTGATGAAGCGCGTCGCGGTCGACAAGGACGACGCCGAGGCGGTCGCCAAGGACTGGCTCACCCAGAACGGCCTGCTCTAGGTTTTTGTCGGCGGTCCCAACGGTTTCACAAAGGTCCCAAAGGAAGGCGGGTGGACATCCACCCGCCTTCCGGCGTTCCCACCGGCTGTCGTCGGACCGGTGGCGCGCCTACCGGTCGGCGGCACAGGCGGGCGCGGCACCATGATCGGGCTCTCAATGCCCCAATGAAGCGCCGTTGCCCTCAGGCCCGCCAAGGAAGTAATTCGAGCAGAAGAGAAACACACACGAGCTCACCCTCCGGCGAACGGATGCCCGGATTCCATGCCTTTCGGCATTTCACTGTCATGGAACGGTGTTGTGCCGAATGCGCGCGTCGTGTCCTACACCTTGTGTCGCTACGGAGAGTTATCGTCTGCTGCGAAGTGTGGCGGTATGCCTGCGGGCTTGCCCCTTGGATCAGGCGTCCGAGCTGCGCTTCGCTTCTCACATCCGCTTGAACATAGGACCAAAAGATGCGTAAACCGCTTTTGGCGATCGCTACCGTCGTCGCCGGCCTCGGCCTGGCCGCGGCGACAGCTCTGCCCGCCCTGGCCGTGGACACCATCGTCACGTTCTCGATCACGACCGCCGGTCTGACGATCAGTGCGCCGTCGACGGCGAACCTCGGCTCGGTGGCCGCCGGTGCCACCAGCATCTCGGGGCAGATCGGCCCGGTCACGGTGACCGACGATCGCGCCACCCTGAACGGTTCCTGGAACGCGAGCGTCATCTCCACCGACTTCACCACCGGCGGAGGGACAGCGCCAGAGACCATCGGAAACATCAATGTCTCCTATTCCCCCGGATCGGCCACCGCCACGACGGGCCAGGGAACCTTCACGCCGGGTCCCGGTGGCATCATCAACGTGCCGCGCGTCGCGTTCACCGGCACCAACCTCGTCGGTAACAACACCGCCACCTGGAATCCAACGCTCACCGTGACGATTCCGACCACGGCCGTCGGAGGAACCTACTCCGGCACCGTCACCCACTCGGTCGGCTGAGCGGAGCCGGCGACAATCGTGCGTCTGCCTACCATCGTTACGGGGCTGCTGGTGGCCGGGATTCTCACCCTGGCCACCGGCACGCTCGACGCGCCCGCGCAGGCGGCGGCTCGATCATCGGAGAGCGGCATCGGGATCCGCCTGCTCGAAGCGCCGGTCGCGGCCCGAGCCGACAAGCGGGCATGGGCCTACATCGTCGATCACCTCGCGCCGGGTACCGTCATCCATCGGCGGGTCGAGGTGTTCAACACGACCGGCTCACCCAAGCAGCTCTCTATTTACTCGGCCGCGGCACAGATCAGCGACCGGAAATTCCAGTTCGCCGATGATCACACCGCCAATGAGCTGTCCGCCTGGACCAGCATGGACCGGCATGAGGTGGTCTTGCCCCCAGAGGGCCGCGCGCCGGTCACCGTGACCGTCGCCGTGCCAGATGATGCCGCTCCCGGAGAGCGCTACGCCATGATCTGGGCCGAGACTGCCAAGGCCGCGCCGCCCGGTGGCGGCCTCGCCCAGATCAACCGCGTCGGTATCCGGCTCTACTTGGACGTCGGTCGCGGCAACCCGCCGCCATCGGACTTCACCATCGACTCGCTGACGGCCCAGCGCTCACCGGACGGTCAGCAGGCCGTCATGGCGCAGGTGCACAACACCGGGGGCCGCGCCCTCGACCTGAGCGGCGACCTGAAACTGACCAGCAGCTCCGGAAGCCAGCACCACAGCGCGGGTCCGTACAGGGTCCAAACGGGCACGACGCTCGCTCCCGGTGACACGGGATCCGTCACCGCCACCCTCACCGAGCAGGTGCCCGATGGCCCGTGGCGTGCCCGTATGCGCCTGGAGAGCGGGCTGACGAAACGCAGCGCCGAAGCGACCATCCGGTTTCCCGCCGCAGGCGCGGCGCGAGCGGTCAAGGCGGAGATGGACACGGACCCCTACCTCATGGTGGCACTCGCCGTCGGTGCCTTCCTCGCCGTACTCGCGGCGATCACGTTCCTGCTGATCCAGCGGAAACGCCGTTCACGCAGGGAGCCGAGCAACGCTTGACATGCTCTTCGGCAGGTGTCCCCCTTTGGTGAGGGCTACCTGATCCGGGTGGTGGTCTGGTTCGAGCGGAGCTCGAACCAGATGACGGTTCCTGTGGGGTCGCGGTGGAATCCCCAGCGGGTGGCGAGGTCGTTGACGAGGAGGAGTCCTCGGCCGCCGGTGGTCTCTGGGCTTGGCTTTCCGGTGCAGGGGATCTGTGAGGCGCCGGGGTCCTGGACGGTGATGAGCACGCCGTGGGAGAGGAAGGCCACCGTGACGACGAACTCCGGTGTTCGCTCGACCGGCCCCGCGTCGTGCTCGTACGGTCTTGTGTCGTGCGGTCCGGTGTCGTCGTACGGCCCCGCGTTGTACGGTCCGGCGTCGGTGGCTTCGGTGTCTGCCGGTTGCGCATCGAGTGGTCCTCTGGCGTGTTCGACGGCGTTGGTGGCGAGTTCGCTGGTGAGGAGCATGGCGTCGTCGCGGAGCGGGTGGTCGTCGCCGAGGAGTTCGGCGACGAAGGCGCGTGCGGGTCTGACCTGGTCGGGGGTGGCGGCGAACCGTTGAGAGATGACGGGCGTGTGGCCGAGGGACTCCGGCCAGCCGGGGATCCGTCCCGGGTGCGGTGACCGTACGGCATCGGTGGTCGTCGTGGTGCGGAGGCGGTCAGCGAGTACGCCGACGAGCAGGGACAGGAATTGCGCTGCCATCTTGCCCACCTCCCTTGCCCTCGCTCCTGTCGAACCGGATGTTTGCAGTGGCTCTGCTCTCCTTGCTGGGGCCTTTGGCCTGCGGGGCGTGAGTGTCTGCGCCGAGGATGAGGGGTGCCGACTGCTCAGGGATGAGGTGGGGGCGGAAGTCCTCAATGTGCTGTATCTGTGCGGCGAGTTCGGTGGGGGTGTCGGCTTCGATCAGGCCGACGCGCTGTTGGCACCAGGTGGGAGGCAGTGCCCACCAGCGTCTGGTGGCCTTGCCGTACCAAAGACACCAGCCGGTGAACCGCAATGCCAGTGCGCGCGGTACTCGGCCGTAGTCATCGCAGGCGGTTCCCTCCTCCCGGGAGGGCTCTATGGCTCGGCAGGGGTTCACGGTGATCACTGATGGGGAGTCGCCCGGCATATCTGCTCCAGGTGAGGTCGAGTAACTCTGTGTAATTCCCTTCCAAGAGAACCGCAGGTGAGTGACCATGGAAGGAGCCTCACAGGGGCCCGGATCGAGGGGCCGCCCTGAAGCCGAGTCAGTCGCTGGGGGCCGCTTCCTGGCCTACAGATGGTGCGCGAAAGGAGCCAGGGTGTGGAAGGTCTGACGATCGAGGAACTGATCAAGCAGTCCCGGCAGGCCAAGGGCCTCACCCAGGCGAGTCTCGCCGATCGGCTTGCACGGGTGTCCGGGCAGGCCACGATCACTCGCAATGAGGTCTCCCGCTGGGAGCGCGGCAAGCGGCTGCCCCTGGCCTGGTTGCCGTGGTTGAGCATCGTGCTCGATCTGCCTCTGGCGATGCTCGACCAGGCGGTTGTCCTGTCTCGCGCCAAGCGACTGGGTATCACCCCGCCGAGCGTGAACGGTGATCGCCTGACGCTGTTCAGTGACGGGTGGACGCGAGAGAGCAACGAGGCGATGGCCGCCGGGCTGGCCGCCGAGAGCGAGGCCTTGTCGGAGGAGTCCGCGCTTCGCGTCGCCCACGAGTGGCTGATCGTGGAGGCACCGCAGCTCCACGAGATCCGCTCGGGACGTCGCGTCGGGCATTCACTGATCGACAAGATCGAGACCAGAGTCGATCATCTGCGCCACCTCGACGACTACGTGGGGGGTACGGATCTGCATGCACTCGTCTCCCAGGAGTTGGAGGCGACCGTCACGGTCGTCAGGGAGGCCGCCTACCGCGAGGATGTGGGCCGCCGTCTGCTGAAAGCGGTGGGAGAGCTCTGCCAGCTCGCGGGATGGGTGACCTCTGACGCCGGACTCTACGATCGCGCCCGTACCTACTACGTCCAAGGCATCCAGGCCGCGCACGTCGCCCAAGACGAGCCGACGGCGGCCAATCTGCTGTCCTCGCTGAGCTACCAGATGGCCAACGTGGGAGACCCCAGACAAGCGGCCACGATAGCCCGTACAGCGGTCAAGGGCGCCGAGCGATCAAGCACCCCGCTCACCCGTGCTCTACTGCTGGAACGAGTGGCCTGGGCACACGCCAAAGCGGGAGATTCGACGATCACCGAACGGGCACTCGGCGAGGTCGACCGGGTGTTCGAGCAGCACGGGGACGGAGACGAGGACCCCAAATGGGTCTACTGGCTGGACCGAGGCGAGGTCGACGTGATGGCCGGCCGATGCTTCACCGAACTCGGCCGCCCGCTCAAGGCCGAACCGCTGCTCACCCAGGGCCTCGACACTTACGACGCCACGCGCGCCCGAGAGTTTTCGCTCTACCTGAGCTGGCTCGCCGACGCCTACGCCCAAGCCCGCGAGATCGAGCAGGCCACGGAGGCCGCTGCGAAGTCGTTGAACCTCGCGGTCAAAGTCAACTCAGCCCGCGTCACCGACCGCATGGAAGCCATCCGCTCCCGTCTCCACCCCTTCGCGGACACCGCCGCAGTCCGAAGATTCGAAGACCTCTATCAATCGACAATGGAAGCGTCCTGAGGCCGACAGTACGACTCCGACGTAATGGAAATTGGGAAAAATGCCAACACGTCAGGGTTGTGAGTTGGGATGAAGGTGATCATAGTGGCGTGTCACTGAACCTTGCTGGGCTATTTGATCTCGGCGGGTGAGCAGGCCAGCCTGGTCCCGGAGTAGTTCTGGGAGGTGGTCATGGCACGTAAACCCGAGGTGTTCGTCCGTGCGCTGACGATGGAGGAAGGACGGCGCCTGCAAAGGATCACCCGATCGGCCAAGGATCCGGTGAAGCTGCGGCGGGCGATCGTGGTGCTGATGTCCGCACAAGGACAGTCGGCTTCGGCGATCACGTCGTTGATGCAGGTCAGTGACGACTACGTGCGCCAGGTGGTGCACGCGTTCAACGAGCGGGGGTTCGAGGCCTTGGACCCAAAATGGAGCGGGGGTCGTCCACGCATGATCAGTGAGTGGGTGCGCGAGCGCATCTGCCTGATCGCCCGGACGACCCCCGCCGAGTGGGGCCTCACCGGCTTTTCCACCTGGAGCCTGTCCAAGCTCGCCGCCCACCTGATCGAGCTGCGGCTGGTGACCTCGATCAGCCGCCAGCACCTGGCGCGGATCCTCAAGGCCGGCAAGGTGTCATGGCAGACCACCACGGCATGGAAGAGCAGCAACGACACCGACTTCGTCACCAAGATGCAGCGCATCCTGGCCCTGTACGACGCCCCGCCACAGGGTGGGCGGGTGGTGTGCTTGAATGAGTTCGGCCCCTTGAACCTACAACCCCGCAAGGGCAAGACCTGGCGGCCAGGTAAGAGGTCCCGCCGCCTGCGGGCCACCTACAACCGCTACAGCGGGGTCATGCACCTGCTCGGCGCCCTGGACCTGGCCACCGGGAAGATCCACTACCGGATCCGTGAACGCAAACGCTGGCGCGAGTTCCTGTCGTTCATCAAGTCCCTGCGCGAGCGCTGGCCCGCAGGCACGATCCACCTGATCGTGGACAACTACTCGCCGCACAAGCATCCCCAGGTCAAAGCCTGGGCCGCCGCCAACGACGTCGAGCTGGTGTTCCTGCCGACCTACGCCTCCTGGCTGAACTGGATCGAGTCCGAATTCGCCGCTTTGCGCTATTTCGCCCTCAACGGCACCAACCGCCGCAGCCACCCCGAGCAGAACGCTGCCATCGCCGCCTACATCCGCTGGCACAACCGGCACGCCCAGCCCAAGGTCAGCTTCGCGGCCAGCTCCCCGATCCGCTCATGGACCAGTTATCCCACCAAGGTTGCGTGACACGCCAATAGCTGCCGCTTGGCGACCATGCCAGCATGGGCTCGGCCAGCGGATCACTGAAAGGGTTCATCCTGTTCCGCAGGTGCTCGATGGTGGTCTTCGTGTCATCGGCGAAACACACGCCCAGCCGCAGCAGCGAATCAGGCGGCTGAGCTTTCGTTGCGCGGCCGAAATTCCGCCCACCCGGCACGACAGCCGGGCTACCACCCCGAGCATGAAGCGAAATCAACTCTTGGTCGAATGCCGCAGCCGACCATACGAAGATCATAAAGATCGTGGCTGAATATGACCGATTGACTGATGCTGTATAAATTCACGCATAAGTCGGTGGTTGGGCTCAGAGCCGTCGGCCCGTCGCACTGATGAAGTGTGTCCGGGTCGGCAAGGACTGACTCCCTCAGAATTTCTGACTCTAGCGGCAGCGATTCACTTCTGTAGTGGCCTTGGTGGAGGGGGGCGGGTGAACATCCATCTGTGTCTTGGAGCTTTCCTCAGTTGCATCCTTTCTCCTTGCCGAGATTCCAGATGCCGCTACCTGGTTTCAATGACGTTCCCGCCGGCGCTCTGCTTTTAATGTGCACTTATCATATACGGCAAAAAGGGTCAACAGGTGTAACTGTCGTCGGTCCAGCAATCGTCAATGGCTTGCATGGAAATCATCCAAGGCGTATCGGCCTCCTTGCTGAGGTTCATGCCGATACGTCGCTTTCCGGACTGTATGGCCATTGTGGGATTGCAGGTCGGTCCGCAGGGCATGAATTTATCGACATTCGATGACCATCCAGCCTTCGTGAATGCGTTTCGAACTTCATTCTTCGTTACGTTTGCATTCAGGGTGACATCCAGCCATGCCCCGTTGTTTGCGGAATCACATCCATTGCTTTCTTCAATGGAAAGTACAACTCTGTGATTTTTGAAAGCGGAATGGATCAGTCCGGCGAGCATCTTGTTTTCCTTATCTGCCCTCGCCCAGCAGGTCTCGGACTGATTTTCTCCAGAGCAGGCTGCCAGGCCAGCGGCGAAAAATACGATCACCGACACGGTGCTCAGTGATTTCACAAGACCTTCTTGCAGCACACGATCTCCTTAATGTGATAGTCGTTGAAAATTTCAATTGAAAGTCGTTCCCTCCTGTTGGGCATTAATATTATTGGTGGCGGGTCGGAGGAGTGACTGAATTCGATGTCATCAGATCTAACCACCTCGTGTGCGATCTCGGCTTCACCTTATGATGATGTATTGGTGAAAACTGACGATCTGTGGTTGTGTCCATTCGCGGGCGCTGCTCGTATATCTAAATGATTCCGAACTCAGGTTCCAAACGTACGACTCCCATGTTTCGGCGGAGTTTATTTCAAAGTTACGCGTGGGCTTGTCGCAGTTTCCGGGATTCCATACTTCGCATGGTATGCCAGACTCAACGCTCCAGATGTTGGCTGCGTTTTCGATATGCCAGAAGTCGTAGTGGCCGCTGTAGCTTTTCGTGCACGGTCCAGACATGCACTCGGCGTCAATCTTTGCCTGGTCTCTTACTTTTTTGGATTCGCGCTTCCGTTCCGCATTGCTTCTCTTGCTTCCGGGAGGCCGGCCTGCGTAGTAATGTTCAGGGCATGAATTAGCTTTGAGAATTCCTTCACTGCACATCTCATCAATTCCTACAGCATACAGATAGTTCAACCAGGCATCGTCTCCATGAGTCGACTTTATGTCTCTCAATATTTTTTGGTGTTCGTAGGTATACTTTCTGGCGAAAGCGTTGATGCGCTGGTCGAAGTCGGTGTCACTTTCCTTCCCCTGCCTCTTTTTTTCATCGTCTTTGCCCTTCTCGTAGTCGGGTCTGAACCTTTCGTGACTATCCCCAAGCTTCTTGGCGATGTCGGCACCAAACTGCATCATAATTCTGACCTGCCAGATGAAGTGGCGAATCGCATTTCTTCTTTTGGTTTCCTTGTTGCCCTCTTTTCCGTTAACGAATTCTTCGGTTTCGTTGGTTATCAATGCTGCTTGCGCGCATTTTGTCCAGTGCATCACCGTCATGCAATATCCCCCCTCTTTGAAAGTTGAGGGTTTCGGGTAGTGCCCTGTAGGGTCTTCGTTTCCGAGTGGATCTGAATTTCCATATGTGTAGCGGTTTATTTGATTGGAAGGTTCAGGAGAAAGAGTCCAGTCATCGCGGGAGGTGAAGGCGCCGGTGCCGGGCTGGTACCAGCGGGCGTGCATGTTGACCTTGCCCGTGTCCGGGTCGGTGTACTCACCCTGGTAGCCGAGGGCGCGCTGGGTGCCGGAGCGGTGGGTGACCTTGCCGAAGGGGTCGTAGGCCGTCGAGTCGACCAGGGCGGTGCCGGAGAAGGTGCCCACCACGTCACCGTGCAGGTCTGTCATCGTGGCGAGCGCGGGGATCGCGCCCTCCTGCAGACTCAGCAGGCCGCCGAAGGGGTCGCGGCCGTACTTGGCCTGGACAGCGCCCACACCGTCGGTGGTGGTGGTGATGTCGTTGGTCAGCCCGGAGTAGACGAAGCGCTGCTGGGCGGCGCCCTTGGTGCGTGAGGTCATCCGGTCCAGGGCGTCGTAGCCGTAGGTGGCCTCTCCATCGGAGACGAGGCGGTCGAAGGCGTCGAAGGCCAGATCGCGGGTGACACCGGCTTTGGTCTCGGTGGCGAGGGTGCCGCGGGGGGCGTAGGTGTAGTCGACTCCAGCGCCGGAGGTGAGCCGGTTGCGCTGGTCGTAGGCAAAGGTGTCGGCCCCGGACTTGGTGCGGTTGCCGGAGGCGTCCCACTCATAGGCGGTGACGGCGCCACCGGGCGCGGTCCAGGAGGTCAGCCGTCCGGCGCGGTCGTAGCCGTAGGTGTTGGTTCCGGCTCCGGCGGTGCCGGTGGTGGTCTTGCTGGTGAGGTTGTCGTCCTTGTCCCACCCATAGACGATCTTCGACAGTTCGGTGCCGGAGTTGTTCTTCACCGCTTGGGAGGTGAGCCGATCCATGCTGTCGTAGCCGTAGGTCTGGGTGCCGACCGGGTTGGCGGAGGTTTTGCTGGTGAGCCGGTTGGCGTTGTCGTAGCCGTAGGTCCAGGTGCGGCCGGTCACCGGGTCGCTGGCGGTGCTGAGCCGGTCGACGGCGTCCCAGGTGTAGGTGGCCGTCCCGGTCGGGTCAACGCGCTGGGTGAGGTTACCCGTGGCGTCGTAGGCGTAGGCGGCGACCTGATTGGTGGCCTTGGAGACCTTGGTCAGCAGGCTACGGTCGTTGTATTCCAGGCTGTAGTCACCGATCGCGGTCACTCGCCCGGCCTGGTCGTAGGTGACCGCACGGTTCACGGTGGCCATCGCCGCGCCGCTGCCGGTCTCGGCGGTCATCCGGTCCAGATGGTCGAACGTGCGATCCAGGCGCACCCCGCCCGGTTGCAGGGTGGCGGTGGCGTTGCCGGAGGCGTCGTAGAGGTTGGTCCAGGTGCGGTCCGCGGCGCCTGGGTGGGCGGTGGTGGCTGGTTCGATGACGGATTCAACCAGGCCGAGGGTGTTGTAGGTGGTCCAGGTGGCGTTGCCGCGGCCGTCGGTGGTGCGGGTACGCGCCCCGCTCGCGTCGTAGCCGAACGTCGAGGTGATCGACGAGGTCGCCGAGACCGGTTCGATCAGCGAGGTCAGCCGCCCCGCGCCGTCGAACGTGCGCTGGGTGGTGTGGCCTTCGGCGGAGGTGGTGCTGGTCGGGTTACCGGCCGCGTCGTAGCCGAAGCCGACCGTGCGCAGCACCGTGCCGGTGCCGCTGAGGTCCTTGGCGGAGACCTTGCGGCCGGCGAGGTCGTAGGCGACCTCGGTGGCGTTGCCGAGTGCATCGGTCACCTTCGTCTGCCGGCCCATCAGGTCATAGCCGAAGGCGGTGGTGCGGCTGGCCGGGGCACTGGTGGTGGGGGTGGCCGGGGCGACGGTGGCGGTGACTTCTCCGGCGGCGTTGACCGTGTAAGTGGTGGTCTTGTTACCGGGCGCGACGCGTTTGGTGAGGTTGCCGGCGGTGTCGTAGGTCAAAGCGGTGGTGTGCGCGACGGTGGCGGGGGTGCGCTCGATCACGGTCTGGGTGATCTGCCGGCCCAGGTCGTCGTAGGTGGCCTCGTTCCGGGCGCCGGTGGGATCGGTCGCCGCGACCTGTTCACCCAGCAGGTTGTACTCGCCCACCCAGGCGCCGCCTGGCCCCGACGGGCCGGGTTCGGTGACCTTGACCGGGCGCCCCAGCGCGTCGTAGACAGTGGAGGTGACGTGGTTGCGCGGGTCGGTGACCGTGGTCTGCCGCCCGGCCTCGTCGTAGCCGAAACTCACCGTCGGGGTGATCGCGCTGCCGCCCGGCGGGGTGTAGGACGCGCCGACGGTCGAGGTCAGCCGCCCGGCCTTGTCGAAGACAGAGGTGGTGGTGCGCCCTTCGGCATCGACGAGGTGGGTCTGCTCGCCCGCGCTGTTGTAGCCGTACTTCACGGTGGGCTGCCCGATGGCGGCGGTGGTGCTGTTCTTTTCGATCGTCACCTGCGCGGCCTTGGTCTCCATCAACCGTCCGGCCAGGTCGTAGCGCATCGTGGTGGTGAAGTCCGCAGCCGTGGCGCCGGAGGCGTTCCCACGCGGGTCGGTAGTCGCGCTCAGCAGGCCCCGGTCGTCGTAGAGGTTGGTGGTGATCAGGTCGTCGGTGCCGTTCTCCACCGTCTGCCGGGTCACCTGATTCAACACGTTGTGGGCATACGAGACCGATTCGGTGCGGGTGGTGCCGGTCGCGGTAGAGGTCTTCTTCGTGACGTTGTCGACCGCGTCGTACTCGAAAGCGGTTTTACGCCCCAGAGCGGCGGGGTCGAATGTGATCGAGGTGAGGCGGTTCGCGGCATCGTAGACGGACTGGACGGTGACTTTGCCGCCGCCGCTGACTTGGCGGACGAGATTACCGGCCGGGTCATACTCATTTGACTGCAGCACCACGTCGTCCAGGCTGGTCAAGCCGTTGAGGCGTACATCGTCGCCGATCATCTCGGACAGACGGTTATCGGCGAAGTAGTTGTAGGAGGTCTTACGACCCATCGCGTCGACCTGACCCGCCAGGCGTCCGGCGGGGTCGTAGGAGAGCGCCTGCAGCACCACATCGCGAGCGGCCTGCGGGGCGACCGGGCTGCCGGTCCAGTTCTTGAGCGTCACGGAGGCCGATTCGCCGCGTTTGGTGTATGCGTAGGTCAAGACGGTGCCCACCGGATCGGTCGTCGAGGCCAGGGCGCCGGTGACGTCCCAAGTGGAGCGGGTCACGCCGCCTTCGGGATTGGTGACCGTCTCTGTTCGCCCTCTGGTGTCATAGGTATAGGTGATGTTGCGCGCCGGGTCACCACCGGTCAGATCCAAGAACGTCTCGGTGAGCTTGTTACCGTCCGCGTCGTAGGTGTAGGTGGTCTTGGTGGTGTGGGTGACGTTGGTGACCTCGTTCTTCACCCCGGGAGCAGTCTGCGTCAGCGGGCGCCCGAGCTCGTCGTAGGTGAACGTCGTGGTGACACCGGTGGGATGGGCTGCCGATATTTCGGTTCGCGAGGTCACCCGGCCCAGCGCGTCATGGGCGAACTTCGTTATCAGTCCGGACGGGCTGGTCTGCTCGACCAGGTCACCATCGGCGCTGTAGCGGTAGGTCGTCTCGTTGCCCTTGGCATCCTTGCTGGACTTGTTCAGACCCGCTGGTGTGGTGCCGCCGCCGATGGCGGGTTCGGTGCCGTCGGTGTAGGTGGTGCTGGTGGAGCGGCCGTTCGGGAAGTCCGGGGTGGCCGGGGTGGTCTGCTTGAGCATCTCGCCGTGCTGGTTGTACTCCCGCTTGGTCGCGTAGGTGTTGTCGGTGGCGCTGGACGAACGCGCGTCCCGCGAGGCGATCGGCCGATCATTGCGGGGGTCGAACTGGTTGTTGTTGTTCAGGTAGTACGCGTGATGATCGGTCTGACAGCTATTCGTCGTCCGACACTTCTTGGTTCTGAGAAGGTTGCCTCGTTTGTCGTTGAAATGTTCAGTTACGTTATTGTTCGGGTCTGTGATCTTGCTAATGAAGCCGCCGGTGTCGTAGGCGACTTTGGTGACCTTGGCGAGTTGGTCGGTCTGGCTGACCAGGCGGTAGCCGCGCCAGGCGTCGTAGACGTATTTCAGTGTCTCGGTGCGCGGGTCGGTAACTGTCACGGTCGACTCGCCGGTCGTCCGGTTGTAGGCCGGGGCCCCGATCTGCCAGGTGCCCCCGTTGGCGTCGATGTGCGTCTTGAGTCGTTCGGATGCCGAGTCGTAGGTGTTGGTCGCCCACACCCGGCCCGACGGCAGGGTGACCTTGGTCAGTTTGTTCGGGGCCTCAACGCGGGCGGCGAAGTGTGCCGCGACCTCGTCCGCGCTCAGTGGCCGGTCGTAGACCGCGAGCTCGTCGATGGACCCGGCCAGGCCACCGCCGATCCTGGTGGTGTCACGGGCCTCGGTGGCCACCGGCTGGGTCAGCGTCCCGACGGGCAGGCCATCCAGGTAGAGGGTCTGCTTGTTTCCGGTGAGTGTGAAAGCCAGGTGATGCCAGGTGCCGTTGTTCACCGCGGCGGGGGAGATGATGGGGGAGGAGGTCGGCCGCAGGGAGGCGCGCAGTTTGCCGTCCGTGCCCACCTGGATCATCGGATCCAGGGTGCCGAACTGCCCCGAGGACAGCAGGCGGCCCGTTCCGGTGGACTTGAACCACAGCTCGACCGTTCCCTGCTGGTGGATTCGTGGCATGAGCCCTGAGGGCACCTCCACATACCCCGAACTCGTCAGATCGACGGCAGTGTCGGTGGTGCCGGCCAGCGCTCCCGGACGCCCCCGCGTCGCTCCGGAGTAGGAGGCCGGGCCGGCGCCCCAGCCCAGATCGGCCGCGCTGCCGGAGGCGTCGCTCAGCCGCCAGTAGCCGAACGGGTCGGCGTCCTGGACCGAGCTGCGATACAGCGATCCGGCGCCGTACTCGAAGTCGGTGCACGCGCTCGTCGGCGCGCAGACCCTGGTCAGGCGGTCACCGGTGTAGGCGTAGGTCCAGGTCAGCGGGGATCCGTTCACAGGATCGGTCGACACCGCGGTGACGTTTGCTCCGGTCCAGGTGAACGACAGGGACCTGCCGCCGGCCGCGGTGACCGTGCTCAGCTTGCCGTCGGTGCCGTAGGTCATCTCCTGGCTGCGGCCACGGTCATCGGTCACCCTCAGTAGCCGCCCCTGGGCGTCGAAGACGTAGGAGGTCGACGACTTGTCCATCAGCCGCCAGCCGCCCCCGGTAACCGTCGCCAGGGTGGCGTACGTGCCCGACGGTGGCTGGAAGGTCCCGTCTCCCTTGTCGGCGAAGCGCACCGTACGCCCGTCGGGGTAGGTCACCAGGAGCGCCTCGAAGCCCCGGATCGTCTCCGGCACGACCCGCATGTCGAAACGGGTCGACCAGCCCGCTCCGAACGCGCCGTCGCGTCGGGGGTCCATGCTGTTGTAGGACCGCACCACCGACAGGGGCGGCCCTGCGCTGCCGACCGTCGCGTCGGTGAAGGTCGTCGTGTAGTTACCGGTGGACTGGTAGAACTCCTGGCCGTTGATCCCCCGAGTCGACAGATTGGAAGTGATCGTCGGCTGGCGGACCCCCATGGTGAAGGAGCGAGTCGAGGAGTAACGTCCCTGGCCGCCGATCGTGGAGGCGTCGCTGACGTACACCTGCCACCAGTACTCCTTGCCCCAGGCCAGCAACCCTTCGGGGAGCGTCCACTGGCCGTACAGTCCACAGCAGACATCGTCGTAGTCGTCGGAGTACACGCAATCGCCCGACATCGACGGGTTGTCACAGACCAGGAAGTCGAAGCTGGCGACGCCGCCGTCCCACGATGTCACCGTCGCCGACAGCGTCGGCTGCAGCGTCATCACCAGCGCCTCGTTGGCGGGGGTCATGGAGGTGACCGTGGGGGCGGGGGGCAGCGGACACGCTCCCCGGTCGGCCCACACCCACGAGAAGCTGTTCTCGGGGGGTGTGGTGTTGACAATCCCGGAAATCGCCTGCAGCGCCTCCCAGATCCGGCCGGCCGAGGCGACGCGCTCCCCTTGCGCGACCGAGTAATTGGACCGCCACGGTGAAACGCTCCCGCATGGGGGCGCCGCCAGCATGGCCGCCGATGTTTGCGCCGGAGACTCGGCCTGCTTCCGCTGTTTCTTGGAAGGGGGCGGGGCCGTCGTCGTGGAGGGTTGTGGCTCATTGACGAACCGGCCTTCGGGCGGCAACGCCTCCTTGGGCGGAGCGATCTCCGCCGTCGGGGACTTCACCTGCACCTTTGTCGAGGTGCGCTCCGTTTCCACCAGGGACGGAAAGCCCGCCGCCGAACCGGTCAACTGGTCAGGTGTGTCGGGAGGGCCTTGAAAGAGGGCGAGTGGTTGCACCGTCGCGGCGGACACTGGAAAGGCCTGGAACAGCAGCAGGCCCGGTAGCGCCGTCACCAGCACGGCCACCGCCGTCCAGGTTCTCACGACTACCGAAAACGACCATGACAAACTCCGGCGCATACGCCGTCACCCTCCGAACAAGTCAGCGCGAGAGCCAATCGCTCCCGCGTTACCCCAGCCCGCCATCAGGCCCAAGGCGGGCCGAGGTCGACGGTTCGGAGCGTTCTAACAGCAAACGATCAGAAATTACCCATAGAACCTTTATGTCCGCAATATGTGTAAGAGGGGCTAAATAGGACACGTGTTTCGGGTTTGAAAATGCGGTGTATCGAGACCGGGTTCTCACGGTGACGCTCGGTTGCGGGGAGGGGCGAGCCGAAACGATCACGTAGGGGGAGGGGGCGGTGGCTCACAGTTCGCCTGGGGGCTTCGCCTTTGAGTTTCTCTGAAGGCGGGGTTCACGAGCGGCGAGATATGGCGGTCTTCGCAATGGCCACGAGGGGAGCGGAGAGCTTGAACTCGGGGTTTTGGGGCGGGCCGAAGGTGGTGGCGGTGGTGCTGGAGTGGCTGGGGGTGATTTCTCGCGGGTTGAAAGCGGCGACGGGAAGGTCGTGGGGCGATGTGATTCGGAGCACATCGGGCCGAGTGCGGCAGGGGTCAGGTGCCGAGCCGGTCGCGTACGCGGTCCGCGAACCAGTCGGGTCGTTGTAGCGGGATGCCGTGTCCGCAGTCCGCCACGATTTCCAGCTCGCTGCCCGGCAGGGCCTCGTGCAGCACGCGGGCCGACTCCCGCATCAGGGCCCGTTCACGTCCGCCGGCGAGGATCAGCGCCTCGCGGGGGAAACGCGACCACGCGGGCGGCGGCGTGAAGCGCAGGTTCTCGCCGACTGCGGCGAGCAGGGTCTGCTTCGAGACGCTCGCGGACGTGCGGATGTAGTCGTCGAGCAGCGGATCGGGGATGAACAGCTGCTTGGCCTGCAGTTTGGCGAACCACCGCTGCCGGGCGAGTCCGGCGGTGGCGCCGAGTAGGCCGAGGGTGAAGCCGGTGGCCGCGATGGGCTTGGCCTGCGCGCTGACCACGACCACGCGTTCCACGAGCTCGGGCCGGTGCGCGGCGAGCAGGACCGTCAGCTGCGCGCCCAGGGAGAACCCGACGACGGAGACGCGACCGCCCACGTCGTGGAGGAGCTTCGTCAGGGCTTCTGCGGTCTGGGCATGGGAGTGATACGTCTCGTCCGCGCTGCGGTCGTGGCCGGGCAGGTCCGGGACGATCAACCGGTGGTCGCGCGCGAGACGCTCACGCACCGGCTCCCACATCCAACCGGCGACACCGCCACCGTGCAGCAGGAGCACGGGCGGGGCATCGGCAGGACCGTGTGTCTCGACATGCATGTGAAGCTGCTCCCGTCGCGTCGGCCGATGACCATGATGCCAGGGGTGGCCGTCCGGCCGACTCGGCGGTGATCAGGCGCCGGTCCGGTGCTCTCCTACCGGGTGGCGGTCTATGCCATGGAACATTCCGGAGAAGTCCAGGTCGGTGGGTCCGGCGCTCTCATGCCGGTGGCGGTCTCGTCTTTGGTCCATCCGGTGCCTCGCGGTTGGAGAAGGGCGAGGGCATGAGGTGAGGTGGTTCGGAGGACATGGGGCCGGGCCAAGCGGTCGGCATGGGTCCGGGATGATGGCCGGATGAACGAGTTCGTCGAGGCGATGGCCCAGGTGGTGACCGGGGTGACGATCGTCACCGTGAAGGACGACCGCGACGACGTGGGGGTGACGGTCTCCACCTTCACCTCGCTGTCGCTGGATCCTCGGCTGGTGATGGTGAGCCTGGACAGCGCCGGATATCTCAACGAGCTGCTGCTCAGGCAGGACAGATGGGCCGCGAGTGTGCTGTCGGCCGGGCAGAAGGCGATCGCGAGCCGGTTCGCCACGGCAGGCCGTCCTGGTGCGAGGTTGTTGCTCGCGGGGACGCCGCACCACCGGGGTCCGCTGAGCGAGGCTCTCGTGGTGGACGGTGGTGTCACCGCGTTGGAGGCCGAGACGGTCAAGGTGGTCCCGGCCGGGGATCACACGCTGTTCATCGCGAAGGTCCTCGGGGTCGAGTACGTCGACGCGTCCCTGCTGCCGCTGGCGCGCTACCGGAGCCGCTATCGCTGAAATCCCGCTCACCCTTTCTCAGGGGTTCCGTACGGGCGCTCCTGCAGGTTTCGTGCGGGCGCGAGAGTCGCCGCGACGGGAGGCGTGTCCGGCTCGACGCTCATCGGGCGCGGCCTGTCCTTTCCGGGCGCCGCGAGGGACGCCGCACTGGCGGTGCACCGGGCGACCGTTCGTCCGGCGCCGGATGGCGTGAGAGCCGCCCCGGTCGACCGGGACGGCTCTCACGGCGATGTACGACGAAGGTCAGCGGATCGTCCAGGTGCCCGGCAGGATGAGCGGGCCGTACGAGGGCAGGCCCAGCTCGCCGGCGAGGTGGGCGAGGGGGCCCCACGACTCCAGGCGGACCTTGGCCAGGGCGGCGGCCTTGTCCTCGCTGGACTCCGCGGGGCGCAGCCGCTCCAGGGGGTTGAGCTTGGGGTAGACGCGTACGGGGGCGTCGACGGCGAGGCCCGCCTTCTTACGGGCGATGGCGAGGGCGTCCTCCAGGCCGCCGAGCTCGTCGACGAGGCCGCCCTCCAGGGCGTCGGCGCCGGTCCAGACCCGGCCCTTGGCCAGCTCGTGGGCGCGCTCGCGCGACAGGCCGCGTCCCTCGGCGACCTTGTTCACGAAGTCGTCGTAGACCCGGTCGAGCCAGGCGTTGATCCGCGCCCACTGCGCCTCGGAGAAGGCGTTGGTGGGGGAGAACATCCCGGAGTTGGCGCCCTCGCCGACGGTCTCGGAGGTGACGCCGATCTTCTCCAGCAGCCCGCCGATGACCGCCTTGCCGCCGAACACGCCGATGGAGCCGGTGAGCGTGCCCGGCTGGGCCACGATGACGTCGGCGGCCATCGAGACCATGTAGCCGCCGGAGGCGGCCAGATCGCCCATCGAGATGATGATGGGCTTGCCCGCCTTGCGGGTGAGCACGACCTCGCGCCAGATGGCGTCGGAGGCGGTGTACGAGCCGCCGGGGCTGTCGACCCTGAAGACGACGGCCTTGACGTGGTCGTCGTTGCGGGCCGCGCGCAGGGCGGCGCAGATGGTGTCGGAGCCCATCGCGCCACCGCCGCCCAGCGGGCTGCGACCGCTGCGGCCGAGCCGGATCGCGCCGTTGCCGCGGACGAGCGCGACGACCTGCTCGCCGGGGTGCGGGAGCTTCTTCGCGGACAGCGACTTGGCGTAGCGGCCGACGTACAGCAGGAGCGCGCCGTCGCCGACGGACTGCTTGACCTCGTCGTAGACCTCGTCGCGGTAGGCCAGTCGGTCGACGAGCTTGGCCTCGACGGCCTCGGCGCCGATGAACGGGCCCTGGTCGATCAGCTCGCGTACCTTGGCCGGCTCCAGGCCGCGTCCTTCGGCGATGCCCGCCACGACCTGTTCGGTGATCGACTCGGTGATGCGGCTCATCGACTCGCGGTGGGCCTCGGTCATGTGGTCCTGGGTGAAGGTGTTGGCGGCCGTCTTGTACTCGTGCCGCTGGCCGATCTGGTACTCCACGCCGATCTTGCCCAGGGCACCCCGCAGGAAGCGCTGCTCCATCGCGACACCGGTCAGGCCGACGTCGCCGGAGGGCTGGAGGTAGACCCGCTCGAAGGCGCTGCCCAGGTAGTAGGGGACGGTGCCCCCGCCGATCTCGCCGAAGGTCTCGGCGAACGCGACGGTCAGCTTGCCCGAGGCCCGGAAGTGGATCACAGCCTGGCGGAGCTCCTGGACGATCGCGAGGCCCAGCGGCTGGGTGCCGATCTTGACGATCAGTGCCCTGACCCGGTCGTCCTTCCTGGCGCGCTTGAGCCCGGCGAGCACGTCGGTGAGGCTCGTCTTGCGCATCGCCATGATGGCGCTCAGCGGGTCGGCCGGAGGACTGCCGTCTGTCAGGCCCTCGGTGAGGTCGAGCTCAAGGATCAGGGGAGCGGTACGCCGCTGCTTGAACCGTTCGACACTATCGATGATCACCTTGGTCGCGTCCATGTCCCTCACCCTAAGCGACACATACCGGGCTTATGCGGCTCGGCAGGTTCTCGCCCGTTTTCTGGCACAAGCGAGCCCCGTAGACCGCGTGCCTTCCGGCTCTGCGCGGGCTACGGGGCTACACGGCCTGCGGGGCTACGCGGCTCGGCGGGCGTTCACCTGCTTCTTGAGCATCGTGGTGGACGCGGCGGGGGAGGAGCCCTTCAGGCGTGCCTTCTCGACCGAGGTGAGGACCGTCTTCAGCGTGGCCGTCTCCTTGATCTTCGCGGTGAAGTTCACGCCGCCGTTCGCCCAGTTCAGCCAGGCGGCGAGCAGTTCGCTCTCCAGCTTGGCCCTCGCCGTCTTCTTGGCGGGCTTGAGCACCTTGTACGCGCCGCCCAGGGTGGAGGCGGGCGTGACCTCGGAGAAGACCTTGCTCGCCTTGGCCACCAGGCCGAGGTAGCAGCTCACCGTCGCGTCCTTGATCGTGCCCTTGCCCCGGGTGACCTCAACCGCCCACTGCGCGGCGCTCAGCGTCTTGGTGGACTTGCCGCGCGTGCACACCGTGGCCGTCGCCGGCGGGGGGACGGTCACGGTGACGGTGACCGTCACCGTGGGCAGCGGGACCGGCGTCGGCACCGGGTCGTTCGGCGGGGCCGGCGGAGGGGGAGCGGAGCTGGGCCCGGGACTGGGTTCGGGGCTGGGGTCCGGGCTCGGGTCGGTGCCGGTCTCCGGGCCGGAATCGTCGCCGGGAACCTCGGGGCCGGGGGGAGTGACGGGGTCACCCGGGGTGCCTCCGGCGATCGCGGCGTTCAGGTCGAGGCGGGGGGTGGTCACGCCGCCGTAGGTGACCTGCCGGCCCGCGGTCTTCAGCGCTGCCTCCAGCGCGTCCGGGGTACCGGGGGTCTTCTGGGCCATCAGCGCCATGGCGCCGGTGACGAACGGGGTGGACATCGAGGTCCCGCTGTAGACCTGGTGGCCGCCGCCCGGCACCGCGGACTCGATCTCCAGGCCGGGGGCGAAGAGGTCGAGCACGGAACCGTAGTTGGACCAGTAGGGGACGGTGTCGTCGTCGCCCGTCGCGCCGACCGTCACCGGGGCGGAGAAGCAGCCGGGAGCCCCGGCGCCGGGCACGCCCTCGTTGCCTGCGGCGGCCACGACGGCCACGCCCTTGGCGCGCAGGTCGTCGACGCGGCTCTTCATCGCCGCCAGGTCCGGTTCGGCGTCACAGGTTCCCTCGTACAGGCCGCCGCCGAGGCTGAGGTTCACCGCGGCGATGTTCCTGCCGCCGTCCTTGAGCTTCGCGACGTGCTCCAGGGCGAGCAGGAGCGTGGACTCGAACGCGCTCAGGCAGACCCCGCCCTCGTCGTCGCAGTCGTTGAACCTGCTGAAGACCTGGATCGCCACGATGTCCGCCTCGGGGGCGACGGCGTGGGCGATCCCCGCCACGTGGGTGCCGTGGTCGCACAGGTTGACACCCTCGTGGACGCAGGCGGGGGTGTTCGCGTCGGCGGATCCGGGGTCGTTCGTCTGCCCGTTGGGGCACAGGGACTGCGCGCCCTCGTCCGTGGCGGAGAAGCAGGCCTGCTCCACGACCTTGCCCCCGAAGTCGGGGTGGCCGGCGTCGATCCCGGTGTCGATGATCGCGATCGTCTGGCCGGCGCCCTTGGTCCCGGTGGCGTGCGCCTTGTCCGCGCCGATCACCTGCAGGCTCGTGGCGAGCGAGCCGGAACTCAGCGAGCCCAGCGCGGTGGGGGAGTAGACGCGGTCGCGGCGGATGGAGAGGACGCGCGGGTCCTCGGCGAGCTTCGCGAGCGACTCGCCGGTGCCCTCGACCACGATGAACGAGGTGTCCGCGGGTTCGAGGACGACCTCGGCGTCGGGCAGCTGCCGTGCCTCCCCGGCCACCGGGGCCGCCTCGGCGGGGGCCGCCAGCTCGACGATGACCCGGGCGCCGTCGGTGTCGGAGGCGAGCCCCTCCTCCAGTTTCGGCTGCGGGGGCGTCGCGTCGGCGGGGGGTGAGACCGGTGTGTCGGCGGGGGTCTCCTGACCGCCCGTCCCCTCGGATCCGTCGCCCGTCTCCCCTGCTCCGGCCTCGGCTCCGGCTCCGGATCCGTCGCCCGGGGCCACGGGTGGGCTCTCGCTCGCGGAGGCCGTCGGGGGCGCCGGTACTTCTTCGGCGAGGGCGGGTATGGCGGGCGAGAGGGTGAAGACCAACGCCATGGCCACGACAGCTCGAAGTCGCACGCGTCCTCCGGGGGGATCAAAAGGGCGTTTCGGAGTCTAAGCAGCCGTATGCGCCAAGTGAATACTTTGCCCCAGATTTGGAGGATCTTCGGAGAAAAGCTCTGCCCCCGCGGCGTGACGCGCACGGGGGCGATCGGTCCCCGCGGCGTGACGCGCGCGGAGGGCCGAGTGGAGAAAAGCTCGGCCCCCCGCGGCGTAACGCGCTCGGAGGGCCGAGTGGTCGAAATATTACTTGAGGCCGTTGGAGATCGCGGTGATCAGCTCACCGTTGGTGGTGTCGCCGCTGGTCTCCCAGAAGAACGCCCCGCCCAGACCCTGGTTCTTGGCGTAGGTCATCTTCCCGGTGATGGTGGAGGGGGTGTCGTAGCTCCACCAGTTGCCGTTGCAGTAGGCGTAGGCGGTGCCGCCGACGGTGCCGGTGGGCGGGCACTTGGTCTTGAGGACCTTGTAGTCCTCGATCCCCGCCTCGTAGGTGCCCTGGGCCGCGCCGGTGGCGGAGCCGCCGGGAGCCGCCTGGGTCACGCCGGTCCAGCCGCGGCCGTAGAAGCCGATGCCCAGCAGCAGCTTGCTCGCCGGGATGCCCTTGGCCTTGAACTTCTGGATCGCCGCGTCGGAGTTGAACCCGGCCTGCGGGATGCCGGTGTAGGAGGTGAGCGGCGAGTGCGGAGCCGTCGGGCCCTGGGGGTTGAACGCGCCGAAGTAGTCGTACGTCATCGGCATGAGCCAGTTCAGGTTGTTGATCGCGCCGGCGTAGTCGGCGGCGTCGATCTTGCCGCCGTTGGAGCCGTCGGCCGTGGTCGCCGCGGTGACGAGGGCGTTGGCGCCGAACTTGGTGCGCAGCGCGGAGATGATGTTCTTGAAGGCGTTCGGGCCGCTGTTGTCACAGGTGAGGCCGCAGGCGTTGGGGTACTCCCAGTCGATGTCGATGCCGTCGAACACGTCGGCCCAGCGCGGGTCCTCGACCAGGTTGTAGCAGGAGTCGGCGAACGCGGCCGGGTTCTGCGCGGCCTGGGTGAAGCCGCCGGACCAGGTCCAGCCGCCGAAGGACCAGATGACCTTGATGTTCGGGTACGCCTTCTTCAGCTTGCGGAGCTGGTTGAAGCTGCCGCGCAGCGGCTGGTCCCAGGTGTCGGCGACGCCGTCGACGCTGTCGGCCGCGGTGTAGGCCTTCTCGTAGTCGGCGTAGGAGTCACCGATGGTGCACCGGCCGCCGGTGGTGTTGCCGAAGGCGTACAGGATGTGGGTGAGCTTCGACGCGGAGCCGCTCGTGACCAGGTTCTTCACGTGGTAGTTGCGGGCGTAGACGCCCCACTGGGTGAAGTATCCGACGATCTTCTTGCCGCCGGGGGGCGGCGGGGTGGGGGTGACCGTCGGGGTGGGGGTCGGGGTCGGCGTGGGGGTGACCGTCGGGGTCGGGGTGGGGGTCGGCGAGGGGCCGGTGCCGTTGCAGGCGGCGCCGTTGAGCTTGCAGTTCAGCACGCCGGTGATCCCGCCGGGCGCGCCGTTGAAACCGAAGCTCGTCGAGGCGCCCGCGGCGAGCGCGCCGTTCCACGACTTGTTGACGAAGGTGTAGTGGTTGCCGCTCTTCGTCAGGTCGGCGTCCCAGGACGTGGTGATCGAGGTCCCGGCGGGGAGGTCGAACTCGACCTTCCAACTGGTCAGCGCACTCGTCCCGGCTTGCACGACGACCTTGCCCTCGAAGCCTGATCCCCAGTTCGAGGTCGTCGTGTAGGTGGCGGTGGCGGGTGTGGCGGCCGTCGCGGTGCCGATCCCCAGGGGAACCAGCAGCGCCGCCGCCGCGATGAAGGAGCCGATGGTAATTCGTCGCAAGGGTCGCTCCAGGTCAGAGAGTGCCGAGTCCCCGTATTCATAGGAAAGTTTCCTATTAATTACCAGAGCGTAGGTTCTCGTACGCCGACGGTCAATGCCTTGTTCGTTGATATAAGGCCGATTTAAGGTTTTCGGCCGAACGGGCTGCGGCGAGGGTGCCGGAAGCATAGAGCGCGAAAACGGGCCGGTCGCGCGAATCGCGCGACCGGCCCGTTCTCACCTGGTCTGTTGGACTCTGCGGAGGGGGAGTCCGACGGCTCTGTACCGGGGGAGCCTGGCGGCTCCGTTCCTTGGGGGAGAGCCCCGGATGGTTCCGGAAGCTCCCGCACGAGTCCGCAGGGGAGACCCCGAAGGGTTCCGGGAACTCCTGATGAGTGCGCCGGGAAACCCGGGGGAGTCTGGGAGCTCCGGATGAGCCCGGGGAGTGGTTCGGTCAGGCCGGTTCGGCCTCCCGGCGCTCCTCGGGTCCCTCGGGCTCGGTGGCCTCGGCCGCCTCCCCTACGACCTCAAGCCGCTCCCGCGCGATCTCCTGCTCGGCGGCCTGGACGATCTCCTCCGCGCGCTGGTCCGCGGCGGGTTCGAGCGCGCCGGGGTGGCGCAGCCAGAGGGCTCCCAGCGGCGGGACGCGCATCGTGGCCGAGTACGGCAGACCGTGGCGCGGCTCCTCGGTGGCCTGGACGGCGCCGAGGTTGCCCACGCCGCTGCCCGCGTAGTCGTAGGCGTCGGTGTTGAGCACCTCCTCCCACGCGCCGGGGAAGGGCAGCCCGAGGCGGTAGTCGTCGTGCGGCGCGCCGGAGAAGTTGGCCACGCACGCCACCACCGAGCCGTCCTCGGCGTAGCGCAGGAAGGAGAAGACGTTGCCCAGCGCGTCGTCGGCGTCGATCCAGCGGAAGCCGTCGGGGGAGGCGTCCACGCTCCACAGGGCCGGAGACTCCTTGTAGACCCGGTTCAGGTCGCGCACCAGCCGCTGCACCCCCTTGTGCCCGTCGAAGTCGAGCACCCACCAGTCGAGCCCGCGCTCCTCCGACCACTCGGACCCCTGGCCGAACTCGCCGCCCATGAACAGCAGCTGCTTGCCCGGATGGGCCCACATGAAGGCGAACATCGCCCGCAGGTTCGCGAACCGCTGCCACTCGTCGCCGGGCATCTTGCCGAGCAGCGACCCCTTGCCGTGCACCACCTCGTCGTGCGAGAGCGGCAGCACGAAGTTCTCCGAGTACGCGTACATCAGCGAGAACGTCATCTGGTGGTGGTGGTACTGGCGGAAGACCGGCTCGTGCTTGAGGTACGCGAGCGTGTCGTGCATCCAGCCCATGTTCCACTTGAACCCGAAGCCGAGCCCGCCCAGGTGCACGGGACGGGAGACGCCCGGCCAGGCGGTCGACTCCTCGGCGACGGTGACGATGCCCGGCGCCTCCCGGTAGGCGACCGCGTTCATCTCCTTGAGGAACGCGACCGCGTCGAGGTTCTCCCTGCCGCCGTACTCGTTGGGCGTCCACTCGCCCTCGCGCCGCGAGTAGTCGAGGTAGAGCATCGAGGCGACCGCGTCGACGCGCAGCCCGTCGATGTGGAACTCGCGCAGCCAGTACACGGCGTTGGCGACGAGGAAGTTGCGCACCTCTCGGCGGCCGAAGTCGAAGATGTAGGTGCCCCACTCGGGGTGCTCGCCCCGCGCGGGGTCGGCGTGCTCGTACAGCGGGGTGCCGTCGAACCTGGCCAGCGCCCAGTCGTCCATCGGGAAGTGCGCGGGCACCCAGTCGACCAGCACCCCGATGCCCGCCTCGTGCAGGGCGTCGACGAGGTGGCGGAAGTCGTCGGGGGTGCCGAAACGGGAGGTCGGGGCGTAGTAGGAGGTCACCTGGTAACCCCAGGAGCCGCCGAACGGATGCTCGGCGACCGGCATCAGCTCCACGTGCGTGAACCCCATGTCCACCACGTAGTCGACCAGCTCGACGGCGAGCTCGCGGTAGGACAGGCCGGGGCGCCACGAGCCGAGGTGCACCTCGTAGACGCTCATCGCCTCCCGCAGGGCGTTGCCCTCCGCGCGGCGCCGCATCCACTCGTCGTCCCGCCAGGCGTAGTCCGACTTCTCGATCACCGACGCGGTCGCGGGGGGCAGCTCGGTGCGCCGGGCCATCGGGTCGGCCTTGGCCCGCCAGATCCCGTCCACACCGAGGATGCTGAACTTGTAGCGGTCGCCGGGGCCGAGACCGGGGACGAACAGCTCCCACACGCCCGACCCGCCGAGCGAGCGCATGGGGTACGCGGCGCCGTCCCAGTGGTTGAAGTCGCCGATGACCCGCACCCCGCGGGCGTTGGGCGCCCAGACGGCGAAGGCCGTGCCGTCCACGTCCTCGTGCCGCATCACCCGCGCGCCGAGGACCTCCCAGAGCCGCTCGTGGCGTCCCTCGCCGATGAGGTGCAGGTCCATCTCGCCCAGGGTCGGCCAGTGCCGGTAGGGATCGGTGGTCTCGTACGGCTCGGCGCCGGCGTAGGCGATCCGGAGGCGGTAGTCGGGGATCTTGTCGACTCCGGGCAGGGTGACCGCGAACACGCCGTGGGCGACGTGCTTCATGTCGTGGGCCTTGCCGTCCACGAGTGCCTGGACCCGCTGCGCCATGGGGCGCAGCGTCCGGATCGTCACGCCCTCGGGACCCAGGTGCGACCCGAGGATCGAGTGCGGATCATGATGTGCTCCGCCCGCGAGCCGGTCCAGGTCCAAGTGCGCGCTCATGGCTTTACTCCCGTAGATCGATAGCCCCTACCTTGCCCTACTCGGGTGACCGAACCCATGCCCATGTCCGCTATCACCATGCGTATTGGGAAACGCGCGGAGCCAAAGGAGGGGAAAGTCACGGTTGTCGGTCATGTGGGGCCATCACAACGCTGTGCGCCGACCGTATCCGATCATCGGCGGCGGCGTCCCGGTCGAACCCGGCCGATTCCGATGATCACATCACCCAACACCGCCCGGTGCCGCCCTGTGCGGTCAAAAGCTGCATAAAGCAGCAGAAAACAGCAGGTCAGTGCGGGTTTTTGGCGGTGACGTCGCGGGGGGTGATCCGGAACCCCTGCCAGTGGCTCGGCATCGGGTCGGCGTCCTCGTCGCGGGGGACGTGGTGGTAGCCGACGTTGACCCACAGGACCGGATCGGTGAGCCGCTCCCCGTTGGTGTAGCGGTCGACGGACAGGGCGCACCCGGGAGACGGGTTGACCGTCGCGAGGCGCTCGCAGGAGCGGTAGTCGGTGACGTAGAGATCGGCCCGGGTGAAGGCCTCGTCGGCGGGACCCCGGTACTGGGCGGTGTCGGAGTTGTTGATCTCCCAGGAGACGCGGTGCCCGTCGGCGTTGCGCACCTTCCTGTCGACCACCCGCCACCAGCGCATCGGCCTGCTGACGGCCTTGGCCTCCGTCCCGAACACCGTCCGCTGGATCTTGCGGGTCCCGGTGCCGGAGCCGCTGAAGTCGTACTGCTCCACGACGTCGTCCGCCCGGCCCGCCACGTCGAAGTCCAGGCGCCAGAAGATGTTGTGGGTGTGGTTCGCCTCGAACCCGGTGGCGCCCACCCCGATGGGCCAGCCGTGCTCGGGTGTGGTGGTGAACCCGGCGAGCGACCCCGTGGCCCCCACACGCGGGGTGATCGCGCCGTCGTCGGAGAAGGCCCACTCGGCGAGGTAGGTGTACCAGCCGACCTGGAAGGCGGCGAAGACCACCAGGTCACGCCCCTGGGCCGTCATGTTCAGCTGATCGGGGACCGCCTTGAGGTACGCGTGGCCGCGCGCCCTCGTCGTCACGCAGACGAACTGCTCGCGGCGCTCGCCGAGCGGGCAGTCCGCGGCCCGCAGCGGAATGGCGGCGTATCCCAGCGAGCCGATGTCGTGGTAGCGGGGCCTGCCCCTGTCGTACGGCACGTGGATCTGGGCGAGCGAGGTGCTGCGCAGCACGGTGATCGGCCGATGGCCTCTCGGGGTGTAGACGATCCCGGTCAGGGTGAGACCCTCGACGTTGCGCATCTCCCAGCAGAGCTGCCAGCGCGCCCCGTTGGGCAGGGTCTTGTCGACGCGGTACGGCGCGTTGCAGGGGGCCGCGGGAGGTTGCGCGCCGGTTCCCGTCGCCGCCGGCGCCGTCTGCGGGCCGGGGGACGGCGCCGCGCCGGAGGAGGTGAGCTGTGGTGGCAGCGGCGGTACGGGTGCTCTCGGCGCGGAGGGCGGCGCGGCGAGCCCTCCGGCGAGCAGGGCGCAGGAAAGGGTGAGGCGGAGGAACACGGATTACCACTCCAGGGTGTGGATCTTCTTGGCGGACAGGTCGACGACCATCCGGCTGGTGTCCAGCCAGGTGCCGTCGGGCAACCGGACGAACAGCCGCAGGCACCGGTGGACGTCGCACTCCTTGGCGGACCCGCGCTCGCCGTACGGGGTGAAGATCAGCCCGCGCAGCCCCAGCTCCGCCGCCGACCTCAGCGGTCCGCCCCCGGCCTTGGTGTACGCCTCGCGCACGGTCTTGCCGTACCCCGGATGGGCGAGCAGGAGGGCGGCGGCCGTCGTCTCCTCCTCCTTCGACGGCGGTGGCTGCACCCCCCGCGCCACGGTCTCCCGTACGACCTCGCCCCGGCCGAGGTCGACGGTCCGCACGATGAGCCTGTCGCTGCCGTAGTCGTAGAGGTACGCGTCGGCGCGGCGCCGGTCGGAGGCGTCCTTGTCGTCGTCGCGCTCCACGTAGAGCAGCTTGATCCGGCCGGCGGCCATGTGCGACCTGGATCCCGCCGACGCGATCGTGGTGGCCTTGGCGACCTCCTGGCCGGTGAGCGGGTCCTCCCGCGCGGGCATTCGCAGGGCGGCCCCCGCGGCCTGCGACCCCTGCTCGCCGGAGACGAACAGCGCCGCCCCGGCGACGACGGCCACCCCCGCTCCCGCGACCGCCATCACCATCAGTCTTCGCCCCATGAGCACCTTCTTTACTCACCGTTGACTTTTCCTTGCGAAGAGTAGCGATCGGTGAGTGTCCCGGCGGGTCCAAAGGCGTATTGCACTTTTGGTTTACGTTGTTGGTTTTTGGGGGCTTTCATCCGTTTTCAGGGCCGCGACGGGCCACGTGGTCACGGAGTCGGTCACTGAGTCGGTCACTGAGTCGGTCACTGAGTCGGTCTTGGAGTCACTCGGCCACGAGGCGACGACGACGTCGATCGTCATCTCGTCGTCGCCCGGTGTGCCGGAGACCTCGACGGTCACGCCCGTCCACCCGCCCTCGGGCAGGTTCAGCGCCGGTGAGGTGTCCCGGCCGATTCTCGCGTTGCCCAGCGAGGGGTACAGGTCGTTCGCGTCGCCCCGGTTGCCCAGGCTGCCCGGCCTGGCGAGCTGGCGCAGGCCGTCGGCCTGCATCAGCTCGATCGCGAGGCGCCGCTCGTCGTCGACGTTGGGAACGGACTCGTCCACCACGTAGACGGCGACGCCCTGGTCGGGCAGGAACTCGTCCTGGCCTCGCCTGCGGCGGTACTCCACGACGACGTACTGCGTGCTCGTCATCGTCCGGTCGTTGTGGACGACGACGAAGTCGCCGCCCTCGGCCGCCGGCCGCAGCGTGATGCCGCGGGTGGTCTCGGTGACCAGGCGCGGGGTGACCCAGTCGTGGAACATGCGCAGCATGCCGGTCGGGAAGACGGGCGTGACGCCCCCGTTGCCCCACGACCCCGCCGCCATCAGGCAGAAGTTGCCCAGCCCGTGCGACTTGACGCCGGTCTGCGCCCGGTCGGTGTCGTAGTAGTCGGCCCAGCGCGCGGCCAGGTGCCCCCACTCGTGGGCGCAGACGCCGACGTTGCAGTCCTCGGGAACGGTGAGGAAGGTGCTCACCTGGAGACCGGGCCCGACCGTGATCGGCTGATCGCCGACGGTCCACTTCAGGCTCCAGATGAACCGCAGCCCGGCGGCGTCGGAGAAGGTCTCGGCACCGGGACCGGCGTGCACGACGAAGAGCGCGGTGACCCGGTTCTCGCCGAGCGCGTCGTAGGAGGGGTCGAAGACGACGCCCGCCTCCAGGGCGGCGAGCACGGCGTCGCGCGCCATGCCCTGGGCGTTGCGCGGGAAGTTGCGCTCGTCCATCCCCGACTTGTCGTTGGCGTAGAAGGCGAGCGTCCGCGGCAGCCGGAACCAGCCGAACACCTCGCCCTGGACGTCGATGCCCCGCCCTTCGGGGTCGCCGTCGAAGCCGCTCACCTTCCGGTAGAAGTCGCGCATGCTGCCCGGCTGGGTGCCGAACAGCAGCCGTTCGAAGTGCGCCGCGTCGTGGGCGGGGTCGTGCGGCCGGTCGTCGAAGTCGACGAGCAGCACCAGGGTCCTGACGACGCCCCTGAGCTTCCTGGGCGGCCTGCTGATCAGGCTCGCGGGGGCCTGCGGGGTGGCGCTGCCGTCGTCCAGGCCCGCCGCGCGCGGCCCGCGACGCTCGGAGCGCCACACCGCGTAGTAGTCCTCGAACGTGAGGTGCTCGGGCAGGATCCCGGCGATCCTCAGTTCGTGGAAGCGTGCCTCCAGCCTGTCCAGCGCGTCCGGCGCCAGCGGAACGAGATGCATGGTGTCCCCCCATCGTCCGTTCTTGCGGCGAAGGTAGGGCTCATGGGGGTTCGTGTCGTGAGTAATCCCCTACTCAACCGGTGACCGGTACGACATCGGCTGCCTCCGGGGTCCGGAGGCAGCCGATGTCGTGTTCCCGAGGTCAGCTACAGGCCGAGCCGTTCAGGGTGAAGGAGCCGGGGTTGGCGTTGGTGCCGCTGTAGGCGCCGTTGAAGCCGATTCCGGCGGACTGCCCGGGGCTCAGGGTGCCGTTGTAGGAGGCGTTGCGGCCGGTCACGACCTGCCCGGACTGCGACCAGGTGGCGCTCCAGCCCTGGGTGACCTGCTGGTTGCCGGGGAAGGTGAACTTCAGCTCCCAGCCGTTGATCGTCGAGGTGCCGGTGTTGGTGACGGTCAGGTTGGCGGTGAAGCCGGTGTTCCAGCTGTTGGCGCTGTAGGTCACCTGGCAGGAGGCACCGCCGGGCGTCGGCGTCGGCGTCGGCGTCGGAGTGGGGGTGGGGGTGGGCGTCGGGGTCGGAGTAGGCGTGGGCGTCGGGGTGGGGGTCGGGGACGGGCCCGAGGTGTTCAGGCCGAAGAACTGGATCGCCGACTCGGCCATCCCGCCCTGCGGCAGGCTGTGCCCGACACCCGGCAGGCTGTAGGCCTCGACCTTGACGGTGCCGGTGGAGTCGGCGTAGCGGCTGCGGTTCCAGCCCTGCCGTGGGGTGTCGGTCGAGGTCGGCGTCTGGCTCAGGCCGTGGACGTTGGTCCACTGCTTGACCGCCTCGCCCAGGTTCGGATAGCGCAGGGTGGAGTCCTCGGTGCCGTGCCACAGCTGGACGCGGGGCCGGGCGCCGGTGTAGCCGGGGTAGGCGGCCCGTACGAGGTTGCCCCACTGCTCGGGGGTCCTCACGATCGTGCCGTTGGCGCACTCGCTGTTCCATCCGGAGGTGCTGGCGAAGCAGCCGAAGGGCACCCCCATGAAGGCCGCCCCCGCCTTGAACACGTCCGGGTACAGGCCCAGCATGACCTCCGTCATCATCGCGCCCGAGGAGGCGCCGGTCACGTAGACCCGGGAGGGGTCGCCGTTGTGACGCTGCTGGACGTAGTTCACCATCGACATCAGCCCGACCGGGTCGCTCCCGCCGCCGCGCCTGAGCGCCTCGGAGGAGGAGACGTCGAAGCAGTTCCCGCTGCGGGTGGCCGACGGGTAGATCACGATGAACCCGTACTGGTCGGCGAGCGAGGCGAACTGCGTGCCGGAGTAGAAGGCGGGGCCGGAGCCGGTGCAGTAGTGCACCGCGAGCAGGATGGCGGGACGGGGCGCCACCCGGTCCGGGACGTAGAGGTGCATCCGCAGGTTGCTGGGGTTCGTCCCGAAGCCGGTGACCTCCACCAGGGAGGCGGAGGACGCGGGCGCGGTCGTGAGCGCGAAGCCGAGCAGGAGGGGAATGATCGCGCACGCCATTCGCAGGGCCGTCCTCAGCCGACTCCTCCCCGCGCCCCGGTCGGTCCGGCGTGGAACATCGCTGTCGGACATCGTCGATCTCCTTTCGGCCACGGCCGATCGCCGGAGCCCCCTGACCTTCGCGGCCCCGGCGTTCGACGTCTCACGCTTGTCGCCGAAAGTTAAATTTATTAGCCGAAATTTTCAATCACAGGCTGGGGGTGCGGGTTCGCGTCCGGCGTACGCCCTCCTTTCCGCGGCGGTTTCTCGCAGGTGAGAAACACCTTTGGTGGCGAAAGCGGTACGGATGCCCCCGCCCCCTCCGATGAAAGTTTCCGTCCTCTTTGTTCGCGCCGTAGACGGAGACGCCTCCGAGCCCGATCTCCGTGTTGATCGACTGGATGATCGCGCTGACCGGTGTCGGCAGAGGCGGTGTGGTGGGCCTCAGCGGTCACCGGTCGCGCTCGGCCGAATGGCGTCGAGACGGCTCCGCTGGTCGTCGCTCAGCCGCAGGCTCGCCGCGGCGACGTTCTGCTCCAGGTGCTCGATCGAGGCGGTGCCGGGGATCGGCAGCATGACCGGTGAACGGTCGAGCAGCCACGCCAGCGCGACCTGGGCCGCCGTGGCGCCGAGCTCGGTCGCCACGGCGGCGATCTCGCCCGTCGGCTCCGAGGCCGCGGGGTGGACGGGTCGCCAGGGCAGGAAGGCGATCCCGGCCGTGGTGCAGGCGTCGAGCACGGCCTCGTGCTCGCGGTCGAGAATGTTGTAGCGGTTCTGCACGCCGGCGATGTCGACGATCCGCCGTGCCTGGTCGAGCTGGGCGACGGTGACCTCGGACAGCCCGATATGACCGATCTTGCCGTCGGCCCGCAGGTCACGCAGCGTTCCGACCTGGTCGGCGAGTGGCACCTCCGGGTCGATGCGGTGTAACTGGAGGAGATCGAGCCGGTCGACCCGGAGTCGGCGCAGGGCCCGCTCGACCTGATCTCGCAGGACCTCCGGCCGTCCGCACAGGGCCGCGTCGCGCGGCGGGTCCGGTGGCACGACGCCCACCTTCGTCGTGATGAGCGTCTCGTTCCGATAGGGATACAGCGCCTCGACGAGGAGTTCCTCGTTCGCGCCCCACCCGTACAGATACGCGGTGTCGATCAGCGTGACACCCAGCTCGACGGCGCGCCGGACCACTTCGACGGCACCCTTACGGGCCTCGCCGGGCTCGGTCGGCAAATGCATCGCCCCGAACCCGAGCCGCCGTACGTCGATCGTGCCTCCGATGCGGAATGTGTTGGCTTCTCCCATTTTCGAGAAGTTATCAACCCCCGGGGCGCTTCAGGTGCTCCACGGGCGGCCGGTCGGCACGATCGGGCTGAACTGTACGGGCAGGGCCTCCAGGCTACGAACCCACAGCGAAGGGCGCCATCGCAGCTCGTCCGGTTTCACGGTGAGATAGACGTCGGGCAACCGGTCGAGAAGGACCTCCACAGTCGTCTTGGCGATGATCTCGGCGAGTTCGGGCGCGGGGAAGGGGCAACCGTACTCGCCGTGGCCGAAGGACATGTGCGCCCGGTTGGCGCCGGAGCCGGCATGGGCGGCCGGTCGCACCTGCGGATCGGCGTTGGCCGCGGTGACGCCGAGCACCAGCATGTCGCCCCGGCGGATGCGCCGCCCGGCCAACTCGCAGTCCTGCACGGCCCAGCGTGAGGGCAGGTTCGGCGTGGGCGGGTCCTTCCACAGCACCTCGTTCAGCGCCTCGCCGACGCTGCTGCGGCCGCCCTGCAGGCTCATCGAGAAGTGGTCGTCCACCAGCATCAGCCGCAGGGCGCTGCCGATCCAGTTGGCTGTGCTGTCATGGGAGGCGATCATCACCACGATCAGATCCATGACGATCTCCTCGTCGGTGAGCCGCGAGGGGTGTGCCAGTACGCGCGAGGTGATGTCGTGGCCCGGCAGGGTGCGTTTGTCGGCGATGAGCCGGCCTATCTTGTCCAGGATTCGGGCAATCGCCGAGGGGGCCTCCTCGCCTCCGCTCAACACGTAGTTGACGTCCTCGACCAGTTCCGGCAGGTCGGTTTCCGCCAGCCCGAACAGCCGGGTGATGACCTGAGCCGGAATCCGGTAGGCGTACCGGGAGATCAGGTCGGTGTGGCCGTCCCCGGCGAACTCGTCGATCGCGAGGTCGGCGATCCGCTCGCAGATCAGCGCCAGCTCGGTGCGGTCGACGGCGTCCATCGCGTCACTGACGGCGCCGATCCGCCGCTGGTGCTCGGCCCCCTCGGAGTACATCACGGACGGCTGCCAGTTCACCTGCGGGAGCGACGGCCAGTCCGGGGGGAGGTGATCATTCATGTTCCAGCGCCGGGAGTCGCGGCCGAACAACTGCGGCTGGCTGGCGACATGGTGCAGCTCGCGATAACCGATCACGTACCAGACGGGGATGCCGTCGAGGAGAACGGGGACGACGGGTCCGTGCCGGCGGCGCATCTCCTGGAACAGCGCGGTCGGGTCGTCGCCGATCAGTGCCCCGTACAGGGGTACGGCATCGGCGTGGTCGGGGTATCCCTCCAGCAACTCCCGCCTCCGCTCGGGATTCTGCGATCCGGGCGAGCCGGCGGACGGGTCTGTGGAGTCGGGCAGGGGAGGGGAGTTCGTCACGGCATGCTCTCTCGGGCGGGCGACTGGTCGTAGGTGCGGGTGAGGTGCTCGATGAGCGTGATCAGCACGTGCTTGGACGAGGACCGCTCTCTCGCGTCGCAGTCGATGAGCGGGACCTCGGGCGACAGTGCCAGCGCCTCGCGCACCGCGTCCAGGGAGGGCCCGTCGCTGAAGCGGTTGACCGCGACGACGAACGGGGTCCGGTGGTGTTCCAGCCGGTCGATGGAGTACCACGAATCCTCCAGGCGGCGGGCGTCCACCAGGACGACCGCGCCCAGGCTGCCGGCGAACAACTGGTCCCACAGGAACCAGAACCGCTGCTGACCGGGCGCGCCGAACAGGTAGAGCACCTTGCTCTCGTTCAGCGTGATCCGGCCGAAGTCGAAGGCCACCGTGGTGGTCGACTTGTTCCGTACCTGGCTGGCGTCGTCGATGCCCACGCTCGCCTGGGTCATGACCTCCTCGGTGCTCAGCGGGCGGATCTCGCTCACCGAGCCGACCAAGGTGGTCTTTCCCGCCCCGAACCCGCCGACGACCACGATTTTCAGGGCGTCCGCGGCGGTCGTGCGGAGTGGCGTTCGCGCGGTGGCCGCCATCTGGTCAGAGGTTGTGGAGTGCAACGAGCACCTGCCTGAGGATTTCGGGATCCGGTCGTCCTGCCTGTGCGGCGATCGACGGATGACGGACGGTGATGCGACCGGTGTCCAGCAGGTCGCGCAGCAGGATCTTCACCACGCTGACCGGCAGTCGCAGTTCCGCCGAGATCTCCACCACCGCCGTCGGCCGCTGGGCCATCCGCAGGATCTTGATGTGCTCGGACTGCATACCGGGGGTGGGGGCGCACTCGGCGACGATGAGGGAGACGGAGTCGAAGGTCTTCTCATCGGCGCTGGTACGCCCCCCGGTGACCGTGTAGAGCCGGTCGGGGTCTTCTCGGTCGATGGCTCGCCGTGTCATCCGTGGTCGTCGCCGTTCTTCGTTTGCCGCGGTGCCGCGGTGAGGTAGACCCCGATCTGCTCCACCAGTTCGTTCATGTTGTGCGCGATGAGCCCCACCTCGCCGTCCTCGTCGGCCACCACGGCCAGGTGGGCGCCGTCCCCGGCCGGCACGATGAGCAGCAGTCCGCCGGCGAACTCCACCATCGCCTGCCCCGCTCCGATGCCGTCCCCGAACTCGGCGGAGGCGCTCAGCGAGAGACTCTGGATCCCGGCGGCCAGGGCGGAGAGCTGGTCGGCACCGTCCCGACCGAGGCCGGCGGTGAAGCTCATCTTCAGGCCGTCCCTGGTCAGTACCAGCACATGCCTGATCCCCGGGGTCTTCTTCTTGAGGTTCTCCAGTAGCCAGTCGAAGTCACGATCGGTGGTGTTCGAAGCGTCGGTTGTGCTCATAGAAACGACGGGGTGCCCCTGCGGCGCGGGCCCGGGAGGGACGGCCCCTGCCTCCTCATCTGTGAATCCAAAGATGTCCGGTGGTCGGCGGACACGTGTCAAGAGTCGCCCGGGTCCGGGGAAGGGGCCTGAGGGGACGTGGGTCCACGACCGCCGGCCTGGCGGAACGCGGCGAACCTCGCGGCCGAGTCACGCCCCTCGCGCGCGGGCTTGGCCGGTGACGCCTGCCGAGCCCTGGTCGCCTCGGCCAGCGTCTGCCCTCGGCGCCGCCTGGGCAGCAGGTCTTCGGACTCGTCGGCCGGCCCCTCCTGCGCGGGTATGGCCGGTGCCTGCGCGGTGGCCCGCACGCCGGCTTGTACGGCGGCCCGCACGGGGCGGCGGACCAAAGTCTCGGCGTCGGGCGACACGGTGATCGACAGGGGCTGCGTGATCAGCAGGCGCGGGATCAGCATCACGACCCCCATGCCACCGCGGGCGGACGACCGGAAGCTGACCGTCAGGCCGTACTTGTCGACCAGGCGTCCCACGACCGCCAGGCCCAGCCGGGTGCCGGACAGCGTCCGCATGTCGAGCGGCTCGGACACGATCCTGGTGGCGTGCTGCCGCTCGCGCGGGCGCATCCCCAGGCCACTGTCCTCGATCGTGATCACCACGCCGGCGTCCTCCTCGTCCACGTACACGTGGACCTCGGTGCCGTGCGCCGAGAACGTGGCGGCGTTGTCCATCAACTCGGCCAGCGCGTGCATCACGCCCTCGGCCGCGTATCCCGCGACGGCGGCGGTGCTGGTGGAGTGCAGCCGGATGCGCCGGTAGCCGCCGATGCGGCCCATCGCGCCGCGCAGGACGCTCTCCATGACGATCGGCCGGGTCCACCGCCGTCCGGAACGACCGCCGCTCAGCAGCGCGACGTTGTCCGCCAGCCGGCTCACCTGGGAGATGCGGTGGTCCAGGTCCAGCAGATCGGCGAACACCTCCTCGTCATCGCCGTACTGCTCCTCCAGTTCGCGCAGCCGGGCGAGCAGGCTGGTGGCCTGTGCCTGCACGCGGGCCGCGGCCCCGGCGCACGCCGCCATCACGGCGGTGCCCCTGCGCTCGCTCTCGGAGAGCTGCCGCGCCGTCTCGCGCAGCAGGTCGCGCAGCGGCTCGTGCTCCGGCTGGGGTATCTCGGCCAGTGCGGCGCTCACCGACATCCGGTTCGTCTGGATCCGCCTGACCAGTTCCGGCAGCGTGTCGTCGATCAGCCGGGAGATCTCGTCCTCGGTCGTCTCACGGGACACCTGGGCGGCGGCGCGCTCGCGTTCGAGCAGTTCGAGCTCGTGCCCGGCCGAGCCGAGCAGGTGCCGCAGCGGGCCTTCCGGAGGCTGCGGCATCTGGGAGAGCGCGTCGGCGACCGAGGCGCCTTCGCGCACCTGACGTCCCAGCGAGGGCAGCGACTCCTCGGCCATCCGCAGCGTTTCCCGCTCCAGCCAGGTGAACCGCGCGCCGGCCCATTCGGCCTGCTCACGCAGCCGGTTACCGGTGCCGGCGTAGTGGACGGCGGCGGCGACGGCGCCCGACAGCAGCAGGGCCGAGACCCCGCCGACGAGTGCCATCAGCCCTCTGGCCTCATAGGGGGCGGCGTATATCGCCCACAACCACGCGCAGGCCGTAATGACCATGGTGCCGAGAGCGGCGAGGACCACCAGTTCCCTCGGTGAAAACCTTCTCCGCGCCCGGTGGGGTGCATCTACTGACATCGGCGTCCTCGGGGGTGGCGGCAGGGCATGACAGGGCCGCGTCGAACCTGCTGTTCCCTGTACGGCGGGACGGCCATGCGGTGCCGTTTCAACAGCAGAGCGTGAACAGGCAGACACCGTAGCACCACGGCTACGACCAAGAACAGACAGTCACTCTCGAACTAGGTGTTTCAGTTTTAATCAACCAGTAGTCAACGCATCCATTGACCAATGCTCGCTACTAGGACATCTATGGACATATAGTGACGATTTTCCGGATGAGCTCGAGGTGTGAGACCTTGTCGTCCCGATGGACCGGAAAAGGATCGTCCAGTCGCGCTCACCGCAGCACCCGACGTCATATTTACGGTGGTGCTCGACGAACAGGCTCGTGACCAGATTGTCATCACCGCTGACGACCGGAACACTCGTTGCCGCGACACCTCAACCGCTGGAGACGGAGAAACGGTGCTGCTGGTTCAAGACGGCGCGGGCTCCGTCGAAGTCCGCCAGGCGGGCGGCCAGGGTGCGCTCGGCGAGTCGTGCGGGCAGGGCGGTGTTGAACTTCAGGCCCTCCAGTGCTCCGGGGTCGGGTTCCGGTAGGCACAGTCCTTCGGCCGAGTCCCGCAGGGCGGAGGTCCAGCTTTCCTTGGATACGTCTGTCCGAAGGCGCAGCCAGGCGTCGGTCACCTGCTGCTTGGGGTCGGCCACCGAGGCGAGCGTGCTCCGCAGGGTCAGGTTGGCGCGATACCCGGCCCAGGTCCACCAGCGCACGTCGTCCCCGCGCACGATGACCGAACCGCCGGGGTGGACGACGTCCAGATGCCGCTCCCGCGCGTCGGCCAGCGCGTCGACGGCGCGACGGGTCAGCCGTACGGGAGGGGGCGCGCCCAGGAGCACCTCCCGGATGGCCTGCATGAGCTGGAAGGACGTCCCCCGCGGAAGGCCGCCCGACTGCCATCGGGCGCGTCCGCCGTGCTCCGCCGCCTCGACGAAGCAACGGCGGCGTTTCCAGTCGATCCAGGTGACCTGCCAGCTCCGGCCGGCGAGCAGGAGCAGCCGGGGTCCCTCGCGGTGGTCGCAGAGCAGCGACGGGTCGACGCGGCCGATCTCGGCACGGCCGTGCAGGACCGTGAACTGGGGCGACGCCGTGAAAACGGTGGTGAGCTCCATGAAATGACGGTGCCCGAACGCCTTTTCCGCGGCCGGACCGATGAAGAGCATGCCGCCGTCGGTGTCGACGAACCCCGCCGAGACGAGGTGCCGCAGGATCGGTGCCGCCTCGGCACCGAAGGGTTCGAGGCCCGGCCACCACTCGGGCCAGGTACGGTCTCCGATCCGATACTCCTGCAGGCACAGGGCGAGGAACTGCTGCGCGACGATGTGCCTCGGTTCGGGCGGGGGCGTGACCGGCTCGACCCAGTGTCGCCCCCAGAGACGGAGCAGCCCCGAGGCCCGGAGCAGTCCCTGCTCGTCGAGGGCGAGGAAGAGGCAGTTGCGCGTGGAGCCGGGACGCCGCCCGGTACGGCCGACACGCTGAAGGAAGGAGGCCACGGTGGAGGGCGCGTCGATCTGGATGACCCGATCCAGGTCACCGACGTCTATGCCCAGTTCGAGGGTGGAGGTGGCGACGATGACGCAGTCCCGGCCCTCGCCGAAGGCGTGCTCGGCCCGGCGGCGTTCTTCGACGGACAGCGAGGCATGGGAGAGGAACACCGTCACACCCAGCGTGCGCAGCCGGGTGCCCAGTTCCTCGACGAGTTGCCGGGAGTCGCAGAAGACGAGTCTTTTCTCCCCTCGGTGCAGTGCGGCGATGACCTTGGCCGCGTTCGCGACGGAGCCCACGTGGTCGAGCTCGACATCACCCGGAGGCGGGCCGCCGGGGGAGCCTCCGAACGGATCGGCGAGGGCGGGAGAACCCCCGGGTAGGGCGGAAAGGGAGTCGTGACAGGTCGGAGGGCTTGAGGGCGGACCGAAAGAAGCGGACGGGTCGTGAGAGGGCGGGGACGGGTCGGCCGAACCCGGAGAGTATCCGGACGGTTCACCGGATGGTGAGATGACCTCTCCCGTACGGTTGCCGTGGCTCGATCCCTGGAGCCAGGCCAGCAACTCGGTGGGGTTGCCGACCGTCGCGGACAGACCGACACGCTGGATCGGACGGCCTGCGACGCGGGTGAGTCGTTCGAGGACGCACAGCAGATGCCAGCCCCGGTCGTCACCTGCAAACGCGTGTACCTCGTCCACCACGACGGCCCTCAGCCCGGAGAAGATCACCGGGTGGTCCACCTTGGTGCTGACGAGCATCGACTCCAGGGACTCCGGCGTGGTGAGCAGGATGTCGGGCGGGTCACGCAGGATCGCGGCCCGTCTGGACGAGGTGACGTCGCCGTGCCAGAGGGCGACCCGGCGCCCCAGCCATTCCGCGTACCGCTCCAGCCGGGGCAGCAGGTTGTTCAGCAGCGCCTTGATCGGGCACACGTAGAGGATCGAGATGCCTGTCCAGTGCTGCGTGGCCATCGCCGACAGCAGCGGGAACGCGGCCGCCTCGGTCTTGCCTCCCGCCGTCGGCGCGAGCAGCAGAGCGTCCTGCCCCGAGGCGAGCGGCCCCAGGGCCTGCTGTTGGAGAGGGCGCAGCGACGGCCACCCGAGCGTGTTGACGACATGGTGCGCCAGAGTGGGGTGCAGGGGCGCCAGGTCGCTCATGACCCTGTTTCCGTGTCGGTCGGCTCCGAGGGGGCCGGAGGGGGGTGCACCGGATCGCTCACAGGTCCAGTTCCACACTGTCCGCCGACATCGCGTTCCGCTCCACCTCGGTCAGCTCCGAGGCGGCCAGGGTGAGCGCGTAGTGCCGCCGGGGGTCGAACTCCTCGAACTGGTCGACGCGGTCCATCACGTCGACGAGCTTGCGCAGGAACAGGCGCGGCGCGACCCCCACCCGGCCGCCCAGCTCTCCCGTCACCGCGCGGCCGAGGTCCGCCAGGTAGCCGTCGTCCACGACCGAGGCGATCCGGCCGGGTACGGAGGCTCCGGCGGCGTAGAGGTCACGGACCCGGGTTCCCAGCTCGCCGAGGGAGTCGAGGGTGAAGCCCGGCAGCCGGATCTGGATGGCCCGGGGATTGTCGAAGCGTGGATCTCCGGTGAAGTCGGTGGCCAGCCGCTGAGCGAGGGGCGCCAGCCGCTGCGCGCCCTGCGGCCCCTCGAAGAAGGCGGGCGTCCCGGTGACCAGCAGGTAGAGGCCGGGAAAGCGGCCCGAGTGGACCTCGTCGATGAGCTGCCGCAGCGAGTTGAGCGCCTTGTCCCGGGCGTCGGACCTGACCCGTTGCAGGGTCTCGACCTCGTCCAGCACAAGCACCAGGCCGGGATGGCCTGAGTCGCGCAGCACGGTCAGCAGCCCCTGGACGAAACCCAGCGCGCCGAAGTGGTCGAGATCGCCTCGGACGCCGGCCGTGCGACGCGCGGCGGCGGCGATGTTCGGCTGGCCGCCCAGCCACGCCAGGATCGCGTCGGCGGTCGCCGCGTCCCCGGCGGCCGAGGCCCCCCGGTAACCGCGCAGGGCCGCCGCGAAGGTGGGCGCCGACCGGCTCACCCCGGCCAGCCGTTCGGCGAGCAGGTCCTCGACAGCCTGCCCGAGCTCCGAGGGGTCGGCGCCCGCGGTGAGCGCGTCCTCTTCGAGCACGTAGAACCACGCATCCACGACGGGCCGCAGGGCGCTGGGCGGGTAGCTCGCCGTGCAGAGGCGTTCGGTCAGTCGCCGGTAGACGGTTTCCAGCCGGTGCAGCGGGGTCTCGTTCTCGGAAACCTGGACCTCGGCCGTCGCCATGCCCCTGCGCTTGGCCTGCTCGGCGAGCCAGCGGGTGAAGAAGGTCTTCCCCGAGCCGTACTCACCCCTGACCGCCTTGAAGACCGAGCCGCCGGAGGCCAGGGTGTCCAGCTCGTCGCCGACGGTGTCGCCGAACCGGCCGAGACCGACCGCGAGCAGGTCGAGACCCGCCTGCGGCACGGCACCCTGCCGGAGCGCGTCGATCACCTCGCGCCGCCGGACGGCACTCACCGACACGTCTGCTGTCACGAAGGCCGTCCTCTCACTTTCTCGGGTTTCCGAGCCCGAACTGCTCTCTCAGCAGATGTGCGTCGAGCCGGGCGCTCCGGCCATTGTCGGTGATGGAGAGCACCGGATAGTTGTCGACGTTGAGGATCCGCTGGAGCGTGGCGACGAACCCCGCCGCCCGTACGGTGTGTTCCCCCGCGCGCTGGGCCACGACGGGAAGGGGGAGCGGGCCGCCCGCGTCCAGCAGGGCGAGCAGCACGGCGTGGATCTTCGCCTTCTGCACCCTGCGCGGCATCATCTGGTGTTGCGCCGCGAACAGTTCGGTCGCGAGCAGCTCGGTCACCAGGGTCTCGTTCGGGTTCGAGGTCGCGGGTTCGTCGACCGCGGCCGAGCCCGCCCCATCCTCGAAGTCCTTGAAGTCGTCGAACAGCGTCGGGCCCTGTGCGACCTGCGGGGCCTTCCTGCCCTTGGTACGGGGTCCGGCGGGGGCCTGCGGCACCGGGGACGGCAAGGGCGGCGGGGGTGGCGAGGGTGCTGCCTCCAGCGACCACCATTCGGGACGCTGGTCGGGCAGGGCCCGCCACCCGTCGGGCACCGAGGAGCCGAGCGGGAGGAACGCGAGCAGCGGGACCGTGACCTCGGCCAGCGAGGCACCACCGTGGTAACCGGCCTTACCGGGCAGGTAGCGCAGGTAGGGGTCCCAGAGCGCGACGAGACGCCCACCCGCCACCCTCGGACCGGTGAGCTCCACCTCGCCCTCGCCGACCGGCGCTCCGGCGTCGCGGTGGCGGGCCGAGCGGGGACCGGGGACGGTACGCAGCGTGCCGCCCCGCTCCAGCACGTGACCGTGGTCGCTGGTCAGGATGACCGCTCTGCCCTGGAGCCGGGCGTGGTGCAGCAGGGTGCGCAGGATGCCGACGTCGGCCACCCCCCACGCGTCGTCGATCCGCCCCCTGCCCTTGTCCAGCGTGTCGTCGATCGTGTTCAGCACCACGCCGACATGTGTCGACACGTCCTCCAGCGCCGTGGTCAGTTCCTCTCCCAGGGAGTCGCCCGCGGAGCCGGAGAGGCTGCCCTTGTGGAACAGCCGGACCTTCCGCCCCTTCCAGAACGGGTGGTTCTCGAATGCCTTGCGTTCCTCGGCGGCGTCCCCCGTGACGAGGCGGGCGGCGAACAGGCTGGCCCGGGAGACCCTGGTCATGGTGGGGATCGCCGCCACCACCGCGCGCCTGCGTGCCCGGCCTCCGGAGCCCGGAACCGGGTCGTACTCCTCCCAGTTCCGCTCGCGGAGCTCCTCGGCCAGTTCGGTGGCGACGGCGGCGCTCATCCCGTCCAGGACGACGAACAGCAGCGGACGGCTTCGGTCGGACCTGTCCGCGACGAGGGGCGCCACCACGCGCGGGAGCACGGTGTCGACGGTGAGCAGGTCACCGGGTCCTGTGGCGGTCCAGGCGGAGAGCTTCGCGGCGAACGCCCTGTTCAGCTCGTCTCCCCGGGTGCGGACGAGGTCGTGGAGTCTCCGGTACGCCTCCTTCAAAGGTCTGTGGTGCGGCTCACCGAGCCAGAGGTCGTCGCGGGCACGGTCGACCCAGCCCCACTCGTCGATCTGTGCCTGCACGGCCGGGCCGACGCCACTGACCCGTTCGGCCGTGACATGTGGCCGCACCAGCCACTGGAGGAGTCGCTGAGCCATCTCGGCGCGGCGCACCCGGTGGCTCTCCGCCCTGGCGAGCACGTGCGTCCGCAGTCCCGCGACCGTGTCGGCCAGCACCGCCAGGCTTGGTGCGGAGCGCTTTTCGAGCGCCGCCGACAGCGCGGACGCGACGTCGTCGAGCCTGTCCTCGAAGCCGGAGCCGAGCAGGTCGCTGTGCCGGGCGGCGGCCCTGGCGCCGAACTGGCCGACGAGGTCCTCGGCCCGTTCCAGGGTGGCGTGCGCCAGGCGTGCCTCGCCCGCGTCACCCCCGTCGCGGAGCAGCCAGGCCACGAAACGCTCGGCGGTGGCGGCGAAGGCGCGGATGCTCGCATCCTCCACCGAGGGGTGCGGGCCACCGCGCGCGGACGTGTCCGCGCTCATGGCCGAGATGTAGGCGAGCGCGCCTCCCTGGGCGCGTTGCGCGACGCCCTCCGCTGAGGGGTTCCAGAGCGCGCCGCAGACCAGACCCAGCGCGAGGGCGTCGGCGGCGTGGCCGCCGTCCACGAGCTGGAACAGCACGTCGACGGTGCTGCCGGTGGTCTCACGAAGCCACGACCGCAGGCCCTCGCGCTCGGTCTCCCGCAGGCCGCGGAACGCCTCGACCGCGGCGGGGTCCGAACTCCAGAGCAGCAGCGCGGCCGCGCTCAGCTCGTCGGCGCCGATGCCCAGCCGGTCGAGGCGGAGCCGCCGGGCCGCGAGCTGCCCGAGTGCGATCTCCCGGGTCAGCATGGCGCCGGTCAGTCGTGGCCACCCGCCGGGGGGCATCGCGTCGATCAGGGCCTCGGCCGCCCAGCCCTCCGCCACCAGCCGGGGGTCCGTCCGCTGGGCGCCGAAGCTCTCCTCGACCAGCCGCCAGGGCTCCACGACGAAGATCCGCTGCCGGATCACCCTGCTCAGCAGACCGACTCCGAGCGTGCTCTCCTCCGCGTCGGTGAGTACGACCAGCACAGAGCCGTCGCCGTCGCCGTCGCCGCCTTCGCCTTCGCGGCCGCTGTCGTCGTCGCGATCCAGGTGGGTCATGACCTGCTCCATGACCGCCAGGGGCGACACGCACGCGGCTATGCGTACGGTCCGGCCGTTCAGCGTGATCTCGTCCGCACCCGCCCAGTCGGGGGCGGCCCGGATGAGCAGTACCCGCTGGTCGCTCTTGGCGTACCTGCGCAGCAGCCGGGCGACCTCCTGCTCCAGGGCGGCGATGGTGATGGGCAGCGGCCGTGAGGCGACCGAGGCCGGGCTCACCGGCGGGGGACCGATCGCATGGAGATCTCGACGTCGGCGCCGGGATCCGCCTTCGCGAGGGCGCGCGCCTGGGTGAGTAGATCGGTGAGTCTCAGCTCCAGGTCGGGGTGCGCCTCCGCGAGGGTACGGGCGTCCGTGAGCAGCTGCGACAACCGCTCCTCCAGCCGCGAGACCGGCCCGCTGTAGATGACCTCCGGCCGAGGGCCGGGCGGGGGCTTGGGGACGGGGCCGGGACCGATGGGGTCCGGGACGGGATCCGGGACGGGGTCCCGGCGGCGGATCGCCTCGCGGATCAGGTCTCCCGCGGCCGAGCCCGCCCGGGCCAGCGCGGGAGCCAGCGGGAGGGTCAGCTCGTCGGCGAGAGCCGCCTGGCGCAGCTCGCCGACGATCAGCTCGGCCCTGGCGCTGAACGGCTCGCTCAGGTCGGCGAGGTGGGCGAAGTTGTCCCAGCGGGCGGTACGCAGGGCGGTCACCACCGCCGCCGCGCTCTTGATGCTCTTGCCCACCCGCTGCGGGGCCTCGCCGACGTCGGCGGACGCGAGCTGCTCGATGATCTCCAGCTTGCCGTGCCGCGACCCCAGCCCGTCGAGCAGGTCGGCGGCCTGACGGGCGGTCCGCAGCCGCCCCTCCCTCGCGTCGAGGTCGAGTCCGAGCATGTCCCCGCGGTTCTCCAGCTCGGCCACCAGGTCGTGCGCCGCGTCGCGGTGGCGGCGCGCGTCGTCGGAGAGCTCGCGGGCGAAGAGCCCGGCCAGCCGCGCCCGGCGCGCGGCGGGAGGGTTCCGGCCGAAGATCTCCATCGCCCGTCGGCGCGCGGTATCCCAGACCTTCTCGCCGGGCAGGCTCTCCTCGCGGAGCGCCATGTCGTCCCTGATCTGGGCGAGTTCCGGATTGACCGGGCCGCCGTGCTGGGTCCAGGACCGGTCGGTCTGCTCGGCGAAACAGGCGATCACCAGGTAGGCGACGAGCCGGTCCAGGCCACGCCGTTCCGGCCGGTCGATCCAGTCGAGCAGCACGGGGATCTTGAGGTCACCGGTCACCCGGTCCTGCGCCGCGCACCGGTTGAAGTGGCCGCGCCAGTGCGAGCCGAGGACGAACGCGGCCTCGTGCATCTCGCCGAGCAGCAGCGGGTTGGCGACGCGGCGCATCGTGGCGCGGTGCGGCTTGTCGACCTCCACCCGCCCGTCGGACGCCTCGACGGCCTTGCGGACGTAGTCGAGCACCAGCCTGGCGTCGGCCGCCTTGACCACGGCGGCGCCGCCGACGTGGTCGGGGTCGAAGTCGGGGTGGGCGGGGAACTGGCAGGTCAGCATCTGCCCGGCCAGGCCGGCCATCGCGTCCGCCAGCGACGCGCCGGAGGGCAGGCGGGGGTTCAGCTCCTCCGACAGCGAGAGCAGGTGGTCGTCGAAGCCGGTGACGACGTCGCCCTGCTGCTTGCCGGTCAGGCCGTACGCCTGCCGGAGTGTCTCGGCCAGCTTGTTCGAGAGCACGACGCCCTGGCCGGTGAGGGTCTGGCGGGCCCGGTGCCGGTCGGTCGGGTTGAGATCCTTGGCGACCTCGTCGAACCGCTTGCCGTGCAGGGCGTACTCGATCGTCACCAGCCTGCGCAGGTCCTGGGTGCGCTCGGCGGACAGGGAGGCGGGCACCCAGCAGAGCGTGCGGTCGCGGAAGCCGTTCGCGAACATGATCTGCACCCGGTTGCGGTCGTCGGCAGGGGTGTAGTCGCCCTCGTCGAACGGGTAGTCGACGATGACCCGCCAGCTCGTCGGGTCGGCCGGGTGGAAGGCGTCGTCCCTGAGGTCGTCGTGGTCGCGGATGTTGCCGAAGACGACCTCCACGGACCGCTTGCTGCCGCGCCAGGCGAGCTCGAACCGGTCGCCGCCGTACTGCTCGGTCTCGGTCACGCCAAGCTCCCTGTACAGGAGCTTCCTGATCAGGTTCTTCCTGGTGCCGGTGGTGTCGGCTCCCGCGTTGCGGGCGTTGTCCAGGATGGAGTCGATGTCGACGCCGACGAGTTCGAGGCCGACCCCCGGATCGTCGGCCTTGGCGAACTTGATCTCGTTGAACTGACCGGCCCACTCCTCGACCTTGCGTGCCACCAGCCCGACCTCGCCACCGGAGATCGGACTGGTGACGCTGCCGTGGTTGAGGGCGGCGAGGCGGCTCGCGGTCAGGTTGTGCAGCGCGGGCACCGTCGGCGCGAGCGCGGAGAGCAGCAGCGTCTTGATCAGCCGGTCGTCGCCCGTGAACGCTCGCACCCGCCCGGCCAGCCGGGGCTCGGTCTCGGTGCCGCGCCGCACCCTGGCGATCTCGTCCTCGGTGAGGTCGCCGTAGCGGCCCAGAAGGTACGGGCGGAGCTTGGTGTCATACAGCTTCTGCGCGGCCTCGAACTCGACCTTGAGCTTCTGGGTGAACGGCTCGTCGCCGCCCTCGGAGATCACGTCGTAGAGGTCGCCGAGCGGGATCAGGTCGCCCAGTCGCAGGTCGTCACGGCGGCGGATGAGGATCCGCCGCATCAGCTTCAGCGCCGTACGGGAGCGCTGGAGCGCGCTGGAGATGTGGACGAGGGTGTCCATGAAGGCGGGGCTGAAGGGATAGGTCCTGCGGAAGGCGTCGATATCGGCGCCGGTGGCGTTGCCGGAGCCGAGCAGGGTGTCCCACACCTCGCGCCTGACCTTGCTGGTCTGGTCGAACGCGCGGGCCAGTGCGGCGGCGGCCGCGTCGTCCTTCGCGGTGAGCAGCCGCTGCTGGGCGATCACCGGCAGGTTGCGGTCCTCCAGCGTGATGGTGTCGAAGCGGCTCTTGGCCAGGTCGAGGGTGTCCTGGAAGCCCAGCTCGACGGCGCCGACCACCTCCTCGCCGATCAGGTCGCGCAGGTCGCGTTGGCGGGCGATGAGACTGATGACCGGGATCGGGCGGGTCGCGTCGCCGGACTCCACGAAGTTCGTGATCTTCTGTACCTCGCGGGACACGAACTTCGGATCGCCCACCGAGTTGGTGAGCCAGAGGACGAGCTCGTCGAGAAAGAGGATGAGCGCGTCGTAGCCGAGGTCCTTGGCGTGCCTGCTGATCTCCAGCAGACCCCGGTCCAGGGAGACGAACCCCTCCGCGTCCTCCTTGGCGTTGGTGAAGAACCCCGTGTTCCAGGTCTGCAGCAGCTCGTTCACCAGCTTGCGCCGGAGCTCGTCCTCGGCGGTGAGCACGATCGGATGCTCGTCGTGGCCGTCGGAGGCGTCGGCGTGGGACCCGGCGAAGGCGGAGTCGAGCTGCTCGGAGGTCCAGGACGGCCTGGGGTCGCCCCACTCGTCGACCTCGTCGCCACCGGGGAGCCCCTGGATGAACGCCTCGTCGCCGATCCGCGCGCGCAGGTGGGCCGCCTGCGCCAGCAGGGCGTCGGTGCGGTGTACGGAGGGGATGGGCGCGTCGGGTTCGAGGGAGCGGACGTAGTCGACGTAGCGTCCCAGCACCCGGTGCTCCAGCGACTTGGCGTCGAGCAGGTGGAACGGTACAAGCAGGAAGCGCCTGCCGACCAGCCAGTCGTGCTTGGCCAGCAGCCCGGCGAACTCCACCCGCTCTCGCGCGGTCTTCTCTCCGCGCAGCAGCGCGTGCAGCACGGCCATGAAGTGGGATTTACCGGCGCCGAACGATCCGTGCAGGTAGGCGGCCTTCGAGCTGTGCCCGGTGACCGCCGCCTTGATCAGCCCGAGAGCTCGATCGAAGTTCGCGACCAGGTCCTCGGTGATGACGTAGTCGCGGAGCGTCGACTCGGCGTCGGTCACCCCCTCGGCGAGTTTGAGCACGAAATCGCTGTCGCTCATCCCCTCGGGAATGTCGATGAACTCCCGAAGCAACGGCGGCTGGTGTGGCGTTGTCATGTCCCTCACTTGTTTTGACCTGCGACAGGCGATTTCTTGAACTCATTAAGGTATCCGCGGGATGACGCCGCGGGGAAGGTCGTTCGCTGGAGTGTTATGTCCGGTCGCCGGTAACTCCGGGGAGCGGGTGATATCGTGCGCCTAGTCAGAATCGTCGCCGGGTGTGCACCTCACGACTATCCGGAGCAGGGACTTTGTCGCTGTAGTGCGGTTTGTGAACTTTCGCGTACTGACGGGCTGGTGATGTCATATGCGAAGATTGCCGGCGGAACTTCTGGAGGCCGCGGCCGCCGGAGAGGTCGTACCTGTCGTCGGTGACGGGCTGAACGCCGGGCGTCCCGCAGGGCCGGCCACTCCTGAGCAGATGGTGACGGCAATCGCCCGTCGGCTGGGTGGCGATGCGCCGCGACATCCCACCCACCGCGACCTTCCGATCCTCGCCTCGCAATATGAGGCGCTGCGCGGGCGACATGCCTTGGGCCGGCTGATTCGAGAGGAACTGGGGGCCACGAATCCGGAAGTCGGCGAGGAACTCGTGCTCGCCGCGAAGCTGGCCACAGAGGCGCTTATATCCACAAGTGTCTCGTATAGCGCTGAAATGGCGTTGAGCGCAGCCGGTCGCAATCAGCACACCGTGATCGCCGATCCCGTCAACGCCGCCTACGCGACAGACGATCACCGCCCCTGGCTCATCAAACTCGCCGGTTGCGTCTCCCAGCCGGATTCACTCGTCGTCAGCCAGGACCGGCTCATGTGGCTTTCGACGGCGATCGACCAGGTCGGCATCATCGTGCGGGGAATCCTGATGACCAAGACCCTGGTCTTCGTCGGATACCGGCTGGACGATCCCTTTCTGGAAATGGTCCACACCCTGCTGCAGACCTCGCCGACATACTCCCGGCGTCGGTACATCCTGGCCGAGGAGGAGTCGGAGGCGTCGGCCGCGGTGTGGCGCCACCGCGGGTACGACCTCGTCTCGGGCCCTGTACGCCGGTCGCTGTCGCAGTTGGCGCAGGAGGGCGCCCCGCGTGGACGCTCGCTCCGGGTGCGGACCGCTGAGCGCCCCCGGACGCGGACGAAACCGTTCAAGTTCCTCGACTACTTCACGGAAGGGGACGCCGAGGTCTTCTTCGGGCGCGACGCGGATTCCGCGCTCATCGCGGCGATGGTCGCGAGCAGCCCTTTCGTGCTCATCACCGGTGTGTCCGGTGTCGGGAAGACCTCGCTGATAAACGCGGGCCTGGTGCCGAGGTTGCACGCCCAGGGGTTCGACACCTACACCGTCCGGGCACTCCAGCATCCGGCGACGGAGATCCTCTCCGCCGTACGCCCTCAGGGTGACGAGTCCTCGGAGGGAAAGAACCTGTACGGCGAGTTGCGAGCGGTGCTTCGCGACCGGCCGACGGTCGTCGTCATCGACCAGTTCGAGGAGTTCTTCATCCGGGTGGGCCCGGACTCACGCGCGGAGTTCGCCCGGCAGCTCGACGAATGCCTCACCGGTGACCTGCTCGACCTCCGCGTGGTCGTGGTCATCAGGGAGGACTTCCTGCACTGTCTGCTGGAACTCGAACCACCCATGGACGCCGTTTTCAAGAATCGCTACTGGGTGCGGCGGCTGTCCCATGCCCAGGCCACGGAGTTCCTCTCGGCCACGGAGCGGCGTTTCGGCATAGGGACGGAGGCCGACCTGCTCGACCGGCTTCTCCGTGACCTGGACGACGGCGGGATCGATCCGGCGCATCTCCAGATCGTCTGCCACATGCTCCACCGGGCCGACTCTCCGGATTCCGGCGTGCTCCGGCTCGCCACCTACGAACGGCTGGGTGGAACCCCGGGGATTCTCGCCGAATACCTCGACCACACGCTGGAGGATCTCGATCCTGACCGCAGGGAGACGGCGAAGGCCGTACTGAAGTGCATGGTCGGACCCGATAGGACGAAAGCGGCGATGACCGCCAAGGAGATCGAACGCGACACCATGACGCGTCGCCTCGGCATCTCCGCCGAGACCTTGCAGGACGCCCTGCAGGAGCTCACGAAAAGGCGTGTCGTCCGGCCGATCCACGGACGTGACCGACTGTACGAACTGGCCCACGACATCCTGGCCGGCAAGATCTGGGCCTGGATCGAGCCCGAGGACGTGGAGCGGAAGTACGCGCGGCAGATCCTGAATCAGTCGGTGATGGACTTCGACCGGTTGGGGGTCCTGCCGGGCCAGATCCAGTGGACCACGATCGAGAGACATCGGGAGGAACTCGACCTCACACCCGGCCAGGCACGGCTGATGCTGCTGGCCGCTCTCGACCGTGATGAGGATGTCGGCTGGTGGGCCGAGAGGGCCGTCACCTCCGGCCTCGACATCTGGCAGGAGTTTCACCGGATCGTGGCGGCACCCGATCCGGGGCTTCAGCTGGCCGTGTTGCACTGGCTGTCCGAAACGCGGGACCCCGCAGGACGCGAACTTCTGAAGCGCGCGCTGAGCAGTGACTATCCGGCGACCCGCCGTACCGCGGCCAGGATGCTCGCCGCAGAGGATCATCCACCGCCGGCGGCCGACATGTTCGTCACGATAACGGGCGGGGAGTTCGTGTTCGGTACTGACGACGGTAGATTCGAGCATTCTCGACCGGAATATCGTGCCTATGTATCGTCTTTCGCCATCCAGCGCTTTCCCGTCACCAATCTCGAATATTTCCAATTCATCCGGGCCGCCGGGCTCCGCTCGCCGGAACACTGGCGCGGTGAGGCGCCGCCGAAACGCATCACGGAGCATCCGGTGACCCAGGTGAGCTGGCACGAGGCAAATGCCTACTGTCGCTGGTATGGGCGTGAATTCGGAATTTCCGCCCGGCTTCCGACGGCGGCGGAGTGGGAGATGGCGGCAGGTTGGGACCCCGTCGGCAAGGTGAAACGACTATGGTCGTGGGGCGACGACCATGACCCGAAGAAAGGAAACACGCGAATCGGAGGTCCCGGACGCACCACCCCGATCGGGCAATATTCCCCAGCAGGTGGTGACAGTCCCCATGGGGTCGCCGATATGTGTGGAAACACCTTCGACTGGGTGCAGGACTGGTGGGCGCCGCAGCATGACATCGACCGGACACACAATCCGGCCGGTCCGGAGCAGGGAGAGCACAAATGTGCCCGCGGTGGTTCGTGGGCGGGCTCCGCGGAAGGGGCCAGCGCGGTCAGCAACAAATACTCCCTCGCCCCGGAGACCCGTAACGAATACGTGGGATTCCGCATGGCGTACTCCCTTTAAAACCCCGAGGGCGATCGTCCGGAATCAGCCTAGCGCGAACTGGGAGGCCACTCATGGCGCATGTGATGGAGACGGGCACTGTCGTCATCGACGAGAACAGGATCAGACTCCTGGCCGGAACTCTCGGGCGGCTACCGTTGGCGGCGGACTTCTCCGCGCAACTGACCCCGCAGGTGGAGGTCGAGGACGAGACCGCCTTCCGGGCGTATCTATGGGCGTCCGCGATATGCCACGCCACGAAGGGCGGCCTGGCGGGGTATTTCTCGGGAGACTACTACAAGGGCTGGGACTTTCTGCTCAGGGCCTTCACCCGGCAGGCGGTCGAGAGCCCGGGAACGCTGAGCCCCGAGGCGATGGAGGACATCACGGAGGCCGGGCTCACGGCCATCCTCGTCGGGCACGCGGAAAAGGCGGAGGTCAAGCTCGCCGACCTGTCCCGACGTGCGGAGATACTCCGCACCACCTCATCGGAATTGCTGCGTGCCTTCGAGGGCAGCGTGAGTCTCCTGCTTGAGGAGGCGGAGCACACCGTTGGCGGTGACAGCGGCGTCTACGCCCTGCTGGAGCGGCTGTCCGCCTTCCGGGATCCCCTGCACAAAAAGAGCAGTGCCTTCCTGATGACCGTTCACTTCTCCGGCCGATGGAAGATAGCGGATCAGCACAATATTCTGCCGATGATTGACTACCACCGGATGCGCATCCTGCTCCGTACGGGCTGCATCACTGTTCTGGATGACGACGTCGCCCGTCGGCTCCGCGACCAGCGAAAGGTGAGCCCCGCTGTGGAAACGGTCGTCCGGGAGGTTTCGATGCGGGTGTGCAGCGAGTTGCCGGGGCTCGCGGGTATGCCCATGTTCGATTTCGACGTGCTGTTGTGGGCACACGCTCGCAGCTGCTGCAGGAACGCCCCGCTCTGTGTGAGCCAACGGGTCGAGAACGACTCCTTTCACTCCTACCTGGCGTCCCCCACCCCGAATCGGTGTGTCTTCGAGAGCTGGTGTCCGGGAAAGTCGGACGCGCGATCTCGTGATCTCTGGGAACCGGTGGTGGCCACCGAAAACTATTGAGCGGCCTGTGGCCGGGGATGACGGTCTCCTGTTCGTCGAGGAATCCCTTCCGTTTTTCTCCGGTCGCCGGTCTCCAAGCGCCCTTGACGCCACACGGTCCGCGGGCGACGATTGATGCTCAGGAGCCCTGAGCGGAGAATCGATTGTGGCATCGAGATCAACTGCGCGAAATCTCATCGGCCGTCACTCCGTCGCTCCACAATTTCACCTACACCTACCCTCCTCCCTATTTCGCTCGCAAACTGAGCGTTCCGGGGGGCCTTGACCGCCACGTCATCGGTGAGTTCGCCGACTTCAGCATGTATCTACATATTCCCTTCTGCCGGATCAACTGCAATTTCTGCAGTCTGCACAGGAGCCTCCTTCGTGACGACGGGGAGCTGGAGAGCTATCTTTCGGCGCTGCTCAGGGAATTGGGGGAGTTCGGTGACCACCTTGGGATTCTGGGGTCTCCGCGGATGTCCACCCTCTACATCGGAGGCGGGACGCCGAGTGTTCTGCGGATCGAGCAGCTGAACAGGCTCCTTGACCGGGTCGCCGTGTTCGCGCCGCAGGGCGTGCCGGTGGAGGCCACGATCGAGTGCGCTCCCGACGCCGGTCGTGATGCCGCCTACTGGACCTCGTTCCTGGGGGCACTCGCCACGCGGACCCGCCTGCCCATTACCCGGATCAGCGTCGGCATACAGGCGTGGAGAGACCATGCGCTGCGAAGAATGGGGCGCGGTAGCACGAAGCGGGCGGTCATCGAGCTGCTGAGGGCCGCGGACTGCCTTCTTCCCAGCTACAACGTCGACTTCATCCTGGGCTACCCGCGGGAGGAGTGCACGGTGGCGGGCCAGGCCGTGGAGATCCTGGAGGCTGTCCACGATCTTCGAGAGCTGGGGTTCTCACTTCCGAGTGTGAGCGTCTACCAGCTGTGGGACGTGGAGGAGATCCCCGTGCTGCGGCGCAGGCCGCATGAGATGCCGAGTGCCGACGCGGTGATCGAAGCACTCTGGACGATCCAGCAGGGGCTCTACGGCATGGGCTACGTTCCGGGGGCGGGGACCACGTTCGTCCGCGGCGAGGAGCACCGGCACCGCTGGACGGTGCACAGGTGCAGGGAGTTTCGCCACCTGGGCTTCGGCTCGGGCAGTTACTCCTTCCTGCCGGGCGGGTTCGTCCAGCGCGGACGGGACGTCGACGGCTACAAACGGGTGCTGTCGGCGCCTCACGTCTCCTGGACGGAGATCGACGATCGGTTGAACACGGTGTTCCGGCTGACGGCCGAGGATGTCGAGATCCGCCGGATCATCGTGGGGCTCCGCTCGGGGACGCCCGTGCCCCTGGTGGAGGCGGATGCCGTGGAGAGCCTCCGGCTCGGGGAGCTTCGGGACAAGACGCGCCGTCTCTGCCGGTCAGGAGTGCTGGAGGAGCGGACGGGCATGATCGCGCTTTCCGAGGACGCCTTCATGCTGACCAACGCCGTCTCCGCCTTCCTTCACCCCGCCGACGTGCCACGAAACTCCGCGGGGTCCGCCCTATGACGGCAGCCCGGTCGCCCTCGCGAGCTCGACGGCGAACTCCTTCACGTCCTGGTCGATGACGTCGAGTCGCTGTTCGCGCCAGACGCTCACGGCCGTCGCCGCCGGACGCAGCTGAACCGCGTAGGCGCGCCGCTGCAGCGGGCCGAAGCGGCGGCCGAGCGTGTAGTAAAGCCGCTTGAAATCGGGGTCGTTCAGTCCGTAGCCCAGGAACAGCAGCGTCTTCGTGGCGAAATAGCCGTTGAGCACCGATGCGATTCCCGGCTGGACGGAGAACAGGTCGTAGTAGTCGCGATCGGTGACCACGATCGTGTCCGGCCGGGCCGGCGTCCCGTGGATCTTCAGCACCGGCACCGACCCGGAACGGATGAAGGGCAACTCGCCGTCGGTGACGACCACGCTGTGCGCGATGCCCAGTGAACTGAGCGACTGCTCGATGAAATGATCCCAGTTCGTGGAGACGAAGGCGGCGAACGGCTGCCCGCACAGCGTGCGATGCGTGTCGGTGGGGGCGGCCGGCACATGCTCGACACGATCGAGAAGAAATGACAGGAGAGCGTGCCTTCCCCGCAGGGCGGAGTAGGTGGTGGAGACCTCCGTCAGATCGTCGGGGTTGCCGTCGAAATCGTCCAGGCGGGAGGCGAGGGCACGTGCCAGCTGGGATCCGGTGGGCAGGCCGCCGAGGGCGGAAAGTCCCGCACCACAGAAAGCGACCACATCCCCGCTCTGGACCGATTCGACGAGTTCCAACGGGATGGGCGGGAGCACGGCCCAAGTGTAGTCAGCCGCCCCTTCGAGCAGACGGTCCTTCAACGACCGGTGAACACATCGTTGTGGAGGCGGTCGTGAACGATCGACGGGACCGTGACGTCCGGCGCCCCCCACTGTGCCGCACGGTCACGCGTCCGAACGGAGGAAGGCGGACGGGAGTCGAGCGCTCCGGGCACGGGAACGGCCTGTGGGGCACGGCGCTCGGCGAAGAATCGCAGCGCGACGTCCAGATCGTCGAAGAAACCGTCGATGAAGGTGAGCTCGCCCGACTCGCGTTTGGCGATGAGCGCCGCCGGATGCTCATAACCCACCCAATCGACCTCCGCCGGATCTATTTCGTCTCGACGCGGACTCTCGTCCGTCTCGCCTGTGAACAGATATCGGTAACGGTCGTACGGATTGATTCCCCGGTGCAGCACGTGAAGGTTGTGCAGTGAGACCCCGAGTTCTTCGCGGGTCTCCCGATGTGCGGCCTGGTGAGGGGTTTCTCCGGAGACCACCGCACCGCAGACATGGTCGATGTCCCCCGGATTGACATCCTTGGACAGGGAGCGTCGATGAACGAGTATCTGCCCGATTCCGTTGAATATGACCACGATGACAATCGACAGATAAAGACCTTCGTAACGACCGGCGTCCTGGCGCGGAACTGCTCGCTTGACCACGTGCCCTTCGCCATTTACAAGATCAACCGTTTCGGTCATCGGCCGATGATACATCATGGCCTCGTTGTGTGAGATCAAGCGCTGTCGCATTTATTGGTTGATAGGTAGAGATGTCTTATGTGTCGATCGGTATTCGTACGCCTCTCCGCTCGGGGGTGCGTGACCGCGATCGGCCCCGGTGGGCCGCGGCAGGGCGGGCGGAGGTCGTTCGGGCTCGGGGCTGCGCTCTCAGCGGTCGCCGACGGAGAGACGCCAGTGGGCCCAGACGGTTTTGCCGGGGCGGTCGGGGAGGGGGGTGACGCCGGTGTCGTGGGCCAGAGCCCTGACGATGGCGAGCCCGCGGCCGTGCAGGGACTCGGGATCCAGGGTGAGGTGACGCGGCTGTCCGGGGCCACGGTCGGTGACCTGGACCTGGAACTCGTCGGCGTCGGCCCACAGGGAGAGCCTGACCACGGGCTCGCCGTGGACGATCGCGTTGGCGAGCAGCTCGCCGACCACCAGGACGGCATCGTCGGTGAGGTGGTGCAGCGCCCAGGCGGTGAGGGTCTCGCTCACCATGGCGCGGGCCTTGCCGACGATCGGCAGGTCGTGCGGCAGGTCCCAGTAGACGGCGCGCGGGTCGTCCGTGGGGTGCGGTGTGTCGGGGCTCACGGGCATGGTCCCTCCTCGGGGTGGCGGTGTGCTGCGTTCGGCCTCGCGCATCAGGTCGCGTAGCTCGTCGGCGGTGCGGGCCCGCACGATCAGGGGTTCGGCGGCGGGCCAGACGGCGACGGCGTGGAAGTGCCGGGTGCCGGTGCCGTACCAGACGATCCAGGCGGGCTCGATCTGGTCCAGCTGCTCGGCGGCGGCGCGTTCCGCCGGGTCCCAGGGCCGGGAGCAGACCCGCTCGGTGACGGTCCCGCGCCGGTGCCGCCCGCCCTGCCGGGGCTGTGGCTCTGGCTCGCGTCCGTTCATGCCGTCGCCCCCTGCCGGTACGGGGTGTGCTTGCCGGGGGTACGGGAACCCGGCGGCCGTCCTCGCCGGTACGGCACGGTGGTGACCGCGACCCCGGCCGTGACCCCGGCCTGCTCAGGGCGCCGGTGCCGGCCGGGGGAGACCTCCGGGAGCCGCGCCGGGGAAACGACGGGAGGGGGAGCGGGGATCGACCGGACGGGCGTCGCGACCGGCGGACGACCGGAAAGGCCGAGGCGGCGGCGGGTGGTCATCCTGGCGTGGACCTGGGCGGGGGTGGGCTGCTCCCAGTGGTGGCGGGCGCGGTGCGGCAGGCTGGCGGCCTCGTGCGCGTACGGGGGATGACCGCACCAGCGGCAACCGAGCGGCATCGGCGGCCGGTCGGCGTGCCAACGGACCCTGATGGGGCGGGGGTTTCCTCTAGGGTGATGCATCAGATCGGACCTCCTGCGTCCGGTCGAGGGGCTCGTCCCGGCGTGCGATGCCGTGGCGGGTCCCGCTTTCGTTTCTGGGGTGAGGACTGCGTTTCCGGGGCGGGGGCGGCGCCGTCCGGGTGGTCGTGCCTGCGTCAGGTGACTTCCGGCCGTCCGACCAGGGCTTGCCGAGTGGTGACAGGTCTGTATCCGGCGGATGCCTGAACTACCTGTCGATGTCGCATGATCCGACACCTCGGCGCCATTTCTGACCCTCTTTTCCGGACATAGACAACTATTTTGGCGACAGGTTTGCCGAGGCCTTTTGATGCATGTGGTAAGAGGGCTTATCCGACGCTTTTCTCGCGCCCTCCTTCCCTTCACAGAGTGCCCTCGACCGGCTACGTTGAGTATCGAAACTCCCTACACACCTCCAGGACACTTTGTAGTGGACTGTGTTTTTTTGTGTTGGCGGAGTAGCGCCCCCCGCAGGACGGAGCTGAAATGTCCGCTTTCCAGGAACCCGACCCTTCTGTAAAGCCTCTGGTCCTTCTGGGGGCCGAACTTCGCAAATACCGAAATAGAACCGGCATCTCCATAGAGCGCCTGGCGGAGGTCATCCCTTTCAGCGCGAGCCTGATCGGCTTCACCGAGCGAGGGCAGCGCAGGGCAGGCCGGAGCTTCATGGAGCACTACGACGAGGCCGTGGGCGCGGGCGGGGAGCTCGTTCGGCTCTGGGAGTACGTCACCCGCTCGACGAGCCCTCGGTGGTTCCGGGGGTGGCTGGATATCGAGCAGGAGGCGCATTTTCTACATACCTGGGAACCGCTCATCGTGCCGGGTCTGCTGCAGACCGAGGAGTACGCGCGGGTGGTTATCCGGAGCGAGCCCGGCATAACCGACAAACAAATAGAGAAGGCTGTCGCGGCCCGAATAGGGCGGCAGGAGATCTTCGCTCGCGAAAACCCGCCGCTGTTCCGCGCGGTGCTGGACGAGGGCGTTCTGCACCGCCTGGTCGGCAGCAAGGAAATCATGCGCCGGCAACTCGAACGCCTCGTGGAGGCGGTAGAATCCCCACGAATCGGCATCCAGATCATCCCCTTGAAGCTGGGGGTGGTGACCGGGGTTCTCGGTGGCTTCGTGATCGCGCAGCTTTCAGGAGTTCCGGATACGGCGTATATCCAGTCCGCAATTCATGGGCACGTGACAAACCGCCCTGAAGATGTCGAAGCTATCCATAGCAGGTATGACGCCTTGCGAGCCGAGGCGCAACCCCAGCAAATGTCCACCGAGTTGATCAGGGAGGCGGAGAAACTGTGGACCTGAGTGATGAGTTGAAGAGCGCGGCCTGGCGTAAGGCCACCAAGAGCGGTCCCGACCAGGGGAACTGCCTGGAGGTGGCTCCGTTGTCGGGTGGTCGGGTGGGGCTGCGTGACACCGAGGCCCCCGAGCGGGCGCCGTTCGTGGTGAGCGCGAGCGTGTGGGACGCCTTCGTGGACGGGGCGAAGAAGGGTGAGTTCGACTTCTGACCCTCGATCCCTCCGCAGGGGAGGCTCCCGGTCGTTGCTGGGAGCTTCCCCGTGCACCGTTATCCGCAGTGGAGAGGCGGAGAGACCGTGGACCTGAGTGATGAGTTGAAGAGCGCGGCCTGGCGTAAGGCCACCAAGAGCGGTCCCGACCAGGGTGACTGTCTTGAGGTGGCTCCGTTGTCGGGTGGTCGGGTGGGGCTGCGTGACACTGAGGCCCCCGAGCGGGCGCCGTTCGTGGTGAGTGCGAGCGTGTGGGACGCCTTCGTGGACGGGGCCAAGAAGGGCGAGTTCGACTTCTAGTTACGCCTGCGGAACACGGGAGGGCTCTCGGCCGTGGTCGACGGACGAGAGGCACCGATGTCTCATTTCCCGTGAGCCTGGTCAGGGTTGCTTGCGGGGGCGGGTCGTCTTCGGGGGACGCCAGGTGGTGAGGTCGTTGTCGCCGAGGTGCAGGCGGTCGCGCGTCTGGGTGAGGAAGCCTTCGTAGATGTCGGCAGGGCTGGCGCCGTAGACGTAGTCGAACTCGTCGTGCCACTGGCGGACCCAGGGCAGCACCTCGCGGAGCCCGGCGAGCAGCGGGGTCAGCCGGTCTGCGTCCCAGCCGTGGTTCTGCTCCCGGTCGACGACGATGGTGGCGAGAGCCTGAGCCTGCTCCTTGTGGTCCCAGCCGGCCCAGCCGAGGACCAGCGCCGGGTCACCGTCGCGGCCCGCGTGCGGATAGGAGATGAACCGCTCCTTCGGCACGTCGAGCTTGCCGCGGTTACGCCAGTACGAGACCTTGAGGAAGTCACCCGAACCGTACTTCGGCGGCACCGGGATCGCGTCCCGGATCCTCTTCACCTCCGCCTCGGCCCTGACCTGCTCGGTGTTGAGCGCGGTCCACTCGTCGTAGGCCCGCTTACGCTCCTCGCCGTCTTCCAGGTCGTCGGCGATCTTCCGCTGCCGTTCGGCCGCCTGCCTGGCCGCGTCCGCGACGGCCTGGGCTGCGTCCTCCCGGCGCTGCCGGTTCCAGACGTCCTCCCAGTCGGCGCGCTTGCTCAGGCCGGAGTCCTTGTAGCGGAGCTGCGCGAGGTAGGGAACGTGCTCGTCGGCGACCAGCTCGGCGACCACCTTCTCCAGGTCCTTGCCGGGGGCGTACAGCTCGGCGACCGAGACGAAGTCCTCATCGGGCCTAAGCAGGTCGGCGAGCTGTGCGGTGCTGAGCATCCGAGGCTGCTCCATCCCGTCCAGGTAGTGGAACCAGAGCTCCCGCGCCTCACACCGATCCAGCAGCCAGTTGCGCAGGGCAGCCGCTTCCTGCTCGGCCCACCCCCATGGCTTTACGTCTTTGATCAGCGCCCAGCGCCTCTTGTATTCGGGACGCTCCAGTAGCCCGATGTTGCGATCAGAGCCGATCAGCGCGATTCGCCGCTCCACGACCTTTTTGTACTCGTCCGGCCAGTGACCCGGAATCTCCTTGACCTTGCGCGAGCCCTCGCGCCGGTGTCGGATGAACCATTGATCGTCTGACTCGTCCACCTCGGGGTTGCTCGCCATGACGATCTCAAAAGCCCGCTCGCCAAGGTTGAGTTGTGGAATGGCCTCCGGTGGAGCGGTCAAGCTCTCATCCAGAAGTCCGTAGAGCGAGTAGACGTGCCAGTCCAGCTCTTCCTGAAGCGCGATCATCCGCGCTCGGGTCGAATGCCACTGCTCCCGCGCGTTTCTCAATCGCTCCCGGGTTGGTGTGGTTCCTGCCACCACTCTTGCGGGGCTCGCTTCTTGAAGTGTTTGTGCTAGAGCATCGAGCTCCCGCCCGAGGTCCAAGGGTAAATGCTTCGGGAGCGGAAATTCTTGTAGCTTTGTCGCAGTGAATTCAAAAAAATTCTCCCACGCATAGCGGCCTGTGCCTCGCTCGCCGCCACGGTTTCCTTTGTCCTGGCTCACCTGCTTAAGCCAGAAACACGCTGTTGAGCTGTTTAAGGCTCCAAGTAGCTCGAAGTGCTCTTTCTCTGAAATATTCGAAGCTTTTGTTGGTAATTTAATTACGGGTGCAGTCCGATTGAAAAGTCGGCCTAGTCGATCAAAGGTGAAATGGTTGTGAGTGGAAACAAAAGCGAAGGTGATCCCGTGGGGTGTTGTCAGCTTACTGGAGTAGTTTTCCAGATGACTTGTCCAGGGGCGCCCTTGGTCGTGCATTGACTTGCCGAAGATAACCCGCCTCGACAAGAGCGTGCGAGCTGGCCAGAGGCTGCGTGTGCTAAGGGGGTGAGAGGTGGGGATGCTAACCCTGTTGGCTGAGTCTAGATAGGGGTTTCGGACCTTGACCACATCGAAGATGACGAAGTCGCGGACGGTGTCTCCGACGACAAGATCTCTGACGTAATCGCTTTCACCAAGTCTCCGCGCAGTGGATTCGTCACGGAGAAAATAAAGTTCGTCTTCGCCGGTTGCAGTTGAGCGGCCTACGCTTGTCGCTACGTCAGCGATTCTCCGCCTGCTGGCAGACTCGATCAACTCTTGAAGTTCGACTGCGCCACCTCCCCCCAGATTCCAAGGGTATCGAGCGAGGTCTTTTCTGTTGGCATCTGTAGTGCTTAGCCACTTTGACTCTGATTTAGGGTTGCCGATTTGAGTGATGATGGCTTGCCATACTTTGCCTTCGGCGGGAATTGGAGGGGGGTTGGGCTCTCCGCTGATTCCCATGACCATATGGATGGTTTCAGAGCGCTTCCGTCTTCGACTACGGCCGAATAAAATTACGGTTGGGGTGCCATGTCCAGGGATGTACGCCCCCGATGTGTCGATGACATGGGTAAGTTCAACCTGATGGGCAAAAAACTCTTCGATTAGTTTACGGCCAAATTCTCGCTTCATGAATGAGTTGGCTGTTATCTGGCCGACGTAACCGGCGCCTCTGCCGTCGTTCTCCGCAGACAGCGCCAACTCGAAGAAGCGTTGAGCGAACGGCACTGAGAGTGCATATTGACCTGCGCAGGCTTTATAGAGTTCGCGGTACAATTCGTTGAGCTTTTTGTCCTTGACCGTGATGTAAGGCGGATTGCCCACGACCACGTGGTAGCTGCCCGGACTCAAGATGCCCGGGAAATTCTGGACATCCTCGGTGGTGTAAGCGAACTCGGCCAGTTCGTCTCTCGGGAGGTCGGCGACCTCTTCCTCGTAGGTCTGCGAGAAAAGGTCGCCCTGTTCGTTGGCTGCGGCGAAGAGCCTGCCCTGTTCGCTGACCCCGTGCAGGATCGCGGCGTCGGACTCCATGGTGGGCAGCGCGAGCTGGCGGGCCTTGATCAGCGAGTCGCCGATGGCGAGGTTCAGCGGGAACTCGTAGTTTCTCGCCTCGGCCAGCGTGGTGAAGCCCGAGGCCCGCAGTGCCGCGATGAACAGCCGGAAGCGGGCGACCGCGATGGCGAACGGGTTGAGGTCCACCCCGTGGACCGCCTGCAGCGCCAGCCGTACCAGCTCGCGCCGGTCCCGCATCGGCGCGTGCCGGGTCCACTCGTCCAGCAGCCGGTGGAAGGCGCCCAGCACGAAGTGACCGGACCCGCAGGTGGGGTCGATCATCCGGATCTCGTCGTGGCCGAACTCGGCGATCGCCGGGGTGAGCGTGTAGTCGAGGATGAACTCCTCGACGAACTCCGGGGTCTGCAGCAGCGCGTACGTCTTGCGTGCCGCCTCGGACAGGTCCTGGTAGAGGTCGCCGAGGAAGCGGGTGTCCCAGTCCTCGACGGCGAAGGAGTGGACGAGCACCCCGTCCTCGCCGCGCCGCCGCCAGAAGCCGATCAGCTCCTTGGCCGCGTCGTGCGAGATCGGGATCTGGTAGAGCGGGTTGTGCCTGCGGTCGAAGAGCAGCGCGCCGGCCTGGGAGTCCGCGATCTCGGCGAACGCGGCGAGCAGCCAGCCCCGGTCGGTCTCGGCGGGGTTGAGCCGGAAGAACTCCTCCTGCGCCTCCTCGGCGAGGACCATCCGCTCCGGCGAGGGACCGGCGAGGTAGGGCGAGGTCAGCAGCCCGTTGTCCTCGCAGAATCGGACGAAGACCGTACCGAGCACCCAGGCCGCCGCGGCCTGGGTGACCCGTTCGTCCCGCCACGCGGCCCAGGTCGCCGCCGTACGACCCAGCCGGAACGCGAGCCGGTACTCGGCGTCCAGCCGGTCGCGGACCCTCCTCGCCGTGCGGCCTCCGTCCGAACCGCCGACCCGCCGGGCGTCCCCGTCGGCGGCACCCCCGTGATCGGCGTCCCCGTGCCCTGCGCCTTCGTGGCGGGCACCGCCGCCGGAGTGCCCGGTGCCGTCGGTGCCGACGATCTCCGAGGCGGTCTCCACCTGGTCCCGCAGGTCCTTCTCCAGCGTCCTGACCTGCTTCTGCAGGTCGGCCAGCAGTGCCTTGCGGTCGATCACGACGCTCTCGCTCCACTTCGGTGCTGGTTCGCCACCCAGGCGTCGGGCAGCTTGATCCACTCGTTCGGCAGCTGGGCCGGGGTCAGCGCCCCGTCCAGGTTCGGCGAACGGTTCGGGTCGGTCATCGGGCAGAGCAGCCAGACCGGCGGCCCGCCGGCCCGCGCCCGACCGGCGAGGCGCCGGATCACCCCCAGACCGTCGTACCTGGCGGCGGCCGCGGCGTCGTGCAGCAACAGCGGGCCCGCGGCGCGCCCGGAGCCGGGGTGCCCAGGACCCGCGTGCCCGGTCTCCGGGCGTCCGGAATCCGGATTCGAGGTCCGCGGACGCGGGGTGTCGGGGAACGGGGTGGCCGACAACAGCGCGTCCAGGCGCGGAGCGACCAGTTCCCAGGCGTCGCGGGCGTACTCGGCGAGCTTGAGCGCGCCCCTGCTGCCCGGCTCGGCCAGGTCGGCACCGAGCACGGTCTGCCACGTCGGCAGCGGCCGAGGATCGATCAGCTCGTGCAGCGCCGCGACGAAGAGGCCGGTCACGTTCACCGGCCGGGCGCCGAAGCGGCCGACCAGCTCACGGCGGCCCCGCTCGTACCCGGTCAGGCCCACGGTCAGCGCGCGGAAGCCGCCCTGTCCGGCCGAGGCGAGCCGCTCCTCGGTGCGGAGCGCCTCGGCCAGCTCGGGGGTGGCCGCCGTCCAGCGCGACGCCCCGGTACGGGTGGACCGGCGCCGGATGACCGTGCCGGAGACCGAGTCGGGCGACTGCGGCGGGACGTACCGGCCGTCCCGCCAGCGGACGTCGAAACCGGCGTCGCGGAGCAGCGTGTCCAGGCGCGGATGGCCGGGAAGCGGGGCGAGCGCGGGGAAACGGGCCCGCACCCGTTCGCGTACCTGCTCGGGCCTGAGCCCCGCGGGATGCCCGTCGCCCCCGCCGAGCGGTATCACGCCCGCCTGGGTGAGCCGGAGCGCCCGCACCGGGTCCAGGTCGCGCGGATAGATCTCCAGCCGGGAGGTGGCCGCGGCCCGCAGCGAGGCCGCGGCGGCGAGCTGGACCAGGCGGCGGTCCTCCAGCACCGGGGCCTGGCCGGGAACGGGTACCGCCCTCAGCTCGCGAAGGACCGCCGCCGAGGTCGGCAGCACCTCCTGGGCGGCCAGCCGGTCGGCCGCCTCGCCCAGCGCGTCGGCGTAGTCGAGCAGTGCCGTGGCCGAGGGGGTGTCGGGGGAGTCGTCCGCCCCGACCTCCAGCGCCACCATCAGCCGGTCACCCGCCCGCTCGTCCGCCCGTTCACCGTGCCGGTCATCGCGGCGGTCGTCGTGCCGGTCGTCGTGGCGGCGGAGCAGCAGCCGGGGCTCCTCGGGCTCCTTCACGACCGGGTCGATCTCCACCGCCGCCCGTACGGCGGCCAGGGCGAGCGCCCGGCGCAGCGCCGGATCGGTGCGGCTGGAACCCCGGGCGGCGAGGACCGCCTCGGCCAGCTCGGCCACCGCCATCACCCGGCCACTCTGGGCGAGAAGCTCCAGCACCTCGTCCCGGACGCTGCGGATCACCGGTTCCGTGTGCCACCGGTCGCGTTGCCGGGTGAGCATCTGGGCGACCCGGCCCCTGGTCACCGCGACCGCCGTGGCCACCGCCTCCTGACGCGGCCACGGCGGAAGGCCGGGCAGCGCACCGGTGGAGTCGGGCAGCCCCAGCAGCAGCCGGATGGCCTCCACCTCGCCCGCGTTGCGGCCGTTCCTGTGCCGTTCGGGGACGAGCAGGGCGGCGACGGTGTCCAGGCCGATCCGGCCGAGCACCACCTCGTCGCCGTCCAGTGCGGCGGCCTCCTCGCGGGCGGCGACCCGCTCGCCGGTGGTGATCGGCTCGCTCTCGTCGAGCCGGGTCCGCCAGTCACGGATCCGGCGCTGGAGCTCCTGGCGGGTCTTGGCGCCGAGGCCGGGGAGGGTGAACAGGGTCTTGGAGGGGAGGCTCAGCAGGTCGCCGACCGTGGTGGCGCCCAGCCGGTGCGCCGTCGACACCGCACGGGAGGTCAGTCCGGCGGTCTCCAGCACGGTCGCGCGGGTGGCGGCCAGCGCGGCGGCGTCCCGCGCCTCCTCCGCGGTGACCTCCTCGGCGGGCAGGTCGCCCGGATGCCCGGAACTCACCGGCGGCACCGCGTCCGAGCGCCGGAACACCTGGAACCAGGCGTTGCGCATGTCCTTGAGCGACTCGAACCGCTGCCGTGCCTCGCGGTGCAGCGCCCGCAGGAAGAACTCGACCAGCCCCTCCCTGACGGACGGGTCGAACGCCTCGGCGGCCAGGGTGGGCGGGCCCTCGGTGTAGCGGGGCTCGGTCGCGTTGTCGCCCCAGGCCGGCAGCTCACCGGAGGCCATCTGGTGCAGGGTCACCGCGAGGGCGTACCGCTCGGCGTGCGCGTCGTAGACGGTCCGCTTCGCCGTCCCCAGGAAGGGGTCGAGGTAGTACGGGGTGCCCGCCTCGATCTCCCTGACCGAGATGCCGGCCAGCGAGAAGTCGAAGAGGACGAGCTGGCGGGTACGGTTCGGGCGGACCCTGATCGCGATGTTGTCCGGCTTGATGTCGCGGTGGGTGACGCCCTCGCCCTCCAGGAAGTCCAGCGCGCCGAACAGGTAGTCGCTGTAGGTCTCCAGCTCGTCCGGGGTGAGCGCCCCCTGCTCGCGGATCTTGCGGGCGACGGTGTGCTCGCCCGCGTGTTCCAGCACGATGCAGGTACGGTCGCCGATCCTGATCGGCTCGGGGCGGACCAGCTTGATGACGCGCGAGTCGTCACGCAGGTCGCGCAGCACCGACGCCTCGTGGTCGAGCCTCGCCGCCTTCTCGTCCGACAGGGCGACCTTGAGCACTTCCAGTTTCTCGCTCCGCAGGTTCGTCACCAGCAGGGCGCGGGAGGTGGAGCCGGTGCCGAGCCGCTTCTCCACCCGCCACTCGCCGCCGATCACGTCGCCCTGCCTGGCCTCCAGCGGATCGAGGTCGTCTCCCGGCTGCTCGTCGGCGGGGTGGACCGACTCGGGGGCGGTCGCCTCGTCCTCGACGATCTCCAGCATCTCCAGGAACTCGGCCACGCTGGTCAGCCGCTGTACGGGAACCGGCGCGGTGGCGGCCTGGACCAGCTCGTCCATGAACCCGGTCACCGAGTCGGCGACCGTCGAGGGGCGCAGGCCGTTCTCCTTCGACAGGCGGGCGAGGAGGTCGGCCCGCCGATCGCTCGGAGGCAGACCGGTGAGCAGCAGGTAGGACAGGGTGCCCAGGCCGAACACGTCGAGCGCCACCGGGTCGGGGCTCGGCGTGTTCAGCTCAGGGGCCAGATAAGCCTGGGCTGACGCCTCCATGTGCTGGCCGACATGGCTGCTGGAGCTCATCCCCGGACTCGTGCCGTCGGTGCCCTCACCTCGGGTGGCGGTCTGCCAGTCGCTGATCTGGAGCTGCGGGTTGAGCCAGCCCTGCTCCCGCGCGTCCCTGGGAGCGCGGCCCGGCGTGACCAGCACGCTGCGCGCCGACAGCGCCCGGTGGTGCAGATGCCGCCCGTGGGCGTACGACACCGCCTCGACGAGCTGGCGGATCAGGTTGAGCCGGGTGAGCAGGTCGAGGCGCGGGCCGTACTCGCCGATGTAGTGGTCCAGGCGCATGGCGCGCGGGTCGTGCCGGAAGATGAGCGCAGGGCCCATCTCGTGCTGCTCCAGGGTGTCGACCCGCACGATGCCCGGGTGACTGATGCCGTGCAGGGCCAGCACCTCGCGGCGGGCCGCCCGGCCCATGCTGGCCCGCATGTCCTCGTCGGCGTTGCGCTCGACCAGGTAGATGCGGATACGGCGTTTCTCGGCGCTGATGTCGCGGTGCGTGGCCAGGTGGTCTTCCCAGGTGGGCCCGGCGTCGAACGGGCGCGGCTCCAGCTCCCAGGCTCCCACCTGGAGGTGGGAGCGGCTCTTGGCGATCCCCACCTTGCGCAGCCAGCCGCCGAGCGGCCGGGAGATCTCCGGGGTGATGCGGCGGCGCTGGTCGCGGGGCGCCGCCGTGAGCAGGTCCGACAGGATCTTCGGTAGCCGGCCGTTCTCGGGCCCGTAGACCCCGGTGAGGTGCTGGTCGGGCAGCTCCACCTCCAGCGAGGGCACGGAGAGGAAGACCGCGGCGTGGATGTAGGGGACCCGCGCCCGAGGTCCGGCGGCCTGCTGCAGCAGCGACTTGAGCTGCTTGGCCTTGGAGTCGGCCAGGTGCAGCGGGTTGTCGAAATAGCGGGTGCGGTTGCCGGTCGTCTGCACCCAGTTGGCGCCGCTCGCGCCGAGCCGCCCGTGCAGGCTCTTGATCTCGATGAGGAAGAGCCCCGCGGGCGCGGCCACGAACAGGTCGACCTCGCGGACGTGCCCGGTGTTGGCGGTGAAGGTGAAATTCGACCAGGCACGGTACGGCTCCGCGTCGGGCAGCCCCGAGCGGACGTGTTCCAGGGCCTCGCGCTCGTGCTGGTACTGGGAAGGCGTGATCGTGGTCCAACGGCCTTCTAGCACGTCAAGGATCTCCAAGGCAGTGGGGGTCTGCGTGGCTGTGCACCAGGGTAGATCGCGGACCCCGCCGAGCCGGGGGACTTCGATAACGGGCTGCTTACAGTGAGCCGATTCCCATCAGGTGGGGGTGGCGGCGGCGAGGCGGGTGGAGAGGGCGCGGATGCGGTCGACGAGCTCGGGCGGCTCGTGCACCTCGAAGTCGATGTCCATCAGCGCGACCCAGACGGCGAGCTCGTCGAGGTCGTTCGCACCGCTGGACACCGTGCAGGACCGCTCGTCGATCGGCTCGATCGCCCCCATCGTGGCCGGCATGTGCTCGGCGACGACCTCGGCCGGAGCGTGCATCGTGAAGCGACCCTGGTAGCGATAGGGCGCTCCGGAGATCGAACGGGACATGTAGGCCGCCAGGTCGGGGTCGGGCGGGTCGCGAGGCACGAATCGCGGCCCGTTCGGCGTCCGCAGGCTCAGGCGGTCGATCCGATAGGTGCGCCAGCCGGCCCGGCCGGTGTCCCAGCCCAGCAGATACCAGTGCCGTCCCGAATGGACGAGCCGGTAGGGCTCGGCGGCGCGGACGCTCTCCTGCCCGTCGTGCGTGCGGTAGTCGAACCGCAGGGTCTCGTGGTCGCGGCAGGCGGCGGCGATCGCGCTCAGGGACGCCGGGTCCACCGCCGAACCCGCCCGTCCCATCGGCACGGTCATCGACCGCAGCGCGTGTACGCGATGCCGGAGCCGGGACGGCAGCACCTGCTCCAGCTTGGCCAGTGCCCGCACGGAGGTCTCCTCGATCCCCGACACCGAGCTCCCGGCCGCCGTGCGCAGGCCCACCGCGACCGCCACCGCCTCGTCGTCGTCCAGCAGCAGCGGAGGCAGGTCCGTGCCTGCGCCGAGACGGTAGCCGGGCGCGCCCGCGGTGGCGTGCACGGGATAGCCCAGCTCGCGCAGCCGCCCGACGTCACGGCGGACGGTCCGGGTGGTCACGCCGAGCCGCTCCGCCAGTTCCGCGCCCGACCAGTCCCGATGGGTCTGCAGGAGCGAGAGCAGTCTGAGCAACCGGGCCGATGTCTCCAACATGCCCCCAGATTGCCGTACTTCTAGGACCGATCCTGTCCTAACCCCTCTCTAGCGTGATCACCATGACGTTCACCACGGAGATCGCTCCGTTCCGCATCGATATCCCGCAGTCCGCGCTCGACGACCTGCACGACCGGCTGGCGCGCACCCTCTGGCCCGACGAGCTGCCCGGCGTCGGCTGGTCGTACGGCATCCCGGTCTCGTACGTACGGCAACTGGCCGAGTACTGGCGCAGCGGGTACGACTGGCGGAAGCACGAGGCGGCGCTCAACGAGTACCCGCAGTTCACCACCGAGATCGACGGCCAGAACATCCACTTCCTGCACGTGCGGTCCCCCGAGCCGGACGCGCTGCCGCTCGTCCTCACCCACGGCTGGCCCGGTTCGATCGTCGAGTTCACGAAGGTGATCGGCCCGCTCACCGACCCTCGCGCCCACGGCGGCGACCCCGCCGACGCCTTCCACGTCGTCGCCCCGTCCATACCCGGCTTCGCCTTCTCGGGTCCCACCCGTGAGACCGGCTGGGACCTGCGCCGGGTCGCCCGCGCGTGGGCCGAGCTGATGAGCCGCCTCGGATACGAGCGCTACGGCGCCCAGGGCGGCGACAGCGGCTCGGTCGTCTCCCCCGAGCTCGGCCGCGTCGCCCCCGACCGGGTGGTCGGCGTGCACGTCAACGGCGCGCTCGGCTTCCCGACCTTCGACCCGGCCGAGATGGAGGGCCTTACCGAGACCGAGCAGGCCCGCATGATGCTCTACGCCGACAACGACCGCTCCGGCTACGCGATCCTTCAGGCCACCCGGCCGCAGACCGTCGCCTTCGGCCTGCACGATTCCCCCGCCGCCCAGCTGGCCTGGATCGTGGAGAAGTTCAAGGAGTGGACCGACCCCGCGCACGACCTGCCCGAGGAGGCGGTCGACCGTGACCAGATGCTCACCGACGTGACGATCTACTGGCTGACCCGCACCGCCGCCTCGTCCGCCCGGCTCTACAAGGAGGGCTCGGCACAGTGGGGGACGCCGGTCGAACGTTCGGAGATCGCGCACGGGGTCGCTGTATTCCCCGGCGACGGCGGGATCCGGCGTGTCGCCGAGCGCGAGCACAACGTGATCCACTGGTCGGAGTTCGACCGGGGCGGTCACTTCGCCGCGATGGAGGCCCCCGACCTGCTGGTCGACGACGTCCGGACGTTCTTCCGGAAGATCCGCGTCATGGCCGGTTCCTCCCGATACGGCGCGTTGACGTGAACGCGGCCCACACCACCGGCTGATCTGCGAGCCGCGAGCGAGCGGAACGTTGTGGAACGTTGTACTCTCATTTGAGACAAGTATGTTTCAAATGATATGGAGTTGACTGATGGCTGTGGGCTACGGCCAGATCATTGCCGCAGCGATCCAGCGCCTCAACCAGGATCCGGGCGCCTCGATGGGAGAACTCGCCGAGGCGGCCGGGGTGAGCCGTGCCACGCTGCACCGCCACTTCAGCGGTCGTGAGGAACTACTGCTGGCACTCGGCCACCACGCGCTGAACCGCTGGGAGGCCGCCCAGCAGAGCGCGGGCATTCGGGAGGCCGCTCGCTCGGCGGACCCGGCCGTGATCACCACCGCCTTGCGCGAGATGCTGACCGGGCTGATCGACGACGCCGAGGAGTACAGCTTCGCCCTGGCCGACCTGACGCTGTCCATGCCCGCGCTGCGCGAACGCAGCGACGCGCTGGAGGAGTTGGAGGTCACGCTCTATCAGGCGGCACAACGAGCCGGAGTCCTGCGCGCCGACCTACCTCCCCGATGGATCGGCAACACGGTGTACGGTCTGCTGCTGGCCGTACGGGAAAGCCTGCACCAGGGCAGCGTCGCGCGCCGGGACCTGCAGTGGCTCGTGCACGAGACGTTCTTCAACGGCGCCGGCCTCGCGGGGGGGACGCGATGAGTCTCCTCCCCGCGCCCGTACCGGGCGCCGCCACCGCGCCGCCCCACCCACGGCGATGGGCCGGCCTGGCGGTGCTGTCGGCCAGCCTGCTGTTGGTGATCATGGACATGACCATCCTCAACGTCGCCCTGCCCGCCATCTCCGCCGAACTGCGGCCCAGTTCGGTCGAGCTGTTGTGGATGGTGGACGTCTACTCACTGGTGCTGGCGGGCCTGCTGGTCACGGTGAGCGCTCTGGGCGACCGTTGGGGGCGTAAGAAGACGCTGCTCGCCGGCTTCGTACTCTTCGGGCTGGCGTCGGTGGCAGTGCTGTGGGCTTCCTCACCGGGCGAGGTGATCGCCGTACGAGCCCTGCTCGGCGTCGGCGGTGCCATGATCATGCCATCCACACTGTCGATGATCCGCACCCTTTTCGCCGACCCGGCGGAACGGGCGACCGCGCTGGGCATCTGGGCGGCGATGGCCGCCCTGGGAAGCGCGCTAGGGCCGATCCTGGGTGGACTGCTGCTGGAGTACTTCAGCTGGCATTCGGCCTTCCTGGTCAACGTGCCGGTGATGGTCCTGGCGGTGCTCGCTGGCCTGATCCTGCTTCCGGAGTCGCGCAACCCGCACCCGGGTCGCTGGGACCTGGTCGCGACCGCGCTGTCGATCGCCGGGATGGTCGCCCTGGTCTTCTCGATCAAGCAGTTCGTCAAGGAGGGACCTGCCACGCCATGGCCGTGGGTCGCCCTCACCGTGGCGGCGGTGACGCTCACCTGGTTCGTACAGCGCTGCCTGAGGCGGCCCGACCCTCTGCTTGAGATCCGCCTGTTTCGCAGTCGGCCGTTCAGCGCGGGCACGCTGGCGGCGCTGAGCACCTCGATCGCGATGGGGGCGGTGATGTTGCTGATGGCGCAGTGGATGCAGCTTGTCCAGGGTTACTCCCCCCTGGAGACCGGCGTGCGGATGCTGCCGGCCGCGCTGGGCGCGCTGCTGCTGTCTCCGCTGGCGCCCTGGCTGGCCGTCCGGATCGGGACCCGCACGGTGCTGGCCGGCGGTCTGGCGATCTCCGGGCTGGGGCTCGGCGTGCTGTTCGCCGCACCCGTCGTCTACCCATGGGTCGCCGTGTCACTGTTGCTGGTCGGCTCCGGCATGGGCTCTCTGGCGATCGCCTCATCGGTCATCATGGCGGGCGCGCCGCTGGAGAAAGCGGGCAGCGCCGCCGCGATCGAGGAGACCTCCTACGAGCTGGGCGGCCTGCTCGGCGTCGCCGTGCTGGGCAGCGTCGCGGCCGCCGTCTACCGTGCGGCGCTATCCTCCTCCGTCTCCGCCGTCGAGGCGGCGCGCGACTCCCTGGGAGGTGCGATCGAGGTCGCCCGCCACGCCGGAACAGCCGGGATGGAGCTGGCCCGCCAGGCGAAAACGGCGTTCACCGCGTCGCTGGAGGTGACCGGGCTGGCCGGGGCCCTGCTCATGCTGGCGGCCGCGCTCGCCATCTGGTGGCTCGTCCCGCGCGACTTCGACATCGTGACGACGCCTTCCCCGAGCCCGCTTTCCACTCGTACATCGCCCCCGAGCCCGAAGGACCGGAGAGCGAACCGTTGAGTTCCGAGGCCGCGGAGTGGGGCGCGGCTCCAGTGGACCAGGTGGTCTTGTCCTCGGGAACGACGTACCACTCCGACCACCAGACCGGCATAGCGATCGTCGTTCCACTCCGGGCAACGAGAGAATCCTTCGGCCGAGTGGTCGGAGGCTTCTGGCGTCGTACGGGCTATGTCACGGTGACGGAAAAAGGAGGGCGCTAACCGCAGGTTGAACATTTGCCGACCTACCTGCTCCTACCGTTTCCGTAGGCGACAGAGAAGTGGCGCCGGGGCGGCGAGGAGTGGGTCATGCGGCGGCTGAGAAGTGAGCGGCGACGGTGTGGCGTGATCACTCCTCTGATCGGGTTGACGGCGTGCGTCCTGTCCGCCTGCGGAGGCGGGCAACCGGCGTCGGGGCCGAGCCCGGTTCGGCCCGTCGCGACCGCCGGTGGGACGCCGACCGGCAATGTGGCGAGCGCTCCGGCCACCGGGGCGGCCGCGCCGGTGGACGTCTACGCCCACGACCGGCCCGGCATGCTCAGCCCGGTCGTGGCGGGGTTCCCCGAGCGGGTCTACGTGCCGAACAGCGAGGGCAACACCGTCAGCGTGATCGACCCACGCACCTACCGGGTGCTCCGCACCTTCGCGGTGGCCCGGCGACCGCAGCATGTCGTCCCCTCGTGGGATCTGAAGACGCTCTGGGTCAACAACAACGACGGCAACTCCCTGACACCGATCGATCCCATGACCGGCAAGGCCGGCAAGCCGGTGTTCGTCGACGATCCCTACAACCTGTACTTCACCCCCGACGGCCGCACCGCCCTGGTGATGGCCGAGCGGGAGAACCGGCTCGATTTTCTCGACCCGCACACCATGCGGCGCCGGCACTCGCTGCACATGCCCTGCAGAGGGATCAACCACGCGGACTTCACAGCCGACGGGAACCTCCTCCTCGGCAGCTGTGAGTTCTCCGGCCATTTGGTGGTCGTCGACACAGCCGCACGTAGGGTCCGCGCCGTCATCGACCTGGCGGACGGCACCACGCGACGCAAGGGCATCCAGCGCGCGGCATCGCGGTACAGCGACGCGTCGTATGCCATGGACCACGACATGGCGCACGACTCCATGCGGCACGGCCACATGCCGTACCCCAACATGCCGCAGGACGTGAAGCTCTCTCCGGACGGCACCACCTTCTATGTCGCCGACATGGCCAAGGACGGCGTGTGGCTCGTCGACGCGAAGGAGTTCCGTGTCACGGGTTTCGTCAAGACCGGCGCGGGCGCGCACGGGCTCTACGTCAGCCGGGACTCGAAGGTGCTGTACGTCTCCAACCGAGGCGCCGGATCGGTCTCCGTCATCTCCTTCGCCCTTCGCCGCCCGATCGACACCTGGCACATCCCCGGCGGCGGTTCGCCGGACATGGGCGGCGTGTCGGCCGACGGCCGCCGCCTGTGGCTGTCCGGACGCTACGACGGGGTCGTCTACGTGTTCGACACCGGGAACGGCGACCTCATCCGCAAGATCGACGTCGGCGCCGGCCCGCACGGCCTGTCCATCTACCCCCAGCCCGGCCGCTACTCCCTCGGCCACACGGGGGTCTTCCGATAAAGCACGGCGGAGACCGGTCCTCCAGCAGCCGCTGCCCGTTGTCGATCTGCGCCTGACGCACCCAGGTTCACGACGTCTCGGCCGTCTTGATCGCGGCGTACTCCTTGGCGTAGTGCGGACGGACCTCGCCGACCATCCGCACCGCACGCTCACGAAGCTCTCGCGGATAGGCAGATCGGGAACAACTCGATCGTGGCACCGTCCACTGTCCCGGTTGCGGCTCCGCGCTGCGTGTCGTCAATCGCCGGGGCGTAAGAACTCTGTGGGTGCCGATCATGACCACCGAACGTGACCAGGACCGCCCGATCATTCAGGAGCACAAGGTCTGGGAAGTTCAAACTCCTTCGCGGTGCTTCGGGCGACGTCCGGAGGCTAGCGGTCGCTCCACTTGATCTCGTGGGGGAGCAGGGTGAACGACCTGCCGTCCACGGTCGTGGTGATCTCGGCGTCGACGGTGTTGACCATCAGCAGCCGCCGAGGCTGCGCGAGCACCCGGACGCCGGGGTCGGAGGAGGTGACGGACTCAAGCTTGGCTCCGGCGGGGAACCAGGTGGCGAAGTCGGCGATGAGTTTGCCGGTCGGGAGTTCGGCGCCGGTCCCCGGGTCCCACATGCACCCCTGGCAGGTGCCCTGCTTGGTCTGCGGATTCCAGTACAGCGCCGTGGCGGCACCGCTCTTCGCGAACTCGATCATCGAGGCGGCCTGGACGGCGAGCCGCATCGGCTCGGGCCAGGTGGTCTTGTCCTCGGGAACGAAGTACCACTCCGACCACCAGACCGGCATGTCGCCGGTCCTCTCGCGCAGCCAGGTGGTGACCGCGCTGAACTTGCCCAGCGCGCCGAACGCGTCGGGCAGCATCTCGTGGGCGTCGGTCAGCGAGGCGCCGTCGACCACGACGAAGTCGGCGCCCTTCTTGTTCTTGAACCAGTATTCGAAGGCGTCCAGGGCGTTCTGGTTGACGACCCCCCACGGCCCCCGCAGCTCGGACTTTCCCGTCCTGTTGCTGTCGAAGCCGAGATAGGGGCCGCCGACCATGGCGTCGGGCCTGGCCGCCTTCACCGCGTCGTAGACCTTGTTGTAGAGCTCGGTGTAGCCCTTGAAGTCCGCGGGCTTGGAGTGGTCCTTCCAGAAGCCCTTGAACTCGTTCCAGACCATGAAGTACTTGACGTCGCGATACTTGGTGGCGACGGCCGCCGACAGCTTGGCGAAGTCGTCGAAGTGCTTGGGATAGGGGGCGTCCTCCAGGTGCTCGCTCCAGCCCACGTCCGAGGTCGGGCCCTCGGGGCCGCCCTTCATCCAGTCGGGGGCGCAGCAGAGCGTCATGATCTGCGTGCCGCCGGACAGCCTCATGAGGTTCGTCCGGCTGTCGAGGTCCTCCCAGTAGAACTCTTTGGGGCGGGGCTGGGGGTTGAGCGCTCCGAATCCCATGATGTGCTGGTTCTGCAGCATCGGGGTTCTGGCGAGAGTCCCGGCCACGACCCGCTCGAACTGCTCGGTGACGTTGTTGGCGCTCACCCCCGTGTGGGTGAGCCCCCACCGGGGCCACGTGGGGTCGACCGGCGGTGCCTTCCCGATCGCGGTGTCGAGCACCGCCGGTGGGGTGGCGGACTGCCGTGCGACGGGAGGCGCCTCGTCGGCGGTGTCGGCGGAGGAGCACCCCGCCACCAGCGCCATCGCGACGGCCCCCGCGGCCAAGGCGATCATCCGTCCAGGACGCCGCCATGCCGATGCTCCGCTATCTGATGACACCTGATCCCCGCTCGATCTTGGCCGTCTACTCTGCCCAGAGCGTTCCACAGGCGAGGTAAGAGCGGCGTATAGGGGCGTGGTTCGCCGGCCAATATCGTGGCCGATCGCCTCGGCCGGCTGCCGCCGGACGCGCTCAAGAAGCTGCCGGCGGACAAGGAACAGCTGACCAAGCTGCTGAGCTACCACGCGGTCGAGGGCGGGAAGAGCTCCGTCCCGGCTGGTCGTGGCCTCACCGCGGGGCGGAAATACCCTCAAATCACCTTAAAAGCGACAAATCATATTACACCTGGCAAGACTTGCCGTTTGGGATACGGCGACTACGTCTCAAAACATGTACCTTATGTATAAATATCATATAAAGCTTACCTTAAAATTGTTGGATGCGTAGAATGCGTTGATTTGGGGTCTTGACGAAGATACGTCCTCTGGCGAAGATTCTTGCCAATTGCGTACTTTCTGCCGGGGTGACCCAATACCCGGAGACGTGCGCCAACTGGAGGCATCTCTCATGAGGAGTTCTCTCGATGGCAGGAGACTCGGCCGTATCGCGGTCGTGCTCACTCTTCCCATTGCCCTGAGCTTCGGTTCGTTCCCCGTTCTCGCCGAGCCGTCCCCGCCGGTCAGCGAGGTCGTCCCCGACCATCAGTCCAGCACCGAACAGAACGGTGTGGCGCTGCTGCGCGTCATCGTCCCCGACGAGGCCGGCATCGACCGGCTCAACTCCATGGGCGTCGACCTCGCGGAGTACAAGAAGCCCGTCGACGGCGGGTTCGAGATGCACGCGGTACTGAGCCCGGAGGAGGCCCAGAACCTCCGCGATCTCGGCTTCAACATCGTCGGCAAGATCTCCGACCAGACGGAGTTCGCCGAGAACCTGGTCCAGCGGCGGAGCGCCGTCGCGGCCGAGGCCCAGGCGGCGGCGGAGGTCGACACGCTGACCCCGCTCCGCGCCGAGTGGTTCACCAGCCTCGACAACCAGAACTTCCTCTCCGTCGAGGTGAAGTCGAGCGCCATCGACGCGGCGACGGTGCTCACCGTCGCCTGGGACAGCGGCAAGGGCACCGCCCCCGACTCGGGCGGCACCGCGACGATGTCGCGCTTCACCGACGCCGGCCAGTACATGTACCACCGGTTCAGCTCGCCGCTGGCCGTGACCGCGGTTCCCACCAAGGCCACGATCACCAGCAACCGGGGTGGTTCGGTCACGGTTCCGGTGACCAAGTGGCTGGGTGAGAAGCGCAAGCCCCCGAAGAAGCACTACGTCGTGGACTTCGTCGACCGCTACATGGACCCGACCGAGATCACCGACCGGATCTCCGGCCTGGCCCAGGAATTCCCGAAGATCTCGCAGATCATCGATCTGCCGCACAAGACGAACGGCTACCGCCGGGCGGCGCAGGCCCAGTTCGGCACCGTCGCGGCGAGCACGTTCTACGTGACCTCGAAGGCGTACGGGCACGAGGGCGGCAACGACATCAGCGTGGCGCTGGTGAAGCCGGACGCCGCCTCGGCCGCGCTGAGCGTGTCGGTGAGCGGCAAGAACGTCGTGGTCAACCTCGGCACGAACGAGTCCTCCGCGATCAACAGCACCGCCAAGGCGGTGGTGGACGCGCTCAACGGCAACGCCGCGGCGTCGGCGCTGCTGACCGCCGCCACCTACCGGGGCAACGCGGGTGCCGGTCTTGTCGCCGCGGCCGTGGCGACGAAGCTGACCGACAACCTCAAGGCGCCGGCGACCGTCTCGCGCGAGCCGTTCCAGACGAAGGCGCTGCGCATCGGCAAGCAGCGCGACGGCTCGAAGGTCGGCGTGTTCCTCTACTGCCAGGAGCACGCCCGCGAATGGGTGACCCCGCTGACCTGTGTGGAGACCGCCGAGCGGCTGCTGCGCAACTACGCCCGGGACGGGGAGACCAAGAAGCTGGTCGACAACCTCGACATCTTCATCATGCCCACGGTCAACCCCGACGGCGGGCACTACAGCGTGTACGACTACAACATGCAGCGCAAGACCATGACCAACCACTGCCCGGTCAACGCGGCCGACCCCGCGAACCGCAACGCCTGGGGTGTGGACCTGAACCGCAACTTCTCGGTCGGTTCGGTCTTCGACGGCTACAGCGGCGCCTCGACGAGCTGCACCAGCGGCACCTACGCGGGCCCGGCCGAGCTGTCGGAGCCGGAGGCTCGCAACGAGGTCTGGATCACCGAGCAGTACCCGAACATCAAGTTCGCGATGAACACGCACTCCTACGGCGGCTACTTCATGTGGGCTCCGGGCTCGTACAAGTCCGCGGGGCGTGAGACGCTGCCGCGGCCCGACTTCGGTACGGAGAACTTCTTCTGGAGTGCCTCCAACCACATCCTCTCCAGCGTCCAGTCCTGGCGCGGCAACGGTATCTGGCCGGGCCGCACCGGTCCGATCCCGGACGTGCTGTACTCCGCGGCCGGTAACAGCGCCGACGAGCACTGGTACAACCGGGGCATCATCGGCTGGAGCTTCGAGGTCGGCGCGGACGTCTACAACCCGCAGACCGGGCGTTTCGAGGCGGTCGGCTTCCAGCCGCCGTTCGCCGAGGGCCACGAGGAGGCGATGGAGTTCTCGTCCGGGCAGATCGGCATCCTGGAGGTGGCCCGCCAGTACGCCGATGACAAGAAGAAGCCCGCCTCCAAGGTGAAGGTGACCGACCGGGCCGAAACGTCGACCACGTTCACCTTCGAGGTCGACGAGCCCGCCAACATCTACTACACCCTGGACGGCAGCCGGCCGACGCTGAACTCCACCAAGCTTCTCAGCGCGGGAATGCGCGAGGGCACCCAGCAGATCACGCTCGACAAGACCTCCGACGTCCACTGGTTCGCCGTGGACATCGCGGGCAACGTGGAGGGCAACTACAAGCCCGACGGCAACGGCAACAACTACCGCAAGGCGAAGGTGGAGGTCCGTAAGCTCCCCTGACCTCTTGAGATGTTCGTGCGGCCGCCGGTCCACCGACCGGCGGCCGTTCGGCGCTCTCCCCGCGCCACGGGAGGGCGCCTAATGGCCGGTTTCGAAGGCGGCCATCGGGATGTGCAGCCAGGTCGGGCGGTTGCGGGACTCGTAGACGACCTCGTACGCGGCCTTGTCGAGTTCCAGGGCGCGCAGCAGGACGGCGTCCTCGGCGCGCAGATGGCCGCCTCCGGCGGAGTAGCCGGCGAGGAAGGAGGAGCGGTTGAGCTCGGCCCACTCCACCGCGCGGGGGCGGAGGGCGTCGGGGTCGGGGTGGTCGGCGAGCAGGTGGCGGGCGGCGTAGTCGAAGGAGCGGAGCATCCCGGCCACGTCACGCAGCGGGGAGGACAGGGCGCGGCGCTCGGCGATGGGCCGCCCGGGCTCGCCCTCGAAGTCGAGGACGACCCAGTCGTTGTTGGTGCGCATCACCTGGCCGAGGTGGTAGTCGCCGTGGACCCGCTGGACGGGCATCTCCCCGGCCACGTCCGAGACCCGCTGGTAGGCCTCCTCCGCGACGTGGGCGTGCTCGCCGAGGGCGGGCACCTCCTGCACCGCGACGTTCAGGCGGCGGCGGAACTCCTCGACCATCCGCTTGACCTCCTGCGACTCGATCACGTCGGTCGGGAACGCCTCGGCCATCTCCCGGTGGACCGTGGCGGTGGTCACGCCGAGGCGGTAGGACTCGGAGCTGAAGTCGCCGCCCGCGTCGGAGGCCGAGGGTTCGAGGGAGCCGTACAGGTCGCGGACGCTGGCCAGGGCGAGGGCCCAGCCGTCGTTGGCGTTGGACAGGAACTCCTGGGTCATCGCCAGCGTGGTGGTCTCGCCGTCGAGGTCCGTCTCGATCCAGCCGTACGGCTTGGCGATGTGCGTGCTGCCGCGCAGGGCGAGGGCGGTGACGATCTCCAACTCGGGGTTCACCCCGGCGGTCAGGCGGCGGAACAGCTTGCAGATGTAGGTGCCGCCGTACACCAGCGAGGTGTTGGACTGCTCGGCGCCGAGGACGAGGCTCCGTTTGGAGGTGTCGATCTCCACCCCGTCGAGGTGGCGGAAGCGGACGGCGCCGAGGTCGCGGCCTTCCGCCATGCCGTCGAGCAGGGCGGTGGTGAGGTCGGCGTCGTAGGCGGCGTCGTAGTAGCCGTCGCCGATGTGGGCCGGTTTGAAGCGGGCCCACTCCGGCGCCTCGCTGCCGAGCAGCAGCTGGTAGCGGTCCCGGCCCCCTGACTGGTGGACGGAGATGATCAGGTGACGCAGGCGCGGTGCCAGTTCCACGTCCGAGTCGATGACGAGATCGTCGATCGGGCGCCCCTTACCGGCGAACCATCGTTGATGGGTGATCCAGCCGGTAAGGAGCTCCGTCAACACGGCTTTACGCCTCCTGGGATGCGGGTGGCAGGGTGAACCAGTAGAACCCATGCCCAGGAAGCGTCAAAAGATACGGAAGCTCCCCAACCGATGGAAAAGGAACCCCGCCCATCGTCTCCACCGGGACCGATCCCTCGAAGCGGCGCAGGTCGAGCTCCACCGGCTGCGGGAATCGGGACAGGTTGTTGACGCACAGCATCCGGTCGTCGCCGAGCTCGCGCACGAAGGCGAGAACGCTCGGGTTGGACGAGTTCAGCTCGGTGAACTCGCCGAGGCCGAAGACCGGGTGCCGCTTGCGGATGTCGATCATCCGCTTGGTCCAGTGCAGCAGCGAGCCCGCGCTGCGCTGCTGCGCCTCGACGTTGAGCGCCTGGTAGCCGTAGATCGGGTCCATGATGACCGGGAGATACAGGCGTCCGGGGTCGCAGTCGGAGAATCCCGCGTTGCGGTCGGGGCTCCACTGCATGGGGGTACGGACACCGTCGCGGTCGCCCAGCCAGATGTTGTCCCCCATCCCGATCTCATCGCCGTAGTACAGCACGGGAGATCCCGGAAGGGAGAGGAGCAACGCCGTGAAAAGCTCAATCTGGTTGCGATCGTTCTCCAGCAGCGGGGCGAGCCGCCGCCGGATGCCGACGTTGGCCCGCATCCTGGGGTCCTTGGCGTACTCCGAGTACATGTAGTCGCGCTCGTCGTCCGTCACCATCTCGAGCGTGAGCTCGTCGTGGTTGCGCAGGAAGATGCCCCACTGGCAGTTCTCCGGGATCTTCGGCGTCTGGGCCATGATCTCGGAGATGGGGTAGCGCGACTCCCGCCGCACCGCCATGAAGATGCGCGGCATCAGCGGGAAGTGGAACGCCATGTGGCACTCGTCGCCGCCGGTGGCGGCGTCGCCGAAGTACTCGACCACGTCGGCGGGCCACTGGTTGGCCTCGGCGAGCAGCACCCGGTCGGGGTAGAGCCGGTCGACCTCCGCCCTGACCCGCTTGAGGTACTCGTGGGTCCTGGGCAGGTTCTCGCAGTTGGTGCCGTCCTGCTCGAAGAGGTACGGGATCGCGTCCATCCGGAAGCCGTCGATGCCCAGGTCCAGCCAGAAGCGCAGCACCTCCAGCATCGCGTCCTGCACGTCCGGGTTCTCGTAGTTGAGGTCCGGCTGGTGCGAGAAGAAACGGTGCCAGTAGTACTGGCCGCGGACGGGGTCGTGGGACCAGTTGGACGTCTCGGTGTCGACGAAGATGATCCGGGCGTCCTTGTAGAGCTCGTCGTGGTCGTTCCAGACGTAGAAGTCGCCGAACGGCCCCTCGGGGTCGTGGCGGGAGGCCTGGAACCACGGGTGCTGGTCGCTCGTGTGGTTCATCACCAGGTCGGCGATGACCCGCATGCCGCGCTTGTGTGCCTCGTCGACGAGTTTCACGAAGTCTCCGAGGTCGCCGAAGTCGGGAAGGATCTTCATGAAGTCGGCGATGTCGTAGCCGCCGTCACGCAACGGCGACTCGTACAGCGGAAGCAGCCAGAGGCAGTCGACACCGAGCCACTGGAGGTAGTCCAGTCTCTGGATGAGACCGCGGATGTCTCCGGTGCCGTCGCCGTTGGAATCGGCGAAACCCCGGATGAGAACCTCGTAGAAGACGGCGCGCTTGAACCAGTACGGGTCGCGCGGTTTCTCCTCGTCGAAGGTGTTCGGAATCGGTTCAGGTAGCTGACTCACCAGTGGACTCCCCGCTGTTCTGCCGGTACACGTGCACCCGCCGGCTCACCGCTGGCTCGCCGCCGCTGCACGCAGAGTGAAGACGTGCGCTGGGTGGATGTGGGGATCGAGACGCACGTAGTTGTCCTGCCGCCAGCGATACGACTCGCCCGACAGTTCGTCGTCCACGACGAACTCGGCTTGCCAGTCGAGACCGAGGGCGGGCATGTCCAGCGACACCGTCGCCTCGTGGGTGTTGTGCGGATCCAGGTTCACGACGACGAGGACAACGTCGCCCAGGCCGTGCCGTCGTGTGGCCGTGTCATAGGCGCCGGGCAACCGCTTGGAGAAGCAGATCACATCCGGGTGGTTGACGCTGTGAAAACGTAGATTACGCAGTTCCTGGAGCGCCGGGTGTGCTCTTCGGAACAAATTGAGTTGCGTGATGAACGGGGCCAGGCTACGGCCTTCCCGCTCAGCCTCAACCCAATTGCGGGGTTTGTACTGATATTTCTCACTATCTAGGTATTCTTCGCTACCCGGTCGAACCGGTACATTCTCCGCAAGTTCATATCCGGCGTACACGCCCCACGTCGGCATCGCCGTCGCCGCGAGCACCGCTCTGATATGAAATGCCGGGACTCCCCCGTGCTGAAGGTATTCGTGGAGAATGTCCGGAGTGTTAACGAACACGTTCGGCCGCATGTAGTGCGACGTCTCGTGGGAGAGCTCGCCCAGGTACGACTCGACGTCCGGGCGCGAGTTCTTCCACGTGTAGTACGTGTACGACTGGTGGAAGCCGACCTTGGCCAGCGTCCGCATCATCGCGGGGCGGGTGAACGCCTCCGCGAGGAACAACACGTCGGGATCGGTGGCGTGGATGTCGGCCAGCAGCTTCTCCCAGAAGGAGACCGGCTTGGTGTGCGGGTTGTCCACCCGGAAGATCCGCACCCCGTGGTCCATCCAGAGCCGTACGACCCGCCTGATCTCCTCGTAGATCCCCTTGGGGTCCTTGTCGAAGTTCAGCGGGTAGATGTCCTGATATTTCTTCGGCGGGTTCTCCGCGTACGCGATCGAGCCGTCGGCGCGGATGTTGAACCACTCCGGGTGCTCCTTGACCCACGGGTGGTCGGGCGCGCACTGCAGGGCGAGGTCGATCGCGATCTCCATGCCCAGCTCGCGGGTCTTGGCCACGAAGGCGTCGAAGTCCTCGAACGTGCCCAGGTCGGGGTGGATGGCGTCGTGGCCACCCTCCTCGGAGCCGATCGCCCAGGGCGAGCCGGGATCGTACGGCTCGGGGGTCAGGGTGTTGTTGCGCCCCTTGCGGAAACTGTGTCCGATCGGGTGGATCGGTGGCAGGTAGACGACGTCGAAGCCCATCTTCGCCACGGCGGGCAGCCGCTTGGCGGCGGTCTGGAAGGTCCCGGACTTGGGGGCGACGCCCTGCTCGATGATCGCGCCCTCGGAGCGCGGGAAGAACTCGTACCACGACCCGAACAGCGCCCTGCGGCGGTGCACCAGGACCGTGCGCGGAGCCGACCTCGTCACCAGGTCGCGCAGCGGGTGGGCGCGCAGCAGCGCCGCGGTCTCGGGAAGCTGGGCGACGGTGAACCGGGCGCGCGGGTCGATCTCGGTGTCGCGCAGTCTGGCCGCGACCGCCTGGAGCGCGGCCCGGTGCCCGCAGACGTGCTGCTGCGCCTCCTTGGCGCGCCTCGCCGTCCTCGCCGCGGGCTTCCTGCCGCTCACCGGCCCGCCGGTCGCAACCGTACCGGTCACGGGTTCGCAGTCGGCGGCACGCACCGCTCTCGCCGCGCGGTCGAAGAGCCGGGCGCCCTCCTCGCACATCAGGTCGGCGTCCAGGCCCCGAGGGATCTTGATGCCCGCGTCGTGCAACCAGGTGGCGAGGGGGGCGCCCCACGCCTCCACCCGGAAACGCCACTCACCCTCGGTGGGCAGCGTCACCTCCACGCCCCACCGGTCGGTGCCGGGGGCGAGCTCGCCCATCGGCAACAGGGGGCCGCGCACGCCGTCGGGGCCGGTGAACACGACCCCTGCCGCGACCGCGTCGTGTCCCTCCCGGAACACGGTCGCGGAGATCTCGAAGGTCTCACCCGCGGCGGCCTTGGCGGGGCGGCGCCCGCAGTCGACCGTGGGGTGGATGTCCTGAATTGGAATTCGTCCGATCATCGCGTCTCAAGGTAGCGGCGGCACGCCCGGTACCGCCGGGGAAGTCAGCAAGGAAGGATCTTCGTTTGTGCAAGCATCACGGGGCGGTCGGTCTCGTGGCAGGCCGAGACCCCGCCCTGCTGGGACGGCCGGTTTCCCGAGGGCAGTACATTCTGGCTCGTATCTCCGGTGCCCCAATAGTCCATCTTCATGCCTGCCGATGGATAGAGTGCGGGACCTCTTACTCTTCCGCGAGTTGTCCTAACAGTCGATCACCTCTCTTTGATGTGTTTGGGGTGGATTGATAGCGGTGAGGGGGAGACGCGTGAGTGTTGAGGTCGCCCTCGTGGCGCTGAGTAACTAGGGTCTGGCAGCGTGAGAGCAATCCGTAGGTTTACCGTCCGCACCGTCCTGCCGCCGGAGCTGGCCTCCCTCGGCGAGCTCGTCCTCAATCTGCGCTGGTCGTGGCACCCCGAGACATTGGATCTGTTCGGTGAGGTCGATCCGGCCATCTGGGGACGCGTCGGGTACGACCCCGTCGCCCTGCTGGGCGCGGTCGAGGCCGACAGGCTCCGTGAGCTCGCCGCCGACCGTCGCTTCCTGAGGCGGCTCGCCGACGCCGCCGACGATCTCCGCGAGTACATGACCGCACCCCGGTGGTACCAGACCATCTCCGAGGCCCCGAAGGCCATCGCCTATTTCTCTCCCGAGTACGGCATCGCCGCCGCCCTGCCGCAGTATTCGGGCGGGCTCGGCATCCTCGCCGGAGACCACCTCAAGGCCGCCAGCGACCTCGGCGTGCCCATCCTCGCCGTCGGCCTGCTGTACCGCCACGGCTACTTCACCCAGTCGCTCTCGCCCGAGGGCTGGCAGCTGGAGCACTACCCCTCCCTCGACCCCGGCGGCCTGCCGCTCACCCTCCTGCGGGAGGAGGACGGCAGCCCGGTACGCATCAAGATCAGCCTTCCCGAGCAGCGCACGCTGCACGCCCAGGTCTGGGTGCTCCAGGTCGGCAGGGTGCCGCTGCTGCTGCTCGACTCCGACGTGGCCGAGAACGACAACGCCGCCCGTGACGTCACCGACCGCCTGTACGGCGGCGGCGGCGACCACCGGCTGCTGCAGGAGCTGCTGCTCGGCGTCGGCGGCGTCCGCGCCATCCGCGCGTACTGCAGGGTCACCGGGCACGCCGAGCCCGAGGTGTTCCACACCAACGAGGGCCACGCGGGCTTCCTCGGCCTGGAGCGCATCCGCGAGCTCACCGAGGCGAGGCTCTCCTTCGACGAGGCGCTGGAGGCGGTGCGGGCCGGGACCGTCTTCACCACGCACACCCCCGTGCCCGCCGGGATCGACCGCTTCCCCGCCGAGATGATCGGACGCCAGTTCGGCGGCGACAACGCGTGGCCCACGGTCCCCGTCGACCGCATCCTCGCGCTGGGCGCCGAGGAGGAGCCGGGCAAGTTCAACATGGCCGCGATGGGCATGCGGCTGGCCCAGCGGGTCAACGGCGTCTCCGAGCTGCACGGCGCGGTGAGCCGGGAGATGTTCAAGAGCCTGTGGCCGGGCTTCGACATCGAAGAGGTCCCGATCGGGTCCATCACCAACGGCGTGCACGCACCCACCTGGGTCGGCCGGGAGATCATGGAGCTCGCCGGCAAGGAGCTGCCCACCCTGGTCGAACGGGCCCAGGGCTGGGAGAGCATCGCCAAGGTCTCCGACGGCGACGTCTGGGGCATCAGGGGACGGCTGCGCGAGAAGCTGGTCGTCGCGGCCCGCGCGCGGCTCCGCCAGTCGTGGATCAACCGGGGCGCCTCGCCGGCCGAGCTCGGCTGGATCGACGACGCCCTCGACCCCGAGGTGCTCACCATCGGCTTCGCCCGCCGGGTGCCCTCGTACAAGCGGCTCACCCTGATGCTGTCCGACCCCGACCGGCTCCGCGCGCTGCTGCTCGACCCCGCCAGGCCGGTGCAGATCGTGATCGCGGGCAAGGCGCACCCGGCCGACGAGGGCGGCAAGAAGCTCATCCAGCAGATCGTGAAGTTCGCCGACTCCGAGGACGTGCGGCACCGCATCGTCTTCCTGCCCGACTACGACATGGCCCTGGGCCAGCTGCTCGTGCAGGGCTGCGACGTGTGGATGAACAACCCGCTGCGCCCGCTGGAGGCGTGCGGCACCTCGGGGATGAAGGCCGCGCTCAACGGCGGGCTCAACCTGTCCATCCGCGACGGCTGGTGGGACGAGTGGTACGACGGCACCAACGGCTGGGCGATCCCCACCGCCGACGGCGTCGCCGACCCCGACCGCCGCGACGAGCTCGAGGCCGCCGCGCTGTACGACCTGATCGAGCACGAGGTCGCCGACCGCTTCTACGACCGGGCCGACGGGCTGCCCCGGCGCTGGCTGGAGATGGTGCGGCACACCCTGGCCTCGCTCGGCCCCAAGGTGCTCGCGGGACGGATGCTCCGCGACTACGTGGTCGACCTCTACGCCCCGGCCGCCAAGTCCGCCCGCGCCCTCTCCGGCGAGGGGTACGAGCAGGCGAAGGGCTTCGCGGCGTGGAAGCTCAGGGTCGGCAGGGCCTGGCCGGGCGTGCGGGTCGAGCACGTGGAGGCCACCGGTCTGGGCGACGGCACCCCGGAGCTCGGGACCTCCCTGGAGCTGAAGGCCACCATCGCGCTCGGCGAGCTGGAGCCGGGGGACATCCGGGTCCAGGCGGCCTACGGCAGGGTCGGAGACCACGACGACCTCGCGGATCCCTGCTATGCGGACCTCGCCGTCGAGACCGAGGGCGACGACGGCAGGGCCGTCTTCGCCGGGACCGTACCCCTCGACCGCACCGGACCCTTCGGCTACACCGTCCGGGTCGTTCCCGACCACCCGCTGGTGGCCTCGAACTCGGAGCTCGGCCTGGTCGCGGTGCCGGAGGAGCCTGTCGGCATGACCAACGGCACCCTGCGCTGACCGCGTGATCACCCGGCGCGCGCGCCGGGTGACGGGACCTCCGTGGTCCTCCCCGTTCTCGGGGAGGACCACGGAGGTCTTTCGCGTTCCGGCCCGTTGAGCGTTCTGTCCGTTGAGCGCTCCGGCCGCTGAACGGTCCGGTGGTGGACGGTCCGGCGGTGAGCGTTCTGTCCGGTGAGCGTTCGGCCCGCAGGACGGCCTGGCCCGGCGAGTGTGCGAGCCGCCGAACGTTTCGGTCCGGTGAACGGTGGTGTATGAGTCGCGCATGAATCCGGGGTGAATCACGCTTGAACGGTCGTACCCGACACGGATGGCCGAGAAGTGCTCTCGTTCGGCCGCCGCGCGTGGTGAGGTGGGTATGTTTGGCCACTCGACCTGGCGCCCAGCAGAGGTTCCCGGCGCCGTGACCCCGGAGCGCGTCTGATCGTACGGCGGCCCGGCGGCGCGTGGCCCGCGGAGGTCGGTGCCGCGGGCCACGCGGAGGGAACCGCGGCGGGGAGCCGCGCGGAGAGGGCCGGAGGGGGCCGGAGGGGGCCGGAAGAGGTGCGGCAGGGCCGGCCCGTCGGCTCTCGGTGCCACCGTTACGATGATTCGGGCAAAACTCCTCTTAAAGTGCAAAATACGGCCATATGCGGCTTTTGTGGAGTTCTTTCTTGTTTGTGCTGGGGATGGGTAGATAGCCGACATCTAGCGCACTCGGGGGAGAGCAGTGGACGCATGGACGTTGAAGGGCCAGCCGGGCGCACTGGGTGACGCCGCGGTCACGCTGGTCGAGGGCGGCTCCTTCTGCGTGTGCGCCCGCAACGGCGACATCCTCCCCGGCGGGGCGCAGGGCGTCTACTACGCGGACACCCGGATCCTGTCGCGCTGGGAGCTGAGGGTGGACGAGCTGCCCGTGGAGGAGCTCAGGGTGCTGCCCGCCGAGCCGTACCACGCGATGTTCCTCGGCAGGGCCGCCCCCCGCCCCGGGCGGGCCGAGAGCAGTCTGCTCGTGATGAGGGACCGCTACGTCGGGGGCGGCCTGCGCGAGGACCTCACCCTGCGCAACCTGTCCGGGGAGCCCGCCGGATGCGTCGTCGACATCCACGTCGCCTCCGACGTGGCGGATCTGTTCGAGGTGAAGGCCGGCCGGATCCGGCACGTGACCGACGTGGAGGTGACGGCCGACAGGACGGGACTGCTGATCGTCTCCTCCTGCCGCTCGCGCGGCACCAGGGTGGTGGCCGAGCCGAAGCCGTTCGCCATGCCGGGCGTGCTCGTCTTCCGCGTCGTCGTGCCCGCGCGGGGTGAGTGGACCGCGAGCCTGCAGGTCAATCCGATCCTGGAGGGCGAGGAGTCGCCCGCCTGGTTCTCCACCCACCACCCGCTCGAACACGCGGAGCCCGCCAGGCGCCGCGCCGACTGGGAGCGCGCCAGCCCGATCGTCGTCACCTCCGACCGCATCCTCGCCCAGGTGCTGGAACGCTCCAAGGCGGATCTCGGTGCGCTGCGGCTCTTCGACGCCGGCATGCCCGACGAGCCGCCGACGATCGCCGCGGGCGCGCCGTGGTTCATGACCCTGTTCGGTCGCGACTCGCTGCTGACGTCGTGGATGGCCCTTCCGATGGACCCGTGCCTGGCGCTGGGCACCCTGAGGCGCCTGGCCAGGCTGCAGGGCACCGTCGACGACCCGCTGACCGAGGAGGAGCCGGGCAAGATCCTGCACGAGCTCCGTTTCGGCACGCGGACCGGTGCCTCACCGCACGCGGGCCGCGCCTACTACGGGTCGGTGGACTCGACCCCGCTGTTCGTGATGGTCATGGGCGAGCTGCGCCGATGGGGTGTGTACGGGGAGGCCATCGAGGAACTCACCCCGAACGTCGACGCGGCCCTGGACTGGATCCGCAGATCCGCCGACCCGTTCCTGTCCTACCGGCGCAAGACCGACCACGGGCTGATCAACCAGGGATGGAAGGACTCCTTCGACGGCGTCAACTTCGCCGACGGCACCCTGGCCAACCCGCCCATAGCGCTGGCGGAGGTCCAGGGCTACGTCTACGCCGCCTACGTCGCCCGTGCCCACTGCGCCCACGCGGTGGGCGACAGCATCCTGGAGGAGCAGTGGAGGGCCCGCGCGGAACGCATCAGGGACGCCTTCAACGAGCGCTTCTGGCTGCCGGACCGGGGCTACTACGCCATCGGCCTCGACGGCGCCGGGCGCGCCATCGACAGTCTCGCCTCCAACATGGGCCACTGCCTGTGGACCGGCATCGTCGACGAGGGCCGGGCACCCTATGTCGCCGAGAGGCTGCTCTCGCCGGAGATGTTCACCGGGTACGGGGTGCGGACCCTCGCCACCACCATGGGCGCCTACAACCCGATGAGCTACCACAACGGCTCGGTCTGGCCACACGACAACGCCCTGATCGCGGCGGGACTGATGCGCTACGGCTTCACGGTCGAGGCCCAGCGCGTCGCCCTCAGCCTGCTGGACGCGGCCGAGGTCTTCGGCTGGCGGCTGCCCGAACTGTTCTGCGGATTCGACCGGGCCGAGTTCGGCCGGCCGGTGCCCTATCCCACCTCCTGCTCCCCGCAGGCGTGGGCCGCGGCGAGCCCCATCCAGCTGGTCAGGAGCCTGCTGCGCTTCGAGCCGTGGATCCCCTACAGGCGGGTGTGGCTGGATCCCGTCGGGCTGGAGGGCCTGCGGATCCAGGGGCTGCCGCTCGCGGGCTCCAGGGTCACGATCGAGGTCGGCCCCGACGGCGCCACCATGGCGGGGCTGCCGGAGGGGATCACCCTGATCGACGAGCCGTGCGGCCCGCTCACCGCCACCGCGGGGCGGGTCCGCTGATCGCTTCTCCAGCCTCCTCCCGGTTCCAACTTCCGTGTCTCTTCAGGTGAGGTGACCGTGGTTTCTTCGAGAATCGTTCCCGGATGGTCAGACGGCCTGCGCGTCCTGATGGTCGCGCCGCCCTGGTACGACGTACCGCCCCGGGGCTACGGGGGCATCGAGTCGATGGTGGCCGTTCTCGTCGCCGGGCTGACCCGGCGCGGGCACGACATCACGCTGGTCGGTGCGGGCAGAGCGGGGACCCGTGCGCGCTTCCTGAGCACCTACGGGCGTGCGCCCTCCGAGCGGATCGGCGAGCCGCTGCCGGAGATGCTGCACGCGGCGAGGGCGTACGCGATGACCTCGGGGCTCGTCGTGGACGTGATCCACGACCACAGCCTCGCCGGGCCGCTGACCGCGCCGGCGCGCGGCGTCCCGACATTGATCACCTGCCACGGGGAGATGGAGGGCGAGTTCGGCGAGTACTACCGGGCGCTCGGCACCACCGTGTCGATGGTCGCCGTCTCCGAGGCACAGCGGCGCATCGCCCCCGACCTGAACTGGGCGGGGGTGGTCCACAACGCGGTCGATGTCACGGCCTTCCCCTTCAGGGAGCGCAAGGAGGACTGGGTGCTGTGGCTGGGCCGGTTCAACGAGGACAAGGGCGCCCATCTGGCGATCGACGCCGCCCGCGCGGCGGGGCGGCGCATCCTGCTCGCGGGCAAGCTCACCGAGAAGGTCGAGTGCGACTACTTCGACGAGTACGTCAAACCCAGGCTCGGCCCCGACGCCGAGTACGTCGGAGAGGCCGACACCGCGCGCAAACACGAGCTGCTCGCGGCGGCGAGGTGCCTGCTCTTCCCGATCGTCTGGGAGGAGCCGTTCGGCATGGTCATGATCGAGGCGATGGCCTGCGGCACCCCCGTGGTCGCCCTCTGCAGGGGGGCCGTGCCCGAGGTGGTCGTGGACGGCGTCACGGGGTTCATCAGGAGCGATCCCTCCGAGCTTCCCGCCGCGATCGAGGCGGCGGACACGCTCGACCCGCGTGCCTGCCGCGTCCGGGTGGAGCGCTTCTTCGGCGTGGAGGCGATGGCCCGCGCGTACGAGGCGATCTACCGCAGGACGATCGCCGGGCTGCCGGGACGGGCGGCGAAGAAACCGGGCAGGAGCGCGGGGGAGAGCAGGGACCTGGCCATGCCCGTCAACTGAGAGGCGCCCTATGGTGGATCGCGGTACGGGGACCGAAGGGGATCCCGGCAGGCGGAAGGACGTCCATGGGTGAGTTCGTGCGGGTTGAGACGGCCGACGGGGTCGCGACGATCAGGCTCGACCGGCCGAAGATGAACGCGCTCAACCGGCAGGTCCAGTTGGAGATCGCCGAGTGTGCCCGGCAGGTGGACGCCGCCGACGACGTGTACGCCGTGGTCGTCTACGGGGGGAAGGTCTTCGCGGCCGGCGCCGACATCAAGGAGATGGCCGGCATGTCGTACGCCGACATGGCGGTCCACTCGCGGCTCCTGCAGGACTGCTTCACCGCCGTCGCGAGGATCGGCAAGCCCGTCGTCGCGGCGGTGACCGGCTACGCGCTCGGCGGCGGCTGCGAGCTCGCCCTGTGCGCGGACGTCAGGATCGCCGGGGAGTCGGCCAAGCTGGGCCAGCCCGAGATCCTGCTCGGCATCATCCCCGGCGCCGGAGGCACCCAGCGGCTGCCCCGGCTGGTCGGCCCGGCCAGGGCGAAGGACCTCATCTTCACCGGGCGCCACGTGTCCGCGGCCGAGGCGCTGGGCATCGGCCTGGTGGACCGGGTCGTCCCCGACGACGACGTGTACACCGAGGCGCTCGCCTACGCCGCCCGGTTCGTGGGAGGCCCCGCCCTCGCGCTGCGCGCCGCCAAGCAGGCCGTGGACCGCGGCCTGGAGACCGACCTCGACACCGGTCTGGAGATCGAGCGCCTGCAGTTCTCCGGCCTGTTCGCCACCGACGACGCCGGGATCGGCATGCGCGCCTTCTCCGAGAGGTCCACGGCGACGTTCACCGGCCGCTGACCTGTCCGGTGAGGTCGGCCGGGCTTGATGGGATCGGTCCTAGCTGATCAAGAATTGCCGGTATCGTGCCGGATTATGGTGCGGTTGGTGAAGCGTGCGCTGGTGCCCGCTCCGCTGCGGCGGGCGGTTCTCGGCTGGTTCGACTCTCGGTACATCTCCAGGGCCGACCACAGGCAGGACGTGAAGGACGCGCTCTGGGAGGTGCAGACGCTGGCCAGGGAGGTCACCGCGCTGCGCGCGGAGGTCGTCGAGCTGCGGACGCGGGTGGCCGGGGTCAAACTCGACCCGGTGCGGGCCGGGCGCTGGGACGACGCCCACCGGCTCGCCCAGGAGACCGCGGTCGCGCTGGACGGTGTGCTCAGGAACGAGGTGCTGCTCTGGCAGGCCGTGGACCGCGCCACCGGGACCTCCGGGACCGCAGGGGCACCGGGAGGCACGGGAGGCACTGAAGGCGCGAAAGGCGCGGCGAGCGTCGGGAGGGGGAGCGGCGCGTGAGAGTGGCCTGGACGGCCGACGGCGGCACCTGGCACCTGGTGTTCCGGCTGGACCCCGAGGACGACGTCACCGGCCACTGCGCCGACGGCCAGGCACTGAAACTGGCCACGAACACCTTCAGGGCCGAGCTGCCGCACCCGCCGCGTGACATCCACCCCGACCTGCTCGCCCTCGCCGCGTGGACCGTGATCGCGCCGTGGACCCGGCGCCGCGTCACCTTCGACCGGCCGATCTCGCCGGAACTCGCCGGGGCGATCGGCGAGGGCTGGGGGGTCGAGGCCGGTCCCACCGGGACTGCCGGGACGCGATCCGGCGGCAGGCTCGCGATCTCCTACAGCGGCGGGGCCGACTCGGTCGCGGTGGCCGCGATGCTGCCCGACGCGCCGTTCGTGCACTTCCAGCGGGTCTCCCACCCGCGCGTGCCCAACCGGTGGACCCACTACCGCTCCGACGTGCTGGCCTCGCTGGCGGAGAAGACCGGCCGCGAACTCACCGTCGTCCGCTCCGACCTGGAGTTCACCCTCGCCGAGCCACGTCCCGGCTACCCCGAGCACCACGCGGTCGCCGTGGGCGCGCTGCTGATGGCCGACGAGCTCGACCTGGGCGGCCTCGCCTTCGGCTACGAGCTGGGATCGCGCTGGCTGGGGGGCGCCCGCTACGTGCACCGGTACACGCCCGACAACCTGATGTGGGCCCCGCACGGCGCCTGGGGCCGGGCGTTCGCCGCAGCCGGGCTGCACCTCGTACTCCCGGTGGGCGGGGTGAGCGAGGCCGTCACGATGCGGCTCGCCCTCGGCTCCGACCTGCGCGAACAGCTCCGCTGGTGCCTGCGCGGGGTGGGCGGCCCCTGCGGGACCTGCGGCAAGTGCCTGTACAAGGAGCTCATCCAGGCCGCCGTCGAGCGCCGTCCGCTCCGCACCACGATCACCGCGGGCCGCCCGGTCGCCCGCAAGTGGCAGCAACCGCCCCCGTACGGCGGGCAGGAGATGATCGAGTACGGCTGCGCCAGGGTGCCCGGCATCGAGGATACGGTCTTCGCCGCGGCGGCGCGGCACCTGCGCGCGACCGAGTCCTCCACCGCCTGGCTGGACCGTTGCTACCCGCCCGCGGTCGCGGAGATTCCCGAACCGTGGCGCAAGCAGGTTCACGACTTCGTGGACGGGGAGATCGGTTTCATGAGCGAGGACGAGGCGCGCCGCGTCGAGACGTGGGGGATGCCGTGAAGGTCTACGTCTCGGTCGACATGGAAGGCGTCACCGGGCTGACCGACCCCGAGGAGATGCACGCCGGGGGCCGGGGCTACGAGCGCGGCTGCGAGCTGATGACCGGCGACGCGAACGCGGTCGTCGCGGGGGCGTTCGACGCCGGCGCCACCGCCGTGCGCGTCAACGACGCCCACGGCTCGACGAAGAACCTCAGGATCGACCTGCTCGACGAGCGGGCGACCCTCCTGCGCGGTCCCGGCAAGCCGCTGCGGATGGGACAGGGGCTCGACGCGAGCCACCGGGCGGCCTGCTTCGTCGGCTACCACGCGCGGGCCGGCGTCCAGCACGGGGTGCTCAACCACACCTGGATGGGCAGGGAGATCCACAACGTCTACCTCAACGGCGAGGTCTGCGGGGAGACCCGTCTCGTCGCCTCCTTCGCGGGGACGCTCGGCGTGCCGGTGGTCCTGGTGACCGGCGACGAGGCCGTCTGCGAGGAGGCGAGGGAGCTGCTCGGCGACGTGGAGACCGTCGCGGTCAAGAAGGGCGTCGACAGGTTCGCCGCCGAACTCCTGCCGCCCGCCGTCGCCCAGGCCCGGATCCGCGAGGCGACGGCCCGCGCGCTCGACCGGGTGGCCGACTTCCGCCTGTGCGCCCCCGAGCCGCCGTTCGTCCTCGGTGTCGAGTGGAACTCCACCGCGATCGCCGCCGGATGCGCGATCATCCCCGGTGTGACGGCGGCGGGCCCCCGGCACACGGAGTTCACCACCGACGACTTCTCGCAGATCATGGCCCTGCTGGGGATCTTCGCGATGATCGGCGGCCAGGTGGCCTGCGGCAGCGGCGCGTACGGGTGACCCTTCCGATGACCGCTCGCTGTCCTTTTCGCCCTTCTTTCGGCGCCCAGTCGCCATCGATCGGGATAACCTGCGACGCGCGATTCCCCTCGTCCTGACGACCCCCTTCGCCCTGGCGACCCCCTTCGACCCGACGGTGCCCGATGTGCTGTGACAACCCCCATGAGTGACGAGACGGGTCCCGAGCGGCCCGACACCTCCTCCGCGGTGCCCGTCGCCGCGAAGGCCGCGCCCTCCGCGAAGGCCGAGCCGCCCGCCGGAGCGGGCCTGACGCGCAGGGCGCTGCTGGTCGGGGTGGGCGCCGCAGGGGGCGCCGGGGCGATGTTCGCGGCGATGGGCGCGCTCGGTCTCGCACCGGAGTCCCAGAACAGGGACTTCACGCCCCCGCAGCGCTCCGACTTCTCCCTCACCGGCAGGGCGGCGGCCAAGGTGGTCGTCCTCGGCGCGGGCGTCGCCGGGCTGACCTGCGCCTACGAGCTGGGCAAGGCCGGGTACGACTGCACGGTCCTGGAGGCGTCCGGCCGGGTGGGCGGCAGGACCCTCACGCTGCGCGCGGGCGACCGGCTGGACGAGCTGGGCGGCGAGACGCAGACCGCGGCGTTCGAGGAGGGCATCTACTTCAACGCGGGGGCCGCGCGGATCGCGCCCTGGATGGTCACCATGGACTACTGCCGCGAACTGGGCGTACCCGTTGAGATCTTCGTCAACAACAACGCCTCCGCGTACGTCTACACCCAGGGCATGACCGCCCCGGCCAGGGCGCGCGCGGCCCGCGCCGACCTGTACGGCTACGTCGCCGAGCTGCTCGCCAAGGCGAGCAACGCGGGCGCGCTGAACCGGCGGCTCACCAAGGACGACCGCGAGCGGCTGGAGGAGTTCCTGCGGCGCTTCGGCGACCTCGGCCCCGACCTCGCCTACCAGCGGGACTCCAGGCGGCGCGGGTTCGAGACCTACCCGGGGGTGAGCGAGGGCGTGCCCGTGGACGCGGCCGCCTCCCTGCGCGAGGTGCTCGCCGCGGGCACCGGCAGATACGTCACCATGGACTTCGGCTACGACCAGGTGATGCCCATGTTCCAGCCGGTGGGCGGCATGGACGCCATCGTCGTCGCGCTCGCCGACGCGGTCGGCCGCGACCGGATCAGGACCGGCACCCGGGTGACCGGGATCAAGAACCTGTCCGACGGGGTGGAGATCACCCACCGGAGCGGCACCGAGGACGGCGTCGTCCGCGCCGACTACTGCGTCGCGACCCTGCCGCCCCACCTGCTCGCGCGCCTGCCGCACAATCTCGGCACCCCGATCACCGCCGCCCTCCGCACCCCCGTACCCGTCTCCGCGGGCAAGATCGGGCTGGAGTACGGGAGGCGCTGGTGGGAGATCGACGACCACATCTACGGCGGTGCCACCGAGACGGACCTGGACATCACTCACATCTGGTACCCCTCCCACGGCTACCACTCCCGCGGCGGCCTGGTGGTCGGCTACTACAACAGGGACGAGAACGCCGACGTGTACACCGGCCTCTCCCACCGCGAGCGCCGCAACCGCGCGCTCACCCAGGGCAAGAAGATCCACGGGGAGAAGTACCGCGCGGAGCTGCGCTCCAGCATCTCGATCTCCTGGGGGCGCCAGCCGCACATCGAGGGCGGCTGGGCGAGCTGGCCCTCCTACGAGGGCGCGTTCGCCCTGCTGCAGCGCCCCGCGGGCCGGGTCCACTTCGCCGGAGACTGGCTCACCCACCTCACCGCCTGGCAGGCCGGTGCGATGGAGTCCGCGAGGAGAGCCGTCACCGATCTGCACCACCGGGTACTCCAGACGACATCCTGAGTGTCACCGCACGGCCGTAAAGTCTTCGGTGCGAGAGAATTTCCAAGGGAATTCCTAGGGAGACGAGACGGCGATGACGATCGGGACGTTGGACTGGACGAGTGCCGCCGAGCGGCCTGACCTGCTGGCCGAGCCGGTGGCGCGGGCCGTCGGGGAGCTTGACGGGTTCGGCGGCGGGGCCGGCGGAGTCGGTGGGCTCGCCGGGATAACCGTCGCCGAGATCGACCCGGAGCTCGCCGACACGGCGGCCTTCTGCGAGCGCTACGGGGTGGGCATGGACGAGTCGGCCAACTGCGTGATCGTGGCGGCCAGGCGCGCGGGGGAGACCCGCTACGCGGCGTGCATGGTGCTCGCCACCATGAGGGCCGACGTGAACGGGGTGATCCGGCGCCACCTGGACGCGCGGAAGATCTCGTTCGCGCCGATGGACGACGCGGTCACGCTGACCGGAATGGAGTACGGCGGGATCACCCCGCTCGGGCTGCCCGAAGACTGGCCGGTGCTCGTCGACGAGGCGGTGGCGGCCCACCCGGGGGTCGTGATCGGCAGCGGTGTCCGCCGCTCCAAGCTCGCCGTTTCCGGCTCCCTGCTGGCGGGGTTGAAGACGGCACGGGTTCTTCACCTGGCGAACTGACGCGAAAATGAGATTAAGTGGGAGAGGAAATCGGGAAACCGTCGAGGTTCTGTGAACGTTATTCAATCGGGAAATGTGGCCCGATGGTTCATCTCGTGGGCGGGATCTAAGCCGATATGGTGCTTCATGCCATGAATCAGGACGACCGATTGGGTCCCTACCGGCTGCTGAGGCGGCTGGGCGAGGGCGGTATGGGCGTGGTCCACCTGGCCGTCGACCCGCAGGGCCGGCAGGTGGCGGTGAAGGTCCTCCGTGCGGAGGTGGCGGGCGACGACGTCGCGCGTCGCCGTCTTTCGCGCGAGGTCGAGACGATGCGGCGGGTGCGCAGCGAATACATCGCGGAGGTCCTCGACGCCGACGTGACCGGCCATCGCCCGTACATCGTGACGCGATACGTCGCGGGCAGTCCGCTGGACGAGGTGATCAAGCAGGACGGCCCCATGGAGCTGCCCGCGCTGCTGCGGGTCGCGCACGGCGTGGCGTCGGCGCTGGCCGCCGTCCACTCGGTCGGGGTGATCCACCGCGACCTGAAGCCCGGCAACATCCTCATCCTGGACGGCGAGCCGGTTCTCATCGACTTCGGCATCGCGCAGGCGGTCGACGCCACCCGGCTCACCCAGACCGGCATGTTCATCGGCACCCCCGGCTATCTCGCCCCCGAGATCATCGAGGGGCACGAGGCCGGGCCGGAGGTCGACGTGCACGCCTGGGCGGGGACCCTGGTCTTCGCCGCCACCGGCCAGCCGCCCTTCGGCAAGGGCACGCTGGAGATGATCTTCTACAACATCACCGCGGGCAAGGCGAACGTCGACGCCGTCCCGCAGACGCTCCAGCCGGTCCTGCGGGCCGCCCTCCAGCGCGACCCGGCGAGGCGGCCGTCGGCCGCCGAGCTGGCGGAGCGGGTGGGACGCCTGCTGCCCGCCTCCGGCAGGCCCCGGGTGCCCGACGAGATCACCACGGTCGCCGAGTTCGACGACTCCGCCCCCGGCTCCCGTACGCCCGGCACGCCCGGCACCCCGGGCACCTCCGGCCGTCCCGGAGCCTCCGGCGTCCCCGGCACGTACGGTGTCCCCGGTGTCCCCGGTGTCCCCGGCGCGCGGTCCGGCCAGAGTGGCCTGCCGGGGCAGGGTGATCACGGTCGTCAGGCGGCCCGGCAGGGGCAGGGCTCCACGGGATCCGGGTCCCCGGTCCCGCACGTTCCCGGCCGTCAGGGCGCCGCCGTCGAGCCCGGCGACGTGCCGACCCCGGTGGCGTCACGTCCCGCGGTCCCGCAGCCCACCTCCTGGCCTCCCACCCCCGTGGCCCAGCCCCACGAGTACGTCTCGATGCTCGGCGCCGAGCAGCCCGACCCGTGGCCCACCCGCCGGGTGACGTCCGAGGAGCTGCGCCAGGCCGCGGCGGCCCAGCAGGCCGCGCACGACCTGCCCACCGGCATGCTCGCCCCCGAGGACGTCCCTACCCGCACCCCGGGCGTCGTCCCCGGAGCGATGCCCGGCCCGCCCACTCCCGCCGCCCACGACCAGGGCGCCACCGCGCCGGTCTCCGACGGCGACATCCCCACCCAGCGGGTCCGCCCCCAGGATCTGCAGGAATACATCCGCCAGTACACCAACCAGCCGGGACAGCCGGGACAGCCGGGACAGCCGGGACAGCAGGGTCAGCAGGCGCAGGCGGGTCAGCACGGTCAGCAGAGCCGGTCGCCGCTGCCGGGCGGCCGGCCCGCGCCGCCCTACCCGCAGCGGCAGGCACCGCCCGACCAGCAGCAGACCCCGCAGGTCCGCACCCCCACGCCGCCGCCCTACCCCTATCCGCACCCCCAGGCGCAGCACCAGCAGCAGGCCCACCAGTACGCACAGCACCACCAGCAGCCCCAGCAGCCCGTTCCGCCGGCGCTCCACCCCGGCCAGCGTCCGGGTCACGCGTTGCAGCGCTCCAAGGCGTACGGGGTGGCGGGTGTGCTGATGCTGGTCGTGATGACGGCCGCGGCGGTCATCGCCCCGGTGATCGTCGCCGCGCTGGTGATCCCGGCGGCGATCCTGCTGCGCGCCGCCGACATCGCCCAGCCGGCGTTCAACGCCAGAAGAAACGCGGGCGAGGCCGCGGCCGACGTCCTGCGGGTGCTCGGCCAGCCGGTCGCGCTCCTGAAGTCGATCGGCATCACCGTCGCCCTGGTGCCGTACGCGCTCATCCTCGGCCTGCCGGTGACGCTCCTGCTCGCCGTGCTGGTCAGGGACATGCCGGAGACCAACGCGCTGAGCTGGGGCGTGGCCGTCGCGCTCTGGACCGTCTGCGCCGGACCCGGTGTCGAAGGCCCCAGCCGCCAGATGAGACGTACGCTGGCATCACTGCTGCCGTCGCGCGGCGCGGCCATCGTCGCCGCCGCGGGACTGGCCGCGGTGGCGGCGCTGATGGTCTTCCTGGCGATCGGCACCGTGGGAGACGCAGCGCGATCGGCGGTGTGGACGCCGGTCGACGTCGGAACGGTGGTGGACGAACTGGTAGACCTACGAAGGAAGGCGGCGTGATGACCGGCGACACGCGGGCGCCCGAGCGGCTGGGTCCGTACCGCCTGCTCAGGAAGATCGGCGAGGGCGGCATGGGCGTCGTCCACCTCGGGCTCGACGAGGACGGGCGCGAGGTGGCCGTCAAGGTCCTGCACCCGCACGTGGCCGCCGACCTCAAGGCGCGCGACCGGCTCACCCGCGAGGTGGAGACCATGCGGCGGGTGCGCAGCCCGCACGTCGCCGAGGTGCTCGACGCCGAACTGACGGCGAGGCAGCCCTACATCGTGACCAGGTTCGCCCCCGGCCGCACGCTGGAGGAGACCGTCCTGGAGGACGGCCCGCTCCCCGCGGACCAGCTCATCCGGCTGGCGCAGGGCATGTGCGCGGCGCTGGTGGCCATCCACGCCGCCGACGTCATCCACCGCGACTTCAAGCCGTCCAACGTGATGATCGTCAACGGTGACCCGCTCGTCATCGACTTCGGTATCGCGCACCTGGTCAACGCGACCCGGCTCACCCAGACCGGCATGTTCGTCGGCACCCCCGGCTATCTCGCCCCGGAGATCATCCGCGACTCCGAGATCACCCAGGCGGCCGACGTGCACGCGCTGGCCTCGACGGTCTTCTTCGGCGCGACCGGCAAGCCGCCGTTCGGCACGGGCAGCTTCGAGGTCGTCTGCTTCAACATCATGGAGGGCAGGGCCAACGTCGACCTGGCCCCCGCGTGGCTGCGGGGCTGGCTCAGGCGGGCCCTCGCCGTCGACCCCACCGCGAGGCCGTCCGCGCCGGAGCTGCACAGGATGGCCCGCGCCCTCGACCCGAGGGTGACGGCCTTCCACGAGACGCCGCCCACCGCCGTCCTCGACGGCGGCACGAAGGTGCTCAACACCGACGGCACCAGGGTCCTGGACGGTGTCCCGCCACCGCCCCCGCCCCCGCAGGGCACCCGGGTGCTGCCGCAGGACGACGGTTACGCCGACCTGCTCCCGCCGGTCGAGTACGCCAAGCCGGAGCGGCGCGAGCGCAGGCCCAGACAGGAGCCCGGGCAGCAGCGAGGCCAGGGATCCGCTGCGACGGCACCGCCCCCTTACGTCCCGGCTTCCAAACCGCCGCCCTACGTCCCCGCGCCGCCCTCGGCGCAGGCGAGGGCCGCGGCCCCGCCGCCCTTCCCCGACCAGCGGGTGGCCGGATATCCGGCGCCGCCGCCCACCGGTCAGGCTCGGCCCTACCCGCCACCGGTCCAGGCGCGGCGTGAGGCGCCGACCCAGGACCGGCCCGCGCCCCGCACCCCTCCGCAGGAGCGCTACCGCGCGGGCCATCCGCTCGCCGCGGCGCTGCTGCTCACGATCCTGGTGGCACTCGCCTGCATGCTGCCCGTGGTGGTGAGCGTGTTCGCGCTGGCCGCCGCGCTCTGCCTGCGGGTGGGCGAGCATCTCTTCGGCGAGCTGGCGGAGCGCCGCTCCATCCGGGGCAGCAGCGCGAGTGACCCGCTGCTCGCGGTGCTCGGCACCCCGTGGGCGTTGATCAGGTCCGCGTTCGGGACGCTCACCAGCGCGGTGCTGTCCGCGATGTTCGGCATGTGCGTGTGGGGCTTCCTCGTCTACGCCGGAGACATGAACAAGAACTTCGCGGCCGCCTACGCCGCGGGCGCCTTCGTGGCGGGGCTGTTCGTCCTGCCCGGTGGCGGCAAGCCGCGCAAGGCCGTCGCCCGCGCGCTGAGCGGGGTCATCCGCAGCCCCGGCGCGGGCATGGTGACCACGATCGTGCTGGGCACGCTGGCGTTCTTCGCGGTCATGACGGCGTGGAGCGTGGTCCCCTCCTTCTCGCCGTGGCAGCCCCCCACCGAGGTGGTCGAAGACCTCACGGCCCAGTGGCGGCAGACGGCGAACGAGGGCACGATGGGCGTGCTCGACCTCGTCGGGGGTCTCTTCGACGACCTGATGACCAGCCTCGGTCTCGGCTTCCTCACCTTCTGGAGATAGCGGCACGTCGGGGCCGTCGGCGGGTTTTTCCGGCCGGTGAACCGGTGCGCGATCGTCTTCTCTGCTGCACGATGGAGGTGACCGGCCGGAAGGAGTCGCATGGTCGCGACCGACGGTGAACGTCTTGGCCCCTACCGCCTGTTGTCGCGACTGGGCGCCGGAGGTTTCGGCGAGGTCCATTTGGCGCTGGATCCCCGGGGACGCACGGTGGCGGTCAAGATCCTGCACCCCCACGTCGCGGCGGACGAGACGGCCCTGACCAGGCTGGCCCGCGAGGTGGAGACCATGCGGCTGGTCCAGGGGCCTCGGGTCGCCGAGGTCCTGGACGCCTCCCTGGAGGGGACCCGCCCCTATCTGGTCACCCGTTATGTGCAGGGCCGGCCGCTCAGCGCGGTGGTCGCCGCCGACGGCCCCGTCGCCGGCGACGATCTCGTACGCCTGGCGCGCGGCCTGGCCGAGGCCCTTGCCACCGTGCACGCCGCCGGGGTGGTGCACCGCGACCTCAAGCCCGCCAACGTGATCCTGACCGACGGCGAACCGGTCGTGATCGACTTCGGCATCGCCTCCGCGCTCGACTCGCCCTCGGTCACCGCCTCGGGGGCCGTGCTCGGCACCCCCGGCTATCTGGCGCCCGAGGTGCTTGAGGGCGCCGAGGCCGGCCCCGAGGCCGACGTCTTCGCCCTCGGGGCGACGCTGGCGTACGCGGCCACCGGGCGGCACCCCTACGGCACGGGGCCGGCGTCGGCGGTCGGCTACCGGGTCGTCCACCACTCTCCCGACCTCGACGGCGTTCCCGGATGGCTGGAGCCGACGCTCGGCAGGTGCCTGCTGCGCGTTCCCGCCGACCGGCCGTCCGCGGACACGATCCTGGAGTGGCTGGACGGTACGCCGGTCGTCCGACCGGCCGGACCCCGCCACGAGGTCGCGGGGAAGAGCGCCCGGGGCAGGGGCGTGCGGCGGCGGAGGGTCGGGTTCCGTGACCCTTCACCGTTCGTGGAGGCGGACCTTTCTGACGCCGGGGCCCGGCACCGGGACGTCTCGGTGCCGGAGAGCAGACGACCGGCCGACACCGGGATGCAGGATCTCAGCACCCGGGAGTGGCGGCCGGGGGAGCCGCGCCGGGCGGCGGGCAGGCCCTCGCCGGAGGAGGCCTTCGCGCGCCGCAGGGTCGTCCTGCACCGTCGCTGGGTCGTCGGCACCGGCCTGTTCGTCTCCCTGCTGGCCGCGACCGCGAGGGAACCGCTGCCGGAGGTGGCGCTGCTGCTGCTCACCGGGTACGGCTCGGTGATGCTCGTCGACGCGGGCATCGCGCTGTTCGCCCGCCGCGACCGTGGGCGCATGATCCTCGACCTGGCGGCGGGGGCCGGGGCCGTCGCGCTGGGAGCGGTTTTGAGCACGTTCTTCAGTACGCTCACCCTGGCGCTGGTGCTGGGCACCGTCGTCTTCGTCCTGGCCGGGATCCTGGTGGCGAGCTGAGCGGGCGAGGGCCGTCCCGCTGTGTGGAACCCGCCCGCGAGCACCGGAACATAGCTCGGTATGGTAGGGGCGTGTTCCTCGGGGAAGGTTACGGCTGCCCGATGTGAGCCGTGCAACCTGGTGGTTTGCACCTAAGCTACTCGTGGGTAACATAATTGAGGGAGGCCGGGGCGGGCACGTACCGACCGGGCAACCCACTGCCACGCCGCCCGAGAGCATTTGGCAGTCTTGGCAGCGCGTGCACGTACCCCGCGTGCACGTACCGCATTCGGCGTCAACCGCAGCGACGCGGTGGCGTACGCGAACACGGGAGGTCGGCCACCGGCCATGAACATCGTCGTCTGCGTGAAGCAGGTCCCCGACACGGCGACCGAGCGCAAGCTGAGGTCCGATGACAATACGCTCGACCGCGACGCCGCCGACGGCGTCATCAACGAGCTGTGCGAATACGCGGTCGAGGAGGCACTGCGCCTGAAGGAGGCCCACGGCGGTGAGGTGACCGTCCTCACCATGGGCCCCGCCAAGGCGAGCGACACCATCCGCAAGGCTCTGGCCATGGGCGCCGACAAGGCCGTCCACCTGGTGGACGACGCGCTGCACGGCTCGGACGCCCTGGGCACCTCACACGCCCTGGCACAGACCCTCAAGAAGATCGGTTTCGATCTGGTCGTGCTCGGCTCGGAGTCGACGGACGCCCGCACAGGCGTCCTCGCCGCGATGCTGGCCGAGCGCCTCGGCGTGCCGCAGCTCACCTTCGCCAACCAGGTGCAGGTCGACAAGGGCGCCATCTCCATCCAGCGCGTCACCGACTACGGCTATGACAAGGTCGAGGCCTCGCTGCCCGCCGTCGTCTCCGTCGTGGAGAAGATCAACGAGCCGCGCTACCCGTCCTTCAAGGGCATCATGGCCGCGAAGAAGAAGCCGGTCGAGAAGCTCGGCGTCGCCGACGCCGAGATCGACGCCTCCCAGGTGGGCCTGGCCAACTCCTGGAGCGAGGTCGCCGAGTTCGCGGTCGCCCCGCCCCGCGCGGCGGGCACGGTCGTCAAGGACGAGGGCGACGGCGGCGTGAAGGCCGCCGACTTCCTCGCGTCGAAGAAGTTCGTCTGAGAACGGGGGTTAGGTGAAATGTCCGAGATTCTCGTTCTGGTCGAGCACGTCGAGGGCCAGGTCAAGAAGGTCACCCTTGAGCTGCTGACGCTCGCCAGGAAGCTGGGCACCCCGGCGGCGGTCTGGACGGGCGCGGGTTACTCTCCCGAGGCCCAGGCCAGGCTGGCCGAGTACGGCGCGGAGAAGATCTACGTGGCCGACTCCGCCGAGGTGAGCGACTACGTCGTGGCCCCCAAGGCGGAGCTGCTCGCCCACCTGGTGGGCGAGAAGGCGCCGGTCGCGGTGCTCGTCGCCGCGACGGCCGAGGCGAAGGAGATCGCCGGCCGCCTCGCCATCAAGATCGACTCTGGTGTGCTCACCGACGTCGTCGGCATCGAGGACGGCCTGGTCGCCGACCAGTCCATCTTCGGCGGCGGCATCAACGTCCGCTCGCGGGTGACCAAGGGCATCCCGATCGTCGCGGTGCGCCCCAACGCCACTCCCGTCGAGGCCGCCGCGGGCGCGGGCACCGAGGAGCACGTCACCTTCACCGTGTCCGACGCCGCCAAGGGCGCCAGGATCGTGGAGCGGGTCAAGGAGGAGAAGGGCGCTCGCCCGGAGCTCACCGAGGCCGCGATCGTGGTCTCCGGTGGCCGGGGTGTCGGCTCCGCGGAGAAGTTCTCCATCATCGAGGAGCTGGCCGACTCGCTCGGCGCGGCCGTCGGCGCCTCCCGCGCCGCCACCGACGCCGGCTGGTACCCGCACCAGTTCCAGGTCGGCCAGACCGGCAAGACCGTCTCGCCGCAGCTGTACATCGCGGCGGGCATCTCCGGGGCGATCCAGCACCGGGCCGGCATGCAGACCGCGAAGACGATCGTCGCGATCAACAAGGACCCCGAGGCGCCGATCTTCGAGCTCGCCGACTACGGCGTCGTGGGCGACCTGCACCAGATCGTCCCGCAGCTGACCGAGGAGATCACCAAGCGCAAGTGACCCGCTCGGGTCACCCGGCGTACCGACAGGCAGGAAAACGGCAGGGGCACCGCACTCGACGTGCGGTGCCCCTGCCGTTTTCGTTCCGGTTCTCACGGAGGGCTCCCGGACCGGAACGGCTTCGCGAGATCCGTGACCCGCGAAGCCCCGGACCTGTGGCGTGTGGGGCGGAGTTCGTGGTTCGTCGGACCGGTCCCGTTTTCAGGCAGGGACCAGGACGAGGCCAGGCCCAGACCTGGCCAGGACAGGACAAGCCAGGCCCGGACTGGGCCAGGCCAGGACAGGACAAGCCAGGGCGGGGCCAGGGGCCCAGGCCGAGCCTGGGCAGGGACAGGCCAGGACAGGGCGGGTCAGGCCGCCATGGACAGCTCGCGCCTGGGACTCTCCAGCGGGACGGTGACCGCGCGGGAGCGGGGCAGGAACCACGCCGCGGCGGCGATCAGGACGCCGAGCACCACGGCGATGCCGAGGCCCACCCTGAGCGTGACCAGGTCGGAGAGGAAACCGATGATCACGGGGCCGAGCAGCAGCCCCGCGTAGCCCATCGCACCGGTCTGGGCGATGGCGGGTCCGGGATCGCCGGTCGCGCCGCCCGCCAGGGACATCGCCATCGGCGAGACCGTCGCCACGGCCACGCCCACGAACAGCATCGCCGACAGGGCGATCGGCGCCGTGGGGGCCGTGATGACCACGGCGAAGGTCGCGGCGGTGGCCAGACCCGAGGCGACCGTCATGCCGCGGGCCCCGAAGCGGATCCGGACCCGGTCGCCGGCGAGACGTCCGGCGAGCATGCCCGCCTCGAAGATCGGATAGCCCAGGGCGGCGAGCGCCTCCGGCGCCCCCAGCACGTTGCGCAGGTACAGGCCGTTCCAGTCGGCGACCGTGCCCTCCACCATGAACGCGCAGAAGGCGATCACGCCGAGGAGGTAGACCACCGGAGGCATCCGGCGCCTCGTCGTGCTCCGGCTCCCGGCCGAACGGCCCGAGGGCGCCGGAGGGTCGGGCAGGTAGGAGCGGCTGAGGAAGACCGTCACGGGGAGCGCGAGCAGCGCGACCAGGGCGAGGTGGGCCGTGATCGAGAGCCCGGCCACGATCGCCACGGTGCCCAGCAGGCCCGCCGAGATCGCCCCCACGCACCAGCCGGCGTGCATGCCGTTCATCAGCGGGCGGTCGTAGGCGCGCTCGACCGCCGACCCCTGCGCGTTCATCGCGACGTCCACCGCGCCGAACGCCATGCCGAACAGGCCGCTCGCGACCAGGACGAGGGGGAACGAGGGCGCCACCGCGAGCAGCGCCAGGGTGATCGCGGTCAGGGGGGCCGCGACCCGCAGGATGCTCCGGCTGCCGAAGCGTGCCATCACCCCGCGCATCGACTGCATGGTGATGAGCGCTCCCAGCCCCCACACGAGGAGGGTGACGCCCACCGACGCCTCGGACAGGCCGAGCTTGTCGGAGAGCGCCGGAATGCGCACGGTCATCGATCCGCACAGCAGCCCGGCGAGCACGAATGTGAGAACCGCCCCGGTTCGGGCCGCCCTCAGGTCGCGGGTCATGACGTAATCCCTTCAATAAATGTTTTGACAAACCGGGGAGCGGGCATGCCGAAGACGGTCGCTTTCGCACGCGAAAGCGACCACCAGTTTTTAGGGGCCTACCTGCTCGGTGAATGATCGGAACAGACGCCCACCGATCGGCGCGTCAGGGCGCCAGGATGATCAGGTGGGCAGGGTGTCCGGGCGGGCGGGGCGCTCAGGCGGGCAGCAGGGCGAGAAGGCGCTGTTTCAGCCCCTCGAAGTGCTCGGCGTCGTAGAGATCGGGGTCGTGGCTCGCCACGTCCCACAGTCCCTCGCAGGCCAGGCGCACGATCTGCGCGGCCCCCGGGTCGGGCTCGCGGTCGAGCCCCTCGCGGTGCCATCGGGCCATCGCCACCCGCAGCGGCGCCAGAAGATAGAGGTTGCCGGAGGCTCCCGTCACCACGGCCCAGCGTCGCAGCCTGCCGCTCTGCACGGCGGCGAACGTGGCCGCCAGATAGTTCTTGGTGTAGGTGTCGTGTCCCTGAGCCGCGATGAGCTCGTCGAACTCCTCGATCAGCCGCTCGACCATGCCCTTGATCAGGGCTTCCTTCGTGCCGAAGTGATAGAGCAGACCGCCCTTGCTGCATCCGGCGCGCTCGGCGACGGTCGCCAGGGTGAGCGCCTGAGAGCCCTGGTCGCAGAGCAGATCCTCTGCCGCGTCCAACAGCTCTTCCCGTCTCATGGCGGTTACTGTACCGTCTGGACGGTTTAGTAGTCAACTCGGGGATCAGGTCCCGGGCGGGCGCGGATACCCTTGGAAGGTTGACAGCGAGTGGGGGAGGGAATGCGGCCGTGAAGCCCGCCTATCTCGATCATGCGGCGACCACGCCGATGCTTCCCGAGGCGATCGAGGCGATGACAGCCCAGTTCGGCCGGGTCGGCAACGCGTCGTCCCTGCACGCCGCCGGTCGCCGCACCCGCCAGGTCGTCGAGGAGTCGAGGGAGACCATCGCCGCCGCGCTCGGCGCCAGGCCCAGCGAGGTCGTCTTCACGGCGGGCGGCACCGAGGCCGACAACCTCGCGGTGAAGGGCCTGTACTGGGCCCGTCGCGCCGGGGGCGCCGACAGGATCCTGATCAGCGCGGTGGAGCACCACGCCGCCCTGGACCCCGCGCACTGGCTGAGCGACCACCAGGGCGCGACCGTCGAGCTGCTCGACGTCGACGAGGTCGGCCGGGTGCACCCGCAGACCCTCCGCGACGCCATCGAGCGTGACCCGGCGAGCGTCGCCCTGGTCAGCGTGATGTGGGCCAACAACGAGGTCGGCACCATCCAGCCGGTCCACGAGCTCGCCGCGATCGCCCGGGAGCACGGCATCCCCTTCCACACCGACGCGGTCCAGGCCGTCGGCCAGCTTCCCCTGGACTTCGCCGACTCGGGGGTCGACGCGCTGACGATCTCCGGGCACAAGGTCGGCGGCCCGATGGGCGTCGGCGCCCTGCTGCTCGCCAGGGGCGTCGACCCGATGCCGGTGCTGCACGGCGGCGGCCAGGAGCGCGACATCCGCTCCGGCACGCTCGACGCCCCCTCCGTCGCCGGTTTCGCCACGGCGGTGCGGGCCGCGGTGGCCAGGCAGGCCGAGACCTCCGCCCGGCTGACCGGGCTCCGCGACGACCTCATCCACCGGGTCCGCCAGGCGGTGCCCGGCGTGATCCTCAACGGCGACCCGGTGAGCCGCCTCCCCGGCAACGCCCACTTCTCCTTCCCCGGCTGCGAGGGCGACGCCCTGCTCATGCTGCTGGACGCCAAGGGAGTGGAGTGCTCGACCGGTTCGGCCTGCTCGGCCGGGGTGGCCCAGCCCTCCCACGTGCTGCTCGCGATGGGCGCCGACGGGGTGCGGGCCCGCGGCTCGCTGCGCTTCTCCCTGGGGCACACCTCGACCGAGGAGGACGTGGACCGGCTCGTCGAGGTCATCGGCCTCGTCGTCGAGCGCGCCCGCCGTGCGGGGATGAGCTGATCCGACGGGGGTGGGCGCCCGACGCGGGTAGGCTCAAGGGGTTATGAGTCTTCGTGTGCTTGCCGCCATGTCCGGTGGCGTCGACTCCGCAGTGGCGGCCGCCCGCATCGCCGAGGCGGGCCATGACGTCACCGGTGTCCACCTCGCCCTCTCCGCCAACCCCCAGTCCTATCGGACCGGCGCCCGCGGGTGCTGTACGGTCGAGGACTCGCGAGACGCCCGCAGGGCCGCCGACGTGATCGGCATCCCCTTCTACATCTGGGACATGGCCGAGCGGTTCCACCGGGACGTGGTCGAGGACTTCGTCAGCGAGTACGCCGCCGGACGCACGCCCAACCCGTGCCTGCGCTGCAACGAGAAGATCAAGTTTGAGGCGGTGCTCGACCGGGCTCTCGCGCTGGGCTTCGACGCGGTGGCCACCGGGCACCACGCGCGGATCACGGACGGTGTCCTGAGCCGCAGCCCCGACCAGGGCAAGGACCAGTCGTACGTCCTGGGCGTGCTCACCAGGGAGCAGCTCTCTCACGCGATCTTCCCACTGGGTGACTCCACCAAGGCCCAGGTCCGTGAGGAGGCCGCGCGGCGTGGCCTCATGGTGGCCGACAAGCCCGACAGTCACGACATCTGTTTCATCGCCGACGGCGACACCCGAGGCTTCCTCGCCGACCGCCTCGGCGCGGAGCACGGCCCGATCGTCGACGAGTCCGGCGAGGTCGTGGGTGGCCACGAGGGTGCCTACGGCTTCACGATCGGCCAGCGCAAGGGCCTGCGCATCGACCGCCCGGCCCCCGACGGCCGCCCGCGCTACGTGCTCTCCATCGAGCCGGTCTCCAACACCGTCACCGTCGGACCGCGCTCGTCCCTCCAGGTCACGACCATCGTCGCGGAGCGGCCGGTCTGGAACGGCCCGGTGGACGAGCCGCGCGAGCCACTGGCCTGCACGGTCCAGCTCCGCGCCCACGGCGAGGTGTACGGCTGCCGTGCCCAGCTCTCCGGCGGGGAGGTCCACATCACGCTGGACGACCCGGCCACCGGGGTCGCGGCGGGGCAGGCGGCCGTGCTCTATCTCGGCGACACCGTGATCGGCTCGGCCACCATCGCCTCGGCCTCCTGAGGCTAGGGCAGGGTGACCGACTCGCCGGGCTTGAGGCGGCGCATGTCGGCCTTCTGTTTGTCCGACTCCATCTCCAGCCACATGTCGACCAGCCGGAGCCCGATGTCGTTGATCAGGCCGTCGTGGGTGGAGAAGGCGCGGGCCGGACGGACCTGGCGGAGATACTCGACCATCTCCGACGCCTTCATCCACGGCGCGTTGGTCGGCACCAGGAGCGTGGGCACCTCGACACCGGGAAGGGTGAACGCGTCACCCGCGTAGAAGACCTCCTCGTCCACCAGGAAGCCGACGTTGCGCACGATCGGCAGGTCCGGGTGGTTGGGGGCGTGCCACTCACCGACGACCTTCACCCCGAAACCGGCCGTGTCGAAGGCGTCGCCGTGCCGTACCACCTGGATCTTCGCGGGCACGTCGGTGAGCGTGGCGGCCACGCCCTCGTTCGTCCAGATCTCCAGGGACGGGTTCGCCTCGGCGGCCCGGCGCAGCCGGTCGGCGTCCACGTGGTCGAAGTGCTCGTGGGTGATGAGCACGGCCTGTGCCCCGTCGAGCGCGGACTCCTCGCTGAAGGAGCCCGGGTCGATCACGAGGGCGGAGTCGTCCTTCTCCAGGCGGACACACGCGTGCCCGAATTTCGTGAGTCTCATCCCCTCACTCTATGAGGAGCCGAGATCACGGCCCCTCGGGGAGGGAGGGCGGAACGCGCGCGGGGGGCTGCCGGGAAGGCGGTGCCCCCCGCGCGGTCCGATCAGTTGATCACGGGCGGCGCGGTACCGCGGTCACCACCCCACACGTCCTCGTCCTCGGTGAGCCAGGTGGAGCGTTCGCGGTCCTGGTCTCCCTGGCCCGCCGCGCCGCTCATGGGCATGAACGGCATGCCGCCCATGCCCATGCCGCCACGGCCGTCGAGCCTCGGGCCGCCGACCCCGCCGACGCCGCCGAGACCACCACCGGTCCCGGTGGTGCCGCCGTTGCCGACCCAGGAACTCGGCCCCGCGGGACCGTTCTGGCCGAACACGGTGGGACCCGCGCCCCCTCCACCGCCCCCGGTGTAGGGGGGCAGACCGGTTCCGGGGCCGAGCCCGGTGCCGGGACCGGCTCCCGTGCCGGGACCGAGCCCGGTTCCGGGGCCGGGCACGGTGGGCTCGAAACCGGCCAGCTTGGTGTTGCGCGGATCGTTCGGATCCAGGCCCGCGCGCGGGTCGTTCGGGTTCAAAACCGTCGGGTCGGTGTGTCCGGGCGGAAGGTTGCCGTTGCCCGGCAGGCCCGTGCCGGGAACACCCGGACCGGGAAGCTCCGTGCCGGGAAGGCCCGTGCCGGGAGCACCGGGACCGGGAAGTCCCGTACCCGGATTGCCCGCGCCGGGACCGCCGGGATAGGCCGGGACGGAGGGGTGGGAGACGCCGGGATAGTCGCTCCCGCTCGGATAGCCGCTCCCCGAGCCTCCCGGATAACCGCCCGAGAAACCGGGCAGCCCTCCGACGCCACCCCCGCCGTAGCCGCCGGGTATGCCGCCGCCCCCGGCGTAACCCCCGCCTCCCGGATAGCCTCCCAGGCCGCCGGGGTAGTTCTGGTTGGTGAGCGCGGGGTCGGCCGCGCCGCTCAACTGGGGCAGGTCCTTCTCCACGGTCGCGGGAATGCGGTCGTAGAGGTTGACCAGCTCCTGGTTGAGGGCCATCAGGTCCTCGCGGGCGAAGTCGTTCGTCGACTTGTTGGTGAAGAGATACGTGTCACCGACCTTCCCGACGGCGATGTCGTCTCCCGGAAGGAAGTCGACCCCGTCGAGGAAGCCCATCGAGGGCCTGCTGTTGGCGTACTCGATGTACTTGGGAAGGACCTCCCTGCCGTAGTGGGTCAGTGGTGGCCCGAGCTGGCCGCAGCGGGTGGACAGCTCGTTGACCGTCTTGTGGACCAGTTGGAGCGCGTTCTGCGCCTCGATCGAGGCGTCACCGCTCCAGACCTGGGCGAGTTCTCCGGCGATCTGCCGGATGAGGGTGTGGCTGGCGCGCAGTGTGGACGCGGCGGAACTGTAGGCGTGGCCCGCGTCCTCGATGGCCCGCGGGTTGGTGTTCTGCAGCATCACCTTGATCTCTTCGGCGCTGTAGCCGCTGTAGTGGCCACGGCTGCCGATCCCAGGAGGTCCCTCACCGTCGAACTTGATGTGGTGAAGCGCGTGGTCGTTGCCCATCGCCTCAGCCCGCCTTGTTCGTGGTGCTGGCCTGCTCGGCGTCCTGGTAGTTGTAGGCGGCGACGCGCAGCAGCTCGATCGCGGCCCGGTATTTGACGATGGTGTCCTGGTATACCGTGCCGACCTTCATGTGGGCCTTGCCCGCGGTCCTGGCGACGTCCTTGGCGGTGTCCCATGCGCCGAAGTGGGTCTCGGTCAGGTTGGTCATGGCCCGCATGTCCTGCAGGGCGCCCTCGTTCGAGCCCTCAAGGCGCGCGACGTCCTCCTCAAGGGCCTTGAGGAGCTGCTTGATCCGGTCGCGCTTGATCTCGACGGCCGGACGGTCCTTGTCGAGGCCTGGCCAGGGGGGCGCGACTCTGTCTTCGGGAGGTAACATGCCTCTCTCCCCGTTACTGAAGGGGCCGCGGCGACGCCGCGACCCGGTTGGTTCTCCCCGGTGACATGGGCCGCGGCAGCGCCGTGACCCGCCCCGTTCGCGGGGTCAGCGTCCGTCGAACATCGTGACGTTGACCTTCTCGGTGTTCGCGAAGTTCTCCCTGCCGATCTCGATGACGCCACCGAGACGCTGGAGCAGCGCGGCCATCCGGCCGGACGCGGCGTCCCACTGCGCACGGGCGCCGTAGTAGGCCGTGCGGGCGTCGCCCTCCCAGTCGCCGAGCAACCGGTCGAGGTCCCCTTCCAGGTTCTGGAGGGTCCCTTCCAACATCTGCCACTGCCGCGCGAAGTCCGCGGCAGAGCGGTCCATCTGGCCGAAGTCGACAAGAGTGCGGTCAAAGTCGCTAGCCATGGTGATCCCCGTTTCTGAGCTGTCAGCTGTTGATGTCGGCCCCGAGCCGCTGCGAGACGGCGGTCTGGTTCTCCTGGGCCGTCTCGTAGTTCTTCTGGATGTTCTTGAGCTTGATCGACAGGCCCTCGAGCTCGCGCAGGATGTTGGTCATCTCGGTGCTCCAGGCGTTGAACACGCCGTCGAAGGAGACCGCGGACTGGCCGTCCCAGCCGGAGCGCAGCTCGCCCCGGTGGCCGTCGAGCTGGGTCTTGATCTGGTTGATCGTGCCCTTGGCGTCGTCGGTCTTCTGTGACGCCTCACCAAGCCGCGAATGGTACGCGGTGGTCCTCTGAACCACGTGACACCTCCATGGTGTTCGACTGACATGGGTCTTTCGATCATTACAAAGTGGACAACCATCGCATCTCTCGCCTATAACGAACAGGTGTACCGTTGGTAACGGGGATCACGGTTGTCCCACGGGCACCGGGACTGCCGCCGCCGTCCGGCTGAGCGCGGGCCCCTGCGGGATCAGATGCACGATGTGCGCGGGCAGCGGCGCGACGTCCGCCGCCGTGTAGCCGAGGCTCGCCAGCGACTCCGTCGCGGTGATCGCGTGCCGCCGCCCCTGGTCGCTGACGAGGAAGACCGAGGTGACCGCGTCCAGCCTGTCGTTCCCCGGCAGCACGCCCACCAGCGACGCGGTGCCCGGCGGGAGCACGACCTGGTCCACCGAGTCCTGGTCGAAGCGGCCCGCCGGCGGTGCGGGAATGCGCATGGTGCTGCCGACGGTGAGCCGCGCCCGCGTCGATCCGCGCTCGGTCTCGGCGTAGACCGCGCACACCGGAGAGGCGGGATCGGGGGCGACGACCCGGGGCATGGTGGCGGGAAGCCCCGCGGGATCGAAGCGGGTGGCCGAGCGCCGCATCCCGTTCGCGGTCGCGGCGTCGATCTCCACGGCGCGCACCGGCGCCCTGCCGTACGCTCTCTTGCTCGCCGGGTCCTGGAGCAGGAGTTCGGCCTGGGCCGGGGTGAGCGCGGCCAGGCCGTCGGGGAGCAGGACGTACCACTTGGCGGTGTCCCCCGACGTGTCCCCCGACGTGTCCCCCGACGTGGCCCGCACGGTGTAGATCCGGCCCGCGGCGGAGCGCCCCCCTTCGGGGCCGCGCATCACCCTGCCGCGGGCCGCGAGCGCCGGGGCGCTGAAGTCGGGGCCGATGGGCAGCGCGTTGAGCCAGGCCGCGGGGACCTGCCGGGGCTGCTCCTCGGTCAGTGCCCGCAGGCTCTTCTGCGGCACCCGCATCCGCCGGTCCGACCAGAGCAGCCAGGTCTGCGAACCCTCCTGCACGACCATCGCGGTGTCCTGGCCGAGCGGGGTGCCGCCGACCGAGAAGCCGCCGACGAGCGAGGTGTGCGGGGTACGTGTCCCCGCGGTGTCCACGCCCTCGACCACGCAGGCCGACCAGGGGGCGCGGACGAGCCGCTCGCGGGGCGGCAGCGACTCGGGGGCGCCGGGGATGCCGACCAGGAGCCCGCGGGGGAAGCTCGCGAGTGACGCCGTGGTGACCGTGCGGACCTTCACCCCCTGCCCGCCGCCGAGCAGCAGCCTGGCCGAGGTCACGTTGGCGACCGGGATCATCTGCCCCCGCGTCGCGCTGTAGACGAAGGTCGCGCCCGACTCCTCCTCGACGATCACCGTCCCCGGCTCGGTGAGCGCGGTGGCGCCGCCGGGACGCAGCAGCCCGTAGACGCCGAACGCCACCGCCACCAGCACCGCGACCAGGATGCCGCAGAACGTCGCGACGTTCTGCCTGCGCATCGGCGACTCCGGCACGTCGGGCTCGCCCTGGAGCAGGGCCATGCCCAGGCGCTGGGTCATCAGCTTGTGCGCCTGATAGAGATCACGACGGGTCTGCATCCCACCTCCGCCTCGCCGGGTGCGCGGTCGCCGACAGCATAGAAGCGTGATCGACGATCAGTGCAAAGAGCGCGAACGGTGAACGGCGCCGGTATCCGGCGTTCACCGCTGTCGACGAGCTCGCGGTCGGGATGCGCTGTCGCCGGTCAGCCCGACAGGCCCCTGATGGCCGCGTACACGTCCATCACCCCGAGCGCGAGCGGGATCAGGGCGAGGATCAGGCAGAACTCCAGGATGTCCCCGGCGCGGCCCCAGAACGGGGAGGGCCGCCGCTGGGGGAGGAAGAGCGCCATCCCGCCCGCCACCGCCGTCGCGCACACCAGGCCGACCGTGACCGCCGGAGCCGAGCCGGGCGTGGTGAACGCCACGCCCAGGATGAGTGCGAGCAGGCCGGTCAGCCCCGAGCCGAGCAGCCAGAGACGCTGACCCGTCCCCTGGAAGACACGGGCGCGCATCAGCAGTGCGAGCGAGAGCGTGACCAACGTCGCGGGGGCGGTCCATCCGCTCGCGGTGAGCAGGGCGGGCAGCGTGCCCAGTGCCACCAGGGCGACGCCCGCGGTGAGGCCGGTCGCGAACCGTTCGGCCTCCGTCGCGCGGCGCCGGATGTCCGCGCCGTCGATGTCCTCGGTGTCGGCGCGCAACTCCTCGGCGTTGGCGGGCAGCGCGGGCAGCGGGAGCCGCGCCAGCCGGAAGGACGTCGTCGGGATGAGCGGTGCGCAGGCGAGGGTCACCGCGGCGGCCACCGCGGCCACACCGGCGGCGGGCGCCCCGGTGAACATGACGACCGCCGAACAGATCGTCCCGATGACCGCGGCCAGCCCGACGCCGAAGAAGTTGGGCAGGCCCTCGGCGACGACCCAGCCGGTCACGGTGGCGACCAGCGCGGTCACCGCGAACCCGGCGAGCAGGTTGGGCGCTCCGAAGGCGGCGGAGCCGGCGGGGGGAGCGGGTGCGCAGGCCCCGGCGAGGAAGGCGTGGGGCAGCGCGGTGTAGCCGATGATCGCGCCGGCACGTCCGTCGCCCAGGGCTCTGGAGAGCGCGGCGCCCGCCACGACGGCGAGGATCGCGCACGCTCCGGCGAAGGCGACGACCGGGCCCCAGGGAGGCCCGCTCACCGCGAGCACCACGGCCGCGGCGACCATCGACAGCGCCGCGGTGCCCAGCCCCACGCCCCTGGTGTGCGCGGGCCGCCAGCGCCCGGTCCTTTCCTTGACGCCGGTCGCCACGGTGTCGGCGACGTCGTCGAAGACCGCCTCGGGCAGCTGGGACGAGCGGGGCAGCAGGTAGAGGACCTCGCCGTCCCTGATGCCCAGCTCGTTCAGGCCCGCGCCGGGGGGCATGGGGGCCGCGCCGATCCGCTGGAGTCCCCATCCTCCGACCGGCGCGACCTCCTCGGCGCTCTCGCCGGTGGCGGCGAGCAGGTCGGGCAGCAGATGGGAGAGGGGGAGGTCCGAGGGCACCGCCAGGTCGACCCGGCGGCGCGGGGTGACGACGGTGATGCGGCACAGGGAGATTGCGGTCACCTGGTTCACAGGGCGCATGCTAGCCACCTCCGCGATCATCCGGCACCCGTCGGGGCGAGCCGTACGGTGTTCACCCCGCCGACCACCCGGTCCGCGGGCGGTGGAGTCCTCCCGCGATCATCCGGTCCATGGGCGGTGGAGTCACCCCGGTCATCCGGTCATCCGGTCACGGGTGGTGGAGTCACCTCCGCGATCATCCGGTATCGGTCCCGGGACGTTCTCGAAGACCCCGTCGAACATCGGGGGCGGTTTCGCTACGGTGATCCGGACTGCACGATATTTGCTTAACTCACATCGGGGGCGAAGTGGGCATAGTGGTCGTTCGGCGTCCTGAGCGGCGCCCACCTCCGGCACCACCGCGCGGCGAGATCCTCCTGGAGTCGCCGCCGGAGATCCCGGAGACCACCTCGGCGGGGTTCACGCAGGTGCTCATGTACCTGCCGATGGTGGCGGGCGGCGCCGCGATGGGGTTGATGTTCGCCGGCGGCGGCGGCGGAAACCCGATCATGTACGTGGCGAGCGGCATGTTCGCGCTCTCCATGGTCGGTATGACCGTCGGCCAGATGGGCAGGGCGGGCGGGGAGCGCAAGCTACGGATCAACGGCCAGCGCCGCGACTACTTCCGCTACCTGTCCCAGACCCGCGCCAAGGTGAGGCGCGCGGCCGCCAGGCAGCGTGAGGCGCTCGACTGGAACGGCCCCGCCCCCGACGCCCTCTGGGCGATCGCGCTGAGCGCCCGCCTGTGGGAGCGGCGCCCCTCGGACGCCGACTTCGGCGCCGTCAGGGTGGGCACCGGCTCCCAGAGTCTCGCGATCCAGCTCATACCGCCGGAGTCCAAGCCGGTCGAGGACCTGGACGCCATGTCCGCCGGGGCGCTGCGCCGCTTCGTCCGCGCCCACTCGACGGTGGCCGACCTGCCCATCGCCATCTCCCTGCACTCCTTCGCCAGGGTGAGGCTCACCGGCCCCGAGGCGGCCGTCCGCGACATGGTCAGGGCGCTCGTCGGCCAGCTCGCCGTCTTCCACTCGCCGGACGAGCTCAGGATCGCGGTGTGCGCGTCCAGGGAGTGGATGGCCCACTGGGAGTGGGTCAAGTGGCTCCCGCACGCCCTCCACCCGCACGAGACCGACGCGGCGGGGCCCGTCCGCCTCATGACCGAGGACCTGGGCGAGCTCGACCGGCTGCTGGGCGCCGACTTCAAGAACCGGGCACGGTTCAAGCCGGGGATCTCCCCCGACGCGCTCCCGTACCACATCGTGATCATCGACGGCGGGCACGTCCCGCAGGACTCCCCGCTGGGCGCGGACGCGATCGAGGGGGTCACCCTCATCGACCTCGACGGCACCACCACGCCGGCGGGCGAGAAGACGATGCTCAGGCTGCGTGTCACCGAGGACCTGTTCAGCCGGGTCACCACCGACCAGGCGGGCAAGGAGGTCGTCACCCCGCTCGGCAGGCCCGACCGGTTCTCGTACCTGCAGGCGGACGGGCTCGCCAGGCGGCTCGCCCCGTTGCGTGGCTCACCGGCCGGAGCCGGGGGCGGCGACGCGCTCGCCGCCGACACCACGCTGGCCGAGCTGCTGGGACTCGGCGACCCCGCGGGGCTGGACCCGGCGCTGCTCTGGCGTCCCAGGGCACCGCGCAACCGGCTGCGGGTGCCGATCGGCGTCGGTACCGACGGGCGCCCGGTGGAGCTGGACATCAAGGAGTCCGCGCAGGGCGGCATGGGCCCGCACGGACTCGTCATCGGCGCCACCGGCTCGGGAAAGAGCGAGCTGCTGCGCACGCTGGTGCTCGGGCTGGCCGTCGCGCACTCGTCGGAGGTCCTGAACTTCGTGCTCGTCGACTTCAAGGGCGGCGCGACCTTCCTGGGCATGGACTCTTTGCCGCACGTCTCGGCCGTCATCACCAACCTCGCCGACGAGCTGCCGCTCGTCGACCGCATGCACGCCGCTCTGCACGGCGAGATGGTACGGCGCCAGGAACTGCTCCGCGCCGCGGGGAACTACGCCTCGTTGCGCGACTACGAGCAGGCCAGGGAGCAGGGGGCCGACCTGAGCCCGATGCCCACGCTCTTCGTGGTGCTGGACGAGTTCAGCGAGCTTCTGTCGGCCAAGCCCGAGTTCATCGAGCTCTTCGTGATGATCGGCCGCCTCGGCAGGTCCCTGGGGGTTCACCTGCTGCTGGCCTCGCAGCGGCTGGAGGAGGGCAGGCTGCGCGGCCTGGACACCCATCTGTCGTACCGGATCGGCCTGCGGACCTTCTCGGCGATGGAGAGCAGGGTGGTTCTCGGCGTGACCGACGCCTACGAACTGCCCTCGGCGCCGGGCAACGCCTTCCTGAAGTTCGACACCACGGGGATGGTCCGCTTCAAGGCCGCGTACGTCTCCGGCCCCTACACCCCCGAGCGGCGGGTCGTGCGGCGCGAGCGCGCCGAGGGGCGGCAGATCGTCCCCTACGGTCCCGCCTACATCGCGCCTCCCCGCCAGGCCGAGCCGGAGGAGGAGCCCGAGAGCGTCGTCGCGGGGCGCGACACGCTGCTCGACGTCGTGGTCCGCAGGCTGGGCGGGCAGGGTCCGCCCGCGCACCGGATCTGGCTGCCGCCGCTGGCCGAGCCGCCCTCGCTGGAGAAGCTCCTGCCGCCTTTGTCCGTCACCCCGCAGCACGGGCTGACGACCGCGCACTGGCAGGGGCGCGGGGGGCTGCACGCGCTGCTCGGCGTCGTCGACCGCCCCTTCGAGCAGCGGCGCGACCCGTACTGGCTCGACCTGTCGGGCGCCGCCGGGCATCTGGCCGTGGCCGGGGGGCCGCAGAGCGGCAAGAGCACCGTGCTTCGTACGCTGATCGCCGGTCTCGCCCTCACCCACACCCCCGCCGAGGTGCAGTTCTACTGCCTGGACTTCGGCGGCGGCGCCCTCGCCTCGCTGGAGGGCCTGCCGCACGTCGGCGGGGTGGCCAACCGGATGGACAGCGACCGGGTCCGCCGTACCGTCGCCGAGGTCACCGCGCTGCTCGCGCGGCGGGAGCGGGAGTTCGCCGAGCTGGGCGTCGACTCGATCGCCGCCTACCGGCGCCAGATCGCCGCCGGGGCCGTGGATCCCGGCGGTTTCGGGGACGTGTTCCTCGTGGTCGACGGCTGGCTCACGGTCCGCCAGGAGTTCGAGTCGCTGGAGCCCACGATCACCGAGCTGGCCGCCCGCGGTCTCGGCTACGGCATCCACGTGGTCGCCGCGACCAACAAGTGGTCGGAGTTCCGGCCCTCCATCCGCGACCTGTTCGGTTCCCGGGTGGAGCTGAGGCTGGGTGACGCCTACGAGTCGGAGGTGAACCGCAGGACCGCGATGGCCGTTCCCGAGGGCGTGCCGGGGCGCGGCCTCACCCGCGAGGGCCTGCACTTCCTGAGCGCGCTGCCCCGCGTCGACGGCGGCGACCGGAGCGACGACCTGCCCGCCGCCACCCGGGCGATGGTCGAGTCCGTCGCCGCCGCCTGGCAGGGCCCGTCCGCTCCCAGGGTGCGGCTGCTGCCCGCCGTCCTGGCGCCCGAGAGCCTGCCGGGCCCCGAGGAGACCGGTGCGCGCATCCCGCTGGGCATCGACGAGAGCACCCTCTCGCCGGTGCTCGCCGACTTCGACGCCGATCCGCACCTGGTCGTGATCGGCGACAACGAGAGCGGCAAGTCCAACCTGCTGCGCCTGGTGGCGGAGGGGGTCGTGGCCCGCCACGAGCCCTCGAAGGCCCGCCTCGTCGTGATCGACTACCGCCGCTCGCTGCTGGACGCCGCCTACACCGAGCACCGCATCGGGTACGCGGCCTCCTCGACGGCCGCCACCGAGTTCATCGGCGAGCTCAGGGATTCGCTGGTCAAGCGGCTCCCCCCGGCGAACCTCTCGCCGGAGGAACTGCGCTCGCGCGGCTGGTGGAAGGGGGCGGACATCTACATCGTGGTCGACGACTACGACGTGGTGGCCTCGGGCGCGAACCCGCTCGGCGGGCTGCTAGACCTGCTGCCCCAGGCCCGCGACATCGGCCTGCACCTGGTGCTGGCCCGCGCGATGGGCGGCGCGGGACGCGCCATGTTCGACCCGGTGCTCCAACGGCTCAAGGACATGGCGACCCCGGCCGTGATGATGTCGGGCCACAAGGACGAGGGGGTGCTGTTCGGGGTGCGGCCCCACGCGCTGCCGCCGGGACGCGCCTATCTGTCCGACCGGAGGAACGGCGTGCGCCTCATCCAGACCGCGTTCGTCTCCCAGCCCGATACCGACAAGTGAACGGGAAGAAACAAAGGAGAACGCTACCCGTAACATCTCGCGTAACAATTGATGAATAGTTTCACCCGGAAAACGTGCGTAACGTTCAGGGGGCTCTCTTGTCATTTCCTTCGGAGCCGACGGATATCAGTCCGGCCGATCTGAAAAGACGTAAGGAAGACTTTCACACCGAGAGCGACGAGCTCGCCACCGCCTTCGCCAAGGCGATGGCCGACCTCGACGCCCTGGGCGCCTTCTGGGGCGACGACGAGGTCGGCCGGAAGTTCGCGGGCGCCGCGGGCGGCACCGGCTACCTCGCCGCCCGCGACGAGGCCAAGAGCCATGTCGAGGGCATCGGGAACGGCTACCGCAAGATCGGCGACAACCTGGGCCTGGTCGGTGAGAACGTCACCGGGGCGAACTGGGCGACGGTCGGGGAGATGGTCAAAGCGGTCGTCGGCCCCGAGATCGGTGCTCCGGGCAGCAAGGCCGAGCTCGAATGAGCGGCCTGGGCCTGCCCACGGGTCCCCTGGGGGCGGTGGGGGCGTTCGCCAAGGCCAACCCGGTCAAGACCGCGATGGGGGCGGGTTCCCTCGGGGCCGCCGCGTTCGTCACGTCCATGCTCGGCGTGGGCTGGCCGGAAGGCGATCCCGACAAGCTGCGCACGGCAGCGGATATCTGGGACAACCTGGCCAACACCATCGAAGGCTCCGGCACCGACGCGAACGGTGTCGCCGAGCAGGTCTGGAAGAACAACGGCGGCGCGGCCGTCCGGGAGTTCAACACGCTGTGGACGGGCACCTTCCGGCCCTATCCCGGTGAGGTCGCCACGTTCTGCCGGGCGATCGCGAAGGCCTGCCGCGACTACGCGCAGGCCGTGGAGATCACCCGGTACGTGCTGATCGTGCTCGCCGTCCAGGCGTGGATGAACATGGTCTACACGGTGGCCTGGGGCTGGGCCACGGCGGGCATCGGGGCGGCCGTGCAGAAGCAGATCATGGACAGGTTCTTCAAGGGCCGCGCGATCCTGCAGATGAAGATCTTCAAGATCAGCGTCGAGAAGATCATCTACAACTCGTTCTACTACCTGGGTGACAGCGTGGGCTACGCGGGCGGCCAGCAGGTGCTGCAGTGGAGCATCTTCGATCTCGCCGGGGTGAAGAAGGACCTCACCGGCAACGACGTCACCGGAGAGGGAGAGAACACCAAGCAGTTCGGCCGGGGTTTCGTCAGCAACATGGCCTTCAACGCGGCCTTCGACCTGACCAAGATCGGCCCATGGGGCAGGGCGTTCCCCAACGACGCGGCGGGCAACCTGATGTCCCGGCTGGTGGGCTCGGGCACGTACACCGTGGCGGACAACACGGTCCAGGGGGACCCCGCCCTCCCCACCTGGGAGCAGTGGGTCTCCAAGGTGATCGTGCACGGCTCCCGCGCGGCCAAGCCACCGGTCTGAGCGGGGCCGTGCTCTTGTCGGGCCTCGCCGTGGCCTTGCCGTGGCCTTGCCGCGTTTCGCCGTGATCCCGGCGCGTTTCGGCTGAGGTTCGGTCAGACCTGCGGTGGTCCCGTTGAGGTTCGGTCAGACCTGCGGTGGTCCCGTTGAGGTTCGGCCTGGCTCTGCCGTGGCCCCGTCACGGTCCGGCCGGACCTGCCGTGCTCCCGTCGTGGGGGGCGCCCCGGGGGGTGGGCGCCCGGCGCGGGGAGGGACCGGGGGTTCCAGGGCGGGCCCGCGGGCCCGGTGTCGG
>NZ_JBEZEL010000003.1:164947-487623 GCF_040648855.1 Streptosporangium sp. NPDC049078
GTGGGCGCCCGCGGGGCGGCCGCCTCCTGGCTCGGGCGCCGGCGCCCTCCGGCGCGCCCCCCCAGCGACCCCCCCCCCCCCACCGACCAGGGTGAACCGGGGCCGGCCGGTCACCTGGTCAGAGGGGTTGGTTCCCGAAGGGGTCCTCCAGGAGGGAGTTCAGCAGCGCGCCGCTCTGTTCGGCCGCGTCCCTGACGGCCTCGCCCGAGGCCTCCAGGATCGCCTCCGCGAGGGCCTCGGAGCCCAGACGGAGAGCACGCGGGTCGATGCGGAGGGCGGCCAGCGCGCCGCTGGCCAGCACCTCCACCGACACGTGGCCGTCGGCCGCCCGGCCGTGGCCCCTGGCCTCGGCCAGGTTCCGGCCGACCTCCTCCATCCGGGTCGTCTGCTCCCCGATCACCGTGAGGAGCCGGTCCGCCTCCGGGTCCCCGGTCGGTGAGTACGGTTCGCCGGACATACCCGGCATGCTCTCCCGCCGGCCGCGCATTACCGGCAGTTTCCCCAGTCGACGGAGGCGGAGCCGGCGGATCCGCCGCCGCCGAAGCGCACGCACTTGCCCTGGGCGGAGACGATGATCGGTCCCAGGTAGTACTCGTGGCTGCCTCGTTCGGTCTTGGCCCGGCTGCCCTGCACCTCAAGGGTGGCCCAGAGCGGGGACGCGACCCCCACGTTCTCGTTCTTCAGGGTGGCCACGCAGGTGTTCTTCGTGGCGGCGTTGAAGAGCTGGTAGACAGTCCCGCCCGTGAACGGGGACTGCCGCTGCACGACGAAGCCCGGCCCGCAGACCTTCTCCGGCGTGTAGGGGTTGGCGCGCCGCGCCGGCGCGGACGACGAAGGACTCGGGGGCGAGAACGTCCACGAGGGCCTGGCCGTCTGCGAGGGCCTGAACGTCCATGAGGGCCGTGCGGTGTGCGAGGGCTTCCAGGACGGCGGGGCCGGGGACGACGTCGGTCTCGCGGCCGGACGGGTCGGCGCGATGCTGGGGGTCGGCGTCGGTTCGGGGGTGCCGGGCGGGGCCGGGGTGGGGGTGGGGCTCGGCTCGGGGGTCGGCGTTCCGGTCGGGGGTCCCTCCGGCTCGACGGTCAACGACGGGGTCGGTGTCGGCGTCGGGGTCGGCTGGGCCGCGGGGGCGGACGTCTCCGCCGCCGAGGGCACCCCGGCCGTGGGACTCGGCACCCCGGGCACGTTCGGAGCCTCGGTGAGCGGTGCCGTCGGCACGGGCGGAGGGTTGGTGTACATGCCGATGTCCGGGACCTGAGGCAGCTCGGTGGGTGCGTCGCTCGGCAGTTGCAGCGGCCCCACCTCGGCGACCTCGGGGTCGGGCGTCGTACCCCAGGGCACGGTCACCTTGCCCGAGGGGTTCTCCCCGGTGTTCTGCACGGGGTCCTGCCCCTGCGGCTCGTTCCGTGACCGGTCCACCAGCCCGAGCGAGACCTCGGGGAGCGCGCCGTCGGCGGAGGCCCGCTGCTCGCTCAGGGCGGTGTATCGCCCGGCGGCCCAGATCCCGAGCCCGGAGAGCAGGACGATCACACCGACGCAGGCGGCGAGCGCCATCGAGAAGTTGCCCGTCCTCGGACGGTCCTTGACCGCCTTCGCGGGTGCCGGGTCCGGGGCTCCGGGAGCGGCCGACGTGACCTGGGGAAGCTGCGGAGCTCCCCAGACCGACGTCGCGGGCTCCGCCTGTCGCGGTGCGGCGGCACCGGGAACCTGCTCGCCCCGTGATGAGTCGTCTTCCCCCGTGGTCCCCGTGCCCGGCCGCGCCCCCACGCCGGTGTCCGGTGCCCCGATCTCCGTCCCGGCGTCCGAGACGGTGCCGGGGACGCCCGGGAGCCCCAGGACGCCGGAGACAGGGCCGGGAGGAGAGGGGATCGCGGGACCGGTGACGATGCCGGGGAGAGGAGCCGGTGCGTCCGTGACCTCCGGCTCGCCCAGCAGGCGCAGCATGGCGGCCTTGGCCTCCGGGCGCTCCCGGGCTCGCCCGTCCAGGCAGGAGGCGAGGAGTGGCCTCAGCTCCGCGGGCAGGCCGGTCAGGTCCGCGTGGCCTTCCAGGACCTTCTCGGCAAGTCCGCCGAAGGGCGGCCGTCCGGTCGCGGCGTAGACGACCGTGGCCGCCCAGGCGAAGAGGTCGGCGGGCTTGCTCGCCTCCGGCGCGGAGGTGGCCTCCTCGCGAATGTGCTCGGGGGCCCGGTAGTCCGGCTCCCGCTCGCCCGTGACGGGTTCGAGCCCGATGTCGAAGACGCGGGGACCGTCCGGGCCGAGGAGCACGGTGTCGGGGGTGAGGGACCCGTGGGCGAGGCCGGACAGGTGGAGGGCGGTCAGCGCGGTGAGCGTGCCGGTGGCGAACCGCTCCAGCGCGTCCCCGGTGAGCGGCCCGCCCTCGGCCACCGCCTGCCGCAGCGTGGGTCCCTCGATGTGCTCGCGGACCACGTACGGGCGGTCGTCGAACCAGCCGACCTCCAGCAGTCTCGCGGCGTGGGCTCCGGACGCGCGCTTGGCGGCGTGCAGTTCGTTGGTGATCCGCTCCCGTGTCCCGGGGTCGGGAGCCCCGGGTTCGGCGGGGAGGAGGCGGATGACGCGGATGATGTCGTCGTCGGGAAGATGTCCCAGGTAGGCGGCGTGTCCTGGATCCTGGTCGAGTCGGCCGACCAGGATGTACACACCGATGCGCTTGGGATCTTCGGGTAGTAATGGGTGCAAATACCCCATTGCATTCCTTCCAGCACAGCTGTCAATAAAGCCGCTTTAAACTAATCGGGCACCATCCAACCAAATTTGCCGCACCAGATCGTATTTTTAGTCCTGTTCGTTACGTTTGGCGGTCAATGGTGCCCGGTCGCCAACCCCTGCGGCGTCCCATCGGTATCGCGATGCCCGCCACGGTCACCAGAACGCCCACGACGAGCGCTCCCAGCGCGACCCAGATCGAGATCGAGACGGCCCGGGAATCCTCGGGAGGTGCGGGCCGCACCACGTTTCCCGGCAGCGGCGCGGCGAGGCGCGGCGCGAGCGCCACCTGCTCGGACGGCAGGATCGCCGAGACCGCCAGCAGCGGGTTGACCATCCCCGCGCCGGTACCCGCCCCCGCGCCGCCGTCGGCGGTCAACTCGACGCGCCGCCGTACCCGCACGTTGTCCAGCCCGGGATGGCGGGCCCGGACCAGCGCGACGACACCGGCCACGTACGGGGCGGCGAAGCTGGTCCCCTCCAGGTCCTCGCGGTAGGTCCGCCCGGCCCAGGTGCTCGTCACGTTCCGGCCCGGAGCCAGGACGGAGACGGGGGTGACGGCGTTGGAGGAGTCGGCCCTCGCGCCGTCGGGGCCGGCGGCCCCGACCGAGAGGACCCCCTCGTAGGCGGCCGGGTAGGCGGGCGCGGGGGTGCCGTCCTCCTTCTGCACGTTGCCGGCCGCGGCCACCACGACCGCGTCCATGGCGAGGGCGTAGGCGACCGCGTCGCGCAGGTCGGCCTGGTCGCCCGCCTGGACCGACACGTTGATCACGTCGGCGCCCAGCTCGGCGGCCCGCACGATGGCCGCGGCCAGCCGGCCCACGTCGCCGGTACCGTCCGAGGTCTGCTTGATGGAGATCAGCTTCGCCTGCGGCGCGACCCCGGTGAAGGGCACCCCCTTGATCTCGGCCGCCGCGATGATGCCCGCCACCGCGGTGCCGTGGCCGAGACAGTCGCGGGCACCGGTCGCGGTCAGGTCGATCGACCGGGCCCTCCTCAGCTGGGGATGCCTGGTGTCCACCCCGCTGTCGACGACCGCGACGGTCACCCCGGCCCCCTTGGTCAGCTCCCACACCTCGGGGAGGCTGAGCCGGCGCTGGGCCCAGGACTCCCCGATGCTGGTCGTACCGCGCCGTGGGTTGCATTTGGCGGGCGCGGACGTTCCCGGGGTTCCCGCCCCGCCCTTCGCCGTCGAAGCGCCCGCCTTCACCGTAACCGCGCTGCCCGCCCCGCCCCTCGCCGTCGAAGCGCCCCCCGCGGTCGCCGTACCCGCGCTTCCCGCCGAGGCCGTCCCCGCCGTCGCGGCGGCCCGTGCCGCGGTCTCCGCCTCCGTACCCTTCGCCTCTGTACTCTTCGCCACGGCCGGTGGCGCGGCGACCGCCGCCAGCACCAGCATCGTGACGAGCATCCGACCGATCACGAAACGCCCCCAGAACGAACCAGCACGAACGGTCCCCCGAGCGAAACGGCCCCGCACCGAGACGCTTCCGGAGCGATAAGGCCCCAGAAAAGGGTGAATACCGGGCAGCACCCTACTCAGCTTGATCGCACGCCGTCACGGTGCGGCGGGATCGCCACGGCCGGAGACGCGATCCGGCGGCCATAGGCTGGCCTGGGCGGGGGAGCCGAGCAGGCGCCGGCGGGTTCCCGCCCACGTCCCCACGCGAAACCAGGAGCAGTCTTGAGCCAGTACCCATGGGGCGAGGCCACCGCGACCGGCATCGGGTCGCATCCGGGTGAGGATCACGCCGAGGCGGTCAGGGTCGCCTTCGGGGAGTCACCCGCGCTGCCGTACCTGCCGGAACTACCGGCCCGCGGTGTCGGCGCCGACATGATCGGGCGCACCGCGTCACTCCTGCTGGACCTGCCCGTCGAGGTGCAGCCGTCCGGCTGGCGCTTCGCCGACCGGCCGGGACGCGACTTCAAGCGCGCCCGCGACCATCTCGTACGCGACCTCGACGGCCTGGAGGAGGTGGCCCAGGGATACGAGGGGCCCTTCAAGATCCAGGTGTGCGGGCCGTGGACGCTGGCGGGGGCGATCGAGCTCAGGCACGGCGACAAGACGCTCGCCGACCCGGGAGCGGTGCGCGACCTGGTGGAATCCCTGGCGGAAGGGCTCACCGCGCACGTCGCCGACGTGCGCCGCAGGGTTCCGGGCGCCTCGCGGATCGTGGTGCAGATCGACGAGCCGGGGCTGCCCGGCGTCCTGCGGGGTACGGTGCCGACGGCCTCGGGCTTCGGGCGGCTCGCCGCCGTCGACCGTCAGATCGTCGCCGACCGGCTCGGCGCGGTGTTCCCCGCGGAGACGTTCACGGTCGTGCACTGCTGCGCCCCCGGCGTGCCCTTCGGGGTCCTGCGCACGGCGGGCGTGGGAGGCGTCTCGCTGGACGCCCACCTGATGAGGAGACGCGACGAGGACGCGATCGGCGAGACCGTCGAGGCCGGGACCGCCCTGTTCCTCGGCGTCGTACCGGGCGTGGACTCCGCGATCCCGGACGTCGGCGCGGTCGCCGAACCCGCCGTCGGGCTCTGGCGCCGCCTCGGCTTCCCCTCCTCGACCCTCGCCTCGCAGGTCGTGCTCACCCCCGCCTGCGGGCTGGCCGGGGCCTCGCCCGCCTACGCCAGAGCGGCCCTGGCCGCCTGCCGCAAGGCCGCCGCCGTGCTGCGGGACGACCCCGGCGAGTGATCTCGCGCGGGCGCCCGGACGGGGGCGGCTCGGGCTTGTCCAACTCGGGGCAATGACGGGGTCGCGTTGTCGGTGCTCGAAGATACGTTTGTCATGGGCCACGACTGTCTCGGGTCACGACGAGGGGAGAAGCGGGCGATGGGCGCTGAGGTCGAGGGTGTGCCGGTGTCGGCGCTGGAGCGGCACGCGGAGCTGACGGAGCTGGTCGAGGAGGCCAACTGGCGTTACCACGTGCTCGACTCGCCGACCGTGAGCGACGCGCAGTACGACGGGTGGATGCGTGAGCTGCGCGAGCTGGAGGAGCGGAGCCCGAGCCTGCGCACGCCCGACTCGCCCACCCAGAAGATCGGCGCGCCGATCTCCAGCGACTTCACCCCGGTCAGTCACCTGCAGCGCATGGAGAGCCTCGACAACGCCTTCAACGCCGACGACCTCGCCTCCTGGCGGGCGAGGGCCGAGCGGCTGGCCGAGCGCGACCCCGCGCCCTACCTGTGCGAGCTGAAGATCGACGGCCTGGCGATCGCGCTGCTCTACGAGAAGGGGCGCCTCACCAGGGGGGCGACCAGGGGTGACGGCCGCGTCGGCGACGACGTGACGGCCAACGTCCGCACGATCGCCAACATCCCCCACCGCCTGACCGGCGACGACGTGCCCGACGTGGTGGAGGTGAGGGGCGAGGTCTACATCCCCGTCGAGGAGTTCGAGAAGCTCAACGAGCAGCTGGTCGAGGCGGGCAAGGCGCCGTTCGCCAACCCGCGTAACTCCGCGGCGGGCTCCCTGCGGCAGAAGGACCCGCGCATCACCGCCCAGCGGCCGCTCTACATGATCGTTCACGGGATCGGCAAGTGGGAGGGGGCCGCCGCGCCCCGCACCCAGTCGGAGATCTACGAACGGCTCGGCGGGTTCGGCCTGCCGGTCAGCGACCTCTACCGGGTCGTCGACGATCTCGACGGCATCAACGGCTTCATCGAGTTCTACCGCGAGCACCGCCACGACCCGGCCTACGAGATCGACGGCGTCGTGGTCAAGGTCAACCGCATCGAGCTGCAGCACAACCTGGGCTCGACCAGCAGGGCCCCGCGCTGGGCGATCGCCTACAAATACCCGCCGGAGGAGGTCAACACGAAGCTCCTCGACATCCAGGTCGCGGTGGGCCGCACCGGCAGGGTCACCCCGTACGGCGTCATGGAGCCGATCGTCGTGGCGGGTTCCACGGTCGAGCGGGCCACGCTGCACAACGCCTCCGAGGTGGCGCGCAAGGGCGTGCTGATCGGTGACACCGTGGTGCTGCGCAAGGCGGGCGACGTCATTCCCGAGATCGTCGGCCCGGTGGTCGACCTGCGTGACGGCACCGAGCGCGAGTTCGTGATGCCGGAGCACTGCCCGGAGTGCGGCACCATGCTGGCGTACGAGAAGGAGGGCGACGCCGACCTGCGCTGCCCCAACACCAGGGCCTGCCCCGCCCAGCTCCGCGAGCGCATCTTCTTCGCGGCCGGACGCAGGGCGTTCGACGTCGAAGGGCTCGGCTACGTGGCGGCCACCGCGCTGACCCAGCCGCTGCCGCCGCAGGAGCCGCCGGTCCGCACCGAGGCCGACCTGTTCGACCTGACGATGGATCGGCTGCTGCCGATCAGGTCGGTGGTCCGCGACCCCGACACCGGCCTGCCCAAAACCGATCCGGAGAGCGGCGAGCCGAAGGTCGTCACCTTCTTCGCCAACCAGAGCGGCGAGCCGAGCAAGAACGCGGAGAAGATGCTGGAGCAGCTGGAAAAGGCGAAGACCCAGCCGGTCTGGCGGGTGCTCGTCGCGCTCTCCATCCGGCATGTCGGTCCTCCGACGGCCCAGGCGATCGCCGACGAGTTCCGCTCGATCCCCGCGATCGCGGAGGCGTCGGAGGAGGAGCTCGCCGCCGTCGAGGGCGTCGGCCCGCGCGTGGCCGCGGCGATCCACGACTGGTTCACGGTCGACTGGCACCGGGAGATCGTCGACAGGTGGGCCGCGGCCGGAGTCCGGATGGTCGACGACCCCCCGGCCGAGCAGCTCCCGCAGACCCTGGCCGGTCTCACCTTCGTGGTGACCGGCACGCTCGCCGACTTCACCCGTGACGAGGCGGGCGAGGCCCTGGCCGCCCGCGGCGGCAAGGTCTCGGCGTCGGTGTCGAAGAAGACCTCCTTCGTGGTGGTGGGGGAGAACGCCGGTTCCAAGTTCGACAAGGCGGTCAAGCTCGGCGTGCCGATCCTCGACGAGGCCGGCCTGCGGGTTCTGTTGAGCGAGGGGCCCGAGGCGGCGTCGGAGGTCACGGTGACACCCGAGGAGTAGGGGTCACCCCAGACTTGTGTCTCAAAAACGTGCGAATTGATAGTGACAGAACGTGCGCAATCGGTTCCGCGAAGTGGCCTGTAGGCCGTACTCTCCCATAGTGAACTAATGGGGGTTTTGTTACTCATGGCCGACCCAACCGACACTCGCGACACCGGACCGCGACCGGGGACGCCCCTGTGGGCCTATCTCGCCGTCGTCATCACGATCGGGTTCACCGCGCTCGTCGTATCCCTGCTGAGCATGAACGTGGCCGAGGCCGCGGAGCTCGTCCGCAGCCCGCTGTTCTGGATGCTCGCGGCCCTCATCGTGTTGGGCGAGTTGCGGCCGGTGGTCCTGTCGTCGTCGATGACGGTGGGGGGCACCTACCCGTCGACCATGTTCACCTTCGCCGCGCTGCTCCACTACGGCCTGCCGGTCGCCGTGCTGCTGCAGGCGGTCGCCATGATCGTCAACGGGGCCGTCACCCGCAAGGCGATCCATCGGATCATGTTCAACATCGCGCAGGTGACGATGGCCTGCGGTGCGGCCGGGCTGGTGCTCGGGCTGTTCGGCGACCGGCCTGTCACGGTGACCGCCTGGGTGCCGACGGGCTCCGACCTGCTCGCGATCGGGCTGGCCGGGCTCGCCTACTTCGTGGTCCGGGCCCTGCTGGTCTCCGGCGCGGTGGCGCTGCACGAGCGCAGGTCGATCTACCGGGTGATCAGGACCACCGTCGGCCACCAGAGCCTCGTCTACACGGGGCTGCTCGGCCTCGCTCCGCTCGTCGTGGTGGTGATGAACCACTCACCGGCCCTGGTGCCGCTCTTCCTGGCGCCGATGGTGGCGGTCTACTTCACCGCCACCATGTCGGTCCGCCGCGACCACCAGGCGACGCACGACGTGCTGACCGGGCTGCCCAACCGCAAGATGCTCGTGCTCAGCACGGAGGAGGCGCTCGCCGAGGCGCGCGACGGCGAGCGGGTCGGCCTGTTCCTGCTCGACCTCGACAGGTTCAAGGAGATCAACGACACCCTCGGGCACCCGGTCGGCGACCGGCTCCTGCAACTGGTCGCGCACCGCCTCACCCACAGCGTCCGGCCCGGCGACGTGGTCGCCAGGCTCGGCGGCGACGAGTTCGCCGTCCTGCTGCCCTCGGTGCGGGACGCCGCGGCGGCCAGGGAGGTGGCGGCCCGCCTGCGGGTGGCGATCACCGAGCCGGTCCGGCTGGAGGGCATGAGCTTCGACCTGGACGCCTCGTTCGGCATCGCCATCTACCCCGACCACGCCCCCGACTTCGAGATGCTCCTGCAACGTTCCGACGTGGCGATGTATCTCGCGAAGGAGAGCAGGAGCGGGGTCGAGATCTACGCCGCCGACAAGGACCGCAACAGCCCGGAACGCCTCAATCTTCTCGGCGACCTGCGCAGGGCGATCGACCGCTCCGAGCTCCGGCTGCACTACCAGCCCAAGCTCGACCTGGCGGGAGGGCAGGTCAGGGGCGTGGAGGCACTGCTGCGGTGGCGCCACCCCGAGCGGGGGATGATCCCTCCGGGGGAGTTCGTGCCGATGGCCGAGCAGTCCTATCTGATGCGCCACCTCACCGGATACGTCATCGACGCCGCGCTGGAGCAGGCCGCCCACTGGTGGCACACCGGCCTGCACGAGCAGATCTCCGTCAACGTCTCGGCCCGCGACCTGCTCGACTGCGCTCTCTCCGACCAGCTGGGGGAGGGGCTGGCGCGATACCGGCTGCCGCCCAAGGCGATCCAGCTGGAGGTCACCGAACGCATCCTGATGACCGACCAGGCGTACACCGACGGGGCCGTCCGAGCCCTCACCGCGCTGGGGGTGCCGCTCGCGCTGGACGACTTCGGCACCGGCTACTCCTCGCTGGTGCGCCTGCAGCGCCTTCCCGTCTCCGAGGTCAAGATCGACTCCTCGTTCGTCCGCCGCATCGGCGAGTCCAAGGACGACGAGCGGATCGTCCGCTCCATCATCGACCTGGTCCGCTCTCTCGGGCTGCGCTCGGTCGCCGAGGGCGTCGAGTCGGAGGAGGTGGCCAAGCGCCTGGCCGACATGGGCTGCGACCTCGGCCAGGGCTGGTTGTTCGCCGAACCCATGTCCGCTGCCGACGCGACCGTATGGTTGCGCGAACATCGAGCCATCGCCACCCATGACCTGGGCTTCCTGCGCGGCACCGAGATCCTCGATCCCCAGAGGGCCTAGGTCGTCCCTGGGGCGGGCCGCCATGCCGTCGGGGGACGTCCACGCACCCGGATGTCCCGGCCGCACCGCCCCGCGTGCCCCCGATCGGCCCGGGGTGATCACCCGCTGAGCCGGCGCGGACACGGCCGCCGACTCGCGACGATGAGGTACCTGCCGGCGACGGGGTCAGCTCCACGCCCGGATGAGATCATCGGGGCCGTACGCGGCGGTGAGGCCGGCGCAGGAGACTCCGCCGCGCGAGACCGCGACGAGCGGGATGGGCTCGTCCGTCAAGGCCGCTCGGTGTCCGGCCAGGGCGGCGAGGTCGTGGTCGTCGAACGAGGCGTTCTCCAGCCACTTGATCGACCCCAGGAAACACAGCCGCTGGGCGATCGGCCCCCTGTCCGCACCCACGATGTCGATCTCCACGTCGTTGCTCCTGGTCCAGTAGGAGCCGATCGCCGGCGCCTCCGGCAACCGGTCGTCGGGGAGCAGCCGGGCCAGTGACTCGCGGATGAGAGGTTCCACGGCTCGGCCTCGCCAGCTGCTCCACTGCGAGGCGACCCGCCGCATGGTCAGGTCACCTCTGCGACGCTCTATCTCGGGCATGTGCGGCCGGACGAAGTGGAGCCAGAATCGCAGGTACGGGTCGGTCACGCGGTATCGGCGCTCTTTGGAAGGGCGGGTGGACAGCGGCAGGTCACCGGTGACGATCCCCTTGGAGGTGAGAAGCTCGGCCGCCCTGGAAAGGGTGCTGTGTGAGATCCCGCCCGCGCTTCTGGCGATGTTGGTGAACGTGCGCTCGCCGCTGCCGATGGCCCGGAGCACTTCACTCGCCTGGGCGGCGGAGGGGAACTCGGCCGCGAGGGAGCGCTCGGCGGACACCAGAAGGGCCGAGACCGGGTTTGTCAGGGCGGCGTGCAGATATTCCCAGAGCGACGCCCCACGAGGCCACTCCCCGCAGACGAGCGGGAGACCGCCGGTGACGAGGGCCGCGTCGAACGCGTCGGCGGCCGTGAGGTGGAGCATCTGCTGGATCTCACGGGGGTTGAGCGGCCCGACGATCATCTCGGTGCCACGCTGGTGGAAGGGGTGCTCGTAGCTGTTCAGCGCCTCCATCATGGACAGGTCGGATCCGATGAGGATCAGCAGCACGGGCTTGCGGCTGAGAAACCGGTCCCAGGCGCGCTGGAGCAGTCCCTCGAAGGCGTCGACGCGGTCCATGAGATAGGGGACCTCGTCGATCACGACGATGGACGGGCTGTCGTCGGGAAGCGCGTCCGCCAGCAGCTGCAGTGCTCCGTTCCAGGTGCCGGGTGCCGCCTCCAGGAACGTGTTCCTGCCCGGCAGGTCCGACATCGCGACATCGGCCATGATCTGGTGGAGCTCGCTCTGGGCGTCCGCCCGCGCAGAGGTGTAGAAGAGCGACGGCAGGCCGCTGCGGGCGATGAACTCCTCGGCCAGGGCCGACTTGCCGATCCGCCTGCGTCCCCGGATCAGCACGCACCGCCCGGGACGCCCGGTCGTCGCCTCCGTCCGGACGCGGTCGAGCAGGGAACCGAGAGCCGCCAGCTCGCGCTCCCTGCCGATGAACTCGCCCACGCCTCCCCCGATACTTCCATCGGCGATACTATCGCCGACAATACTATCGCTGGCGATAGTATTGTCGGCGAAGGAAGATGGAAGCGTACTTCTCAGAAGTACGCTTCCACGCGATGAGGAGCGTGGTCCGCGATCTCCTCGGGAAGGGCGCACGGCCGACCGTTCGCACGGACGAGACGGGCCGCCCCCTCCGGGGCGTAAGGTTCACGCCGGACGTCGCCCGAGTCCGTGACGGAAGACGTTTCGAGGTCGGTCAGCCCGTCGGGATCGTGGTCGCGACCCCGTCCGGACCCGCGCCGGCGGACTTCGGGGGGTTTCCCGCGAGGGGTGACGGCCCGGACGCGGTCTGACCGCCCCGAGTAAGAGATCTTCGCTCGGTTGCGGCCGTGTTAATGAGTCGGGACCCTCAGGTCGCGAGCCATAGGATGACAGTGTCCAATTGCCATTCCACGAAACGGGTTCAACGACTCATGTCCGCCATAACCCGCGACGAGGTCGCTCACCTCGCCCGGCTGTCCCGGCTGGCGCTGGCCGACGAGGAGCTCGACCACTTCGCCGCCCAGCTCGATGTGATCATCGGTGCGGTCGCCCGCGTCGCCGAGGTGGCGGCCGACGACATCCCGCCGTCCTCGCACGCGCTCCCTCTCACCAACGTCTACCGTCCCGACGAGGTGCGACCCAGTCTGACGCCGCAGGAGGCGCTGTCCGGCGCCCCGGCGGTCGAGGACGACCGCTTCCGCGTCCCGCGCATCCTCGGGGAGGAAGCATGAGCCTCATCCGCAAGTCCGCCGCGGACCTCGGCGCGCTGATCGCGAGCGGTGAGGTCTCCGCCGTCGAGGTCGCCCAGGCCCACCTCGACCGGATGGCCGCCGTCGAGCCGAAGGTGAACGCCTTCCTCCACATCGACGCCGAGACGACCCTGGAACAGGCGCGCGCCGTCGACGCCCGCAGGGCCGCCGGCGAGGAGCTCGGCCCGCTGGCCGGGGTGCCGATCGCGCACAAGGACGTCTTCACCACCAGGGACATGCCGACCACGGCCGGATCGAAGATCCTCCAGGGTTGGAAGCCGCCGTACGACGCGACCGTGACCCGCCGCCTGCGCGAGTCCGGGCTGGTGATCCTCGGCAAGACCAACCTCGACGAGTTCGCGATGGGCTCCTCCACCGAGAACTCGGCGTACGGCGTCACCCACAACCCCTGGGACCTCTCCCGCATCCCCGGCGGCTCCTCGGGCGGCTCCTCCGCCGCGGTCGCCGCGTACGAGGCCCCGCTGTCCACCGGCACCGACACCGGCGGCTCGATCCGCCAGCCCGCCGCGGTCACCGGCATCGTGGGCATGAAGCCCACCTACGGCGGTTCGTCCCGATACGGCCTGATCGCCTTCGCGAGCTCGCTCGACACCCCGGGCCCCTTCGCCCGCAACGTGCTCGACGCGGCGCTGCTGCACGAGGCGTTCTCCGGGCACGACGTCATGGACTCCACCTCCGTCGACGCCCCGGTGCCCTCGGTCGTCGAGGCGGCGCGCAACGGCGACGTGGCCGGGCTGCGCATCGGCGTGGTCAAGGAGTTCGGCGGCGACGGCTACCAGGCGGGCGTGCTCGCGCGCTTCCACGAGACCGTGGAGCTGCTGGAGTCGCTGGGCGCGAAGGTCTTCGAGGTCTCCTGCCCGTCGTTCACCACCGCGCTCCCGGCGTACTACCTCATCGCCCCCTCGGAGTGCTCCTCCAACCTGGCCCGCTTCGACGCGATGCGCTACGGCCTGCGCGTCGGCGACGACGGCACCCGCAGCGCCGAGGAGGTCATGGCCCTGACCCGCGCGCAGGGCTTCGGCCCCGAGGTCAAGCGCCGCATCATCCTGGGCACGTACGCGCTGTCCAGCGGTTACTACGACGCCTACTACGGGCAGGCGCAGAAGGTCCGCACGCTCATCGCGCGCGACTTCGAGGCCGCCTTCCAGCAGGTGGACGTGCTCATCTCGCCGACGACGCCCACCACGGCGTTCCCGATCGGCGAGCGCGCCGACGACCCCATGGCGATGTACCTGGCCGACCTGTGCACCATCCCGACCAACCTGGCGGGCAACGCGGCGATCTCCGTGCCGTGCGGCCTGGCCGACGAGGACGGACTGCCCGTCGGTCTGCAGATCATGGCCCCGGTGCTCGGCGACGACCGCTGCTACCGGGTCGGCGCCGCGGTGGAGAGGGCGCTCCAGAGCCGGTGGGGCGGCGACCTGCTGTCCAAGGCGCCGGAGCTGTAGGGCTTTTCCGGGACCGTGGGGCGAGGGTTCGTGGGGCTAGGGGGAGACAGGTGACAGGGAGAACGGTGGCATGATCACTCGGATCGAGATCGACGGGTTCAAGTCCTTCTTGAGCTTCGATCTCGATGTGCCGCCCTTCCTCGCGCTGGTCGGTCCCAACGCGAGCGGCAAGTCGAACCTCTTCGACGCCGTGGGGTTCGTGGCGGCCGAGATCGAAGGTTCCGGGGGGCTGCTCGGGGCGACCCGAGGGCTGCCCGGGGAGCAGTTCCACCGGGTCGCCCACGGCTCGGCGGTGCCGGGGTTCGTCGTCTCGGTGGAGGCGCTGGTCACCCCGGAGCCGGGCTCCGTGGTCCCGGTCAGGTTCGACGTGGGCGCGGAGATGGTGCTGAAGATCCCCAGATCCAGCGGTGCCGTCGTCAGCCACGCGGTCCAGCGGATCCCCGAGGAGCTGCTGGAGCTCATGGTCGAGGACCCCGACCCGGAGGGAACGCCCCGCCGTACGGTCCAGTCGTGGCGGCGATACTCGCCGTCACCTGCGGCGATGCGCCGCCGGTGCCCCTCGGCCGACCGGGGGCCGCTCGCGGCCGACGGCGCGAACCTGGCCGCGGTGCTCGGGCGGATGGCGGGTACGGGGGCGCTGGCCGACCTCGCGGCCGATCTCGCCGGGGTGGTTCCCGACGTCATCGACCTGGTGCCGCGCGTCGAGCGCGGGGAGTGCTCCTTCGAGCTGCTCGTCGACGGCCAGGGAGCGGTTCCCGCCGCGCTGCTGTCCGACGGCACGCTGCGGATCCTCGGCCTCCTCACCGCGCTGCACGACCCCGACCACCCGGGCACGCTGCTGGTGGAGGAGATCGAGAACGGTGTCCACCCGGCCCGCCTCGGCGAGCTGCTCCGGCGGGTGCGCCGCCGGATCACCGTGCCCGGAGGTCCCGAGCCGTTGCGGCAGCTCATCCTCACCAGTCAGTCCCCGATCGTCGTCGCCGAGGTCTACCGGACCGAGCCGGACGCGCTCACGTTCCTCGACACCGCGGTCCGCGTCGACCCCGACAACGATCGGGTCTCGCGGGTGACCGTGGCCAAGTCGATCCAGCCGGACGGCGAGCCGGGAACGTTCGTCTCGCCCCGGCAGGTCCGCGAATACCTGGGAGCGGCGGCATGAGCAGCCGCCCCCTGGTGCCGGGACTCATCGCGGAAGGGGAGGTCGACGAGGGCTTCCTCGGCGTCCTGATCTCCAGGCAGCTGCGCGAGCTCACCTGGATGTCGCCGTACGCCGTGGACGTCGAGGCGACGGAGGTCGTCTCCTGTGACCGGGATCACCTGGTCACCGCGCTGGAGGAGCTCGCGGCCGACTGCCACCTGCTCTTCACGCACGAAGACGAGCGGGAGCGCCGCCGCAGAGAGGGTGTCCGCTACCACTCGCACTACCTCGTGCCGGTGATCGGAATGGGCGAGACCGAAGGCTGGATGCTCGCCGACCCCGCCGCGTGGGCGAAACTGGAGGGCAGCGACCTCAGCAGGCTGCCCGCGCGACCTCGCGACGTCGAGAGGATCTCCGACCCCGCGGGGGTGCTGGCCACGACCGTCCCCCAGCGCGGCAAGCCCGCCCGCGACTACTTCGAGTACATAGGACGCAACATCGACCTCGCCGTTCTGGCCCAGGTGCCCGCCTACGCGAACTGGGTGGCCGAGACGAGGAACGCGTTGAAGGGACTTGGATATCTGTGACGTTTTCTATGGAAATGGTGAACGACAATGAGCGCTGAGAGAGCCCGACGCAGTGAGCGTAGTGGCGCGCGAGGGACGAGCGCTCCGCGTAGCGAGCGAGGAGCGGTGAACGACAATGAGCGCTGAGACGTTGATGCCGTACGACGAGGCGCTGGAGCGCTTCGAGCCGGTGCTCGGCCTGGAGACGCACGTCGAGCTGGGTACGGCGTCGAAGATGTTCTGCGGCTGCCCGACCGCGTTCGGCGCACCGCCGAACACGCACGTCTGTCCGGTCTGCCTGGCGCTGCCCGGCTCGCTGCCGACGGCGAACGCCGCCGCGATCGAGGCGACGATCCGCATCGGTCTCGCGCTCAACTGCTCCATCGCCGAGTGGTGCCGCTTCGCCCGGAAGAACTACTTCTATCCGGACATGCCGAAGAACTACCAGATCAGCCAGTACGACGAGCCGCTCTGCTTCGACGGCTACCTCGACGTCGAGGTCGACGGCAAGACCGTCAGGATCGAGATCGAGCGCGTCCACCTGGAGGAGGACACCGGCAAGTCCACCCACGTGGGTGGCGCGACCGGCCGCATCCACGGCGCCGACTACTCGATCGTCGACTACAACCGGGCGGGCATCCCGCTGGTGGAGATCGTCACCAAGCCGATCCCGGGGACCGACAGGCTCGCCCCCGAGGTCGCCCGCGCCTACGGCACCGAGCTGCGTGAGCTGGTGCGCGGTCTCGGTGTCTCCGACGTGCGCATGGAGGAGGGCTCCATGCGCTTCGACGTGAACGTCTCCCTCATGCCGCGCGGCTCCTCGGAGTGGGGCACCCGCACCGAGACCAAGAACGTCAACTCGCTGCGCAGCGTCGAGCGTTCCGTACGGGGTGAGATCGAGCGCCAGGCCGCGATCCTGGCCGACGGCGGCCGGATCATCCAGGAGACCCGTCACTTCCACGAGAACACCGGCACCACCACCTCGGGACGGTCCAAGGAGGAGGCGCAGGACTACCGCTACTTCCCCGAGCCCGACCTGGTGCCGATCGCCCCCGACCCCGCGTGGGTCGCGACCCTCAAGGCCGCCCTGCCCGAGCTGCCGGGCGCGCGGCGCAAGCGGCTCCAGCAGGAGTGGGGCGTCTCCGACCTGGACATGGCCTCCATGCACAACGCCGACGCCATCTCCCTGGTCGAGGCGACGGTCGCCGCGGGCGCCCCGCCCGCGGACGCCCGCAAGTGGTGGATGGGTGAGCTGGCCCGCCGCGCCAACGAGGCCGGGCTCCCGCTGAGCGCGCTGAGCATCACCCCCGACCAGATCGCCAGGGTGTGCGCGATGGTCGCCGGGGGAGCGCTGAACGACAAGCTGGCCCGCCAGGTGCTTGAGGGCGTGCTGAACGGCGAGGGCTCGCCCGACGAGGTGGTGGCCGCCCGCGGCCTGCAGATCGTCAACGACGAGGGCGAGCTCATGGAGATCATCGACCAGGTCCTGGCGAGCAACGCCGACGCGGCCGACAAGGTCCGCAGCGGCAAGGTCGCCGCCGTCGGCGCCCTGGTCGGCGGTGTCATGAAGGCGAGCAGGGGCAAGGCCGACGCGGGCCGCGCCCGCGAGCTCATCCTGGAGCGCCTCGGCGTCTCCGGCTGACCGGGCGATCCGCGTGCGGGGTCTCCCGGAGGCTCACGCGACGGGCTGAGAGTGGCCCGCGCGTGAGGCTTCCGGGAGGCCCACGCGGAAGGTTCCGCGAGGAGCCCGCGCGCCGGCGTCCGGGAGGTGGCCGCCGGAGGTTCCGTGAAAAGACCGTGCGCCGGCGTCCGGGTGGGCGCGCCGGAGGTTCCACACGTCGGCCTTCGCCATGTGAGACGAACGCTCCGCCGAGCGGCTGACCAGCGTTAGTTTCGAAGGAAGTCGATCATCTCGGTTCTGGTCTTCTCGTGGGGTTCGACCGACGCCGCCTGCCGCAGCCAGTGTCTGGCCTCGTCTGGTACGGCTGAGCTCGGCCAGCCGGTCAGTGTGGCCAGGGCAGCGCGCCGGACTCTGGTGAGTCGGCCGCGCAGCGCCACGTCGATCAGTGTCAGTCCGATGCCAGGGAAGGCCTCCAGTCCGCCTACGACGGACTCCAGCGCTCGATCCGGCCGGTACTCCTCGCCGATGCCGCGGTGATCACCAGGCCCGTCGGCCAGATCGGCGAGGGGAAGGAGCCGTTCGGCCAGGTGTCCGAGTTGTTCGGCCTCCTCGGCGGTGGCGAGCCGGATGGCGTGGTACCAGGCGGACTCGTCCAGCGGATCGGTCTTCAGCCGGGCGATGATCTGCGGGACCACCCGCAGCCGAAGTCTGTCGGCAACCCACATCGCGTGGTGGAAATGGGCGTGGTGCGGGTCGGTCAGGCACTCCAGTACGAGGTCGTTCCACCGAGGTTGGGCGGTGAGTTCCTCGTAGCGGCGGCGGAGCCGCGCGATCGTGTCGGGCGGCCAGGGCGAATCGTCGTCGAGCTCGCGGAGGAAGGCCAGGATTCTCAGCGCGGCGTCCAGCCTGCCGAGCGTGCCTCCCCGGTCGGAGAGGAGGTCGGCGAGGCGATGCATGGCCGGTACGGCGTCGGCGTAGTCGCTCATGTCCTCGGCCGGGCCACCCAGGGCCAGGGCTGCCAGGATGTCCGCGGCGCCGTCCAGTAAGGCGTCGTCGATGTCCGGCTCCAGCAGGGCCGAGTACAGGTCACCGGTCGTGGCCGCGAGGTGGGCCAGGTATTCGTCCATGATCTCGTTGCGGAAGCCGTCGCGGAGCAACCAGGCCCTGATCTGTGGATCGCCGCACCCTTTGAGTCGTTCCACCGCGTGGATGCGGCCCCAGCCGCGCACTCGGCGGGCCAGTTCGTAGGTGGCGCGTTGGCGGTCGGGCTGGGTGCGCTGCAGGGCCACCACCGCGTACAGGGTGAGTTCCTCCAGTGTGCCGAGCAGGAGCAGCAGCTCGCGGTCCCGTTCGTCCCCACAGGCGCCGAGCAGCACAATGCCGATCTTGACGGCTTCACGGTGGGTGCCGTGCTCGGCCAGATGTCTGCCGACCGCGCCTATGCGGTCTCTGGGGAGTCGTAGTCGCCGGATTCGGTCGACGAGATCGTCGGCGATACCGAGCGCCGAAACGGCGCTTGACCGAGCATGCAGCCGTAGAAGATCGTCATGGGCGGGATCGCCGGTGACGATCCTGCCGAGCAGGTCGGCGATCTCGATGACGGCGTCGTCGTCGGACTCGATACCGAAGTGATGGCTCTGGATGCCGTCCATGACGACGCTGCTGATGAACGGTTCGTCGCCGGTGGGGCGGGGCTGGTCATCGGGGAGCCGGTCCGCGTCCTGCGGCCACGGGCCGGACCCGTAACGCAGGGACATCGCGAGGGCGTGAGCGAGGAAGGTGGGGCGCTGATCGAGAGGATCGTCGCCCGGCTCCCACGTGCCGGGGTTCATCGGCTGGGGCGGTGGCCGCCCTTCCTGTAGGTCATGACCGCCATGATGACCTATCGGGGGCCCGGATCGCAATCACGGGCCAGCTCGCCCGGATCGACGGCGAGGACCGCGGCCAACCGCTCCCGTGCTGACAACGCGTTGGCGGACGCGCTGATCTCGCTGGGATCAGCGCGTTGTGAACGTATTTCTATTCGGTCAGCCACTCGCCCTTGTGGTCGGCGAATCCACTGTCCAGTGCGAACTGAAGCTTTTTGATTTTCATGGTCTTGGGGACCTCGAAGACGAGGACCCCCTTGCGGCTGTCGCCGCTGCTCATCGTGACCGATCCGGCGAACGAGACGCCTTCCTGTATATCGCCGTACGTTGTTCGGTATTGCTGGCCCTCGGTGTCGATCAACATGGCGCCGTTGGACGGGCTGCCCGGTGTTTTTGAGGATGAGTTGGACCGGATGTCCGCTCGGATGACGCGATCCGCGATTCTTCTGGCCTTCTTATGCATGCCGGGTGATCGAATACTCGACCGCAGGTTGGTAAGCGCCGTCCGTTCGGTTGCGTTATCTCGAAAATCGAGTCGGTTCGTGTCGTGCGGGGAGCGAAGTCAGGTGGGACTGCTCTGGGCGGTTACGAGTTCGGCGTACTTGCCGGCGGCGGCCATCAGTTCGTCGTGGGTGCCGCGCTCCACGACGCGTCCGGAGTCGATCACCAGGATCAGGTCGGCGTCCCTGATCGTGCTCAGCCGGTGGGCGATCACGATGCGGGTCTGGGTGAGCCAGAACAGGTTGGACTCGATGGTCGCCTCGGTGGCGCTGTCCAGGTTGCTGGTGGCCTCGTCGAGCAGCAGGATCTTCGGTCGCGGCAGGATCGCGCGGGCGAGCGAGAGCCGCTGACGCTGGCCGCCGGAGAGACCGCCGCCGTCGGTCAGCACCGTCTCGTACTTCATCGGCATGGCCATGATCTCCTCGTGCAGCGCCGCCACCTCGGCCGCGGCGACGACCCGCTCCAGGGGGGCGTCGGGGAGGTTCAGTGCGATGTTCTCCCTGATCGATCCGCTGAACAGGGAGGAGTCCTGGCCGACCACGCCGAACTGGCGGCGCAGGGTGCGCAGGTTGAGCTCGGAGGCCGGAACGCCGTCGTACAGGATCTCGCCCTCCACCGGGGTGTGCAGGGTGAGCAGCAGCCTGGCCAGCGTGCTCTTGCCGGAGCCCGAGGCGCCCACCAGCGCGACCTTCTGCCCGGGCCGGATGGAGACCGAGACGTCCCTCACCACCCACGGGCCGCGGGGGTCGTGCCGGAAGCTCACGCCGCGCAACTCCACCGCGCCGCGCAGCCGGAGCACCTCGATGCCTTCGCTGGGTTCGGGTTCCGAGGCGAGGATGTCGGAGAGCCGGTCGAAGTGCGCGCCCGCCTGCTGCAGGCTCTGCAGGCCGGTCATGAGCGAGCCCAGCGGGGTGAGGGCGCCGAGTGCGATGGCGTTGAGCGCGATCAGCGCGCCCACGGTCAGCTCTCCGTCGAGGACCCGCCAGGTGCCGAGCCACAGCAGGCCGAGCGGGGCGACCACCCGGATCGCGGACAGCGCGGCCTCCACCAGGCCCCGGGTGAGGCCGCTGCGCACGTCGGCGTTGAGCTGCTCGGTGAAGTGGGCCGACCACTGCTCCACCGCCCGGCTCTCGGCCCCGGACGCCTTCAGCGTCTCGATGCCGGTGATCGCCTGGATGAGGCTGCTCTGCGACGCGGAGTAGGCGGTCAGCTCCCGCTGGGTGAGGAGGTTGATCCGGCGGGTGGTGGCCAGCACCAGAAGCCCCTGAGCCACGACCACCCCGGTCAGGGCGAGCCCGAAGACGGGATCCCAGACGTAGACGAGCACGAGGTAGCCGATGGCGAGCGGGCCGTCCAGCAGCGCCGCCACGATCTGGCCGGTGAGGATGTCACGCAGTGTGGAGACGCTGGCGGCCCTGGTCAGCAGGTCGCCCTTGCCGCGCTGCGCGAAGTACCGGTACGGCAGCGTCACCAGGTGGCCGATCACCCCCTCGGTGAGTTCCTGGTCGGCGCGGGCCCGTACCGCCACCAGCAGCGCCGCCCGCAGGTAGCCGATCACGAACTGGGCCACCCCGGCCAGCAGCACGGCCCCCCCGAGGAGGGGGAGCAGGTCCGCTCCCCGGGAAGGGATGACCTTGTCGATCAGCAGCTGGGAGAGCAGGGGCAGCGCCAGGCCCAGCAGTTGCAGCAGCAGCGAGGCGGCGATGACCTGCGCGAGCAGGCCGCGGCGGCGCCGGAACAGGGTGCGGACGAACTCGCGCCGCCAGGCGCTCGCCATCGAGGACGTGCCGCGATGGAACCCCTCGCCGGGTTCGAAGACCAGCAGTACGCCGGTGAACCCGGCGCCGAACTCCTCCGCGGTGAGGCGGCGGCGGCCCCGCCCGGGATCGACGAGGTCAACCCGGTCGGGTGACCAGCGCTCGACCACCACGAAGTGGTTGAACTCCCAGTGCGCGACCGCGGGCAGCGGCACACGCGCCAGGTCCTCGGGCGCGAGGGAGAAGGCACGCGCCTTCAGGCCGTGTTCGCGGGCGCCCTCCACGATGGCCTTGGCGCTCAGCCCGTCCCTGCCGACCTGCAGCCGTTCGGACACCTGGTGCAGCGTGGTGCGGTGGCCGTGGTGGCAGAGCACCATCGCCAGGCACGCCGCGCCGCACTCGGTGACGCTGTTCTGCAGCAGGACCGGTACGCGGTTCCTCATCCGCCCGCTCCCAGCACGAGCGTGATCAGCGTGGCACCGGCCGCGAGGACGGCGGCCACCACGATCCACAGCAGCAGGAACGACGGGCCGCTGATCACCAGCGGCATCTTGGCGGCGGCGCGGGAGTCGGCGTGCCGGCGCAGCGCCTCCTCCCGGTAGATGGGCCGCCCGTGACCGCTCCCCGAGGGGGGACCGGCCGGTGCGGACGGCGTCGGCGCGGCGGGGCCGGCCGAGGAGGAGGGCATCCCGGGGCCGGTGGTGGCCGGGGGGCGCGTCCGGGGGTCGGTGGCGTCGGCGGTGGTGGAGGGCTGCGTCCGCGTCTCGGTGGCGTCGGCGGTGGCGGGAAAACGCGTTCGGGGGTCGTCGGCGTCGGCCGCGGGGTGCGGAGGGGAGGCGGGAGGGGCGTAGGGGGGCCGCGTACGGTACCCCTCGCTGTCCTCCCAGTGCCGCACCCGGTGCCGGCCGGGCGCCGGGACGGCCTGTGTGCTGTCCGGATCGATCACGACCAGTGCCACTCGATCGTGGCCGAGGCGCGACGTTCCGCCAGCCAGCGGGCGAACGCGGCGCGTCCGGCGGCGGCGAGGGTCTCGGCGTCGCCGATGGCCGCGCTCCTGGACAGGACGGCGCCGGTCAGGAAGCCGCCGTCGGGCAGCTCGACCGGGCCGACGACGCGGCCGGGCGCCGCGCCGCGCAGTGCCTCGGGCAGATCCGTCTCCCAGCGGGTCGCGAAGGTCACCACCGTCTCCTCCACTGACGTCCCCTCCCCGAACGAGGTCAGGGCGGCGAGGAGGTCGGTCGTGCCGGCGGCGGACACCTTCTCCTCGCCGGTGACCCACACGGCCCTGACCCGGGCGAAGGCGCCGGGGTTCGCGGCCAGGTGGCCCGGGGCGAGTTCCGCCTCCTTGTCCCGGCGGAAGCGGCGGCGGCGGGCGATCTCGGTGATGTACGCCTCGAACCGCTCGCCGGACATCCCGGCCTCGGTCATCCAGGCCAGGGTCGACGCGCGGTCGTGCAGCCCTCTGCTCCTGCGGAACTCGTCGGCCGTCGCCTGGAGGTCGGCGGCGGTGAGCGGCTCGGTGCCGGCGGCCTCTTCGGTGGCCTCGACGAGCAGGCACTGGTCGACGATCTCCTGGTACGGCGACGCGTCCCTCCGGGAGAGCGAGCGCAGCATGGTCAGCGCCTGAGGAACCGTCACGTCCACGTCGTTGACGCTGACCAGATACCCGGCCGCCCAGTGCGTCGAGTGGTCGATCAGCCAGGGCACCCCGTCCTCGGCAGGGGCGGTCAGTGCGACCGTGCCGCCCTCGGGATGGTCGAGGAGCAGGTCGTAGTCGACCACCGGGGTTCCGGGGCGCCGGTCGACGACGAGCTGTGCCCGGATCTCCGGGTGCCGCGCCGCCCACTCGCCGACGGCACGGTGGGCGTCGGCGACGCCCGCGTCGCGGCGGGGCAGCGTACGGAGCAGGGAGACCCCGGATCGCAGGGCCTGCGCGAAATCGGTCACGGTTTCTCTCCGTCCATGAGCCAGCCCGCGATCGCGTCGCTGACGGGCAGTCCGCTCCACAGTTCGACGAACCCCCACGCGCCGTTGGAGTTCAGCTCCAGGAAGACGTACTCGCCGCCGGGGGTGACGATGAGGTCCAGGGCCGCGTAGGTGAGGCCGACGTCGGCGACCAGCCGGGCGCAGCGCGACGCCACCTCGGCGGGCAGTTCGTGTACGCCGTACCTGACCCGGTCGTTGTCGTAGTGCCGCCAGTCGTCCCTCGCCGCCCGGGAGGCCGACGCGTCGATCTCCGCGGCGAACACGCGCTCTCCCACGACGATCACCCGCAGCTCGACCGCCTTGGGAACGTAGGGCTGCAGGATCACCGGCTCGTCCTGGAGGCGGTGCCGGGAGGTCAGGTGGCGGCGGGTGACCACGGTCGTGAACGCGCGGTGCTCGGCGCCGTCGACCTGGAACGGCTCGGCGGTGATCTGCTTGGCGACCAGCCGTTCCGCCGATTCGTACGCGCCCGCGAGTTCGGCGGGGTCGTTGGTGTAGACCGTGTCGGGTACGGAGAAGCCCAGCTCGATCGCACGCGCCATGTGGAAGATCTTGTTGTGCGCGCGGCGTTCGTCCGCCCGGCGGCCGGGCAGCCAGCGCGCGGGCAGGAGGCTCCACACCCCGTCCAGCATGAACTCCGCCTGCCGGTCGACGTGCGCGCGGTGACTCGGCTCGGTCACGATGTCGGCCGCGGAGGGCGCGCTCGGACGGCTGCGCCAGACTGCGGTGATCCGGGACAGGTCGATCGTCTCCGCGCCGGTGTCCAGCAGCAGCCGTCGTTCCCCGCCGGCGAACGACACGGTGATCCGGCTGCGGCTCGGGAAGTCACCGGTGTCCCACCACAGCACGGGCGTCCCCGAGCAGGTCGCGGTGGTGTTCGCGTCGCCGTCCGCTCCCACCAGGTGAGCGCCGCGCCGCCGGAGTGCGGCCACGACCCTCTCGACCGCCCCGTCACCCCGCCTGCTGATGATCAGAATCACTGTCCGGTCCCGTCTCGAAGGCGCGGCGGAACGGGTCTCCCGTCCCACCGCGCCGTGTTCGTCCGATGCGCCCGTCCGCCGAAGGGTCCGGCCCGCCTCACCGGGGGGAAGGTCCCGTCGGTGGGCCGGCCCGATCAGCCGCTGGATCCGCGGACTAGTACTGCCACCACTCGCACGGCAGGTCCTTCTTCCACGCGCTGACCGACCACTTGCCGCCGGACACCTCGCCCAGCTCGGCCTCGGCGAGCTCGGCACCCTCGAAGGGCAGGTCGTCAATCGTGATCTTCGACATGATCATTCCTCTCGGCCGCGTCGTCGCGACCCCGGCTGGTCCTCCGGCCTCGGTGTCGAGAACCGGTCACCGGGTTGCCGCTTTCGGCCCCCGGTTCTACGGAGGAACCTAGGAACGATCACTTGTGGACCACTTGTGTTCCGCTTGGGAGCGCGAGGGGCCGGGCGCCGTGGCCGCCCGGAGCGAGGCCTGCGACGCGACCTGGACCGTCGGCGGGACCGGCCCGGTGACGGATGTCGAGGATCCTTCCGGTCGCCTGCGTGCCCTTAATCGGAAGGGCCTCTTTTATGTGGTAATTCACATTTCTGAAACTGAACAGGTGTTGACGAAATTCTTGATGGCTTGCACAGTAATCACTGCAGTCTCACCTTTAACTCCGGCATGACCTGACCTCACGATCGGAAGAACGTCCAATGAAAAAGCTTCTGGCATTCGCCGCCGCGACGTTGACGGCCGCCGCGGGGATGGCCGTTGCGGCCGTTCCCGCTCATGCGGGCCCGGTGAGGAGCGCTTTCGTCCTGTCGGCGGCCCCGGGCGTGGACGCGGTGGTGGTGGCGGACGGGGTGCGCCTGCGATCGAGCGCGGGAGGCTCAACGGTCATCGGCTATCTCTACTACGGCGATTACGGGCAGATTCTCAACCCGAACTCGACGGGCGGCTGGTGTAACTTCCGGCTGGGCGCCAGGTCGGCCTCGGGATTGCCCTCCGGCACCACGGGATGGGTTTCGTGCAGCTATCTGGCGAGGGAGGACGGCTTGAAATTCAACGGACCGGCCGTCGACACCCTGCGGGAATAGCCTTTTCCCCCGAACTTTCCCGGACAAGACCCGGCCGCCCGGCTCCCCACAACCGGGCGGCCGTTTCCCGTCGCGGACCCGTCGCCTTCCCCGGCGCAGGCCCGGTCAGGCGCCGCGGCGGGCGGCCACCTTCCTGATGAGAGGCGTGAACAACGCCAGAAGCGAGATGACCAGCAGCGTCGCCGCGATCGGGCTCCTGACCAGGACCGTCACATCACCCGCGCCGATCGCGAGGGCCCGGCGGAGCTGGATCTCGGCCATCGGGCCCAGGATCAGGCCGATCACCGCCGGGGCCACCGGCAGGCCGAAGCGGCGCATCGCGAAACCGAGCATGCCCAGGACGTAGAGGATGACCAGCTCCACCCAGGAGGAGTTCAGCGCGTAGACGCCGAGCGCCGCGAACAGCACGATCCCCGAGTAGAGGTAGGGCCGGGGGATCTGCAGCACCCGTGCCCAGATCGGGGCGAGCGGCAGATTGAGCACCAGCAGCATGGTGTTGCCCACGAACAGTGAGGCGATCATGCCCCAGACCAGCGCAGGGTTGTGGTCGAACAGCTGCGGGCCCGGCTGCAGCCCGTACTGCTGGAAGGCCGCGAGCAGGATCGCGGCCGTCGCCGAGGTGGGCAGGCCCAGCGTGAGCAGCGGGACGAGCGTGCCCGCCGCCGAGGCGTTGTTCGCGGCCTCGGGACCGGCGACCCCCTCGATCGCTCCCTTGCCGTACTCCTCGCGGGCGACCCCGCGCGCCAGCCGCTTCTCCACCGAGTACGACAGGAACGTGGGGATCTCCGCGCCGCCGCCGGGCAGCGCGCCGAACGGGAAGCCGAGCGCGGTGCCGCGCAGCCACGGCCGCCAGGAACGCGACCAGTCTGAGCGGCCGAGGAACGCCCGGCCGACCGGGATCACCTCCGGCCGGTCGTGCCGCAGCCGCGAGGCGACGTAGAGCACCTCGCCCATGGCGAAGAGCCCGACCGCGACGATCACCACGTCGATGCCGTCGAGCAGCTGGGGGACGCCCAGGGTGAGCCTGGCCTGCCCGGTCTGCTGGTCGATGCCGATGAGCCCGACGACCAGGCCGAGGCCGAGCGAGGCGAGCCCCCGTACGACGGAGCGGGACAGCACCGACGACACCGCGGTGAAGGCGAGGACGGCGAGCGCGAAGTAGTCCTCGGGGCCGAAGGAGATCGCGAAGTCCACCACCAGGGGCGCCGCGACGACCAGCAGCGTGGTGGCGATGGTGCCCGCGACGAACGACCCGATCGCGGCCGTCGCCAGCGCCTGGGACGCCCGGCCGCGTTTGGCCATCTTGTTGCCCTCAAGGGCGGTGATCATCGAGGAGCTCTCGCCGGGCGTGTTGAGCAGGATCGAGGTGGTCGACCCGCCGTACATGCCGCCGTAGTAGATCCCGGCGAACATGATGAACGCGCTCTCCGGAGGGACGGTGAACGTGATCGGCAGCAGCAGTGCCACGGTCATGGCGGGGCCGATGCCGGGCAGCACGCCCACCAGCGTGCCCAGCGTGACGCCCACCAGCGCGTAGAGCAGGTTCACCGGGGTGAGCGCGGTCACGAAGCCGTCCAGCAACAGCCGCAGGGAGTCCACTCAGATCACCCCGGACAGCAGCCCGGCCGGCAGCGTCACGCTGAGGCCCTTGACGAACAGCAGGTAGGTGAGGAAGGACACCAGGATCGCGACGACCCCCGCGCGCAGCCGCCGGGTCGCCCCGAGGGTCACGGACAGGCCGAAGAAGAGCAGCGCCCCCGCGATGATCCAGCCGAGCAGGTCGAGCAGCCCGGTGAAGGCCAGGAAGATCACGCTGACCAGCGCGACCGTACGCCAGTCCGCCCGCGCGGCCGAGTCTGCGTCCTCGGCGTCCTCGGGGTCGCCGTGACCTCCCCTGAGCACGTCGATCACGTAGAACAGCCCGATCAGCAGCATCGCCCCCCCGACGAGGGCGGGGAAGAACCGGGGGCCGAGACCGAGGACGGAGCCCGCGGCGGTGACGTCGGCGGTACCGACGATCACGAACGCCCCCAGCGCGAGGACCAGCACCGCCAGCCCCAGCTCGGGCCGCCGCCACGACCACCCGGCCGCGGTCGCCGCCCCGCCTCCCGAAGGCGAGCCGGAGTCCAGGGCGGGATCGGGGCCGGAACCCGAGCCGGAGTCCAGGGCGGGATCGGCGCCGCCGTCGCCCACGCGGGTGACGGCGGCCGGTTCGGGTCCGGTGCCGGCCGTACCGGCACCGGTCGCGCCGGTGCCGGTACGGTCGGACGGGTCTTCCACGGGAGGCATCAGGAGACGAGGCCCATCTCCGCGATGATGCCCTTGACCTTGGTCTGCTCGGCCGCGAGGAAGTCGGCGAACGGCTGACCGGTCTGGAAGACGTCGGCCCACCCGTTCTTGAGCACCGCCTCCTTCCACGCGGAGGACTCGTGCATCTTGGTGACCAGGTCGGTGAGGCTCTTCTTCGCCTCGTCGTCCAGCCCGCCGGGCGCGACGAAGCCCCGCCAGTTGGCCAGCTCCACGTCCAGCCCCCCCTCCTTGAGAGTGGGCGCGTCGACGTTGCCGAGCCGCGCCGGAGAGCTGACGCCGAGAGCGCGCAGCCTGCCGGACTTCACGTGCTCGGCGAACTCGCCGATGCCGGAGATCCCCATCGCGACCTTCTCGCCGAGCAGCGCGTTGAGCGCCTCGCCGCCGCCGGAGTGGGCGATGTAGTTGACCTGCCTGGGGTCGATGCCCGCGGCCTTGGCCATCAGGCCCGCCACGATGTGGTCGGTGCCCCCGGCGGAGCCGCCCGCGACGGCGATCTTCGTCGGGTCCGCCTTCCACGCCGTCACCAGCTCGCCGAGCGTCTTGTACGGCGACCCCGCGGGGACCACGACGATCTCGTACTCCTCGGTGAGCTTCGCGATCGGCGTGGTGTCGGCGAGGGTGACCTTCGACTTGTTCTGCTCGATCGCGCCGACCATGACCAGGCCCATGGTCATCAGCAGGTCACCGTTGCCCTTCTCGCCCGCGAGCTGGGCCAGGCCGATGGTGCCGCCCGCGCCGGGCACGTTGTAGACCTCGATCTTGCGCGACGGCTCGGCGGTCTTGAGCGCCTCGCCGGCGACGCGGGAGGTCTGGTCCCAGCCGCCTCCGGGTGAGGCCGGAGCCATGATTCTCAGCGCGCTCGTTCCCGAGCCACCATCGGAACCGCAGGCGGTGAGGGCGGCGAGGGACAGCACCGCGAGGGCGGCCAGTCTCCGAAGTCGCATGGTCAGCTCCAAACAAACGTCAATAAAGCGTGGTGAGGATGCTGACCTCAGGAGAGCAGCCTGTCGATGCTTTGCGTGGTTGCCGTCGTATCGGTCGTATTGGTCACACGTCCTCGACCGCGCCGTTATCTCGGACTGCTTTCATCGAGGTCTCCGACCAGGAGTCAACTCGTGCGACGCTTACTCGACGCCTCGCTCGGCACCCAGCTCTTCGTGCTGCAGACCGTCATCGTGTTCCTCGCGGTCGCCGGCACGGCGGGTGTCTGGATGGAGCACACCCGCGCCCTGCTGGACCGGCAGTACCGGCAGCGCGCCCTGGCGATCGCCGAGTCGGTGGCGGGGCTTCCCCAGGTGCGCGAGGCGTTCGCCCTGCCCAGGCCCGAGCTGAGCCTGCAGCCGATCGCGCTCGGGGTGCAGGCGGCGACCGGAGCCGACTACGTGGTGATCGCGAACCGCGACCAGATCCGCTACGCCCACCCCAACCCGAGCCTGATCGGCAAGAGGCTGTCCACCGACGGCTCGGAGATCCTCACGAACGGGCGGCGCTGGACCGGCGTCCAGACGGGCACCCTCGGCCGCTCGGTACGCGGCAAGGCCCCGATCTTCGACTCCTCGGGGCGGGTCATCGGCCTGGCCTCGGTCGGGATCCTGGAGGAGCGTCTCGCCGACCAGCTCGGCGAGGCGCTCCCGCCGCTGCTGTGGACGGTCCTCGCCGTCCTCGTCGCCGGGTCGGCCGCCGCCGCGCTGATCGTCCGGCGGGTACGCCGCCAGACGTTCGGCCTGGAACCGGGAGAGATCGCGGCCCTGCTCGAACAGCGCGAGGGCGTGTTGCACGGCGTCAAGGAGGGGGTGCTCGCCCTCGACCTCCAGGGAAGGGTCACGCTCGTCAACGACGCGGCGCGCGAACTGCTCGGACTCTCCCGGCACGACGTCGGCCGGAGCCTGCGGGAGATGCCCCTGTCCGACCGGATGCGGGACGTGCTCGACGGGGTGGACCCCGGCGACGACAGGGTGGTGCTCCACCGGGACCGGGTGCTGGTGCTCAACCGGACCCCGGTGGCGGTACGGGAACTGCAGAGCGGCTGGGTGGTCACCCTGCGGGACCGTACCGAACTGGTGCGCCTGACCCGCGAGCTCGACCGGGCCAGCACCACGACCGGCGCGCTGCGCGCGCAGGCCCACGAGTTCGCCAACCGGATGCACACCGTGGTCGGCCTGCTGGAACTCGGCGAGTACGAGACGGCCGTCAGCTACATCACCCAGACCACCGAGGCCTACAGCAGGCACGCCTCCGGCATCAGGGAGAAGGTCGCCGACCCGACGCTGGCCGCCCTGCTGCTGGCCAAGTCGGCCGAGGCGGCCGAGCGGGGCGCCACCCTGGTGCTGTCCGACGACTCCCGGGTGGAGGAGGGCATGCTCGGCGACCCGCACGACGCGGTCCTGGTCGTCGGCAACCTGGTCGCCAACGCCCTCGACGCGCTGCAGGAGACCGGCGGAACGGTGGAGGTCTCGGTCCGCACCGAGGCGGACGGGCTGCGCGTCCGGGTCGGCGACTCCGGTCCCGGGATCACCCCCGGCCTGGTCCACGAGGTGTTCAGGGAGGGCTTCACCACGAAGGCGGCCCACGCGGGACCGCGCGGCCTGGGCCTCGCCCTCACCCGCCAGACGTGCGCACGCCGGGGCGGCTGGGTGCGGGTGCACAACGCGGGCGGCGCCGTCTTCACCGCGCTCCTTCCCACCGGGGAGCCCGCACCGCCCGCCGCGGAAGGAGCCCTCGGTGGGTGGGTCGATCGAGCGCGGCCGGCGCCCGCCCCGCCTCTCGCGGAAGGAGCGGGGGAATCCGCCTCCACGGAACGGAAGGTGCCGAGTTGACCGGGGACACGCACATGGGCGACATCCGCGTCCTGGTCGTGGACGACGACTTCATGGTGGCGAGGATCCACGGCGGCTACGTCACCAGGACGCCGGGCTTCACGGTCGCCGGTGTCGTCCACACCGGGGGCGCCGCGATCGCCTCGGCCGCGGCGCGCAGGCCCGACCTGGTGCTGCTCGACATCTACCTGCCGGACATGTCGGGACTCGACGTCCTGAGGAAGCTCAGGGGGGCCGCGCAACCGGTGGACATCCTGGTGATCACCGCCGCGCGCGACGTCACCACGGTCCGGGCGGCGATGCGCGGCGGCGCGGTCAACTACCTGATCAAGCCCTTCACCGCCCGCGCCCTGACCGAGCGTCTCGAACAGTACGCCGAGATCCGCAGACGGCTCGCCACCCTCGGGGACGAGGCCCGTCAGGACGAGGTCGACAGGCTCTTCGGCGCGGTCAGGGGGGTTCCGCCGCCGCTGCCCAAAGGGCTGTCGGGCACCACGTGCTCCCTCGTCGCCGAAGCGCTCAGGGAGAGCGGCGGCGACCTGTCGGCGACCGAGACGGCGACGGTGACCGGCCTGTCCAGGGTGAGCGCCCGCCGGTATCTGGAACACCTGTGCGCGGTGGGCCAGGCGGAGCTCCGCCCGAAGTACGGCACGGCGGGAAGACCCGAGCATCGCTACCGATGGACAGGATGATCTCGTGCACAAAGGTCGCGGACTCCGCCCCTCGGGTGGGGAGGAACGGCCCGATCAAACAGGAAACCCCCGGGGCGACCCTGAAAATCCCCTCTCCGTCGGGGACGGGTGAGGAGGTCAATTGTTACTTCATTCCGGGCGGAGGCTGACCAATGTGGTTTAAGGTTGCCGGAGGTGGAAGCTGCGAAGCAGGAGGATGCGGAGGCCGTGCGGAACGCCGGAGCGTCTGTGGACCCACCGACGGACCCCTTTGAGGCAATGCCCCTTCCTTCACGTCCCGTGCCACCGGGCGCCCGCGACCCGCGACGGGCTCCCGGCACTCAGGCCGCCCAGCCCCAGGGGGGTTCGCGCCTTCCCCCCGGTGTCTCGCCCGACATCTTCGGCCCCACCGGCCACGGAGGATCCCCGGGTGCCGGAAGGCCCGGCCCCGGTGGTCAGTCCGCACCGTCCCGCGGGACGACGCTTCCCCCCGCGGCCCAGCCCCCGCAGCCCTGGCAGATGGCCACGCCGGAACGCCCCTTCCGGCGCGACGAGCCGACGCTCGTCCCCGGTGGCGACGGCGGGTTCCCGCAACCGGACGGGCTCCGCTACGAGGAGCCGCCTCCGCGTCGCCGCGGGGCCCGCAGACTCTTCCTGATCGTTTTCGCCGTACTCTTCGTCGTCGCGCTCGCCTACGCGGTGCCCGCCTTCATCATGTCCGGAAAGATGCTGCCGGGCACCACCGTGCGGGGCATCGACATCGGCGGCCTGACCGCGACCGAGGCGGCCGACAAGCTCAGGGACCGTCTGTCGGGCAAGGCCGGCGAGAAGATGACCCTGCTGGCGGCGGGCAAGCGTTACGACTTCGACCCCGCGAAGTCGGGCCTGGAGTTCGACGTGGTCGCCACCATCGCCCAGGCGCCCAGCGGCTTTCCCAGCCCCGCCGAGGTATGGCGGGCCTTCACCGGCACCACCGACCTGGAGCCCAAGGTCTCCTCCGACCTTGAGAAGATGAGAGCCGCGGTCGCCGGCCTGGCCAAGAAGGTCGACCTCAAGGTCCGTGAGGGCTCGGTCACGTTCGAAGGCGTCAAGCCCGTCGTCGTCACGCCCCGCGACGGCCGGGAGCTGGAGCGGGAGGCCGCGGTCGCCGCGATCACGAAGGCCTTCCTCGGCCCGGAGAAGGAGATCCGCCTCCCGGTCTCGGTGATCAAGCCGATGGCCGGGGCGGAGACGGTCAAGCAGGCCGCGGCCAGTGCGCGGAAGGCACTGTCGGGGCCGGTCACGCTGACCTTCGCCGGCAAGCAGACCCAGCTGCCGGTGGAGACCCTCGCCGCCCACCTGTCCTTCAAACCGGACAGCTCCGGCGGCATGAGCCCGAAGTTCGACGCCAAGAACGCCGTGGCCTCCGTGGAGGGGGACCTGATCGACTCGGCCCTCGCCCCCCGCGACCCCACGTTCCAGATCGTCGGGGGAAAGCCGAAGCTGGTGCCCGGACGCAAGGGCAAGGGCATCGACGACGAGCGGCTCGCCACCGACGTGGCGGACATGGTCGCCCGTGACGGCGACCGGACGATCCCGGTCCTCCTCGCCACCGTCAAGCCGAGGATGTCCGACGCCGACGCGCGCAAGCTCGGCATCAAGGAGCGGATCAGCCAGTTCACCACCCCCTACACCTGCTGCCCGCCGCGGGTCACCAACATCAGGACGATCGCCAAGCTCCTGGACGGTCACCTGGTGAAGCCGGGTGAGACCTTCTCGCTCAACGGCGTCGTCGGCCAGCGCGACACGGCACGCGGCTTCGTCCCCGCCCCCATGATCCAGGGCGGCAGGCTGGTCGACTCGGTCGGCGGCGGCATCTCCCAGTTCGTCACCACCATGTACAACGCGGTGTTCTTCGGCGGCCTCGAGGACGTCCAGCACATGGCGCACGAGTTCTACATCTCCCGCTACCCGGCCGGACGCGAGTCCACGGTCTCCTGGCCCGAGCCCGACTTCCGCTGGAAGAACGACTCGCCGTACGGGGTGCTGGTGAAGACCTCCTACAACGACAGCGGGGTCACCGTCGCCTTCTGGAGCACCAAGCGTTACGAGATCGAGTCGATCTCCTCGGAGAGATACAACGTCACCCCGTTCAAGAGCGAGACCGACAGCGGCCCCACCTGCATCCCGATGGTCGGCCAGAACGGGTTCACGATCGATGTCTGGCGCGTCTTCAAGCAGGACGGCAAGGAGATCAAGCGCGTCAAGAAGACCACGGTCTACCGCCCCGAACTCGACCTGAAGTGCGTGTCCGAATAATCACGGTGCCGGCGCGTCCCGCACGGCCGGACGGTGCGGTCGTGAGGGGCGGCGCCACCGGCCGTACGGCTGGATAATGCGCACATGAAGATCTGGGTACCTTCCAAAGCCATCGCCGATGTCCTGTGTGATCTCCCGGAAGTGGAGTGCGTCGTCTACGACGGCACGGAGCCGGTGCCCGAGGGCGTGGAGGAGGCCGAGGTCTGGATCCCGCCGCTCACGCCGTTGGCGGATCTTCCCGGTCTGCTCGCCCGCATGACCGGCCTGCGGCTGCTGCAGACCGTCACCGCGGGTGTCGACGCCTACCGGCCGCACGTGCGGGAGGGGGTGACGCTGTGCAACGCCAGGGGGGTGCACGACGCGGGCACCGCCGAGTGGGCGGTGGGAGCCATGATCTCCGTGCTGCGGGAGTTTCCCGGATTCGTCCACGCGCAGCGCGAGGGCGAGTGGACCTACCACCACACCGGGGTGCTGGCCGACTCCACGGTCCTGATCGTCGGCTACGGCTCGATCGGTGAGGCGCTGGAGCGGCGGCTCGACGGCTTCGAGGTCGACGTCGTCCGGGTGGCCAGGACCGCCAGGGCCGGTGTGCACGGCCTGGACGAGCTGCCGGGGCTGCTGCCGGAGGCGGAAGTGGTGGTGCTGCTCGTACCCTCGACGCCCGAGACCACCGGCATGGTGGACGCCGGGTTCCTGGCCGCGATGAGGGACGGCGCCCTCCTGGTGAACGCGGCCAGGGGCACGGTGGTCGACACGGACGCGCTCGTCGCCGAGCTGCGGGCGGGCCGGATCCTCGCCGCGCTGGACGTCACCGACCCCGAGCCGCTGCCGGAGGGCCACCCGCTGTGGACGGCGCCGGGGGTTCTCATCACCCCGCACGTCGCGGGCAGCAACCCGGCGTCCGTACGACGCACGCTGAAGCTTCTGCGCTCCCAGCTGCTGCGTTATCTGGCGGGGGAGCCGCTGAAGAATGTGATCACGGGTTCGTACTGACGGGCGGGGGAATCCGGGCCGTGTGCCCGCGGCGCACGCCGAAGCCCCTCCGCCGTCGCCTCGCGAGGGAGCCGCTCAAAGATGTGATCACGGGTTCGTACTGACCGGCAAAGGAATCCGGGCCGTGGCTGCCCCGTGACCTGCGGTGCGTACCGTCGGTAAAAGCGATCACCGTTGCTCGCGTGGTTATCAGATCGGTGACGACTACGGCGTTGTCACCACCCGCGCGGGCCGGACGGCACACACTGGCCCTGTGCCGGTACGAGCGCCGAGGACGAAGGACGACGCGCTCGCACCGGCAGCGCGGGCGCAGCGAGCAAGGGAAGCTGCGAAAGCGAAAAACACCAAACGACATTGATGGGCAGACGACATTGATCCGCTGGCGTGACCCCCGGGTACCGCTGACCGCCGCCGCCGCGGGCGTGGTGGGGCTCGTTGCCGCGCTCGTCAGCGGCGCTCCGGCCGTGGTCGTCGAGGCGGTGGCGGGCGTCGTCACCGCCGCGGCGGCCGCGGGCTCGCTGTTCGCCGCCGCCTCCAAAATCACCGACCGGCGCAGGGCGCTGGCCTGGCGCTGGCTGGCCGGAGGATCGCTCACCTGGCTGGCCGGGGTGGGGGTACGGCCGATCGCGGAAGGCACACCCTTCGTGGTGACCTTCGCCGACCTGGTGCTCCTGGCCGGTACGGCGATGCTCGCGGTCGGCACCGCGCTGTCGGCGGCCAGACCCGCGCGGGGACACGCCCTGCTGCGTGACCTCGCCGACTCCTACGTGTGCGCCGCGGCCATCATGGTGATCGTCTGGGTGTCGCTGGTGGGTCCGCTGTACGGCACCGGCGGTGACGCTGGCGACGCCGCGGTCACCTTCGCCTCGCCGCTGTTCTGCCTGATCCTCGCCAGCGTCGTGGGCCCGGCCGTGGTGCCGATCCGGCGCTCGGCCTGGCCGGTCGGGCTCGCCGCGCTCGCCGTGCTCGCCGCGATCGCGACCTCCGAGACGGTCACCGCGGTGGCCCGGGTGAACGGCGACACGCCGTCCCTGACCTGGGTGTGGCTCGCCCCCGCCGCGTTCCTGGTGCTCGCCGCGGTCCCGTGGAGCGGGCCCGCGACGCGGTCTGTCGCGCCCAGGGACGACGAGCCGTTCGTCAGGGAGAGCACGTCCTCGCTGATCGCGGCGGTGCCGCTGTTCCTCGTGGGGGCGGCCACCGTCGTCGTGCTCCTGCGCGTGATCAGCGGCGGGGTGCAGGGCCCCCCGGCGGTCCTCGCCTCGGTGTGCGCGTCGATCGTCGCCGTCCTGGTGGTGCGCCTGTTCGTGATGCTGATGGAGACCGGGCGGATGCGGAGCCTGCTGCATCTCGGCGAGCGGCAGCTGCGGGACCTCGCGGAGAGCGCGGGGGACGTGGTCATGCTGTGCGGTTACGACGGCGTGGTGCAGGAGGTCGGCGAGGGCGTCGAGATCACGTACGGCTACCGTCCCGACGACCTGGTCGGCCGGAAGATCTTCGACTACATCCACCCCGAGGACGTGCCGGGGATCCAGGCGGCGCTGAGCGCGATGAGCCTGGAGGAGGAGGCCGAGGAGGGGCCGGGCGCCTGCATGGTCGCCTGCCGGGTCCGGGCCTCCGACGGGACGTGGCGGCCCGCCGAGTCGGTGGCGACCCGGCACGTGCGCGGCGACGACCTGCTCCTCGTCACCACCCGCGACATCAGCGACCAGGAGGCCCTGCGCAGCCAGGTCGCCCACCTCACCTTCCACGACGGCATCACCGGCCTGCCCAACCGGGCCTACTTCGAGGAGCGCACCCGGGAGGTGCTGGCCCGTCCCGGCGCGAGCAACGTCGCCGTGGTCTTCCTGGACCTGGACGGCTTCACCGCGGTGAACGACTCGGTCGGCCACGCCAGCGGCGACTACCTGCTCGGCCAGGCGGCCCGCAGGCTCCGCGCCGCCGTACGGGCCGACGACACCCTGGCGCGCTGGGGGGGCGACGAGTTCGCGGTGCTGCTCGAGGCGTCGGTCGACGCCCAGACGGCGGTCGACCTGGCCGAGTTGCTGGTCCGTACGGTCTCGTCCGAGCCGTTCCGGGTCGCCGACCGCGACGTCGCGCTCACCGCGAGCGTCGGGGTGGCCTTCTCCACCGCGGACGTCTCCTCCGCCGACCTGATCCGCAACGCCGACGTGGCGATGGCGAGGGCGAAGGAGCTGGGCGGGCGCAGGGTCGAGGTGTTCGCCGCGCACATGCACGCCGACGTGGTACGACGCCTGGAGCTCGCCGCCGACCTGCAGCGGGCGCTGCTGGAGAACCAGTTCGCGATCGAGTACCAGCCGGTGGTCGATCTGGCCACCTCGCGCGTCACCGCCGTCGAGGCGCTGGTGCGCTGGTGCCGGGGCGGCGAGTTCGTCCCGCCCGAGCAGTTCCTCGGCCCGGCGGAGGACACCGGCCTGATCGTGCCGCTGAGCGAGTGGATCCTGCGCGAGTCCTGCAGGGAGGTGGCCGCCTGGCGTGCCTCCTCCTGGGAGATCGGGCTCTCGCTGAACCTCTCGGCCCGGCAGATCATGGCGCCGCGCTTCGTGGAGACCGTCGAGGCGGTCCTGGCCGAGAGCGAGCTGCCGCCCAGCGCGCTCACCCTGGAGGTCATCGAGGAGATGCTGGTCGAGGACGCGGAGGAGACCATCACCCGGCTCTCCGAGCTGCGTGCCCTCGGCGTCCGGCTCGCCATCGACGACTTCGGCACCGGATACGCCTCGCTGGCGTTCCTGCGGCAGCTCCCGGTCGACATGATCAAGATCGACCCGTCCTTCGTGTCCGGGCTCGGCCGTGACGAGACGCTCACCCTGCTCACCCGCACGATCGTGCGGCTGGGGCACGACCTGGGGCTGATCGTGGTCGCCGAGGGCATCGAGCGGCCCGAGCAGCTGGAGTTGCTGCGCGAGATGGGCTGCACCCGCGGCCAGGGGTTCCTGGTGGCGCGCCCGATGGCCGCACGCGGCGTCGACTCGCTGATCCGCACCAGCCTCTCCAGGCTCGGGTCTCCCGCGTGACCTCGCATCTCGGACTCTGAGATATGTGTCCCATGAATTTGACGCGGGGGTACTCCGTCGGCCATGGTGGAGCCATGCAGCTTCACCGTGGGATTCTCGTAGTACTTCGCCGGCGCGCGGGCCGATAGCGAATCACTACGACCTGCGCGCCGCCCCAGCTCCGCCGACCAGGCGGGATGGGGCATTTTTTATGCCATTAAGCATGTTCAGCCACAAGGAACGAGCCGATGACCGAACAGATGACAGGAGCCCAGGCCCTCGTGAGGGCGCTGGAGCTCGTCGGGGTCGACACCGTGTTCGGGATCCCGGGCGGCGCGATTCTCCCCGCCTACGATCCTCTCTACGACTCGACCAAGGTCAGGCACGTGCTCGTACGGCACGAGCAGGGTGCGGGGCATGCGGCTCAGGGCTACGCGCAGGCCACCGGCAAGGTCGGGGTGTGCATGGCCACGAGCGGCCCCGGCGCCACCAACCTGGTCACCCCGATCGCCGACGCCTACATGGACTCGGTCCCGATGGTCGCGATCACCGGTCAGGTGGCCAGCGCCGCCATCGGCACCGACGCCTTCCAGGAAGCCGACATCTCCGGCATCACCATGCCGATCACGAAGCACAACTTCCTGGTCATCGACCCGAACGAGATCCCCAGGACGATCGTGGAGGCCTTCCACATCGCCTCGACGGGGCGTCCCGGGCCGGTGCTGGTCGACATCGCCAAGGACACGCTCCAGGCGAAGATGACCTTCGAGTGGCCGGTCGCGATGCAGCTGCCCGGTTACCGTCCGGTGACCCGGCCGCACTCCAAGCAGATCCGCGAGGCGGCGAAGCTGATCGCCGAGGCGAGGCGGCCCGTCCTCTACGTGGGCGGCGGCGTGCACCGGGCCGGGGCGTCGGGGGAGTTGCTGGAGTTCGCCGAGCTGACCGGCATCCCGGTGGTCACCACCCTGATGGCGCGGGGCACCTTCCCCGACAGCCACCCGCAGCACATGGGCATGCCCGGCATGCACGGCTCGGTCTCGGCGGTCGGCGCGCTGCAGAGGTCCGACCTGATCATCGGGCTCGGTGTCCGCTTCGACGACCGGGTCACCGGCCAGCTGTCCAGCTTCGCGCCGCACGCGAAGGTCGTCCACGCCGACATCGACCCGGCGGAGATCTCCAAGAACCGGCACGCGGACGTCCCGATCGTGGGCGACTGCAAGGAGGTCATCTCCGACCTGATCGCCGCGGTGCGCGGTGAGGGGCGCAAGGGCGACTACGCCGACTGGTGGACGGCGCTCAACGCCTACAAGGCGACCTATCCGCTGGGCTACACCGAGTTCGAGGACGGCTCCCTCGCGCCGCAGTACGTCATGGAGCGGCTGGGCGCGCTCGTCGGCCCGGACGCGATCTACACCGCCGGTGTCGGACAGCACCAGATGTGGGCCGCGCAGTTCATCGGCTACGAGAACCCCGGAACGTTCATCAACTCCGGCGGCGCGGGCACGATGGGCTTCGCCGTCCCGGCGGCGATGGGGGCCAAGATGGGCCGCCCCGACACCACGGTGTGGGCGATCGACGGCGACGGCTGCTTCCAGATGACCAACCAGGAGCTCGCCACCTGCACGATCGAGGGTGTGCCGATCAAGGTCGCGATCATCAACAACGGTAACCTTGGCATGGTCAGGCAGTGGCAGACGCTGTTCTACAACCAGCGTTACTCCAACACCGACCTGCAGACGGTCCGCCGCATCCCCGACTTCGTCAAGCTCGCCGAGGCCTACGGCTGCGTGGGACTGCGCTGCGAACGCCCCGAGGACGTGGACGCGACGATCAAGAAGGCCATGGAGATCAACGACGTGCCGGTGGTCGTCGACTTCGTGGTGCACCAGGACGCCATGGTGTGGCCGATGGTCGCGGCAGGGACCAGCAACGATGACATCAAGTTCGCGCGCGACATGGCGCCGGTCTGGGACAGCGAGGACTAGGCATGAGCAGGCACACGCTCTCCGTGCTGGTGGAGAACAAGCCCGGCGTGCTCGCGCGCGTCGCGGCGCTGTTCAGCCGCAGGGGGTTCAACATCGACTCGCTCGCGGTCGGTCCGACCGAGCACGCGGACATCTCCAGGATGACCATCGTGGTCAACGTCGCCGACCTGCCGCTGGAACAGGTCACCAAGCAGCTCAACAAGCTCGTCAACGTGCTGAAGATCGTGGAGCTCGACCCGGCGCAGTCGGTGCAGCGCGAGCTCACGCTGATCAAGGTGCGGGCCGACGCCGACAACAGGTCCAGCGTGCTGGAGCTGGTCAACCTGTTCCGGGCGCGCTGTGTCGACGTTTCCTCGGACGCGGTGACCATCGAGGTCACCGGCACTCCGGACAAGCTGCAGGCCTTCATCAAGGTGCTGGAGCCGTTCGGCATCAAGGAGCTCGTCCAGTCGGGCATGGTGGCCATCGGCCGCGGTGCCCGTTCCATCACCGACCGTTCTCTCCGGGCCCTGGACCGGACCGCGTAACGCGCACGAGAAACCCGAAAGGTTAAGCAAGTGACTGAGATCTTCTACGACGACCAGGCCGACCTGTCGATCATCCAGGGCCGGCACGTCGCCGTTCTGGGATACGGCAGCCAGGGCCACGCCCACGCGCTCTCGCTGCGCGACTCCGGCGTGGACGTGCGGGTCGGCCTGCCCGAGGGCTCCAAGAGCAGGGAGAAGGCGGAGGCCGACGGCCTGCGCGTGCTCACTCCCTCGGAGGCCGTCGAAGAGGCCGACCTGACCATGATCCTCGCGCCGGACCACATCCAGCGCCACCTGTACGCCGACCACGTGGCCCCGAACCTCGTCGAGGGCGACGCGCTCTTCTTCGGGCACGGCCTCAACATCCGCTACGGCCTCATCGAGGCGCCCGAGGGCGTGGACGTGGCCATGGTCGCTCCCAAGGGCCCCGGCCACCTGGTACGCCGCCAGTACACGGCGGGCCGCGGCGTGCCGTGTCTCGTCGCGGTCGAGAAGGACGCGAGCGGCAACGCCCTGGACCTCGCCCTGTCGTACGCCAAGGGCATCGGCGGCACCCGCGCCGGCGCGCTGAAGACGACCTTCAAGGAGGAGACCGAGACCGACCTGTTCGGTGAGCAGGCCGTGCTGTGCGGCGGCGTCTCCGAGCTGATCAAGGTCGGTTTCGAGACCCTGATCGAGGCGGGCTACCAGCCCGAGGTCGCCTACTTCGAGTGCCTGCACGAGATGAAGCTGATCGTCGACCTGATGTACGAGGGCGGCATCCACAAGATGTACTGGTCGGTCTCCGACACCGCCGAGTACGGCGGCTACTCCCGCGGCCCGCGCATCGTGACGCAGGAGACGAAGAAGGAGATGCAGCGCATCCTCGCCGAGATCCAGTCCGGCGAGTTCACCAAGGAGCTGGTGGACGAGTTCGACGGCGGCCAGAAGAAGTTCACCGCCTACCGCGACGAGCTGGCCGAGCACCCGATCGAGAAGACCGGCGCCAAGCTCCGCCCGATGATGAGCTGGCTCAAGTAGAGGTTCGGATGACGGCGTTCATGTGACGGCGCTCACGTGAACGCCGAGCCGAAAGCAGCGGCCCGTGCCCCTGGTGACGAGTTCTCGTCACCAGGGGCACGGGCCGTTTCACACCGGGTGCCTCGCGGTCCGGTTGTGCCTGATTCCTAGTGCTTGGCGAAGTTCTGGGTCCAGTAGATGCCCCGGGAGCTGTTCGCCACGCCCACGCCGAGGTGGGTGTAGGCGCAGTTCATGATGTTGGCCCGGTGCCCGGAGCTGTTCATCCAGGCGGTGACCACGTCGGCCGGGGTGCGCTGGCCCATCGCGATGTTCTCGGCCCAGGCGCGCATCGGGCTGAACCCGCTCGCCCTGATCCGGGCGGTCATGTCACGGCCGTCCTGCGAGGTGTGGCTGAAGTAGTTCTTGGCCGCCATGTCGTCCGAGTGGCCCTGCGCGGCCGAACGCAGCTGCGGGTCGGAGATGAGCGGGCCACAGCCGCCCTTCTGCCGCTCGACGTTGGTAAGGCGCACCACTTCCTCGGACAGGGAGGATCCCGGTGCGGAGCTGGGAGTGGAGCTGGGGGTGGGGGTGGGCTTGGTGGGGGTGGCGCTGGCCGACGGGGTCGGGGTCGGCCTGGGGGTGGTGGTAGTGGTCGGCGCGGGGGTGGGGGCCGGGGTGTCGGTGGGGGAGCAGCCGAGCCTGACGGGCTTGGAGCGGCCGCTGTTTCCCCGGTAGTCGGTGACGACGGCGTAGTAGACGCCGGGAGCGCAGCGCAGTCTCACCGTCACCCGTCCGTTGGTGCCCTTCCGGGACGCGCTCTTCACGATCGGGTCGGCCCCGGGAACGGCGCGCTTGACGCGGATGCGGACCAGGGCGGTGTCGTCGCAGCCGAGCCGCGCGGCGGAGGCCTGGATCCGTCCCGCCGCGGTGACGTACGGCTTGGCGGCGTACACGCGGCACTCGGCCTGCGGAGCGGACGCGGCGTGAGCCGTGGCGATCGGCGTGCTGATGGCCGCCAGACTCCCGAGGCAGAGCAGTGCCGCCCCTAGCGGTCTGCGCATGTCGGTTCCTCCGGTTGGTTAGACGCTGGATGGCCCCCGCATTCTGTCGGTGACAGATCCGTCTTGTCAGCAAATTCCGGACATTTACTGTGAGTCCCAGGTAAACCAGAGTGATCGCATAGGCGTCTGGGGCCGGTGGTGCTCCGGTCGGCGTCAGGGACGCCCGAGAGATGAAATTTCCCTCTATGGGCCACCTGAGCTGGATATATGCCGCATGAAGGGAGGCGGTCCCGCGGGGGCGCCCGGGCCGGACGGCGGCTCCGTCGCCGGGCTCTCCCGGCCCGACAGGAGCCGAAATATTCTCATCTTCCGGCGATCACGAGGTTCCGGGGCCTACCGGACGCACACTCGCTGCGATTGAATGTGGCATGGTCTCCCCGGCGCCCTCACCGGCCGTCGTCACCGTGTCGCGCGGCGTGCGCGTCGGCTACGGTGTCGGCTCGATCTGCACCGCGACCTTCTCCACGGTCCCCGGATTGCTGCTGCTGTTCTACATGACGAACGTGCTCGCGGTTCCCGCGTGGATCGCCGGCATCGTGGTCTTCCTGCCCAAGCTCTGGGACATGTTCATCAACCCCTGGGTGGGCCAGCGCTCCGACCGGACGGTCTCCCGCTTCGGCGCCCGCCGTCCCTGGCTGCTCCTGGGCGCGGTCACCCTGCCGGTGACGTTCGCCCTCACCTTCGCGGGCCCCCCGCTCACCGGCCTGCCCGCCGCCCTGTACGTCGCCTTCTTCTACTTCCTCACCGCGACGGCCTACGCCTTCTACGAGGTCCCCTACAAGGCGATGCCCGCGGAGATGACCGACGACTACCACGAGCGTTCCTCGCTGCTGCAGTGGAAGATGGTCTTCGTCGGCCTGGGGATCCTGCTCTCCGGGGCGGTCGCGCCGGTGATCGCGGGCACCGAGGCATCCGGCTACCGGACCATGGGGCTGGTCATCGGTGCCGTGCTGCTGCTGTCGATGCTCGGCTCCTTCTTCGGCACGGCCCGCGCCCCGATGGTCGCGCGGGCCGAGACGGAGCCGTCGATCGCCGCCCAGTTCGCCGCCGCCCGCTCGAACACGACGTTCATGGTGCTGCTCGGCCTGAGCTGCGCCCAGATGTTCGCCGCCGGAGCCATGCTCGCCGGAGCGCCGTACTTCGCCACCTACACGCTGGGCGACCCGGCGGCGACCACCACGCTCTTCCTGTGCCTCGTCGGTCCGTTGCTGATCACCATGCCGCTCTGGGTCCGGCTGTCCAAGCGTTACGACAAGCGCGGCGCGATGCTCCTGGCGTCGGCGCTGTTCATGGTGGGCGCCGTCGGGATGGCCTTCGCCGGCCCGCTCGGCTGGGCGTACGCGCACGCGTGCGTGTTCCTCGTCGGCGTCGGCTACGCCGGGTTGCAGCTGCTGCAGTTCTCGATGCTCTCCGACGTGATCGTCCACGACGCCCTGGTCACCGGCAAGCGCAGGGCCGGGGTGTTCACCGGGCTCTGGACGGCCGCCGAGACCGTGGTCTTCGCGTTCGGCGCGCTCGTGCTCGGCTGGCTGCTGGGCGCGACCGGATTCGTCGAGTCCGACCCCTCCACACCGGTCGCCCAGCCCGAGTCGGCGACCACGGCGGCACTGTACGGCTCGACGCTGCTGCCCGCGATCCTGATGGGGCTCAGCATCCTGCTGACCATGCGCTACACCCTGACGGCGGCGAAGATCAAGGAGGCCCAGGAAGCCGGAGCGGCCGGGGTTCAGGAGGGCTGAGAGGACTCCCCAGCCAAAGCCCAGCCAAAGCCCGCCCGGAGCCCGCGCACGGATCCCGTCGGAGGCACGGGCCCGGGGACGCGGTGCGAGGCTCGGAACGGCCCGGACGCGGGCCTGAGACAGATCAATCTCGGGTCGGCCGCGACACGTCCGGTCAGAGCACCTGAGGAGTGATCATCAGGAAGCCGCAGTCGCCGAAGGAGACGACGTCGCCCGGCCGGACCTTGGCCGGGCCGACCAGGCGCCAGTCGTTCAGGCGGGTGCCGTTCAGTGAGCCGAGGTCGACGAGGACCCAGCCCTCCTCGTCGCGGCGGAGCTCGGCGTGCACCCGGGAGACGGTCAGGTCGGCGAGGACCAGATCGCAGGACGACCCCCGGCCCACCACGTAGCGGGTCCTGCCGTCGCCGGGCAGCGCGAGCCGGGGCAGCCGCGGGCGCCGCCAGGCCGACTCCACCCGCTTGGTGAAGTCGGAGGCCGAGGCGACGGCCTCGGTGACCATCCGGCGAAACCGGCCGCGTTGCGGCAGATCGGCGACCAGATTGTCGAGCTCGCCCTGATTGCGTGCGCGCAGAGCCATGTCGACGCGGCCGAGGAAGGTGTCGTGCGACAGATGCCCCTCGACGGCACGGTCGCGCAGCTCGTTGATCGCGCGATCACGGTCCCCGTCGGAGGCACGGGCCGGGGGATGCGTCGAGCTCATCCTCCGAGTATCGGCCCCGAGGGCGGAGCCTGTCCAGAATATGCAGATCTCTTGCGGCCACGCCTACCACGTATACGAGCCGATATCCCTGGGACGAGGTCTCCGGCACTGGTCCCCGGGGAGACAGAGTGAGGGCAGGATCGGCCCTCTGCCGACACCCGGGCGCGGGAAGGCAAGGGGCGGCAGGATCGAGCTCCCGCCAACCGGTGGCGGGATGCTCGGGCGCGGGAGACGGGGCCGGACGGGATCATCGCGCGCCCGGCCGGATGGTTCCTCAGTCGGTGACGTCGGCGCAGACCACGTGGGCGCCCAGCTCGACCATCCGCTGCTCGCTGCGCGCGTCGGCGACCCTCGCCATCAGGATCGGCGCCTCGCTCGCGGCGAGCTGTGGCAACCTGGCGCGCACCCCGCGATGGATGTCCCTGACCACGTCCTCGGCCGCCGACATGTGGACCTTCACGTGCAGCATGATCCCCGGGGCGCCCGAGGAGGTACTGGCCTCGGAGATCCACACGTGGTGGACGAGCGGGTAGTCGACGAGCAGGTGTGAGATCGCGGCACGCAGCGCGGGCAGGATCGGGTGGTCGCACCGGCGGTATCCCGGGTCCACCATCTGCATCGGGCCCGACAGGTGCGGGCGGGGCGCCGGGATCCACGGCTGGGAGGGCGCTGCCGGCACCGGCGTTCTCTGCGGGCGCGCGGGCGCGGGACGCGAGACCGTGGCCATCGCCCCGGTCGCGTACGCCGTCGGCGCCGCGCTCGACAGCGCGGGCGTGGGGCCGCTGCGCGTCGAGAGCAGGTAGCGCTGGAGGTCCTCGATCGGCACGGCCGCGGCCGCCGGACCCGCCGCGTCGATCACGATCTCCCGCACGCCGGTGACGCGCTGGATGTCGAGGATGGTGTCGGCGTCGCACGCCGACAGCGAGTGGCTGCCGCGGTGCCGCGCGTAGGTGTCCGCCGAGGTGTATCCGAGCAGGACACGATCACCGGCCTGGGTCGTGCCGAGCACGACGGAGCGGTCGGGTCGCACGGCAACCAGGAGTCCCCATTCGGCCAGCGCCGCGAGCAGCCGGTGCGGGTCGCCGTGCTGCGCGAGTACGTTGCCGAGAGCGGGGTTCCCGATGCTCATATGAGGAACGATAGGTAGTGGACCACGGCTTATCAGGGTAATAGCGAAGTTTTCTTGGGATCAAGACCAACTTGAATTTTGGTGCATGAGATCTGTCAAGGACGGGTAATCGCCTCGTGGGTCGCGAGATCCCCTCACGTCCCACCCGTCTCCGGAGCCTCTCCGAGGGGTTTCCCGGCGGCGCGAAGCGTCTCGGATCGCGGGACACTCGTGAACGCGTTCACAAGCGCCGATAGACTACGTGAGGTCCGTGCACCCCTCACCGTCTAGTAAGGATCCAGCCTGTGAACAAGCCCGTCGTACTGGTCGCTGAGGAACTTTCCGAGGCTGGTCTCGCGGTTCTGGGCGCGGACTTCGAAGTCCGCCACACCGACGGCGCCGACCGCGCCCAGTTCCTGCCCGCCCTCGCCGACGTGGACGCGCTCATCGTGCGCAGCGCCACGCAGGTCGACGCCGAGGCGATCGCCAACGCTCCCAGGCTCCGCGTCGTCGCCCGCGCGGGCGTCGGCCTGGACAACGTCGATGTGGAGGCCGCCACCAAGGCCGGTGTCATGGTCGTCAACGCGCCGACCTCCAACATCACCAGCGCCGCCGAGCACACCGTCGCCCTCATCCTCGCCTCCGCACGCAACGTCGCCCAGGCGCACTCCGCGCTCAAGGGCGGCGAGTGGAAGCGCTCGAAGTACACCGGGGTGGAGCTCGACGAGAAGGTCGTCGCGATCCTCGGCCTCGGCAAGATCGGCCAGCTGGTCGCGCAGCGCCTCCAGCCGTTCGGCGTCGAACTGATCGCCTACGACCCCTACCTGCAGCCGGCCCGCGCCGCGCAGATGGGCGTCCGGCTGGTCTCGCTCGAGGAGGCCCTGAGCGAGGCCGACTTCATCACGGTGCACCTGCCCAAGTCCAAGGAGACCATCGGTCTCATCGGTGACAGGGAGCTCCACGCGGTCAAGCCGAACGTGCGCCTCATCAACGTCGCCCGGGGCGGCATCATCGACGAGAACGCCCTCTACTCCGCGATCAAGGAGGGCCGCGTCGCCGGCGCCGGCATCGACGTGTTCCCCAAGGAGCCGGTCACCGACAGCCCGCTCTTCGAGCTCGACCAGGTCGTCGTCACCCCGCACCTGGGCGCCTCCACCCACGAGGCCCAGGAGAAGGCGGGCACCCAGGTCGCGCGCAGCGTGAAGCTCGCCCTCGCCGGGGAGTTCGTGCCGGACGCGGTCAACGTCCAGGGCGGTGCCGTCGCCGAGGACGTCAAGCCGGGTCTGCCGCTCGCCGAGAAGCTCGGCCGGGTGTTCACCGCCCTCGCGGGCGAGGTCGCCACCAAGCTCGACGTCGAGGTGCGCGGTGAGATCGCCTCCCACGACGTCCGCGTGCTGGAGCTGGCCGCGCTCAAGGGCGTCTTCACCGACGTGGTCGAGGACTCGGTCACCTACGTCAACGCCCCGCTGCTGGCCAAGGACCGGGGGGTGTCGGTCGAGCTGGTCACCAGCTCCGAGAGCCCCGACTGGCGCAACGTCGTGACGGTCCGCGGCGTCCTCGCCGACGGCCGCACGGTCTCGGTCTCCGGCACCCTGTCCGGGCCGAGGCAGATCACGAAGATCGTCGAGGTCAACGGCTACCAGATGGAGATCGAGCCCACCGACCACCTGTCGTTCTTCACCTACACCGACCGTCCCGGCATCGTCGGCGTGGTCGGCCGTATTCTCGGCGACCACTCGATCAACATCGCCTCGATGCAGGTGGCCCGGGACGCCAAGGGCGGCAAGGCGCTGATCGCCCTCACCGTCGACACCGCGATCCCGGCCGAGGTGATCGACCAGATCGGCGCGGAGATCGGCGCCGACAGCGGCCGCTCGGCCGACCTGGCCGACTAGCCCCGTTTCCCGCGCGTGCCGCGTCGTCGCGGGTCGGTGGCCCTTCCCGATCCAGGACGACATGCGATCACCCAGGACCGATCGGGGGACGTACGGGAAACACGGCCGTGGTCCACCGATGTGGCCGCCGCCCCGATGACCGGGGCGGCGGCCACATCTCGTCTCAGCATGTGAGAAGTGTGTACGCCGGGCGAGACGGCGTTTCCGTGGGCAGGTAGCCTGGAATGAAATGCGCCAGGTTCTCGTAATTCCTACCTGCCGCGGCGAGGCCTGACAGGGGCAGGCCGGCGACTCGCCGCGGTGTTGTGGCGCTTGCCGGCTCCAAGCCCCCGTCGCCGGTCCGTGATCCGGACCCTCGACATCAGGCCTGGTCGGAGTCCCGACCGGAGACTTGACCACCTTCCTTGCTCGCGTGCGACCGAGACGAGATTCGCCATGTACGACATGTATCCCTGGAACCGTCCCGAGGAGACAGAGGACGAGGCCACCGACGCGCTCCAGACCGCTCTGGACCGCAGGGACAACGGTGGTGCCCCCACCCGCTGAACCCGTTCTCGCCGCCACCGGGGCCTCCACGGCCTCCCGGCGGCGATCCGCCGGCGTGTCTCATCCGCCGGGCACGACTTCGATCGCGAGCTCGACCCGCTTGGCGAGCTGGACCCCCTGCGGGTCGGGGCGGACCGCGCCGACGAAGGAGGCGCGGCGCCAGGAGCTGAGCTTCTCCTCCTTGACGACGTCGCCGCTTTGCGGGGCGTGAACCATGTAGCCGGGCTTTGTGATCATGCCGACGTGGCCGAGGCCGCTGAAGAAGGCCAGGTCACCGGCTCTGAGGTCCTTCCAGGCGATCTTCTTGGAGAAGGCGGCGTACTGGTCGTAGGTGACGCGGGGGAGTTTGATCCCGGCGGCGCCGTAGGCGCGGAGCATCAGGCCGGAGCAGTCGAAGCCGCCGTTGCCGGTGCCGCCCCAGACGTAGGGCGTTCCGCGCTTGGACATGGCCCACTGCACGGCCTTCTGCCAGGCGGGCCTGACGTCCATCGCCTTCAGCGTTTCCTTCAGCGTGGGGGTTTTGAGCGCCGCGGGTCCGGGGGCGGGGGGCGGGGAGGCGGCCAGGGCGGCGGTCGAGGTCGCGCACACCGCGGCGCCGGCGAGGATCAGGGAGGCGGAGATGGACAGGACGCGGGGGAGAACTGTGCCGGACAGGATGATTCCTTCCATAAGGCCGGCCGGGTGAGCTGTCGGGCTCGGGCGTGGAGGCCGCCCTACGGCGCGAGAACGCGCTGATTCGCCCCAAGGGATCCGCCTGATGACGACCGGGAACGCGCTCCGGGGGAGGGGCGGTGTTCTCGGGGGTGCGGTAGATCCCGTAAAGAGTGGTTCCCCGGCTCCGTGCGGGCCCGGTAAGGGGATGGCCCGTACGGATTAGGCAGTGATGTGAATGGGAGGACCATAACGAAACCTCCCTAAACGGTCAATAGGGAGCAAAAAAGGACAAAACGATCAGAGGGTCTGTCGTGCGAACACGTCCGCAGAATGAGACCGGTGTTCAATCGCCGAGACGGACCGGTAAGGTGCCTGCATGGATTCGCGTAACATTCGCCTGGCGGTCATCCCCGGGGACGGAATCGGAGTCGAGGTCGTCGCCGAAGGGCTGAAGGTCCTCGAAGCGGTCGGTACGAAGGTGGAGACCACCACCTACGACCTCGGCGCCAAGCGCTACCACGAAACCGGCGAGACCCTGCCGGACCCGGTCCTCGACGAACTGCGCGGATACGACGCGATCCTGCTCGGCGCGGTCGGCGACCCCAGCGTGCCCCCGGGCATCCTGGAGCGCGACCTGCTGCTCAAGCTCCGCTTCCAGCTCGACCACTACGTGAACCTGCGCCCGGTCAAGCTCTTCCCCGGCGTCGAGACGCCGCTGGGCGGATCCCGCCCCGAGGACATCGACATGATCGTCGTCCGCGAGGGCACCGAGGGCCCGTACGCCGGAGCGGGTGGCGTCATGCGCAGGGGCACGCCGCACGAGATCGCCACCCAGGAGTCGCTGAACACCGCCTACGGCGTCGAGCGCGTCGTGCGTTACGCCTTCGACAAGGCGCTCGGCCGCCCCCGCAAAAAGCTGACGCTGGTCCACAAGACCAACGTGCTCACCTACGCCGGCGACCTCTGGGCCCGCACCTTCGACCGCGTCGGCCTGGAATATCCCGAGGTCCAGACCGACTACTGCCACGTCGACGCGGCCTCGATGTTCTTCGTCAGCCAGCCGGAGCGCTTCGACGTGATCGTCACCGACAACCTCTTCGGTGACATCCTCACCGACATCGGCGCGGCGATCGCCGGCGGCATCGGTCTGGCGGCGAGCGGCAACGTCAACCCCGACCGCACCGCGCCGAGCATGTTCGAGCCGGTTCACGGCAGCGCCCCCGACATCGCGGGCCAGGGCAAGGCCGACCCGACCGCCACGATCCTGTCGGTCGCCATGCTCCTCGACCACCTCGGTATGGCCGCCGAGGCCACCAGGGTCGAGCAGGCCGTCGCCGACGACCTGGTCGAGCGGACGGCCGGCCGGGCCGGCCGGACCACCCACGAGATCGGCGACGACATCACCGCCCGAGTAGCCGGCTGAGGAAGCCGCCTCCCTCGACCCCGACGCGCCTGGCGGCTCACCTGAGCCGCCAGGCGCGTTTTTGTTTCTCCAGCACTGCCGGTTTTCGGCATGGATGGAGTAGTTTCCCGTTACCCGGTCCGACGCAGAATGGACCCAAGGGTAAGCCAGACCTCAAGAGAAGGATCCGTGCGATGACCACCGCTCAGAAGCTCAGCTTCGACGTGCAGCTCTCCGACCACGCTCGCACCGCGGCAGAGCGCGAGCAGGTAATGGCGAGTCCCGGGTTCGGTCAGGTCTTCACCGACCACATGATCTCGATCGACTACACCGAGGGTGAGGGCTGGCACGACGCCAGGCTCATGCCGTACGGCCCGCTCAGCCTCGACCCCGCGACGTCGGTCTTCCACTACGCGCAGGAGCTTTTCGAAGGGCTCAAGGCCTACCGCCAGGAGAACGGCGCGATCGTGGCCTTCCGGCCGGAGGCGAACGCCGCCCGCTTCAACAGCTCCGCGCTGCGGATGGCCATGCCCGAACTGCCCGAGGAGACGTTCGTCGAGTCGCTGGAGCTGCTCGTCCAGACCGACCGCGAGTGGGTCCCGACCACGCCGGGGCACAGCCTCTATCTGCGCCCCTTCATGATCGCCACGCAGCCGGCGCTCGGCGTCAACTACCCGTCCAGGAGCTACAAGTACATGGTCATCGCCTCTCCGGCGGCGGCCTACTTCGGAGGCGGGCAGGCCGTGACGGTCTGGCTCTCCACCGAGTACACCCGCGCGGCCCCCGGCGGCACCGGCTTCGCCAAGTGCGGCGGCAACTACGCGGCGGCCTTCGTCGCCCAGCGCCAGGCCGTCGAGCAGGGCTGTGACCAGGTGGTCTGGCTGGATGCGGGCGAGCACCGCTACGTCGAGGAGATGGGCGGGATGAACCTGTTCTTCGTCTACGGAGACCGCCTGCTCACCCCGGCGCTCACCGGCACCCTCCTGCCCGGCATCACCCGTGACTCGATCCTCTCCCTCGCCTCCGACCTCGGCCTCCAGGCCGAGGAGGGGCGCCTGTCGGTCGAGGAGTGGCAGCAGGGCTGCGAGACGGGCGAGCTCACCGAGGTCTTCGCCTGCGGCACCGCCGCGGTCGTCACCCCGGTCGGCTCGGTCAAGGGCGCCGACCGCGCCTGGACGATCGGCGACGGCACCCAGGGGCCCGTCACCTCGAAGATCCGCGAGGAGCTCGTGGGGATCCAGTACGGGACCCGTCCCGACCCGCACAGCTGGGTCCACAAGATCTGCTGAGCACCTTCCACCGCCGTCGAGGGCGACGGAGCGTATGGCTGGGTCCACACGATCCGTTGCCCCCGTTTTCCACACGCGTCGTGTCGTCGCGGGTGAGCGGCCGTGTCCGATCCGGTGCGACGAGTGATCACTTCAGGTTGATCGAGGTCGCGCGCGGAGTGCAGGGCCGATCCCGTGCGGGAGAGGCCCGGTCGAGGCGTCCGGGGACCCCCGGCTCGGCGGGGGCTCCGGCCTCCCGCCCCGGCCGGGCCTCCCGCCGAGTGGGCCTACCCTTCGGTCAGCTTGCCGGTGTCGATCGTGAGGTTCCAGGGAGCGGGGAGCTCAAGGGGCTCTCCAAGGGTCACCTGGTGTTGCCGCTGGTAGCCCCTCTCCCCGGGATGGCTGAGGAGCCGGGCGAGATTCTGGGTGGCGTCGATCACCAGATAGAGCGGAACCCCGGCGATCGCGCAGTTTTCCGGTTTGGTGACGTGGTCGTCGCTCCGACTACTGGGGGAGACCACCTCCACGACGAGCAGCGTCTCCTCCGCATAGACGTTCTCCTCGTCCCACATGCGGGGAGACTTCGGCAGGACAAGGAGATCGGGCCGATAACGATCTTTCTGGACGCCCAGGAAGAGCTTGACGTCGTATACGGGATGCCAGCCCTGTTCCGTGGCGAACGGGATGAGCTGGATCAACAACTGCAGGATGCTCTTGGCGTGGTTGAGTGTGGGCAACTCCCTCACCACGATCCGGCCGTTGATGATCTCGACCTTACGGTCGGGCCACTGGTCGCAGGTCCTCTGGTAGTGCGCTTCGAGCTCCTGATGGTTGGTGGACACGGGCTTCGCCTCGCGGCGTTCCAGGGTCTTGGCCATGAGGTCATCCTTCCCTCCGCGCGGGTGGGCGCAACGTGTTTGTCACATCGCTTACAGTAATCGGAAAGGTTTTCCTTCGCCCGCGATTCGGGAAAGTTTTCGTCAGTGCTTTCGAATCATGGTGAGGCCGTCGGCGATGGGAAGCATGATCGAGGTGACCCGCTCGTCGGCGCTCACCATGTCGTTGAACTCGCGGATGTGCCGCACGGTCTCGTCGTCCCTGGTGGGGTCGGCGACGTGCCCGCTCCACAGGGTGTTGTCGACGAGGATCACCCCGCCGGGGGCCAGGCGCGACATGAGGATCTCGTAGTAGACGGGATAGTTGACCTTGTCGGCGTCGATGAACGCCAGGTCGACGGCCGGGTGTTCGGGAAGCTCGCGCAGCCGCTCGGCCGCGGGCCCGATCCTCAGCTCGATGCGGTCGGCGACCTGCGCTTTCTCCCAGTAACTCCGGGCGACCGCCGTCCACTCCTCGCTCACGTCGAAGCAGGTGAGCCCGCCGCCGGGAGCGAGCCCTCTGGCGAGGCAGATGGAGGAGTAGCCGGTGAAGGTGCCCACCTCCACCGCGTTCCTGGCGCCGCAGAGCTGGGCGATCATGGTAAGGAAACGCCCCTGGTCGGGGGAGATCTGCATGGACGCGTTGTCGCCGGTCAGCTCGCGGGTCTCGACGGCGAGGGCGTCGAGGACGTCGTCGGGCTGGCTGGTGTGCGCGAGCAGATACTGCCCCACGGTGGGGTCGAGATAAGTCGCCTTCATGGGGCCCATTCTCGCCGGTGCCGGACGGCGACGGGGGTGATTCCAGGCCGTGTCCCGGGCCGTTCGGGCACGCCGCGGATCTCGGATCCTGAGATCGATGTGTCAGATGGTGTCGGCGTGTGGCAGACTCCGAAGCATCATGTTCTACGGTCTGCTCATTATCGGCAGGCGCGCCGGCTGAAAAGGGACACCGCCGGCGCGCAGACCTCTCACGTCCGTGAGGGGTCATTTTTGTTTCCAGAAGCCGAACGAGCGCGCGGCGAATCATCGAACCGCGAAGGAGATTGACATGGCCGACGATCGTTTCCACGTGTACGACACGACTCTCCGTGACGGTGCCCAGCAGGAGGGGCTCAACCTCACGGTGGCCGACAAACTGGCCATCGCGCGTCACCTGGACGGTCTGGGCGTCGGCTTCATCGAGGGAGGCTGGCCGGGAGCCAACCCCAAGGACACGGAATTCTTCAGGCGCGCTCAAACAGAGCTCGACCTGAAGCACGCGCAGCTCGCCGCGTTCGGCGCGACCCGCCGGGCAGGTGTGAAGGCAGCCGACGACCCATTGGTGGCCGCGCTGCGCGAATCCGGCGCGCCGGTCGTAACCCTTGTCGCCAAGAGTCACGACCGGCACGTGGAGCTGGCCCTCCGCACGACCCTTCAGGAGAACCTCGCGATGATCCGCGACACGGTCTCCCACCTTCGTGCGGAGGGCCAGAGAGTCTTCCTCGACGCGGAACACTTCTTCGACGGTTACAAGTCCAACCCCGACTACGCGCTGGAGGTCCTGCGCACCGCCGCCGAGGCGGGAGCCTCGGTCATCGCGCTGTGCGACACCAACGGGGGCATGCTCCCCGACGAGCTGGCCGAGGTGGTGCACGCGGCCGTCGGGACGTCGGCGAGGATCGGCATCCACTGCCACGACGACACCGGCTGCGCGGTCGCCAACTCGCTGGCCGCGGTCAAGGCGGGCGCCACCCACGTGCAGGGCTGCGCCAACGGCTACGGCGAGCGGTCGGGCAACGCCAACCTCTTCACCGTGGTGGCGAACCTGCAGCTCAAGCGGGGATTCGACCTCGTGCCGAAGGAGGCGCTGGCCGACATGACCAGGATCGCCCACGCGATCACCGAGGTCACCAACGTCACCCCCAACTCCCACGCTCCCTACGTGGGCGTCTCCGCCTTCGCGCACAAGGCCGGGCTGCACGCCAGCGCGATCAAGGTCGATCCCAACCTCTACCAGCACATCGACCCCGCCGAGGTCGGCAACGACATGCGCATGCTCGTCTCCGACATGGCCGGGCGCGCCTCGGTCGAGCTCAAGGGGCGCGAGCTGGGTTACGAGCTGTCCTCCGACACCTCACGGGAGCTGGTGAACCGGGTCAAGGAGATGGAGTCGAAGGGCTACACCTTCGAGGCCGCCGACGCCTCCTTCGAGCTCCTGTTGCGCGACACCGTCGCGGGCGAGAGCAGGCGCCACTTCCAGGTCGAGTCCTGGAGGGTGATCGTCGAGCGGGCGCGAGGCGGCGAGGTCGTGAGCGAGGCCACCGTGAAGCTGCACGCCAAGGGGGAGCGGATCATCGCCACCGGTGAGGGCAACGGCCCGGTCAACGCCCTCGACCGGGCCGTGCGGCTGGGCCTTGAGCGGCTCTACCCCGAGCTGGCGGGGGTCGAGCTGATCGACTTCAAGGTGCGGATCCTGGAGGGTACGCACGGCACCGACGCCGTCACGCGCGTGCTGATCACCTCCAGCGACGCGGCCGGGGAGTGGTCCACGGTCGGCGTCGACGAGAACATCATCGAGGCCTCCTGGCAGGCGCTTGAGCAGGCGGTGACCTTCGGGCTCCTGCGCGCGGGCCACGCCGTCTGACAGCCGCCCCGCCACAGCCCTGGGGGCGGCGGGCGCTGTCGGGAAAGGGCCGCCGGGAGACCTTCCCACGGTGAACGGGCGGGTGCCGGGAGGCACCCGCCCGTGTCGTCTCCGGCGAGGAGAGCCGTCAGGCTCGGCGGGAAGGCCGCCGGAGAGGACTCTTCTCGGGCGGGGGAGACCGTCAGGAGAGGTCGGCGCCGCGCACGCGGAAGCTCACCTGGCCCTCAGCGGTCTCCAGGCTGACCTTGCCGCCCGAGCAGGAGAGCGACGGACTGCCTGTGCCGGGCACCACCACGGTCAGCACGGCGTCGCCCGAGGCGGGCGAGACGACCGCGGGGGCGGGGTGCTTCAGCAGGTAGGAGGAGGAGACCCAGCCCTGGTAGGGGTTCTTCTGACCCTGGACCACCTTCAGTCCCGAGACCGGCTTGCAGGACGGCATCGAGACCTGGACGAGCGTCGCCTTCCAGCCCGTCTTGTCCTTCACCACGACCTGGCCGCCGCTGCTGGAGACGGTGGACAGTTCGTGGGAGAAGTGCCAGATGTTGCGGACCTTCGAGCCCTTGGGAACCGTGTCCAGCACGGCCATCACGTCCTCGCGGTGGTTGACGAGCACCGAGCGGGTCCTGGGCACGCCGTAGGCCCTGTCGGTGAGCCGGTAACTCTGCCGGTCGGAGCCGATCGAGGACCTGCTCAGCGCGGTGGCGGTCTTGCCGCGGAATCTCGCCCCGGCCACCATCGAGGTGTTGTGGGCCTCGGGGGACATCGTCCAGTGGCGGTAGCCGCTGTTCTCGTAGGAGTCGAAGCCGGCGTCGACCAGGACGTTACGGCCCTGGGCGTAGTAGGTCACGCCCAGGTGGTCCTCGTGGCCGTGATACTTCATGCCGGGCCCGAAGCGGATGGAGTAGAACGCCGACTCGGGCTTGTCCCAGGCGGTGCGCCCGTAGACGTAGCCGCCCCGGAACACCCGTACGGCCTGCTTCGGGTGGCTGTAGCCGACCGGCCGCACGTCCGCGCCGCCGTCACCGATCGGGACCATGAACCCGTCGGGCTGGGTGGAGTGGGAGATGAAGTCCTCCAGCGACTTCCAGCGCCTGGAGATGTCGGCGGGCACCTTCCGCTTGCAGGCCCTGATGTCGTCCATCGCGACCTTCAGGCGGTCGTAGACGTAGAGCGCGTAGCGCGGGGCCTGCTCGCGCAGCGCGCCCTGGGAGTCGACGTCGAGCTTCACGGTCTCGGTGAGCCGCCTGATCGCGAGGCTGGACCACTGGTCACGGCCGTAGCGGCAGCCGATGCCGAGCAGTGCGATGTCCTGGTCGATCCCGTGGTTGTGGCCCTTCTCGTACAGCCTGGGGTCGGAGAGCATCTTCGCGTGCTCGGCCAGGCTGCCGGAGAGCCACGACCCGCCGACGTGCTTGCTGAGGCAGACCAGGGCGGGGGCGCGCAGCGCGATCGGGTGCTCCTGCCAGGCGTACGGGCTGGTCTTCGCGCCGCCGCGGGGGTTGTCCGCCACCCAGTCCTTCGCGATCTCGACGGCCCGCGCCAGGTAGGCCTCGTTGCCGTTCGTCTCGTAGTCGGCGACGAGACGGCCCATCCAGCGCAGCGAGTGGAAGACCATGCTCCACGAGCGGTTGCGGTAGGGATCGGTACGCCAGTTGACGTCCTTGCCGATCTTCACCGGGTCCAGGGCGAGAAAGGCGAGCTCGCCGTTCATGATGTCCGCCCCCGTCGGGGTGGCGGGGAGCCAGTCGCCCTGGCACTCGGTGGTGCGTTTCGCCTCCCTCGCCTCCGCGGTACCGGCTGTGACGCCGCAGGTCATCAGGAGGATGAGGGAGAGAGCGAGTGCTTGTGTGCGGCGGCGCACGCCAGTTCCTTCCGGGCCGAACGGGGGAGGTGGATCATGCTTCCGAATCCCACCAAACCGGTCAAGCTGGGGTGGTCGCTTCCGGAACATCGTTAGCAACTAGATGCGGGTCTCCCAGTTTCCTCACAGCCGTCACGCGATTCACAGAGGTCACAGCGTTGGCCGGTCGGTGCGGTCGGTGCGGTCGGTGCGGTCGGTGCGGTCGGTGCCGCTCGTGTCGCCGCGCCGCGTCCGGTGTCGCCTGCGCCGCTCCTCACCCTCACGGTACGGGCGGTGAACCCACACTCGTACCGTGGCGTGATTCCATCGGTCGATGGCCCTGCGACCACTCGCGCGGGTCCTCGCGTTTCGGCAGGCTCGGGGCATGAGACTCGCCGACATCGTCATCCCCGGCACACCGGCCGCACGTGGCGCGCTGGAGGTGGCGACCGCCTACTGTTCGCCCGCCCTGCTCAACCACTCCGTCCGCGCCTACCTGTGGGCGGCGGCCTACGGCGCGATGAACGGCATCGCCTTCGACGACGAACTGCTGTACGTCGCCTCGATGATGCACGACATCGGCCTCGTGAGGGAGTTCGACAGCCACACCGTGCCGTTCGAGGAGGCGGGGGGCCACGTCGCGTGGGTCTTCGCCGCCGGGGCGGGGTGGCCCGTGGAGCGCCGCGTACGCGCGTCGGAGATCGTCGTACGCCACATGTGGGACAAGGTCGACCCCGAGCAGGACCCCGAGGGACATCTTCTCGAACTGTCCACCGGGCTCGACATCTCCGGGCGGGGAGTGGAGAACTTCCCCGCGGAGCTCCGCGCCGAGGTGCTGGAACGCCACCCCCGGCTGGGCATCGGCCCGGAGTTCACCGCGTGCTTCGTCGACCAGGCCGCGCGCAAGCCGGACAGCCTGGCCGGGCGATTCGTCCGCGCGGGGGTCGCCGAGCGCATCGCCGCCAACCCCCTTGACCACTGAGGACTCCCCGCCGGTCCCCTGAGTCCCCCGTCCGAGCCGCTGAAGAACTTCCGGTTCAAGGGCGGCCGGAGGGCTTCTTCGCCCGAACCGCTGAGGTGCTCCGGACTCGGGCCGGTCAGGGGCGCCCCGAACCGTCCGAGGGGACCGCTGAGGACTCCCCGCCGGGAGTCCTCCTCGCCCCCCGTCAGGCTCCCGGTGCGGGACCGGTGCTCTGGACGACCTCGAAGGACCACAGCTCGGCTCCGGTGGCGGCCGGCCCCTGCCCGTGGCCGTGTCCCTGGGCCGGACCCGCGCCCTGGCCGTGCCCGTGTCCCTGGGCCGTGCCGGGGGCGTCGCCCTGCCCCGCTCCCTCGCCCGCCTCGGCGGCGGCCTGGGCGTGGCCCCGCTGGAAGGCCTGGCTCTCGGTCCAGCGTTTGAAGTCCTCCTCGGAGCGCCAGCGGGTGTAGACCAGGTACCGGTCGCCACCGTCCACGGGGCGAAGCAGCTCGAACCACTCGAATCCGTCCGCGGACTCGACGATCCCCGCCCGCCCGGAGAAGCGGCGTTCCAGCTGCTCGCGCATCTCCTCGGGCACCGTCAGCACGTTTATCTTCACGACCGAAGGCACATCGTCTCCTCGAAGCGTTGGTTTCGCCGATCACTCTATGATCGGCGCTCCGTCACGTGGGTCAGACGACGGTCCTTGAGCGGCGCGGCGCGTTCTCCAGGCTCACCCGGGCGACGGTGGGCATGTGCTCGGTCTCCAGGGCCTGGCGCATGTGCGGGATGACCACCCCGCCCAGCTGCTCGCGGACCGCGCTCATCGGCGCGTCCTCGGCGACCGTCATCCGCATTCGTACGGCCGGGTGCTCGCTCGTACCGACCATGGCGGCGGTGGCGTTGATGATCGCGGGGTGCGTGCCCGCCTCGGCGGCCGCCGCGTCGGTCACGCTGCCCGTGTCGACCTCGGTCACCCCGCCGGGACCGCCGTCCAGCCGCATGCCGCCCAGCTTCCCGCGGCGTCCCTGCGCGAACAGCCAGTGCAGGCCGAACAGTGCGAGCACGATGCCCGCCGCCGCGATCAGCCACCACATCCACGGGTCGTAGGTGGCGAACGGCTGGCGTACCAGGCTGTCCACGAGCGGGCTGTCCGCGGGGGCCACCGTCCGCGGAAACGCTCCCGCGCCCCGTGCGATCGCGAGGGCACTGAGGACCATCAGCGCCAGTCCCACGATCAGCAGTCCCAACCGGTTACCCCGGGCGGTCTTGTCGTCCATGAGGCTCACTTCTCTCGCAGATGCACGTGGACGGGATACTTCCAGACGGGGGAGAGCGCGGTGATCCGCATGTTCACGGCCTCCCGTACGGCGTCGGCCAGCCCGCGGGTGTCCCGCATGCCGCTGTCGGCCGCGACGTGCACGGCCTTCCCGTGCAGCCGTACCCGGGCATGCTCGATCCCCTGCACCTGTTCGGCCGCGTGAGCCAGCGACCGGGCGAAGCCCCGGCGCTGCATGCCGATGACCAGATCCTTGTCCCCGGTCCTCACCGGGATCAGCGTGGGCCTCCCGGGGATGATCGCGAGCAGCACCAGCAGCAGGCCGAGCAGGCCGACCAGGCCCGCGCCCGCCATCATTCGCGGGTCGCTCCACGGTGTCGACGTCGCCCAGGCCAGGATCCGGTCGTACGGCACCAGGCGGAGTGGGCGGCCCAGCAGCGCGGAGACGACCTCCAGCGCGAGGAGGAGGCCGATCACGGTCATCAGGACGGCCGTGATGACCGAGGGGAGCACCCGGCGCGGGCGGAAGGCCCTGATCGCCGCGCGGTCCGCGGAGGAGTTCTTCGCCACCGTGCCGTACGTCGGAGGCGCCGGTTCCGTCGCGCCGTACATCGGCGCGGCCGGCATGGTGGTGCCGTACGCCGGTGTGGTGGGTTCGGTGGTGCCGTACGCCGGTGATGTGGTGGGTTCCGCGTCGCCGTAGGCCCGTGGTGTGCCGGTGTCGTACTCCGGCGGTACGGCCGGTCGCGCACGGGGCGGGGGCGTCTCGCCGGTCGGTTCCGCGCCGGGGACCGGCTCCGCCGGGTCGGGTACCTGCCTGGCCATCATCGCTCCTCACGTAGCGGGACGATGTCCTCGGTGTCCGAGGTGGGATCGTCGACGGGATCGTCGACGGGCGTCGCATTCCCTCCCGAAGGGCCGGCGGCGGCCTGCCCGGTGTCGCGCGCCGGATTCTCCGGGTTCTCCGCCGAGCGTTCCAGCGGTGGCTCCTGCGGGCTCTCCGGGTTCTCCAGGTTCTCCGGCGAGCGTTCCGGTGAGCGCTCCCGCGGGTTCTCTCCGGCCGGTACGGCGTCCGGGACCCGCGAGGTCTCGCGGTCGCCGCGGGCGGGAGCCACGCCGGTGACGTTGACGTCGATGTGGCCGACGTCCTTGCCGGTGAGGGTCATGACCCGTTCGGCGACGTGACGCCTGACCTCCTCGGCCACCTCACGGATCGGGGCCGGATACTCGACCGTCACGTCGATCTGGAGCGTCGCGAGATCGGCGTCGAGGGTGGCGTGGGTGCCGCCGCGAAAGAACAGCGGCTTCCACTCGCCGACCTCCCGTACCCGTGGCACCTCTCCGGCCGCGTGGGCCGCGATGCGCGACACCACCTGGTCGGATATCTCGGTCCTGCCGCGCCGCTCGGCCGGTACGCCCCGCCATGACGGCTGGGCGGGCACGGCGGGCAGCCCGGACCGCCCGGTTTCGCCGGGAACGGGATCCTCTCGCCCCGCGGGCGGCGCGGTCGTTCCCGAGGACGCGGGCCGGTGCTCGACGGGGGTGTTCATCGCCGTCTCGCCGCCAGCCGGGAGAGGTCGACCTCTCCGGTCTCCACGAAGCGACCGATGAGGAGTCCGACGGCGCCCAGTACGAGCACCAGCAGGAACGCGCCGAGGCCGCCGAAGGCCGCGGCGAAGCCCAGAAGGACACCGACGATCATGCCGACTACGGACCACACTGGGAAACTGCTCATGTCAAACCTCCGATATGGACGTTTACCGGCCGGTCGCCCACCATCGGGGCGACCGCCGCTCGCACCGCGTCGGCGATCTCCGGAATCGGGCGTCCCAGCCTGACGACGACCGAGACCTCCACCTCGTTCTCGCGCAGCGCGACACCCGGGAACCGTTCGCCGGGCAGATAGGTCGCCACGGTCCCGAACGGCCCGCCCGACAGATCCGCGACGTCGGGGCAGCGCAGGACTGCCTCGGCGATCCGGTGGGCGAGGCCGGCCGTCTCGCGGGCCGGCGCCTCCTGCTCACGGGTGGCGACCGCCCCGCGCGGCGGGCTCGTGGCCTCCCGGCCCTGACCGGCCGTCTCGCGGGCCGGGGCCTCCGGCCTGCGTGTGGGCGCGGCCTTCTGCCGGGGTATGGCAGGCGGCCTGCGGGACGGATCCTCGGGCCGGTGAGCCGGCATGGCCGTCGCGGGTGTCGGGATGCCCGGTCTTCGCGCCTCCGGTCCGTGTGCCTCTCTGGGGGCCTCCGGTTCACGCGCCTCCGGTCTGTGTGCGGGATCCTCCGGCCCGCGCGTGGGCTCTGTCGTTCCTCGTCCGGGTTTCCCGTGCCCGGGCGCGGACGTCCCGCGGCCGGGATCCACCGGTGCCGGGGGCGTGATGGTCTCGCGGCCCGGGTCCTTTGGCTCGCGACCCGGTCCCGTCGCACCGCCTTCCGGGCCTCTCACCGGACGCGGGGCTCCGACTCGGACGCCTCCTCCGAGGAGTCCCTGTCCTGGCCGGGCATGCGGACGTCGGAGACCTTGATGTTGACCTCGGTGACCTCAAGGCCGGTCATACGCTCGACCGCCGTGATCACGTTGCGGCGTACGGCGGCGGCCAGGTCGGGGATCGCGATCCCGTACTCGACGACCACTTCCAGGTCGGCGGCGGCCTGCCGCTCGCCCACCTCGACCGATACGCCCTGGGTGGCGCTCCGGTCGGCGCCGACCATGCCGCGTACCGCGCCGAGAGCGCGTGCCGGGCCCGCTCCCATGTTGTGCACGCCAGGGATCTCCCTGGCCGCGAGGCCCGCGATCTTCGCGACGACCCCGCTGTCGATGGTGGTGGTCCCCTTCGGTGTGACCAGGCCACTCTGGGATCCGGGACTGTCGGTGCGTGCCCGGGGCACCGTGGCCTCGTCGCCCTTGGGCCTGTTCACCGTGCTGGCTTCAGTCACGTCCGTTCCTTCCCCCGAGGGAAGACCCTTCTGGCCCCCCGATGCTTCTGTGGCGGTCATACCCCCCGTATAGGCATAAATCAGGACATAGTGTTTCTTGGAGCAAAGATGGCAATATCCGGGAAATCGGATCTACAGCTACATATGGCGTCGGCCCCCGGGCGGTGAGACGGGGCGGCCCCGGTACGGTCCGGTGGGATCCGGAGCCCGACTAGCCTTGTCGTGTGCGTATAGCGAGGTTCTCCACAGGAGACGGTGTCGGGTTCGGGGTGGTCGAAGGCGGCCCAGGGGAGGAGTTCGTCTCCGGGATCTCGGGTCACCCGTTCGGGCCGATCCAGTTCACCGGCGAGCGATACTCGCTCTCCCAGGTCAGGCTGGTCGCACCCATGCTGCCCAGCAAGGTCGTCGCGATCGGCAGAAACTACGCCGACCACGCCAAGGAGATGGGCAACGAGGTCCCCGACGAGCCGCTCGTCTTCCTCAAGCCGTCGACCTCGGTGATCGGCTCGGGGGAGGCGATCGCCTATCCGACGACCCTCTCCCAGCGGGTCGACTACGAGGGGGAGCTGGCGGTGGTGATCGGCAGGCTCTGCCGTGAGGTGCCCCGCGAACGGGCGCACGAGGTCATCTTCGGCTACACCTGCGCCAACGACGTCACGGCGAGGGACCTGCAGAAGAAGGACGTCCAGTTCACCCGGGCCAAGGGCTTCGACACCTTCTGTCCCCTCGGCCCGTGGATCCAGACCGAGCTCGACCCGAGTGACGTCGGCATCGTCACGTCGGTGAACGGCGAGGTCAAGCAGAGTTCCCGCACCTCCAAGCTCATGTACGACATCCCCGCGCTGATCGCCCACGTGAGCGCGGTCATGACCCTGATCCCCGGTGACGTCATCCTCACCGGGACCCCGGAAGGGGTCGGCCCGCTCAGTGTCGGCGACGAGGTCAGCGTTTTCATCGAAGGAATCGGCACTCTCAGCAACCGGGTGGTCTCCCGTGATTAGGGTTCGTTTCGCCCCCTCGCCGACCGGCATGTTCCATGTCGGCGGCGCCCGCTCCGCGCTGTTCAACTGGGCCCTGGCCGAGCAGACCGGCGGAAAATTCGTGCTGCGCATCGAGGACACCGACGCCGCGCGCAACCGGCCGGAATGGACCGAGGGCATCATCTCGGCGCTCGCCTGGATCGGCGTCAACGACGGCAGTCAGGCCTTCGAGGGCCCCTACTTCCAGTCGTCGTACGAGGAGCAGCACCGCGAGGCCGTGGCCAAGCTCGTCGCCGGCGGCCGGGCCTACTACTGCACCTGCACCCGCGACGAGGTGAAGGCGCGCACCGGCTCCGAGCACCAGGGCTACGACGGCTTCTGCCGCGACCGCGGCCTGAGCGAGGGCGCGGTCCGCTTCCGCACCCCCGACGAGGGTGTCACCGTGATCCAGGACCTGGTCCGCGGCACCGTCGAGTTCCCCAACAACGCGATGGAGGACTTCGTCGTCGCGCGTGGCGACGGCTCCCCGCTGTTCGTGCTGGCCAACGTCGTCGACGACGTCGAGATGCGGATCAGCCACGTGGTCCGCGCCGAGGAGCACCTGTCCAACACGCCCAAGCAGCAGCTGCTCTGGGAGGCGCTCGGCGTCGCCCCGCCCACCTGGGCGCACGTGCCGGTCATCGTCAACGAGAAGCGCCAGAAGCTGTCCAAGCGACGTGACAAGGTCGCCCTGGAGTCCTACCGCGAGGAGGGCTACCTGGCCGAGGCGATGGTCAACTACCTGATGCTGCTCGGCTGGGGCCCCGGCGACGACCGGGAGATCATGCCCTGGTCGGAGATGGTGCCGTTGTTCAAGCTGGAGGACGTCAACCCCTCCCCGGCGTTCTTCGACGAGAAGAAGCTCCGCGCGTTCAACGGCGAGTACATCCGGGCGCTGCCCCTGGAGGAGTTCGTCGCCCGATGTGAGCCGTGGCTGGAGCCCGGCTGGGACCGCGAGACCTTCGCCAAGGTCGCCGAGCTCGCCCAGACCCGCATCGCGGTCCTGTCCGAGATCACGGCGAACGTCGACTTCCTCTTCCTCGACGAGCCCGTCTTCGACCAGGCGTCGTGGGACAAGGCGATGAAGAACTCCGCCGTGGAGATCCTCACCGGCTATCTCGCCCGTATGGAGACGGTCGACATGGATCCCGAGTCGCTGAAGACCGCGCTGGAGGAGGTCGGCCTCGAACAGGGCCTCAAGCTCGGCAAGGCCCAGGCCCCCGTACGCGTCGCCGTCACCGGCCGGACCGTGGGCCTGCCGCTGTTCGAGTCGATCGAGGTCCTCGGCCGTGAGCGCTCCATCGAGCGTCTGCGCGCCGCCCTCGCGAGGCTCCAGGCCTGATCGGGCTTCGCGGGCCTCGGGCGGGCTTTCACACCCGATCGGATGCCTTGAGGGACCCGGAGGAGAAAGGGGCCCCAGGCCCGACCGGGCCCGGGGCCCTGAAAAGGCTTCCGGCCTGCAGGGCCTGCAAAGGTTGACGGCCCGCCCCGGTCTCTGCCCGGGGCGGGCCGTCGCTTTTTCTCGCCGCTTCCCCGTGACCGCGGTCACGGGGAAGGATCTCAGGACGAGAATCTCAGGAAGGGGAGCCCGAGGAACGTCCCCGTTCCGTGCCCCGCCCGGCGAGCTCGTCCCAGAAGCCGAGGTTGTGGGCCGAGGCGCGGTCGAAGGGCTTGATACCGTCCCGTCCCGGGGACAGCTCCTGCACGTACGGTGTGCCGTGTCCGGGACGCACGCGCTTCCAGGCGGGCAGTCCCGGCCGGTTCGGGTCGCCGACGGCGGCGAACCGCGACCAGTAGTCGATCATCGCGTCCCCGAGTCGCCGCTGCGCGGGGGTGAGCGGGGCGGACTCCCAGCCGACCCCGAAGAGGAACGACAGCTCGGAGCCGTGCGAGGCGAGCGGCCTGATCCCGTTGGGCAACGGGAAGAGCACGGGCGCCGTACGGTCGGTGAACTCGTAGGAGAAGGTCGGCACGTGCCGGGCGAGCAGCAGGTCGGTGTCGCGCGCAGGCCACGCCCAGTCGAGATCGCTCATGATGGCGGAGACCGCCTGGAGGGGCGAGCCGCCGTGGGCGCTCAGCGGGTAACGGGCCAGGACGTCGGGTCCCGCGGCGCCGTACCTGTCGTTGACGGCGGTCTCGTACTCGGCGGCCGTCATCGGCGGGAATATCAGCGAGGTGAACAGCGTGCCCTCGTCCCGGGTGATGCCCGTCAGTACCGGCACCCGGTGGAATCGGCCCTCCTGGAACACCTTCGCGGGGTCCTCGGGCAGCACCGCGTTGCCGTACCCCGGCAGTGGGAGGGGATCCCGGGCGAGCAGGTCGGCCACCGGCCTGCCCCGCAGGCAGGCGAGCGCGGTCGCCGGGTCGGCGCACCCCAGCCCGGTGGCGAGGAACTGTCCGTAGCCCTCGTGGGAGGCTCGGGGCACCCAGAGCGGCACGTCCAGGACCGGCCTCAGCGGAGTCCCCTCGAAGCCTCCCGCGTCGCACGGGCTGCTCTGGGTGATCGCCCGGTGGAACAGCCCGGCCGCCGAGGGGGAGGCGAGCTGCGCGCACACCGAGTGCGACCCCGCGGACTCACCGGCCAGGGTGACGTTGCGCGGATCGCCGCCGAAGGCCGCCGCGTTGCGCCGCACCCAGCGCAGGGCCGCCTGCTGGTCCTCGATCCCGAACGCCCCCGAGTTCTCAAGCCCGGGATACCCGAAGAACCCGAAGATCCCCAACCGGTAGTTCACCGTCACCACCACGACGTCGCCCCGCACGGCCAGCCTGCGGGCGTCGTAGTCGCTGCCGGCCCCCTTCGTCAGGCTCCCGCCGTGCAGCCACACCATGACCGGCTTGAGGCGTTTCCCGCCGCTCGACGCGGGCGCGGTCACGTTGAGGTAGAGGCAGTCCTCCGCCTCGCTTCCCGGCAGTCCCCAGATGTCGGCGGTCTGCGCGCACCGGCTGCCGGGCGCGGTGGCGTCGCGCACCCCCTGCCACGGGGTGACGGCCCGCGGTGATCGCCAGCGCAGCTCTCCGACCGGGGGCGCGGCGTACGGGATGCCCTGGAAGAGCCGGTGGTCTCCTACCTTCGCACCCTTCACCCACCCGGCGTCGGTGCGCACCTTCACATCCCCGCCGGGCCCGCCCGTACCGGTGGTGGAGGTCGAGACGGCGGGAGTGGTCCGCGGTGTCCGTGCCGTCTCCTGCTGTGCCGTCGCCGGGGTCGCCGTTCCCAGCAGCAGGGCGCCCGCCAGGCCGGCGACGAGCACGGCGCCCGTCCTTCGCTGTAGTCGTCTCATGGCGTCCACGATGCCCGCCGCCCGCTTTCCGGCGCATTGGGTCTGTGGTCCCGGCCGGGGTGTGGGAAGCCACACCCCGGCGCTGCACCGAAGCGTAAACCGGCAGGTCATCGCCTCGGAGGCGGCTCGAAGACCCCGGGGAACCCCTGAGGGAACCTCCGCGACGCGGACACGGCACGGGGTGAGAGGGCCGGCGGGCGGAGCTTCCCGGGGGACCGGTTACGGGACCAGCAGCCCGCGGCGCTTCAGCAGGGGCTCGATGCGCGGGTCGCTCCCACGGAAGTCACGGAAGGCGTCCATCACGTCCCGCGAACCGCCGACCGACAGCAGGGTGGAGCGGAAGTGATCGCCGTTCTCGCGTTCCAGGCCGCCGTTCTCCTTGAACCAGTCGACGCTCTCGGCGTCGAGCACCTCACTCCAGATGTAGGAGTAGTAGCCGGCGCTGTAGCCGCCCACCCCGCTGAAGAAGATGTGGGCGAAGTAGTTGGTCCGGTAGCGGGGTCTGACCAGCTCGAAGGCGATCCCGTTGCGCTCCAGGGCCGCGTTCTCGAACGCCTCCGCGTCCGCGGCGTTCTTGATGGGCGCGCCCGCCGCCAGCTTGTGCCAGGACCAGTCGAGCAGCGTCGCCGCGAGGTACTCGACGGTGGCGAAGCCCTGGTTGAACTTCTCCGCGGCCCTCATCTTCTCCAGGAGCTCGGCGGGCACGGGCTCGCCGGTCTCGTGGTGCCTGGCGAAGTTGGCGAGGATCGACGGCCAGGTGGCCCACATCTCGTTGACCTGCGAGGGATACTCCACGAAGTCGCGCGGCACCGCCGTGCCGGAGACCCGGGGGAAGCGCACGTCGGAGAAGAGGCCGTGCAGGGCGTGGCCGAACTCGTGGAAGGCGGTGTTGACCTCGTCGAACGTGAGCAGCGTCGGCCCCTCGGCGGGCTTGGTGATGTTGAGGTTGTTCATCACCACGGGCCGCGTGCCGAACAGGTGCGACTGGTCGACCAGGGCGTTCATCCAGGCACCGCCGCGTTTGGTGGGCCGGGCGTACGGGTCGAACAGGAACAGCCCGAGCGGCGAGCCGTCGGCCTCGAACACCTCGAAGACCCGCACGTCCGGGTGGTATCCGGCCAGGTCGTCCCGCTCGGAGAAGACGACCCCGTACAGCTCGCCCGCCGCGTGGAAGACGCCGTCGCGCAGCACCCGGTCCAACTCGAAGTACGGACGCAGGTCGGCGCCGTCGAAGTCGTACCTGGCCTTGCGCACCCGCTCCGCGTAGAAGGACCAGTCCCACGGCTCGATGGGGAAACCGGCCTCCTCGCTCAGCGCCTCGGCCTCCCGGCGGGCGTTGGCCACCGCGGGTCCCACCAGCTTGCCGAGCATCTCCTCGACGGCCTCGGTGGTCTTGGCCGTCTGGTCGGCGACGGAGTAGGCGGCGTGGCTGGGGTAGCCGAGCAGCGCCGCCCGCTCGGCGCGGAGCGTCGCCATCCTGGCCGCCAGCTCGAAGTTCTCGGGAGCCCGGCCCGTGGACAGCTCGTACAGCCTCCTGCGGGTCTCCCTGTCGGTCAGCTCCGCGAGGACGGGGTGGTTGGTGTGGTTGAACAGCGCCAGGACGTACGAGCCGTCCTTCTCGATCGCCTTGATCGCGCTCTCGGAGAGCCCGTCCAGCAGCTTGACGTCCTCGACGACGAGCGCGGAGTCCGTGGAGGCGGCGAGAAGGTTCTGGGTGAAGGTCGTGGAGAGCTTGGTCAGCTCCTCGTTGAGCTCCCTGAGACGCCCCTGGTCGGCCTCGGACAGGTCGGCTCCCGACCTGACGAAGTCGACGCGGTATTTCTCCAGCAGCCACGCCTCCTCGGCGTCGTCGGTGGTCACCTGCTTGACCCGGGCGTACAGGGAGCGGTTGAGGCGGATGGAGTCGGCGTGCTGGGTGAGCCTGGGGGAGATCTGGGTCTCGATCTCCCGGATGCCGTCGGTCGCGTCCGAGGCGGAGAGGCTGGAGAAAACGACCATGGTCCGGTGAAGGACGCGACCCGAGCGCTCCAGCGCCTCGATCGTGTTGGCGAACGTCGGGGCCTCCGGATTCTCGATGATCTCCCGCACCTCACGCAGCTGTTCGGCCATGCCACGCTCGAAGGCGGGAAGGTAGTGCTCCTCCCTGACCAGAGCGAACGGCGGCAGCCCGTAGGGCAGCTCGCTGGGGGTGAAGAACGGGTTGTCGGTCAAGGTACGAACTCCTCACATGCGGCTGGGTCTCCCCAGCAGCGTTACACGGTGGACCTTCGTGGCGACAGCCCGGTGATACCGCGATTGGGCCTCCGGCAATCGTTTTGGTCTTGACCCCCAACCTGGGCTATTCTTTCGGAGTCGCCAGCGAGGCCCGCAAGGGAGTCCAGCGCGGTGGGGTATGGTGTAATTGGCAACACGGCTGATTCTGGTTCAGTTGTTCTAGGTTCGAGTCCTGGTACCCCAGCTGCATCTTCTCAGGAAGATGTTGCGGATTCGGTCCCCTCCGAGTCCGATGACAGTGTGTAGGGTCCCGTCGTCTAGTGGCCTAGGACGCCGCCCTCTCAAGGCGGTAGCGCCGGTTCGAATCCGGTCGGGACTACCACTGTCTCTCGCAAGGCTCCGTCGTCTAGTGGCCTAGGACGCCGCCCTCTCAAGGCGGTAGCGCCGGTTCGAATCCGGTCGGGGCTACATCGCGAACCCCGGAAGCAACGGCTTCCGGGGTTTTTGCATTTCCGGTTTTCTTGAATTTCCTATGCGCCCGCTCGCGAGCGTGCACGGCGACCATCTCGCCGCCCCACTCGATTCACCTCACGGATTCCCGGACCCGCTCCCGGACCCGCGCCCGGCTGGCCATCCGGACCCCGGGGAACGGAGTCGGCCCCTGAGGGCTTTGAGAGCCGTGCAGAACGGAGAGGGGGCTCCAGGCTCTGAACAGAGCCTGGAGCCCCCTCTCCGGGAACGTGGGGCTAGTTCTGCCCGGAGCGGGCCTTGAAGAGGGCCCGCTTGGCGGCCTTGCCCACCTGCTTGTCCGGGTGTGCCTTGCCGATCGCCTCCAGCAGCTCCTCAAGGTGCGGGTGCGGCACCTTCCAGATCACTTCGAGCAGGCTGACGAGATTCGGCACGTTGCCGATGTCGTCAAGGCTGCTGACGAACTCCGGGCGGCCGAGACCCGCGGAGATGGTCAGCATGTCGAGGATGAGCCAGTGGGTGTCGGACTGGGTGGGCGTGGGGGCGTCCTCGACGCCCAGCTGGGCGAGGTGGGTGGCCGCGTACGGGCGCAGGGACGGCTCGTCGAGAGCCTCCCGCCACGCGGGCACGGCCACGTCGCCGAGCGAGCCCACCATGCTGGCCGCCTGGACCCGGATCAGCGCGTCCGCGTCGTCCTCGGCTGCGGCCTCCAGCAGGTCCCTGGCGGCCTGCTCGGGGGCGCGCAGCTCCATCCAGGCCGCGAACTCGGCGTCCGCCTCCTCCTCGGGAAGCTCGGCGCCGAAGGAGAGCAGGTCGAGAGCCGTCATCGCGTCGATGGCCGGCCGGGCGTCCAGCTCGATGTCGGCGTCGTCCACGAGGTGGACCACGCCTTCCATGCCGAGCGGCGTGAGCCGCACCTGGTCGTGCTCGACCTCGACCATGCCGTATCCGATCAGCCAGTCGAGCACGGGGTTGAGCGGGTCGCCGTACTGCGCGGTGGCGGCGGCCCAGGCGTCGGCGCCCAGGTCGTCGTACTCGGCGGCGGCCTCGGCCAGCTCGGTGCGCAGCTCGGCCAGCGGCTTCGAGCCCGTCGCCAGCAGCACCCGGACCAGCAGTGCCCTGGTCAGCCCGGACAGGGCGATCGTGGCCTCCTCGTCCTCCAGCTCGGGGTCGCCGTAGTCGATGGACTGCAGGCCCGCCATCCACGCGTCGAGGGCGTCGTCGTCCTCCTCGAAGGGCCACTCCGCGGTGTCGGCGTCGACACTCACGGTGTCCTCCCCCTCGGGCTGGAGGAAGTCGAGGTCGATCGCGAGGTTCCAGATGTTCCAGAGCGCGGGGACGGAGTCGGCGAGCGAGGCGCCGGGCTTCTCCGGGACCGGAAGCCCGAGGACCGCGAGGGCCTCGGTGATCTCGGTGTCGGTGAGCAGGCTCGTCTCACCCACCCGGCGCTCGGAGCCGACCCAGACCGCGAGGTCGCGGGCCTTGGTGATCAGGGTCGCCTTACGGGTGGCCGCGGCCAGCTCGCTGTCGGGCCGGAGCCTGATCGTCGGCAGCTCGGAGAGCTCGTCGGCGAACGGCTCGAAGTCGCCGAGCCCTTCGGACTCCTCCTCGTCGTACTCCTCGTCCTCGTCCTCCTCGACGACGAGCTCCTCCATCGCGTCGACGAAATCGTCTTCGAGGCGGTCGAGCTCGGAGAGCAGGTCGCTCAGCGAGGCCGAGCCCTTGGCGAGGCGGTCGGACTCCGACAGGAAGGTCAGGTAGGCGCGGATCGCGGGCACCATGCCGTCGGCGGCGGCGTCGGGGTCCTCGACGACCTGGGGCATCCGATCGAGGAGCACCGTGCGCAGGTCGGACTGCTTCCACCGGCCCACGTCGTCGGAGGCGATCAAGCGGTGCCACAGGGCGACGGAGCCCACCAGGTTGGAATCGCTGCCGGGCGCGTTCTCACGCGCCCAGAGGATGAAGTTTTGGAGCAGGGGACGCAGTTCAGCCGCGGCTGCCTCGATGCGATCTGTCACCTTCCCAGCCTAGGGGGCCGCGGGGGTGCTCGCCTCCTCATATCGCCCGCCGACCGGCGGGTGTCAACCGGCGCGCGGCCCGGGCACCCGGATCGCGGGCCTCCGGCCCCGCGATCCGGCCGTCGAGGGCGGAAACCGCCCTCACCGCGGCGGACGGCGGTGATCCGCTCGCCCTCGGACGGCGGTGATCCGCTCGCCCTCAGTTGGCGCGGCGCATCGACTCGGTGATCCGCTCGGCGGCGGTGACCACGGGGGCGGCGTGGAGGCGGCCGGGGGTGCGGGTCAGGCGCTCGATCGGGCCGGAGACCGAGACGGCGGCGACCACCTTGCCGCCCGCGCCCCTGATCGGCGCCGAGACGCTGGCCACACCCTGCTCGCGCTCGCCGACGCTGTGTGCCCAGCCCCTGCGCCGTACGCTCGCCAGCGTGGCGGCGGTGAACTTGGCCCCGCGCAGTCCTCGGTGCAGGCGGTCGGGCTCCTCCCAGGCGAGCAGGATCTGCGCGGCGGAACCGGCGAGCATCGGCAGGGCCGAGCCGACGGGCACGGTGTCGCGCAGTCCGCTGGCGCGCTCGGCGGCGGCCACGCAGACCCGCTCGTCACCCTGGCGGCGGTAGAGCTGGGCGCTCTCGCCGGTCAGGTCCCTCAGCTGGGTGAGAATCGGGGAGGCGACGGCGAGCAGCCGGTCCTCGCCGGCGGCCGTGGACAACTCGGACAGGCGCGGGCCCAGCACGAACCTGCCCTGTGTGTCGCGGGAGACGATGCGGTGGTGCTCCAGCGCGACGGCGAGCCGATGGGCGGTCGGCCGGGCCAGGCCGGTGGCCTGAACGAGCTGGGCGAGGGACGCCGGTCCCGCTTCGAGGGCATTGAGCACGAGGACGGCCTTGTCCAGTACGCCGACTCCGCTAGAGTTGTCCATACACCGATACTGCAGTCTCGACATATGAGAAAGCAAGTGGGAGTGGGACAGCCGATCGCAAGGAGGCGACATGGGCCGCACGCTCGCGGAGAAGGTATGGGAGCAGCACGTCGTACGACGTGCCGAGGGAGAACCCGACCTGCTCTACATCGACCTGCACCTCATTCACGAGGTGACGAGCCCGCAGGCGTTCGACGGCCTGCGCATGGCCAACCGCCCCATCCGGCGTCCCGAGCTCACCATCGCCACCGAGGACCACAACGTCCCGACCGTGCGCGGTCCCATCGACGACCCGGTGTCGCGGGTGCAGGTCGAGACGCTGCGCAAGAACTGCGCGGAGTTCGGCGTCCGGCTGTATCCGATGGGCGACGCGGGGCAGGGCGTGGTCCACATCATCGGCCCGCAGTTCGGTCTGACCCAGCCGGGCATGACGATCGTGTGTGGTGATTCTCACACCTCCACTCACGGCGCCTTCGGCGGCATCGCGTTCGGCATCGGCACCTCCGAGGTCGAGCACGTGCTGGCCACCCAGACGCTGCCCGCCTACCGGCCGAAGACGATGGCGATCGAGGTCTCCGGCGAGCTGCCGACCGGCGTCACGGCGAAGGACCTGATCCTCGCGATCATCGCCAAGATCGGCACCGGCGGCGGCCAGGGCTACATCGTGGAATACCGCGGTGAGGCGATCCGCAGGCTCTCCATGGAGGGCCGGATGACCGTCTGCAACATGTCCATCGAGGCGGGCGCCCGCGCGGGCCTGATCGCTCCCGACGAGACCACCTTCGAATACCTCAAGGGCCGTCCCCACGCGCCCTCCGGCGCCGACTGGGACGCCGCGGTCGCGTACTGGAAGACGCTGGTGACCGACGAGGACGCCGTCTTCGACACCGTCGTGGAGATCGACGCCTCGACGCTCACCCCGTTCGTCACCTGGGGCACCAACCCTGGCCAGGGGGCCCCGCTGGGGACGTCCGTGCCGCGCCCGGAGGACACCGGCGACCCGGCCGCCGCCGCCCGCGCCCTGGAGTACATGGGCCTGACCGCGGGCACCCCGCTCCGCGAGGTCCAGGTCGACACGGTCTTCGTGGGCTCCTGCACCAACGGGCGCCTGGAGGACCTGCGTGCCGCGGCCGACGTGCTGCGCGGGCGCCAGGTCGTCACGCGCACGCTGATCGTGCCCGGCTCGATGCTGGTCAAGCTCCAGGCCGAGCAGGAGGGGCTGCACGAGGTCTTCAAGAACGCGGGCGCCGAATGGCGCGAGGCGGGCTGTTCCATGTGCCTGGGCATGAACCCCGACACCCTCGCCCCCGGCGAGCGCAGCGCCTCGACCTCCAACCGCAACTTCGAGGGGCGTCAGGGCAAGGGCGGCCGTACGCACCTCGTGTCCCCGCAGGTCGCCGCCGCGACCGCCGTCACCGGCAAACTCACCGCGCCTGCCGATCTGCCCGCCGACCTGCCCGCCGACCTGCCCGCCGGCCTGTAAGGAGTCCTCGCGATGGAAGCGTTCGTCACCCACACCGGCCGGGCCGTGCCGCTGCGCCGCAGCAACGTGGACACCGACCAGATCATCCCCGCCGTCTGGCTCAAGCAGGTCAGCCGGACCGGTTTCGAGAAGGGCCTGTTCTCCGCCTGGCGCGAGGACCCCGACTTCGTCCTGAACAACCCCGCCCACGAGGGCGCCACGATCCTGCTCGCCGGACCCGACTTCGGCACCGGCTCCTCCCGCGAACACGCGGTCTGGGCCCTGCAGCAGTACGGCTTCCGCGTCGTGATCGCGGCCCGGTTCGCCGACATCTTCCGTAATAATTCCACCAAGATGGGCCTGCTCCCGGTCGTCCTGCCCGGCGAGACCGTCGAGGCCCTGCAGGCCGCGGTGGAGGCGGACCCCACCCTGGAGATCACCGTGGACCTGGCGGAGCGCCAGGTCCGCTGGGGCGGGGAGAGCGTCGCGTTCGAGATCGACGACTACACGCGCTGGCGGCTCATGGAGGGCCTGGACGACATCGGGCTGACCCTGCGCAACGCCGATGCCATCGGGACATACGAGAATGGTCGGCAGCCATGGCTGCCGACGACCGTCTGACGCGTTCAGAACACGAGCTGGCGTGGCGGCTGCGCGAGGCGCACCGCCACGTCCGGTCTCTGCCCGTCCCCGCCGAGGAGAGAAAACGTCTCGCCCGGCGTCTTCTCGCCATCTGCGATATGGCCAAACGCGACCTCGAACACGCCGCCGGGCGTCTTGATTTGTTCCTTCTCAGTATTGATGTCGTGGTTTCGGATACGCCGAGCACTGGAAACATTGCGGAAGGTGATTGAGTCATACGGCTCCGTCCCCTAATTTCAAGCGGGCAAGGGGTTTCTCGTCGTGATCGTTGATGAGAGATCTGTGATGAGACCCCTCGCCGTGACAAATCGGGTGAGACGGGTTTTCTGCCTCGTGACCCACTCCCGGACATCGGTAAGCAGGGGGAGCAACCTTAATGAACAAAAAGGAACTCGTCGACGCCATCGCGGATCGGGTGGGCGACAAGAAGACGGCCACCGAGGCCGTGAACGCGGTGCTTGACGCCATCCAGACCGCCGTCGCGAGTGGCGACAAGGTCTCGATCACGGGGTTCGGCGCCTTCGAGATGGTGCACAAGCCGGCCCGCACCGCCCGCAACCCCTCCACGGGTGCCGAGATTCACGTCGCCGAGAGCTGGGGGCCGAAGTTCCGGCCTGGCTCCGACTTCAAGGAACTCGTCAACAACGGCGGCAAGAAGTCGGCGAAGAAGCGGTAGGTCCCGGGCACGGGCGCCCGGACTCCCGTCACGGGAGTCCGGGCGCCCGGCTTTTGCGCCGGGCGGCCCGGGCGCCCGAGAGTTTTCCCGAAACCCCGTCCTCGTCGTCCTCGTCGTCCTCGTCTTCGCGACCGATTCGCGACCGGGCCGCGAGGGTCGTCTTTCCGGACTATCCGGGCAGCGGAAAGGTCGAGAGGGTGACGTAGGTGACGTCGTCGCCGTCCATCACGAGATTGACCCGCTGGCCCGACCTGAGCAGCCGCAGCGGCCCCGCGTCGAACGCCGCCGCCCCGAACGGGATCTGGGTCCCGTCGTCCAGGAAGACCGACCCCGACCGGGTCGCCGGGTCGAAGTCCCGCACCGTCGCCTGCATCCGTCCAGCCTAACCGTCGTCCCGGTTCGACGCCGAGATCCTCCGCGCCATCGCCAGCGTGCGGGGGCCGACGCCGAGGGCGAGCGCGAGACGCAGGTCGTCCGGGGTGTCCACGTCGTGGCGGACCGACTCCACGTCCTGTACGGAGAGCTCCTTCGCGCCGCGCCGCAGGTGCCGCTCCCGCGACTCGCCGCCGAATCCCGGCGTGAACGGCACCGTGGGCCGTACGCCGTAGAAGGTGGTGCCGATCTCGGCGGCGTCGGGCAGGAACACCTGGTCGAACTCCGCGGCGGCGATCAGCACGCGGGCCAGCTCCGCAGGACGCAGGGCGGGAAGGTCGGCCTGCAGGGCGCCCACGGGGTCGCCGGGCGCGAGCCGCGCCGCCTCCAGGGCCCCGTGCCGCAGGGCGGCGTTCAGCCCCGCCTCCGGATCGCCGACCACGTGCGCGCCGACCTCGCCGAGCGCCTCGGCGGCCACCGGGTCGCCCGTCACCACGATCACCCGCGCGACGAGCGCGCAGCTCAGCGCCGCCTCGACGGTGTCGCAGGCGATCGCCACGGCCAGCGCGGCCCGGTGCGGGCCCGCCGCGGCCGACAGGCGGGTCTTGGCGGCGACCAGTGTCTTGACCGGGACGACCAGGGTCCAGCCGGAGCTCTCCGAAGCAGACATAGCCTTAAGCATCCCGCCTCGACATCCCCCTGAGCGAACCGGGAGACTGAGGCGCACCCCGCTCGGATGGAGGAGCCCATGAGACGCCCCGGATGGCCTTCGCGATTCTGGGTGGCCTTCGCCGTCGTCATCGTCAAGCCGATCTCGTGGCTCCTGGTCAAGAAGGACTGGCGTCGCAGCGACCGCCTCCCAAGGACGGGCGGGATCATCATGGTGACCAACCATCTGTCGTGGCTGGACCCCATCCTCGTCGCGCACTTCCTCTACAACCACGGCCGCTGGCCGGTGATCCTCGCCAAGTCGGGTCTCTTCTCCGTACCGCTCGTCGGTCACCTGGTGAAGGTCATGCAGGCCATCCCGGTCTACCGGGGGAGCGCCGATGCGGCGCGCTCGCTGGAGGAGTCGAAGCGGCGGCTCGCCGCCGGGGCGTGCGTGATGTTCTACCCGGAGGGCACCTGCACCCGCGACCCGGACTTCTGGCCGATGGAGGGCAAGACCGGCGCGGCCAGGCTCGCGCTGGCGACCGGCGCGACGGTGATCCCCGTCGCCCACTGGGGAGCCCAGGAGATCCTGCCGTACGGCGCGAAGAGGCCCCGCCTGCTGCCGCGCAAGACGTTCAGTGTGCAGACGGGGCCACCGGTCGACCTGTCGAAGTACGCGGGACGCGAGGGGGAGCCGCCCTCCGCCGACGTCCTGCGCGAGGCGACCGCCGACATCATGGCGGCGATCACGGCCCAGCTGGCCGAGATTCGCGGGGAGAAGGCACCCGAGACGCCGTTCAGGCGACCGTCCGACAACTGACTTCGGCGTACGGTGTTGACATCCCCCCTCCGTAGGGGGAGGGGGTTCCCACGGTCGCCCGTGAGAGTTCCTGATTCACCATCGGTCGCCCGCCAGGAGAAATCCCTTGAGGTCCTACAGCAACTCCGCAGGCGTTTCGCCTTCCCGCCGTCCGGGGGGTGAGGACGCCGCAGGCCACCCCGGTGGTGACCTGGTCATCGCCGGACCCGGTGCGGAGCCGTACGGCGCCGCGCGCCTCCTCGCCCGCCCCGAGGCGGAGGTTTCCACGCCCGAGGAGAACCGATGACCAAGGCGGCCGTGTTCGGCACGGGCTCGTGGGGGACGACCTTCGGCATGATCCTCGCCGGGGCGGGCACCCGGACGACGCTGTGGGGACGCAAGCCGGAGATCGTCGAGGCGATCGACCGGCGGCACGAGAACCCCGACTACCTGCCGGGCGCGGTGCTGCCCGAGACCCTGCGCGCCACCGTCGACCCCGCCGAGGCCCTCGAAGGCGCCGACTTCGTGGTGCTCGCGGTGCCCTCCCAGACCCTGCGGGAGAACCTGACCCGCTGGAAGCCGCACCTGCCGCCCGGCGCGGTGCTGGTCAGCCTGATGAAGGGCATCGAGCTGGGCACCACCAAGCGGATGAGCGAGGTGATCCGCGAGGTCGCCGAGGTGCCCGAGGAACGCGTCGCGGTGGTGTCGGGACCCAACCTGGCCGGTGAGATCGTCAGGGGCCAGCCGGCCGCCACCGTGGTCGCCTGCACGGACGAGCGGGCGATGGAGCGACTTCAGGAGGCCTGCTACCTGCCGCCCTGGTTTCGTCCGTACACCAACCCCGACGTCATCGGGGTCGAGCTCGGCGGGGCCGTCAAGAACGTGATCGCCCTGGCGGTCGGCATCTCGGCGGGGATGGGACTCGGCGACAACGTCGGGGCGATGCTGATGACGCGTGGCCTGGCCGAGATCTCCCGGCTCGGCGCGGCGCTCGGCGCGGACCCGCACACCTTCGCGGGCCTCGCGGGCATGGGTGATCTGGTGGCGACCTGCACCTCCCCATTGTCGAGGAACCGTACTTTCGGTGAGAATCTGGGGCGAGGCATGACGCTGACCGAGGTCATCGCCGCCACGAAACAGACCGCCGAGGGGGTCAAGTCCTGCGAGTCGGTGCTCGAACTGGCCAGAAAACACGATGTGGAGATGCCGATCACCGAGGTGGTGGTGGCCGTCGTCCACGACGCGATGCCCCCCAGCGAGGCCGCGGTGCTGCTGATGTCGCGGACTCCCAAGCCGGAACGGTACGGCCTGTGAACGGACGGCGTGGTCGATGAACAGACGGATGCGCAGACGCAAGGGCGAGAACACCCGGTCGGTGCACCTGCCCGCTCCCGAGCCGCCGCCGCAGGACCCGCTCGGCCCTCCCGTGTGGCGCAGTTCCGCGTGGCACTTCGGTGACTCCGCCGAGTACGCCGAGGCGTTCGACGACAAAAGCCCCGGATACGCCTACGGCCTGGCCGACAACCCCACCACGGCCTCCTTCGCCTCGGCGGTGGCCTCCCTGGAGGGCGCCGCGGCGCCCGAGGACGTGGCGGGCCAGGCGTTCGCCTCGGGGATGGCCGCGGTCAACGCGGTCCTGATGACGTTCCTGCGCGCGGGCGCGCACATCGTGGCCCCCACCCCGCTGTACGGCGGGACCCACTCGCTGATCACGAACGTGCTGGCCAGGTTCGGGGTCGGCGCGGACTTCGTCGACTACGGCGAGCTGTCCCGGGTGCGGGCGGCGATCAAACCCAACACGAAGATCATCTATGCGGAGACGCTGTCCAACCCCACCATGGCCGTCTCCGACATCCGGGGCCTCTACCGGATCGCCCGCGCCGCCGGGGCGCTGCTGGTGGTCGACTCCACCTTCGCGACCCCGATCGTGTGCCGTCCCCTCGAACACGGCGCCGACCTGGTGATCCACTCCGCGACCAAGTATCTCGGCGGCCACGACGACTGCGCCGGAGGCGTGGCGGTGGGCCGTCCCGACCTCATCGCCCAGCTGCGCGAGGTCAGGATCGACACCGGGGGCACCCTTTCCCCCGACGACGCGTTCCTGCTCCGCCGAGGTCTGGAGACCCTGACGCTGCGGGTCCGCCGGATGTGCTCCACCGCGATGGTCTTCGCCGCCGCCGTGGCCAAGCATCCCGCCGTGCGCCGGGTCGACTACCCGGGACTGCCGGGACACCCCGGCCACCAGCTCGCCAGGCACCTGTTCGACTCAGGCCCCGAGGGCACGAGATACGGCGCCTGCGTGACGATCACCCCGCGCGGCGGCTACGACGCGGGGGTGGCCCTCGCCGACGCGCTCAAGCTCGTCCCGATCGCCACCTCCGCCGGAGGGACACGCACCAAGGCCGCGCACGTGGCCTCGGCCGCCCACGGGCGGCTCGGTGAGGGATCCGGGGTCGACGCGGCGGCGGTCCGCTTCTCCATCGGGCTGGAGGACGCCGAGGATCTGATCATGGACGTGACCAAGGCGCTCGACTCATTACCCACATCGGGTAGGTAGGCGCGTCTAACAGCTGGATTGCCCCCTAACAGGGGGTAGATTCGGTCATCATGAGTGAGCAGCACGAACCTCTACCGAGGGTCGCCGTCGTCTTCGGCGGTCGCAATTCCGAGCACGCCGTCTCCATTCTCGGGGCGGGAAGCGTGCTGGAGGCCATCGACAGATCCAAGTACGAGGTGGTCCCCATCGGGATCGCCCAGGACGGCCGGTGGGTGCTCGCCTCGGGGGAGCAGCGCTACGAGATCGACAGCGGTGAGCTGCCCGCCGTCGACGCGGCGGGGGCGACCCTCGCGCTCGCCGCGTCGACGGCGGGCGGCGGCTCGCTGGTGGCGTACGACCCCGGCAGCATTCCCGTCGAGCTCGGCCAGGTCGACGTCGTCTTTCCCGTGATGCACGGCCCCTTCGCCGAGGACGGCACGATCCAGGGGCTGCTGGAGATGGCGGGGGTCCGCTACGTCGGCTCCGGGGTGCTGGCGAGCTCGGTCGGCATGGACAAGTCCTACATGAAGCTGGTGCTCGCCGCCGCGGGCCTGCCCGTCGGCCCGTACGTCACGATCCGCGACCGCGACTGGCGGACCGACCGCGGCCGGGTCCTCAAGGAGGTCCAGGAGCTCGGCTGGCCGGTCTTCGTCAAGCCCGCGCGCGCCGGGTCCAGCCAGGGCATCTCCAAGGCCGCCAACCTGGAGGAGCTGGAGCGGGCGATCGAGTTCGCCCGCGAGCACGACCCCAAGGTGCTGGTCGAGGCCGCCGTCACGGGCCGCGAGATCGAGTGCGCGGTGCTGGAGTCGCCGGGCGACGAGGCGCCCAGGGCGAGCCTGCCCGGCGAGGTGCTGGTCCACGGCGACCACGAGTTCTTCGACTTCGAGGCCAAGTACCTCGGGGACGACATGTCGCTGTCCGTGCCCGCCGACATCCCCCAGGAGACCGCGGAGGAGCTGCGTGCGATGGCCGTCCGCGCCTTCGAGGCGCTGGGCTGCGAGGGCCTGTCCCGGGTCGACTTCTTCTTCACCCCCGACGGGCGGTTGATCGTCAACGAGATCAACACCATGCCGGGGTTCACCTCGATGTCGGTCGCGCCGCAGCTGTGGGCCGCCACCGGGGTGCCCTACGCCGAGCTGGTCGACCGGCTGATCCGGCTCGCGCTCGAACGCTCACCCGGTCTGCGGTAGGGCGCTCTTGATGGGGGCCGCGAGGTCGATCAGCACGTTTTGCGGGGTGTGCTCCCGCGCGATCGTCACCTCGACGTAGGCCTCCCTGCCGATCGCGGTGAACAGCGTCGGCCTGGCCGGGTCGGCGTACCACGCCACCCCGTCGATCTCGGGCACCTGGTCGGTCGGTGACATCGTCACCGGTCGCGGCACCCCGCAGCGCAGCGCGATGCGCGCCTCCCCCCACACGGCGACGTAGGGGGAGGCGGGGGTGGACTCCGTACGGTCCGCGCCGTCGAGCGTGCGCGGGAGCCGCTCGGCGAGCGCCTGGCAGGCGGCGGCGGCCGGCCCCTCGGGGGTCGGAGGCTCGACCCGGACGGCGCCGCCGCAGCCCGCCAGGATCAGCAGGGCGCAGGCGCACGCCGTCCGGCGGGCGAACCGCAGTGGCATGTCACGTTCCATGGGTCGGATGCGGGAGCCGGGAACCCGGACGTGAGACCGGGCGCCGGCTCGATTCGCGAACTCAGATGTGGACGATGGGACACGTCAGCGTACGCGTGATCCCCTCCACACCCTGGATCTGGGCCACCACGAGCTTGCCCAGCTCGTCGACGTTGCGGGCCTCGGCGCGCACGATGACGTCGTACGGCCCGGTGACGTCCTCCGCCTGGGTGACACCTGAGATACCGGAGATCTCCGACGCCACGTTCGCGGCCTTGCCGACCTCGGTCTGGATAAGGATGTAGGCCTGCACCATAGCGACCTCCCGGGCGATTGGATCAGTGCCGAAGGGCCACCGTACCCTGTGATGAACGGGAGGTGCGTCATCACAGTCGGAGATCTCGGCGAATTCGGGGTTGTTGCACGTATTGCCGGACGTTTGCCACGAGGTAGGGCCGTGTTGCTCGGTCCTGGGGACGACGCCGCGGTGGTGAGCGCTCCCGACGGACGGGTCGTCGTCACGACCGACCTGTTGATTGAGGGTAGGCACTTCCGCCGCGATTGGTCCAGTGGCTACGACATCGGCCGTAAGGCCGCCGCGCAGAATCTCTCCGACGTCGTGGCGATGGGGGCCGACCCCACCGGTCTCGTCGTCGGTCTCGGACTGCCCGCCGACGCCACCACCGGCTGGCTGGACGACCTCACCGACGGCTTCCGCGACGAGTGTGATCTCGTCGGCGCCGCGGTGGCGGGCGGCGACATCACCCGCTGCGACCTCGTCGTGGTCGCCGTCACCGCTCTCGGCGACCTGGGCGGCCGGGCACCGGTCACGCGCTCGGGGGCCCGTCCCGGTGACGTGGTCGCCTTCGCGGGCCGCCTCGGGTACGCCGCGGCCGGGCTCGCGCTGCTTCGCGCGGGATCGACGGGACCGACGGAGTTGATCGACGCCCACCGCCGCCCGCTGCCCCCCTACGCACGCGGCCCGGAGGCCGCCGCGCTCGGCGCGACCGCGATGCTCGACGTGAGCGACGGCCTGCTCCAGGATCTCGGCCACGTGGCGGCGGCGGCCGGGACCGCGCTCGTCCTCGACCCGGAGGCGTTCGCCGTCCCGCCGGTGATGGGGGAGGCCGCCCGGCTGCTCGGCGTCGATCCGCTGGAGTGGATTCTCTCCGGCGGCGACGACCACGCCCTCGCCGCGACCTTCCCCGCTCACCTGGGGCTCCCGGAGGGCTGGAACGTGGTGGGTCACGTCGTCGAGGGGGAAGGTGTGCAGGTCAAGGGCCTTCTTCTTGATCACGGAGGCTGGGATCACTTCCGGGAGTGACATGTACCACTTCCTGTGATGTTTGTGAAAATTGCGACAAACGGTTATCTAACTGGTATGAAGATGGGCGGTCGAGATTCCCTCGAGAAAGGGGCCACATGGGCCGCCACGGCGCGAACGGGGAAGAGGCTCTCCCGAACCGGGGTAAACGCAGGCCGGAGCCCACTCCGGAACCGGGTCCCAGGGACGAGCCGCTCGGGCGCCGGCTCCGTCCCGAGGAGTCGGTGAGCGCCGAGACCCGGACGGGTTTCCTGGGATCGGGATGGACCTCGGAGTCCGAGCCGTCCGACACGGCAGCGACGTCAGCGACCTCCACCGCGCTCGACCCGTGGCCCGAGGACGAAGAGGGATCCGGCGGACGGGTCAGGAAGGCACTGCTGATCGTCGCCGCGGTGGCCGTGGTGCTGGGCGGGACCGTGGTCGGCGTCCGGGCCCTGGCCGGTTCGGAGAGCCCCGCCGACTGCCCGCCCGCCGGCTGCGTCGCGGCGTCGAACCAGCCGCTACCGGAGGCGGACGACACCGGCCTCGCCGAGGAGCCCACCGAGGAACCGGCGCCGGAGGACGAACCCGCGGAGCCGGGCGACGAGACTCCGGAGCCCGAGGACGAGAAGGCGAGGCCCACGGCCGCACCTGACCGGCCCTCCCCCCGCAGGGGAGACGGGGGCACCACCTCCACCCCACGGCCCACGCCGACGCCGAAGGCCACCCGCGCGCCCCTGGACGTCGACGCCCGGCCCGACGACTCGTCACCCACCGACGAGCCCGGCTCCGCCCCCGAGCCCCTCGTCGTCGGCGAACAGACACCGGCCCCCGCCGAGCAGCCCCTGAGCAGCGCCGGACCCGATCCCGCGCCCAGTGAGACGACCTTCGTCGCGCCCCCGTCCGCGGGGGGCGCCGCGATCACGGTCGGCGCCGGCGTGGTGCGGGAGAGCTCGCGGACCTACACCGTCGAACTCGTGGTCGCCGCGAACGAGAACGTCGCGAACCTGACGGTGAGCCTGCCGGTCAGCGGTGAGATCTCCTCGGTGCGGGGAGCCGGCTGGGAGCAGGTCGACGGCGACCTGGTGATCGAGTCGCGGAAGAACCTGAGGGCCGGTGAGAGATTCGTCGTCACCTTCACCGCGAGCGGGGACGCGGAGATCCCGGCGAGTTGCCGGAGCGACCAGGGAGAGTGCTCCGTCGCCTGACCGGGGGCGCTCACGGCACAGCCCTCCAAACCGCCCACACGGCCCCAATGAAGCCGTAGACGGTCAAGGATCCTGTTTCCACCGTAAACCGGCAGAGAGCCGCTCAGAGGGCTCTGGAGCGGCGAGAACCTCCGGGGGGAGGCGTCCCTGTCTCGGGAAGCGTCGTCTCGGGAAGCGGTGTCGAGAGGTCCCGCGCCGGGGACGGGAAAGGCCAGGGGAGCGCTTCGCGGCCGGAGCGGCGCCGCGTGGACGACGAGGGGCTCGGGGGCGGGCTCGTCGGTGGGCGACGAGTCATCGGGCCGGACATCGACGTCCAGAGGCACGCGGGTGGACGACGCCGGTTGGATGCGACTGGTTGGATGGGAAACATGACCGTTTTGACTCCCCCTCGCGTGCTGACCGTCGCCGGCTCCGACTCCGGAGGCGGCGCGGGCATCCAGGCCGACCTGAAGACCATGCTGGCCCTCGGCGTACACGGCATGAGTGTGATCGCCGCGGTGACCGCGCAGAACTCGATGGGCGTGCAGGGCTACTGGGAGCTTCCTCCCGAGGCGGTACGTGCCCAGCTCGACTCGGTGCTCGGTGACATCGGGGCACAGGCGGTCAAGACCGGCATGCTCGCCTCGCCCGTACTCGTGGAGACGGTGGCCGAAGTACTGGCGAGGCTGGACGTGCCCGTCGTGGTCGACCCCGTCGGGGTCTCCAAGCACGGCGACGCGCTCCTCGCCCCCGAGGCCGTGGAGACGGTGAAGTCGCGCCTGCTGCCCACGGCCACGGTGGTCACCCCCAACCTGTGGGAGGTCCTGCAGCTCACCGGGATGAAGGTCGAGGACGAGGCCGACCTGCGCCGGGCCGCGGACGCGGTCCTGGAGTTCGGGCCGAGGTGGGCGCTCATCAAGGGAGGCCACCTGCCGGGCGCCCCGATCGACCTGCTGACCGACGGCACCCGGGAGTTCCGCTTCGGCGCGGAGCGCCACGACAACCGGCACACCCACGGCACGGGCTGCACGCTGGCCTCCGCGATCGCCTCCCACCTCGCCCTCGGCGAGGACGTCCCGGCCGCCGTGGAGAAGGCGAAGGCGTACGTCACCGGCGCGATCGCGCACGGTTTCCCGCTGGGAGCGGGCATCGGCCCCGTGGACCACGCCTGGCGGCTGCGCGTCTCCCCCTGACCCTCACGGACCCCCACGCCCTTTCACACGGGGACGACCTCGGAAGCGGGGCGGCTTCCGGGGCAGGGCGTTCCCCGGACGGGCGGGCCCGGATCGGAGGGACCTCGTGAACGGGAGGGAAACCCTCGGGGAACGACGAAGCCCGCCGCCCTGTCGAGAGGGCGGCGGGCTTCGCGAAGGTCTGGCTAGCGGGTGACCTTGCCGGCCTTGATGCAGGAGGTGCACACGTTCAGCCGCTTCGGCGTGCCGTTCACCACTGCGCGCACGGGCTGGATGTTGGGGTTCCAGCGGCGGCGGGTGCGGCGGTGCGAGTGGGAGACGTTGTTGCCGAAGGTCGGCTTCTTAGCGCAAACGTCGCAGACGGAAGCCACGGTTCGCTCCTTATATCAGTCGAGAGGCTCGATCCGCCGCACTGGCGGCGATCATCGGGCACGCCGGGACGGCCGGCTGGCCACACGAGGATATCCGATGTCCGGCCCTGCACGCGAACGCGAACCGCGGCGAACGGTCGAACGGGGATAATCTCCGGAGGCAACCGTAGCGCATCACGGGACGAGCGCGAGCAGAAGCGGGTTTCGCGCCGGGACATCGGCCGCCTTCCGACCTCCAGGGGGCGGTCGGCGCGTTCCAGGACGGGCGTGAGCAGGTGTGGGAGAGCAGGAGGGCAGGAATGCTGCAGGTTCTCGACCCGCCCGCGGTGCGCAGGTGGTCACGGCTCGCGGCGGAGACGCTGGGAAGGGCGCGCGAGGAGATCGACGCGCTCAACGTCTTCCCGGTACCCGACGGCGACACCGGCACCAACCTGCACCTGACCATGCTCTCCGCCGCGGAGGCGCTCGACGGGCTGCCCGCCGACGCCGGTGCCGAGGCCACCTGGCGGGCGTTCGCGCAGGGGGCGCTGCTCGGCGCCCGGGGCAACTCGGGGGTGATCGTCAGCCAGGCGCTGCGCGGCCTCGCCGAGGTGCTCTGGGAGGCCGAGGGACGCGGCGCGGACCTCGGGCGGGGCCTGGTCAGAGCCGCCGAACTCGCCCGGGCCGCGGTCTCCAGACCGGTCGAGGGCACGATCCTGAGCGTCCTGGCGGCCGTGGCGACGGCGGTGCGCGACGGGCGGGAGGACCTCGCCTCGGTCGCGAGGAGAGCGGCGGGGGAGGCGCGCTCCGCGCTCGGCCGTACCACCGGGCAACTCGACGTGCTGGCCCGCGGCGGGGTGGTCGACGCGGGCGGCGCCGGTCTGACGATCATCCTGGAGAGCCTCGCCGCCGTCGTCACCGACTCCTACACCGGGCGGGTGGACATCCCGGCTCCGGCACACCGGGTCGTCCCCGAGACCGCGGCGGGGGAGGGCGAAGACGGGCCCGGCTACGAGGTCATGTATCTGCTGGACGCCGGCCAGGAGGAGGTCGCCGCGCTGCGCGAGGAGCTCGACGCGCTCGGCGACTCGCTGGTGATCGTGGGCGGGGACGGCCTGTGGAACGTCCACGTCCACGTGAACGACGCCGGCGCGGCGATCGAGGCGGCGACGAGGCTGGGCCGTCCCCACCGGATCAAGGTGACGTACCTGGTCGGCTCGGGCAGGATCCATCCGGCCGCGCGGGGCAGGGGCGTGGTCGCGGTGGCCGCGGGACCCGCGCTGGCGGCGGTGTTCGAGGAGGCCGGGGCCGTGGTCGTCCGGCGCGAGCCCGGATCGAGCCCTCCGCTGGCGACGGTGCTCGCCGCCATCCGCGAGGCGGGCTCCGAGGTCGTGGTCCTGCCCAACGACAGCGGGACGCGCGAGGTCGCGGCCGCCGCGGCGGAGGTCGCGAGGGAGGAGGGCCTGGTGGTCGGCGTGCTCCCGACCAGGGCCTCGGTGCAGGGCCTGTCGGCGCTCGCCGTCCACGACCCGCTGCGCCGATTCGACGACGACGTGGTGGCGATGACCGAGGCCGCCGCGCACACCCGCCACGGGCACGTCTGGGTGGCCGACCGCGAGGTGATGACGAGCGCGGGCCTGACCTCGCCCGGCGACGTCCTGGGGGTGGTCGACGGCGACGCCGCGCTGATCGGCACGGACCTGGTGGCGACCGCGCTGGAGGTCGTACGCCGCATGGTCTCGTCGAGCAGTGAGCTGGTGACCGTCCTGGAGGGGGCCGACGCGCCGGAGGGGCTCGCCCGCGCCGTGGCCGAGTATCTGGCCGAGACCAGGCCGGACATCGAGGTGGTCCGCTACGAGGGCGGGCAGGGCGGCTACCCGCTGCTCATCGGCGTGGAGTGAGACGGCGCCGGGTGCCCGGGTACGTCGTGGCGGGTGAATTCTGTCGCCTCGACACGGTAGAAAACGGGGGTGACGAGCTTCGACGAGCCGCTGGCGAAGGCGCTTGACCCCAAGACGGCCAAGCTGCTGGAGAGCGTTCTCGACCTGCGCACCGTCGGCGACCTGCTGCGGCACTACCCGCGGCGCTACGCCGAACGGGGCGAGCTGACCGATCTCGACGATCTTCGGGTCGACGACCACGTCACCGTGGTGGGAGAGGTCACCAGGGCCATGCGCAGGCCGATGCGCAACAAGGGCGGCACCTGGCTGGAGGTCGAGGTCGCCGACGCCCGGGGCAGCAAGATCTATCTCTCGTTCTTCGGCAAGACGTCCCATATCGCGGAGACGCGGCTGAAGCCGGGCAGGCGCGGCATGTTCGCGGGGAAGGTCGGCGCCTTCGGCCAGGGCGAGAAGCGCAAGTGGCAGCTCTCCCACCCCGAGTTCGAGATGATCGAGGAGAGCGAGGCGGGCGCGGAGGAGTTCGCCGCCGCGCTCGTGCCGATCTACCCGGCGGGCAAGGACGTGACGCCCTGGGCGATCCGCAGGGCACTGGGTGTCGTCCTCGACACGATGGGCGAGCTCGACGACTCGCTCCCCGCGGAGCTGCGCGCCCGGCACCGGCTCCCCGGCCTGTCGGAGGCGCTGCTCGCGATCCATCGCCCCCGCGACCACGCCGACGTGGCCAGGGCGCGCAAACGGCTCAGGTTCGACGAGGCGTTCCTGCTCCAGGCGGTGCTGCTGCAGCGCCGGATGGCCGCGGCCTCCTGGCCCGCCACGCCCCGGCCCGCGATCTCGGGCGGGCTGCTCGCCGACTTCGACGGGCGGCTGCCGTTCGAGCTCACCGAGGGGCAGCGCGAGGTGGGCGAGGAGATCGCGGCCGACCTGGCGCTGCCCCACCCCATGCACCGGCTGCTCCAGGGCGAGGTCGGCGCGGGCAAGACCATCGTCGCGCTGCGCGCGATGCTCCAGGTGGTCGACGCCGGGGGGCAGGCCGTGCTGCTGGCACCCACCGAGGTGCTCGCGCAGCAGCATCACCGGTCGATCTCGGCCATGCTCGGAGACCTGGCCACCGGCGGCATGTTCGGCGGCACCGCGGTCGCCCTGCTGACCGGCTCGCTGGGCGCCGCGGCCCGCCGCTCGGCCATGCTCGACGCGGCCTCCGGCGCGGCGGGCATCGTCGTCGGCACCCACGCGGTCCTGCAGGAGCGCGTCCAGTTCGCCGACCTCGGCCTGGTCGTGGTCGACGAGCAGCACCGGTTCGGCGTCGAGCAGCGCGACGCGCTCCGCGAGAAGGCCGGGGGCGGCCGCCCGCACGTGCTCGTGATGACCGCCACGCCCATCCCGCGCACCGTCGCGATGACCGTCTTCGGCGACCTCACGGTCTCCACGCTCTCCCAGCTGCCCTCCGGCCGTGCTCCGATCACCACGCACGTGGTCCCCGCCGCGGAGAAGCCGCACTTTCTCGACCGGGCCTGGACGCGGCTGCGCGAGGAGATCGAGCTGGGCCGCCAGGCATACGTCGTGTGCCCGCGCATCGGCGACCTGGAGGGCGACGAGGGCGACATGTCGAAGGCCGACGACGAGCGCAGACCGCCGCTCGCGGTGCTCGACGTGGCCGAGACGCTCTCCGACGGGCCGCTGCACGGGCTGCGTACGGAGGTGCTGCACGGCAAGCTGCCGCCCGAGGAGAAGGAGGCGGTGATGAAGGCCTTCACCAGGGGGGAGATCGACGTGCTGGTGGCGACCACGGTCATCGAGGTCGGCGTCGACGTCCCCAACTCCTCGGTCATGGTCATCATGGACGCCGACCGCTTCGGCGTCTCCCAGCTCCACCAGCTCCGCGGCCGGGTCGGGCGCGGCGGGCTGCCCGGCCTGTGCCTGCTGGTGACCGACTCTCCGGGGGGCACGCCCGCCAGGGCACGGCTCGACGCGGTGGCGGCCACCCTGGACGGCTTCGAGCTGTCCCGTGTCGACCTGGAACAGCGCAGGGAGGGTGATGTGCTCGGTGTGGCCCAGTCGGGGCGCAGATCGTCGCTGAAGATGCTCAGGCTGCTGCGTGACGAGGACGTCATCCACGCCGCGCGCCTGGACGCCGAGGCGATGCTGGAGGCCGACCCCGAGCTCGCCGGCCATCCCGTGCTCCGCGCCGAGATCGACAGGCTCCTCGCGGACGAGCGCGCGGAATATCTGGAGAAGACCTGATGGGGCGGGTGACGAGGTGTCCAAGGGTTCTTCTCGGGGCCGGGGGCGTTCACCGGCCCCTGTGCCCAACTGCGGGGACGGCCTCCCCCCGAATGCCGTCCCCGCTTGGGCCCACTCCCGGGTCAGGTGCCGAGAGCACCGGCGTGCGGAAGGGCTCACGATCACGCCGGTCGGCCTCCCCCTGGGTCACTTGGAGGCCGCAGGAATCATCATGCAAGGGACCGGCACCGGACGGAACGACCCTTACGCTTTCGTCGCCACTCCTTGCCCACTCTTGACCTAGATCACCTATCAGGACCCTTTTGACCTGCGGTTATGTGATGCGTCGCGACACGCCGGGGTGCGTGCGGCGCCGCTGCGCCCGCGGCGTGGACGGCGGCGCGGACGGCACTGAGAGGATGGCCGGGTGAGCCGAGTCATCGCGGGAAGCGCAGGAGGACGGCGGCTGGCCGTGCCACCGGGGCGGGGGACCCGCCCCACCAGTGACCGGGCGAGGGAGGGGATCTTCTCCACCGTGGGGTCGCTGATCGGCCCGCTGGAGGGGTGCCGGGTGCTCGACCTCTACGCGGGCTCGGGGGCGCTCGGGCTTGAGGCGCTCTCCAGGGGAGCGCATCACGCGCTCCTCGTGGAGTCGGACGCGAAGGCGATCCGGACGATCAGGCAGAACATCGCCTCGCTGGGACTGCCGGGGGCCGAGGTCGCCGCCGACAGGGTGGAGCGCCTGCTGGCGAGGGGCCCGGGGGGCACCCGAGACGCCGGAGACGCCGGAGACACAGAAGACACAGGGGGCGCCGGGAGGCCGTACGACCTCGTCTTCGCCGACCCGCCGTACGCGCTGGCCGGCGAGGAGGTGGACGCGATGCTCGTGTCTCTGCGCGACCGGGGCTGGCTGGCCGAGGACGCGCTGGTCGCGGTGGAGCGGGAGAGCAGGGGGAAGGGTCTGGTCTGGCCCGCGGGGTACGAAGAGGAGAGGGTCCGTCGTTACGGCGAAGCGTCCGTTTGGTACGGTCGCGCCGCCGGGAATCCTTAGAGCAGGGGGTCCACCTTGCGTCGCGTTGTCTGTCCGGGATCCTTCGATCCCGTCACGAACGGTCATCTGGACATCATCGGCCGGGCTTCCCGGCAGTACGACGAGGTCGTCGTGGCCGTACTGATCAACATCGAGAAGAAGAGCCTCTTCACGGTGGAGGAACGCATCCAGACCCTCCAGACGGTCACCAAGGAGTACGGGAACGTCCGCGTGGACAAATTCCACGGGCTCCTGGTCGACTACTGCAGGCAGCAGGAGATCCCCGCCATCGTGAAGGGCCTGCGCGCGGTGAGCGACTTCGACTACGAGCTCCAGATGGCGCAGCTCAACTACCGGATGTCCGGGGTGGAGACCCTGTTCATGGCCACCGGGCCCGAGGTCTCGTTCCTGTCGTCCAGCCGCATCAAGGAGATCGTCAAGTACGGCGGGGACGTGGCCGGGCTGGTTCCCGATCTCGTACAGGAACTCCTGGTCGAACGGCTCAGGGGCTAGGCCCTGCTATTCTCTTGTTTCGGCCTTGCACGACGGCGATGATGCGCCATGCCTAACGAGAGCGAAATGACTCAGCACCTTGACCCCCGCGCCCCATGGGTGATCTCCACCCATGATCTTGGGCGGCGACCGGGGTCGATGCGCCGGATGAATCTCGCGCTCCCGGCACCGGCGGACATCGGCGTCGACATGATCGGCGTCCCCAAGGACGCCGACGTCGAGCTGGACATCCGGCTTGAGGCGGTCATGGAGGGTGTGCTCGTCACGGGCACTGCGCAAGCCCCGCTGCGGGGGGAGTGCGCACGCTGCCTGGAACCGGTCATCTCGCGCAGCGAGGTGGACTTCCAGGAGCTGTTCTTCTACTCGGCAGAGGATGCTGCCGAGGGTGACTCGCTTCTCGACGGTGAGCTTCTCGACCTCGAACCCGTGTTTCGCGACGCGGTGGTGCTCACACTGCCGTTGAGCCCGGTCTGCGGTGAAGACTGCGCCGGGCTCTGCGTGGAGTGCGGTGTCAGGCTGGCCGATGCCGAGCCTGACCACGGCCACGAGGTGATCGACGCCCGCTGGGCGAAGCTGCAAGGTCTGGTTCCGGAACATAACAACGATCAGGAGAGCTGACGTGGCTGTCCCCAAGCGCAAGATGTCGCGGAGCAATACTCGCTCCCGCAGGTCGCAGTGGAAGGCCGCCGCGGTTTCGCTCGTGAGCTGCCCCCAGTGCCGCTCGCCGAAGCGTCCGCACGTGGCGTGTCCGACCTGCGGCACTTACAACCGCCGTCAGGTGATCGAGCCCTCCGCCTGATCGCATTCTGACCGACGGATGCCGACCGGGCCCGCCACGGGTCCCGGTCGGTGTCAACGTCTGCGCCCTCTGCGATGGCGGTTCGCCCGCGGCTGTGGTGGACGCCGGGGTTCGCGGTAGAACGCGTGCCCTCCCGGCGCCCACCACATCTTCGGGCATCTTCCTTTCCCTACCTTCGCCATCGCGCATTCGCTGAGAGAACGTGCGAGGAGAAGTCGTGGGTACAAGCGTCAAGCCTGTCGCCGTGGAGTTCGTCAAGGAAGAGCTGGAGCGCCTCCTTCTGGTGCGCCTCGACGTCGCGATCCTGGAGCGGGCGCTGACGCACCGCTCCTACGCGTACGAGAACGGCGGCCTGCCGACCAACGAGCGCCTGGAGTTCCTCGGAGACTCGGTGCTGGGCCTCGTCGTCACCGACACCCTTTACCGCAACCACCCCGACCTGCCCGAGGGGCAGCTCGCCAAGCTCAGGGCCGCGGTGGTCAACATGCGCGCCCTCGCCGACGTGGCCCGCACCCTGGGGCTGGGCCGATTCCTGCGGCTCGGCCGGGGCGAGGAGGGCACCGGAGGGCGCGACAAGTCCTCGATCCTCGCCGACACCCTTGAGGCGCTCATCGGCGCGGTCTACGTGAACAGGGGGCTGGACGAGGCGTTCCGCGTCGTCCACCTGCTCTTCGACCCCCTCATCACCCGCTCCGCCTCGCTCGGCGCCGGGCTCGACTGGAAGACCTCCCTGCAGGAGCTCACCGCGTCCGAGTCGCTCGGCGTGCCCGAATACCATGTCGAGGAGAGCGGTCCCGACCACGCCAAGTCCTTCACCGCGGTCGTCCGCGTCGGTGGCGAGGGGTACGGCTCGGGGGCGGGGCGCTCGAAGAAGGAAGCCGAGCAGCAGGCCGCGGAGGCCGCCTGGAACCGCATCCGCGAGGACCGCGAGCGGCGCGAGGCCAGCCGATCCATCGGCTGATCCGTCGCCAGAGGAGGGACGCATGCCCGAGCTGCCCGAGGTCGAGGTGGTACGCCGCGGCCTGGAGCGGTGGGTCTCCGGCCGGGTCGTCGCCCGTGCCGAGGTGCTTCACCCGAGGGCGATCAGGCGGCACGTCCCCGGCGCCGCGGAGTTCTCCGCCCGGATGGAGGGCCGCACGATCGGCCCCGCCGAGCGCAGGGGCAAATACCTGTGGCTGCCCCTGGGCGGCTCGGACGCGATCCTCGCCCACCTCGGGATGAGCGGTCAGCTGCTCGTCGTGGAGCCGGACTCGGCGCCGGAGAAGCATCTGCGCGTCAGGATCGGCTTCGCCGACGGCGGTCCCGAGCTGCGCTTCGTCGACCAGCGGACCTTCGGCCACGTGCTGGTGACCGGGATGACCCAGGCCGGCGGCCGGGCGGTGCCCGAGCCGATCGCGCACATCGCGGCCGACCCGTTCGAGAGGCACTTCGACGACGACGGGTTCGCCCACCGGCTGCGCGCCAGGCAGACCGAGGTCAAGCGGGCGCTCCTGGACCAGTCGCTGATCAGCGGTGTCGGCAACATCTACGCCGACGAGGCCCTGTGGCGGGCCAGGCTGCACGGCGCCCGTCCCACCGCGACGCTGACCGGACCGAAGGTGGCCGAGTTGCTGGCCGCCGCCCGGGGGGTGATGGCCGCGGCCCTGTCGGAGGGCGGCACATCCTTCGACAGTCTTTACGTGAATGTCAACGGGGAGAGCGGTTATTTCGACCGTTCCCTCGCGGTTTACGGTCGGCGCGACGAACCCTGCTCCAGGTGCGGTTCCCCGATCGTCCGCGAATCGTTCATGAACCGTTCCTCCTACAGTTGCCCCCGCTGCCAGCCCAGGCCCAGGAAGGTCGCGGCATGACGGAGGTACGGCTCACCGCCTGGGTGAGGGGCCGGGTGCAGGGGGTGGGTTTTCGCTGGTGGACGCGTGCGCGGGCGCTTGAGCTCGGCCTGGTCGGCTGGGCGCGCAACACCGAGGACGGCCGGGTCGAGGTGGTCGCGCAGGGCCCGGAGAAATCGTGTGCCAGGCTGCTCGAGCTCCTCAGGGGCGGTGAGACTCCCGGCCAGGTCGCCGGAGTCGTCGAACGCTGGAGTGAGACCAAGGGCGGTGTCGAAGGTTTTGTCGAGCGCTGACCGCTTCCCCAAACCGCCCAAAATGAGGTATAGTTGACTGTCGAGAGTGCCTACTGGTGCATCCACCTGGAGCGTTCAGCTTGACCGTCTCCCTCACCGGTGCGACTCTTGATAAAGAACCACGCGCACCCCTCCCGCGGCAAAGAAGTGCGCGAACCAGTCTGGTCACTCAGCGTGGAGGACCCTTTACTATGGCGAAGGCTCTACTCGGCCACGTCGGCGGTCCCGACCCTCGTATGGTCTCGGAAATGCGTCGCCTCCAGCAGCGCATCCGTGATCTCGAGGGAGAGCTCACCCGGCTCCAGGCCCAGAACGACGAACTCGCGGCCAACACCCGCGATGAGGAGTTCAACCGTCTGCAGGATCGTGAGCCGGCCCTCACCTAACGGGGGCCGGGGCGGAACAACACTGTACAGGGACGCCTCGTCGGGGCGTCCCTTGTCATAGCGGTACGCACGTCACATCCGTTACGTGCGCTGTATGTGTCGTGCCAGGAAGGCAAGCTGCTCGGGTAACACCCTGCGGCGGTAGGCCGTGTCCTGGCACCCTTCTGTGATGCCGCCTTCGGCGGTGGCACCCAGCGCCTTCAGGCCCTTCAGCATGGTCTGGGTCTGCCTGGCCCACGCGTCGCGCTCACCGCAGCCCAGCCAGACCGGGATGTCCACGAGCTCACGCAGCGGCGCCTGCGCCGCGCTCACCGTCGGCGACGCCGCGACCACCGCGGCCACCTGCTCGGGACCGAGCTCCGCGGCGAGCCTCAGCGCCCCGGCGCCGCCCGACGACCACCCCATCAGCCCGATCCTCGTGGTGTCCATCCCGTTCGTGTTCAGGTACGGCAGTAGCGTGCCGGGAATGTCGGCGGAGGGCCAGTCGTCGATGGAGACCACCGCGAAGCGCCCGCCTCCCGCGGCCAGGTAACGGTCGATCGCGTACACGTCGAACGGCGTGCGCGCGTCACCCGCGGCCCCGTGCAGCATGATCACCGCGGGGAGCCCGTCCTCGGCCCCCGGCGGCAGCCCTATGATCACCCGTCGCCGGTCGACCCGGCTGCGTTGGAGCGTTCCAGGAGAGGTCACCGGGGGCTCGGGAACCGCGCCGCAGACGATCTGGGCGTACGCGCCCCGGATGCCGTCGGGGCCGGCCGCCAGGGCGGCGCCACCGAGGCCGAGGGCGGCCAGCCCGCCGCCCACCAGGAAGGCACGTCGCCCGAGATGTCCCCTGTCGCCCGATGGGTGGGATGGAGCCTCGTCCCCGCCGCGTTCCGCGTCCATGCAGGGCACGATAGGCGGTGCGCGGGCGGGTGCGGGTGAAGAACGGTAGTCTTCCCGCGTGACCGCGGCAGTGGGCCGACAGTCGGCCGGCAGTGTTCCGACAGTGCTCTGGCAGTGCTCCGGCAGTGGTCTGACAGGGGCGGACGCGTTCACCGGCGCCCGGGACGCGGCGCGTGACACGCCGGTCGGCGCGGCCGCGCCATGAATGGGGGGTTCGTTGTATCTCAAGACCCTCACCCTGCGCGGGTTCAAGTCCTTCGCCTCGGCCACCACGCTCCGGTTCGAGCCGGGCATCACCGCCGTCGTGGGCCCCAACGGATCCGGCAAGTCCAACGTGGTCGACGCCCTGGCCTGGGTCATGGGCGAGCACAGCGCCAAGTCGCTGCGCGGCGGCAAGATGGAGGACGTCATCTTCGCCGGCACCTCCTCGCGAGCGCCGCTGGGACGCGCCGAGGTCACGCTGACCATCGACAACACCGACGGCATGCTCCCGATCGACTACACCGAGGTGACGATCAGCCGCCTGATGTTCCGGGCGGGCCAGAGCGAGTACGCGATCAACGGTGACACCTGCCGCCTGCTCGACATCCAGGAGCTGCTGTCGGACTCCGGCATCGGCCGCGAGATGCACGTCATCGTCGGGCAGGGCCAGCTCGACCAGGTGCTGCACGCGGGACCCGAGGAGCGCAGGGCGTTCATCGAGGAGGCCGCGGGTGTCCTGAAGCACCGCAAGCGCAAGGAGAAGGCGCTGCGGAAGCTCGACGCGATGCAGGCCAACATGACCCGCGTCCAGGACCTCACCACCGAGCTGCGCCGCCAGCTCAAACCGCTGGGCCGCCAGGCCGAGATCGCCCGTAAGGCCGCCGTCATCCAGGCCGACCTGCGTGACGCCAGGCTCCGGCTGCTCGCCGACGACGTGCTCACCCTGCGGACCACCCTGGAACGGGAGATGGCCGACGAGGAGGCCGTCCGCACCCGCCGCGCCGAGGTGGAGACCGAGCTGGAGCAGGGCCAGGTCGCCGAGTCGGAGCTGGAGTCCGCCGAGGCCGAGGCGCAGCCGCGCCTCGCCGCGGCCCAGGAGACGTTCTTCCGGCTCTCCTCCCTGCGCGAGCGCCTAAGGGGTCTGGCGGGGCTCGCCGCCGAGAGGCACCGGCACGCCACCGAGACCGCCGTGGAGCGGCGCGGGCGCGACCCCGAGGACTTCGAGCGCGAGGCCGAGGAGGTCCGCGAACAGGAGCGGGTCCTGGCCGAGTTGCTCGAAGGGGAGCGGAAGTCGCTCGCCGAGGCGGTGGCCAGACGCGCCGAGACCGAGGCCGCGCTCGCCGCCGAGGAGCGGAGACTCGCCGCCGAGGCGAGGGCCGCCGCCGACCGGCGCGAGGGCCTGGCCAGGCTGCGGGGGCAGGTCGGGGCCGCGCGCAGCCGGGCGGGGGCCGCGGAGGAGGAGATCGGCAGGCTGAGAAACTCGCTGCGGGAGGCCGAGCAGCGCGCCGAGGAGGCCCAGGCCGAGCACGAGGGCCAGGAGCGCGCCGAGCCGTCCGCCGACCCCGCTCTCGCCGAGGAGCTGGAGATCGCCCTGGAGACGGTCGAGCAGGCGAGGGAGTCCGTCGAGTCGGCCAGGGCCGGCGTCGAGGAGGCGAAGGCGGCCGTCGCGGGCCCGAACTCCGCGCTCGGCGCCGCCAGGGCCGCCCTCACCGCCGCACGCGAGGCCGACCAGCGGGCACAGCGCGAGGTGGCGGCCCTCGGGGCGAGGTTCGAGGCGCTGGAGATGGGCCTGGCCGGTGGTGCCGACGGTGGTGCCGCGTTGCTCGCCGCCGACCTGGCCGGGGTGCTCGGCCCGGTGGCGACCATGCTGTCCGTGCGCCCGGGCGCGGAGGTGGCCGTCGCCGCGGTGCTCGGGGCCGCGGCCGAGGCCGTCGCCGTCGACTCACTGCGCAGCGCCGCCGACGCCATCGAGTTCCTCAGGGGCCACGAAGGAGGCCACGCCACCCTCGTCATCGCCTCCGGCGGGGCGGGGGAGGTCACGTCGGGCTCGCCGGGGCCGGTGCCGGTGACCGGAGCCGAGTGGGCGATCGACCTGGTCACGGTCTCCCCCGAGCTGCGGGCCGCCGCCGCCCACCTGCTCGCGGGCGTTCTGGTCGTGGACGACCTCGCGACCGCGAGCAAGGCGGTCGAGCAGGGTCCCGAGCTGCGGGCCGTCACCCGCGCCGGTGATCTCCTGGGATCCCACACCGCCCGCGGCGGCTCCGGGGGCGGCACCTCCGCGCTCCAGATGCGGGCCGCCCTCGACGAGGCCGCCGCGGACCTCGCCCGGGCCAGGGTCGCCGCCGAGCTGGCGGGAACGGAGCTGGAGGAGACCGCGGAGGCCGAGGCGGAGGCGCAGCTCGCGGTCGAGGCCGCACAGGCGCGGGTCGCCGAAGCGCAGACGGGCGTGCAGAACGCGCAGGCGGGGGTGAACGCGGCGCAGGCCGCGCTGGACCGGGTGAGGGCGAGGCAACGCGAGGCGGACCAGAAGGTCGCCGCGGTGGCGAGGCGGCTCGCCCAGCTGGGCGCCGCCGCCAAGGCGGCCCGCGACGAGTGCGAACGCCTGGCCGGGGGCGTACGGGCCGCCGAGGAGGCGCGCGACCGCGACGCGGCGGGTCTCGCGGAGCTGGAGGAGCGGCTCGCCGCGGCCGACGGCGCCGAGGAGCTGGAGATCGAGCCCAGCACCGACCTCCGCGACGAGCTCGCCGAGATCTGCGCGACGGCGAGACAGGACGAGATGGAGCTCCGCCTCGCGGTGCGGACGGCGGAGGAGCGGGTCAGGGGCATCGAGGGCAGGGCCGAGGAGCTGACGCGCGCCGCCGAGCGTGAGCGCGAGGAGCGCTCCAGGGCGGCCGAGCGCCGCGAGTGGCGGCGCAGGCAGGCAGGGACGGCCCAGGCGGTCGTCCGGGGCGCCGAGCTGGCGCTGCGCGCGCTGGAGACCTCGCTGGAGGCCGCCGCGGGCGAGCGCGACGAGGCGGAGCTCGCGCGCGGGCAGATCGACGCCTCGCTCAAGGCCGTGCGGATCCGGGTCAGGGAGCTCTCCGGCGAGCTGGACAAACTGGTCAACCGGGCGCACGGCAGCGAGGTGGCCCGCACCGAGCAGCGGCTCCGCCTGGAGCAGCTGGAGGGGCGGGCGGTGGAGGAGTACGGCGTCGAGGCCGACACCCTCATCGCCGAGTACGGCCCCGGCGAGCCGGTTCCGACGGCCGACGGCGACCCCGTTCCCTACGACCGCGACGAGCAGCTCAAGCGGGCCAGGGCGGCCGACCGCCAGATGTCCCAGCTCGGCAAGGTCAACCCGCTCGCGCTTGAGGAGTTCGCGGCGCTCGAGGAGCGGCACTCGTTCCTCACCTCGCAGCTGGAGGATCTCAAGAAGACCCGCCGCGACCTGTTGCTCGTGGTCAAGGAGGTCGACGACCGGGTCGAGCAGGTCTTCGGCGCAGCCTTCGCGGACGTGGCCCGCGAGTTCGAGACGATCTTCACACGGGTGTTCCCCGGCGGTGAGGGCAGGCTGCTGCTCACCGATCCGGAGAACATGCTCACCACCGGCGTCGAGGTCGAGGCGAGGCCGCCGGGCAAGAAGGTGAAGCGGCTCTCGCTGCTGTCGGGCGGCGAGCGGTCGCTGACGGCGGTGGCGTTCCTCGTGTCCATCTTCAAGGCGCGCCCCTCGCCGTTCTACGTGATGGACGAGGTCGAGGCCGCGCTGGACGACACCAACACCCAGCGCCTGCTCACCCTCTTCGAGGAGCTCAGGCAGACCTCGCAGATCATCATCATCACCCACCAGAAGCGCACCATGGAGATCGCCGACGCGCTGTACGGGGTGTCGATGCGCGGGGACGGCGTCACCCAGGTCATCAGCCAGCGCCTGAGGGAGTCCGTCTGAGCGTGCGGTTCGCGAGCCTTTGCCCGTGATGCCGCAGTGTGATCGTATGGATTTGTAGCGTTGTCGACGGTTGGCGGATCCAGTCGTGCCGTTCGGCGGCGGGCGGCCCACGACGCTACCCGGCGGGCCGGCCTGGGCTTGCCGGCATGGTTCGCGTACTCCGGCTCGGCGCGAACTCACCGAGGCGTTCGCCGCTCGGTTTCAGGCGTCGGGGATCCAGTTTCCGTGGAAACCGAGCGGGACGCGCACGGGCAGGTGGATGCGGGCCACGGGCGGTCCCGTGAAGTCCTGGGCCGACAGGATCACCAGGTCGGAGGCGCCTCGCTCGGGATCGGCGACATAGGCCATCAGGTAGCCGTCGTCCTCCTCGCCGCGACCGGACGGGTTGGCGACGAACGCCGCTTCCCCGACGGCGGCGTCGCGTGCGAAACCGTGCACCTCCGTCGTGGCACGCCGCAGGTCGTGCTTGACGAGTGCGTTGGTGAACGCCTCGTCGGGGTGCGGGCCGTCAGGTGTGAACGGCACGCCGTAGATCGGGCTCACCGCGGAGTAGCCGTAGCGGTGCGGGCGCGAGGCGAACGCGTCGTTCACACGGGGGAAGTCCTGAGCCCGGTCGTCGATGCGGTGCTGGTCCACCCTGCCGCTTGCCGGATCGATGGTCCAGCGGTCGAGCGTGGGCGAGATCGCGCCCGGATCGGCGACGTCGACCGGCCCTTCGGATCTGATCAGGTCGACCGTGATCGTGGAGCCGTCGTCGTAGGCGTTGAGTATGTGGCTGACATAGAAGGACTCGACCGGCAGCCAGCGGATGTCACCGCCCGTCCTGGGGAGCACGCCGACGCGCGCCTGGTGCTCGGGATCCCATCGGAACAGCATCGCTGTCATGCTGAACGTCAGCGGGATGTCGAACACGATGACGTAGTTCTCCGAGAGCGCGAAGTCGTGCAGGAACGGGGTCTCACCGGACAGTGGAACGTCCGTCACACGGGTGACCGTGCCGGCGGGGTCGGTGACGATGTACTGCGCGAACGGCCGTCCGATCGCATAGGCCAGGGAGTGCAGGTCACCGGTGCGCGGATCCACCTTGGAGTGCGCGTTGGCGCTGGAGCCCTCGGGCGTGGCGGCCATCGGGCACGCCCCGATCGTGTCCAGCTCGTAGCCGAGCTCGTGAGGGAGCCCGCCGGCCTCGACGAGGGCGAGTGTGCGGCCGGCGTGGCCGATCACGTGGACGTTCGGGGACGGAGGCAGGAACGCGGGAGGCTCCTCCCCGCGCTGCAGCCTGTCCAGGGCGTCGGCGATCTCCGCCGAGCGGACCCAGCGGTTGCGGTACCACTCGGCGCGGCCGTCCCGGATGCGGACGCCGTGCACCATGCCGGCGCCGAAGGCGTAGAAGTGGGTGGCGGGATCTTCCACGCCCAGCGGGTTGGGCCCCATCCGGAGGTAGCGGCCTTCCAGGTCTGCGGGCAGACGGCCGGTCACGGGCAGGTCGTAGACGGTGACCTCCTCCTTGACAGGGGCGAAGTGGCCTTCGAAGTAGCGGTTGCGCCGGTCTTTGGTGGCGTCCTGCATGGTTCTTTCCTCCCGTTGGTACGGCGTACGACCGGGACGGTACCCTGCGTATAGGCGGGGATCAGCGGTTCAATGGGTGGCGATCGATCCTGTACTAGGACACAATTCATCGCTCTCACCGCCTCCACCAGGCAGGTGACGGCGTTCTTCGCGGGGGATGGCCGCATTTTCTGTACTAGGACAGCAGCCGCTTCCGGCGTGAGGAGACGATCGATCGTGAACCGGCCCGGCGCTGCGCCGCCGTACCTGCGGATCGTCAGTGAGATCAAGCGGCGCGTCGAGGCCGGCGAGCTGCGTGCAGGCGACCGCGTTCCCTCCACCAGGCAGGTTGCCGAGCAGTGGGGGGTGGCCCCCGCGACTGCCGCCAAGGCGCTGAACACGCTGCGGCAGGAGGGAGTGGTGGTGGCCATCTCCCGCGTCGGCACCGTCGTGGCGGAGCCCGCGCCCGGCTCGTTTCCGCCCTCCCGCGTGCCGGGCGCCCCGCAACGGAAGGAAAGGCGACGGCCCGCCTCTGCGACCGTCCACGACGACAGGCGGGAGCGGATGGTCCGTACGGCGATCGCCATCGCGGATGCCCAGGGGTTCGACGCGGTGTCCATCCGCAGCGTCGCGACCGCGCTCGGCATCCCCACCATGTCGCTGTACGGGTACGTGCGCGGCAAGGAGGAGTTGGCCGCTCTCATGGTCGACACCGCGTTCGGCGAGCTGGAGCTTCCGGCGACACCTCCGGCGGGCTGGCGAGCGCGGCTGGAACTCGCGGCCCGCCTGCAGTGGCGACTCTACCTGCGGCATCCCTGGCTGCCCCGGCTCGTCTCGCTCACCCACCCGCAGCCCATGCCCAACATGCTCAGATACGGGGACTGGGGGATGGGCGTCGTGCGCGAACTGGGGATCGAGCCGGATGCCGGCAGGCTCGTGTGGTGGGCGGTGTCCAACTACGTCCGGGGGACGGCCACGAACCTGGAGCCGCAGGCCGAATCGGAGCGGCATACGGGCCTGTCCACCGGGGAGTGGTATTCGGCCTACCTGCCGAGGTTCCGTGCCGGCCTGCCCTCCGGTGCCCTCCCCGCGCACGTGGCGCCCGCGACCTTCGACCTGACCGGGTTCTTCGAGAGCGGCCTGGGAATCCTGTTGGACGGGGTCGCCGTGCTGATCGGCCGGCAGCGCCTGTCGTAGGAACGCGCTCCGTGCGGCCCCCACACGCTCCGCGCATCTCGGCGTCGAGCACTGCCTCGGTGTTGAACCGCCCCTTGGGGGCGGAGGTGGCTTGCGGGCAACGATCGCAACCTGTAGGTTGCCATTAAATGGCAACCTACAGGTTGCGAAGGAGGGGTATGGTTCCGGACGAGATCGAACGTGTGGTGATACTGCGACACCCCGTCGAGCGGGTGTGGGCCGCGCTGACCACCGCGGAAGGGCTCTCGCGATGGTTCGGCTCGGCAGCGGAGATAGATCTGCGGCCCGGCGGGCGAGCGTTCTTCCGTTGGGACGACCTCGACCAGGAATCCGTCGCCACGATCGCCGTGGTCGACCCACCGCACCGTTTCGCCTTCAGGTGGGCCGTCGAGGGCCTGCCGGGGCACGGCACACCCCGGACACTCGTGGACTTCACCCTGGAGCCGGTACCGGACGGCACTCGGCTACGCCTTGTGGAGAGCGGGTTCACCCAGGCCGCCGACGATGTGGCCCGATCCGCCCACAAGGCCAACAGCCAAGGATGGGACACGGAGCTCGTCGACCTGGAGACCTACCTCGATGCGGCCGCCTGACGCGGAACGGCAGGCCGTCGCGGTGTTCGCGGCACTCACCGATCCGACGCGGCGGGCGCTGCTGGAGGAGCTCGCCCGGGCGGGTCCCGCGACCGTCACCGATCTGGCGCGGCGGTTGCCGGTCAGCCGCCAGGCGATCGCCAAGCATCTCGGCCAGCTCGCCGAAGCGGGCCTGATCAGCTCCGGCGAACCGACCGGCCGTCGCCATCCCTACCGGTTGGAACCGGCCGCCATTCACACGGCCCAGGTGTGGCTGGCCAGGCTCGCCCACAGGTGGGATGACCGGCTGGTCGCGCTGGAACGCGCACTGGACGCCACCGCCACGAACCAAGGAGTCCCGCGAGAATGAGCAAGCCCGAATTCACAGCCGGCCTGAACATCGCCATGAAGATCCCCAAGGCGCAGTACGAGGCCACGGTGGCTTTCTACCGCGACACTCTGGGCTTCGACGTCGAAGAGGACGACGTCCCCTACGCTCCGACCGTCTCGAGAACCCATTCGGTGCGGTTCGGTGCCAACACGCTGTGGCTCGACTGCGTCGACAACTACAGTCGGCCCGACCTGTGGCTGCAACTCCACACCGACGACCTGGACGCGGCGACGAGGAAGCTGGCCGGCATCGGCATCCACCCGTGTGACGAGGTGGAGCCCCTGGAGAACCTCGACTCCAGAACCCACTGGATCAAGAACCCGGCCGGTGTCGTGCATCTGCTCGCGGAGTCCGGCCGATCCTGACGCCCTGCTGAGGCCGGCACGCCCCCGACGGGCGAAGCCCGGCTCCCGGCCTCCCGAGTCGCTCAAGCCTCGATGCCTCGACCACGTCCACGAGCACCGGGGTGTCGGAGCATCCCGGAGCGTCTGGAAAACTGTGGTCTTGTGGAAGCCTATCTCGGCATAATCGCGATCATCGTCGTCATCGCCCTGCTGGCGGCCGGCGGCATGCTCCTGCTGTTCAGGTCAGGGGGTAAGACCGCGCCGCCGCCGGTCCGGCCGCCGGAGGCGCCGTCGATCCCCGAGGAGACGAAGGCCCCCGGCCGGGGCTCGGTCGTGGACGACGACACGACGACGACCACCGTGCCGCCGCCCGCCAGGCCGGTCGAGCCGGAGGTCACCGTCGTCGCGCCGGTGATCGAGATTCCTCCGCCGTCGGCGGGACGGATGGCACGGCTCCGCGCCCGGCTGGCCAGGTCGCAGAGCACGCTGGGCAAGGGGCTCCTCGAGCTGCTCTCCCGCGACCGTCTCGACGACGAGACCTGGGACGAGATCGAGGAGACCCTGATCACCGCCGACGTCGGCGTGGCGCCGACCCGGGCGATGGTCGACGAGTTGCGCACCCGGGTGAAGGTGCTGGGCAGCCGGACGCCGCAGGAGGCGCGGGCGCTGCTCAGGGAGCAGCTGCTCGTCCAGATCGGCGTCGACATGGACCGCACGCTGCACGTCACGCCGCACGGCGAGCGTCCCGCGGTGGTCCTCGTGGTCGGTGTGAACGGCACCGGCAAGACCACCACCACCGGCAAGCTGGCGCGCGTCCTCATCGGCGACGGAGGCAAGGTCGTGCTGGGCGCCGCCGACACCTTCCGCGCCGCCGCCGCCGACCAGCTGCAGACCTGGGGGAATCGTGTCGGAGCCGCGGTCGTGCGCGGGCCCGAGGGTGGCGACCCCGCCTCCGTCGCCTTCGACGCCGTCGCCGAGGGCATCGCGGAGAAGGCCGACGTGGTGATCGTCGACACCGCGGGGCGGCTGCACACCAAGACCGGTCTGATGGACGAGCTCGGCAAGGTCAAGCGCGTCATCGAGAAGAAGGCCACGGTCGACGAGGTCCTGCTCGTCCTCGACGCCACCACGGGTCAGAACGGCATGCGTCAGGCGCAGGTGTTCGCCGAGGTCGTCAACATCACCGGCATCGCCCTGACCAAGCTCGACGGCACCGCCAAGGGCGGCATCATCATCTCCGTCCAGCGCGAGCTGGGGGTCCCGGTCAAGCTGGTCGGCCTCGGTGAGGGACCCGACGACCTGGCCCCGTTCGACCCCGAGGTCTTCGTGGACACGCTCCTCGGAGAGTGAGGGAGGGTCAGCGCGGGGGGTGCTGCGGCAGGGTGCCGATGGGGACGACGAGCGGGGTGCCGGTCACCGGGTCCTCGATGACCTTGGCGTCCAGCTCGAAGACCTCCGCCAGCAGGGTCTCGGTGAGCACCTCGGCCGGAGGGCCCGCGGCGACGACCCTGCCGTCCCGCATCGCGACCAGGCGGTCGGCGTAGCGGGCGGCGAGGTTCAGGTCGTGCAGGACCATCACCACGGTGCGGCCCAGCTCTCCGTGGAGCCTGCGTACCAGCTCCAGCACCTCGATCTGGTGGGCCAGGTCGAGGAAGGTCGTCGGCTCGTCGAGCAGCAGCAGGTCGGTGCCCTGGGCGAGGGCCATGGAGATCCACGCCCGCTGCCGCTGCCCGCCGGACAGCTCGTCCAGCGGGCGCTCGCCGAGATCGAGCAGTCCGGTCATGGCGAGGGCCTCGCCGACCGCGGACTCGTCGTCGGAGGACCACTGGCGGTACCAGGTCTGGTGCGGGTGCCGTCCCCTCGCGACCAGGTCGGCGACGGTCAGTCCCTCGGGAGCCGAGGGGGCCTGCGGCAGCACGCCCAGGATCCTCGCGACCTCCCTGGAGGGCATCTTGTCGATGCGCTTGCCGTCGAGCAGCACCTCGCCCCCCGACGGCCTGAGCAGCCGTCCCATGGCGCGCAGCAGCGTGGACTTGCCGCATCCGTTCGGCCCGATGATCGTGGTCACCGTCCCGGCCTCGATCCCGAGGTCGAGACCGTCGACGACGACGCGGTCCCCGTACCCCAGTCTGACGTCGACGGCTTGCAGCCTCACTGGCGGGCCTTTCTGCGCACACGGACGAGGAGATAGATCAGGTAGGGGGCGCCGAGGACCGCGGTGACCACGCCCACCGGCAGTTCGACGGGGGTGAACGCGGTCCTGGCGACCAGGTCGGCGCCGGTGGTGAGGACCGCGCCCATCAGGGCGGAGACGACGAGCGGGGGCTGTGCCACTCCGGCCAGGCGCAGTGCGATCTGCGGGGCGGCGAGGGCGACGAACGCGATCGGCCCGGCCGAGGCGGTCGCCGTCGCCGCGAGCAGCACGGCCGCGAGGATCATCACCCCCCTCGCGAGGTTCATCCGTACGCCCAGACCGGTCACGGTGTCGTCACCGAAGCGCAGCGCGCCGAGCGAGCGGGTGCCGAGCAGTGTCGCCGGGACGAGGAGGGCGAGCGCGAGCGCGACGGGCACCACGTGCTCCCATCCCCGGCCGTGCAGCGAGCCGCTGATCCAGACCATGGCCCGGCTGCTGTCGTTGACGTCGCCGACGGTGAGCAGCCAGTACTTGAGGTTGGTGCAGATCGCCGAGACCCCGATGCCGATCAGGACGAGCCGGTAGCCGTCCAGGCCGTCGCGCCAGGCCAGCGCGTAGACCGCCAGCGCTCCGGCCAGCCCGCCCAGCAGGGCGACGAGGGGGATGCCCACCTCGGCGAGGGCGCCGCTGGTGCCGCCCCAGGTGTTTCCCGCCGCCACGATGACCGCGACCACGGTCACGCTCGCGCCGGTGGTGACGCCCAGGATGTCGGGGCTGGCCAGCGGGTTGCGGGCGACGGCCTGGGTGATCGCCCCGGCGAGGGCGAGCGCGGCGCCGACGAGGGCGCCGGTGAGCGCGCGGGGGAGCCTGAGCTCCATGATCACGAAATGGTCCGGGCCGTCGGCGGTGATCGCGTGAAGGACGTCGAGAACGCTCATCGGGATGTCGCCGAGCCGCATGCTGAGCGCCATGAACAGCGCCGTCATCGCCAGCAGGACGAGCGCCGCGACGACGGAGCGCGGCCGGAGCGGCCAGGAGGCGGGTCCGACGCGCAGGGCGCGTCGTCGGGAGGAGGGCACTGTGGAGGGCGCGACGGAGACGGTCACAGCCGCACCGGCTTCCTGCGTCGTACCAGGACGATGAAGAACGGCGCCCCGGCGAGGGCGAGGACCACGCCCACCTCCAGCTCGCCGGGGAAGGCCACCACGCGGCCGACCACGTCGGCGAGGAGCAGGGCGGCGGCGCCCGCCAGGCCCGAGTACGGCAGCAGCCAGCGGTGGTCGGGGCCGGAGAGCGGCCGGGTGAGGTGCGGCACGATCAGGCCGATGAAGGCGAGCGAGCCGCAGGCCGCCACGGAGGCGCCGCTGAGCAGGGTGACGGCGGCGATGCCGACGGCACGGGTGAGGGTGATGTTCTGCCCGAGCGCACGGGCGACGTCCTCGCCCAGGGAGAGGGCGTTGAGGCCGGGCGCGTTGAACAGGGCGAGGAGCAGGCCGGCGGCGACGAACGGGAGCACCTGCCAGGCCACGTCGGCCCCCCTGGCCGCTATGGAGCCCGCCTGCCAGAAGCGGAAGACGTCCATGGCCTGCTCGTCCAGGAGGACGAGCGCCGAGGTGAGCCCGTACAGGAACGCGCTGACCGCGGTGCCCGCGAGGGCGAGGGTCACCGGGGTGGGGCCGCCCCTGCCGCCGGCCATGCCGAGGGCGAAGACCGCCGCGCTGGCGACGAGGGCTCCGGCGAGACCGAACCAGATGTAGCCGTACGGGCTGGTGACGCCCAGCGCGATGATGCTGAGGACCATCGCGAACGCGGCGCCCTGGGTGACGCCGAGCAGTCCGGGATCGGCGAGCGGGTTGCGGGTGTGGCCCTGCATGAGGGCGCCCGCGACACCGAGGGCGATCCCGGCCATGACGCCGATGGCGGTCCTGGGGATCCGCAGCGACCGCACGACGATGTCGTTCTCGGTGCCGGTGGGGCCGGTGAGCGCGTGCCAGACGTCGGCGGGAGGCACCGGTTTGGCGCCGACGGCGAGGCTCAGCACGACCGCCGCCGCGAGGACGGCGAACGATACGGCGAGGACGAGCAGGCGTCGCCGACGGGTTTTCTTCGGCCCCGCGAGGGGTGCGGGCCGTGCGACGGCCACCGCGTTGATCACCTGACCTCCCCTTTCTTGCCCGAGCCGGTACGAGTATGCCAGTTTAGGTATGGCTAAGCTAAATAAGGCTGACCTTAATTTGACGAAGGAACCGATGAAGATGAGAGCGTTGCGCGTCCTGGCCCTCGGAGTGGCGGGAGTGGTGCTGTCCGGCGGTCTCGCCGCCTGTGGTTCGACCACCCCGGGCAGTGCGGGGGAGACCTCGGGAGCCGCGGGCGCGTCCGCGGCCCCCGGGGCGAGCGACGCGGCGGCCTACCCCCGGACGGTGAAGCACGTCATGGGGGAGACCGAGATCCCGGCCCGGCCCAAGCGGGTCGTCGCCCTCGACCAGAGCTTCGTCGACGCGGTGCTGACCCTGGAGACCGACGTCGTGGGGTTCACCAGCTACCGGGGCATCGACGACAAGCTGCCCGGCTATCTCGCCCCGGTCCTCGGCCACGCCAAGGAGGCCACGTCGGTCGGGACCCTGGAGCAGCCGAGCCTGGAGCGGATCGTCGCGCTCAAGCCCGACCTGATCGTCTCCGCCAAGGTCCGCCACGAGGCGCTGTACGACAAGCTGGCACAGATCGCGCCGACGGTCTTCAGCGAGACCACGGGGGCGATCTGGCAGGAGAACCTCAAGCTCGTGGGCGAGGCCCTGGGCAAGGAGGACCTCGCCGAGCGCAGGCTCACCGAGTATCGGGACCGCGCCGCCAAGATCGGCGAGTCCATCAAGGCCAAGGACGGCGAGCTGCCCACCGTCTCCGTCGTCCGCTTCGCGGGCGAGCCGACCGTCCGCCTGTACGTGGAGAACTCCTACTCGGGACTGGTGCTGAAGGACGTCGGCTTCCCGCGCCCCGAGGACCAGCCGACCGTGACCGACACCATCATGGTTCCGATCAGCCAGGAGAACATCTCCCAGCTCGACGCCGAGCACATCTTCGTCGCGGCCTACCAGGACCCGGCGGTGAAGCCGGTGAAGGAGAAGTTCGAGGCCAGCCCGCTCTGGGGCAGGCTCAAGGGCGTCAAGCACGACGTCAGCGACGCCACCTGGATGAGCGCCGTCGGCATCCAGGGAGCGCACTCCATCCTCGACGACCTGGCGACGTTCTTCGAGGTCGACCCGGCGAGGGCCGCCTGACCTCCCGCCCGGCGCCGTGACCGGTGGCGGGCCCGCGAGCCGAGACGGGGGCGTTCGGGTGAACCCGGGGGCGTGTCGATCCGTCTCTTAGGGAGAGATTAAGTCCCCAATGCGCGGGAAGCGGGGAGGCGTGGAGATGGGTGTCGGAGTTTCTCGGGGTGCGGGCCTCGCCCCGCCGGTCGGCCTCGGCCGTCCGGCGGGGGTGGGTTCCCGGGCCGTGGCGATCGACGTTTCCCGCCACCCGAAATGGGCTGCTACCTGGGGTTATGTGATGATAGACACATCTCCTACCGAATCGGGAGAACGATGTTACGATACTGAGACTTGTCCGGCTGTAGAGCGTGTCGCACCCGCCATCGGCACAGCCAAAGATCAATCCCCTGACCACGTAGAGCTTTTAACGGCCTCCTTACGAGGTGCCTGCGAGCATCGGATACGCCGTCAGAAGGGGTGCGTCACCACTTTGCCGGACGGTATTTGGGGGGAAAGCGCGAGGGGGTCCAATGATCACGATGACGGAAGAGCAGCGCCAGGACTGGTTCGAACGCGATGTCGTGCCGGTCACCAGTCAGCTCTACGCATCCGCGATGCGTCTGACCCGTAACACCGCCGACGCCGAGGACCTGGTTCAGGAGACCGTCACCAAGGCGTTCACCTCCTACCACCAGTTCCGCGAGGGCACCAACCTCAAGGCGTGGCTGCACCGCATCCTGACCAACAACTTCATCAACGACTACCGCAAGAAGCAGCGCTCGCCCAAGCTCTCGGCCACCGAGGAGATCGAGGACTGGCAGCTCGCCGCCGCCGAGTCCCACATGTCCAGCGGTCTCAAGTCCGCCGAGACCGAGGCGCTGGAGCAGCTGCCCGACAGCGCGGTCATGAACGCCCTGCGCTCCCTGCCCGAGGACTTCCGGGTGGCCGTTTACCTGGCCGACGTGGAGGGCTTCGCCTACAAGGAGATCGCCGAGCGGATGGGCACCCCCATCGGCACGGTCATGTCCCGCCTCCACCGGGGCCGGCGCCAGCTTCGCACGATGCTCGAGGACTACGCCCGCGAGGAGGCCGGTCTCCGGGTGTCCGAGGAGGTCCAGGCCGCCTGACGGCCTCTCCGCTCCCGATCCTTCCCGCCTTTCGGCGCCACGTACGGCCCGCATCCCACGAGGGCGGGCCGTACGTGTGTCCGGGGATGGGCCGGCGTCGCGCGTCCGAGGAGCCGGTGAGTCCCTGTGTTCCCGTGCGTCCCGCCTGTCCGGGTCTGTCGGCGAAGAAGCGGTCAATCCAGCGTGATGTGGAGCCTCACCCTCAGCTCCCCGCCCACGCCGCGCACCTGCACCAGGTCGCAGAGCTGGCGGCTGATCCAGAGCCCGTAGCCGCGTGGTGACCCCGGTTCGGGCGGGAGGTAGCCGGGCAGCGGGACGTCCAGGTCACCCCCGCCGGAGTCGGCGATCTCGCACACGATCTCCCCGCCGGCCGTCCAGATGGACGCCCGGCCGTGTCCCGCCCCGTGCTCCACGCTGTTGGCCGCCATCTCCGAGACGCTCAGCACGAGTGAGGAGATCAGATCGCGTCCCAGACCGGCCCGGCTCGCATGGTCGGTGACGAGCGCGCGCAGCCGTCCCAGCTCGTCCAGGGTGAAGTGGGTGACCACCGCGGACGGCGGCGCGTCGGGGAGGGGGAGGTCGTCTCCCGGCAGGGCGAACCGCTCCGGGGGGACATAGCGATCACTTCTTCGCAGGCCGGCGCCGGTCAGCTCCGTGGGGTGGGTGCGGAGGACATGATCGAGCGCCGACGTCTCGTCGTACAGGCACCACATGCTGACCGGGACCCCGGCGAACGCGGCGTTGAGCACCGACTCGTAGCGGATCCACTCACGAACCTGCCGCTCGGTCCAGCCCGACCACACCGGCTCCCCGATGACCAGCGGCCGCTCTCGCTGCCGGACGTAGTCGTGGAAGGCGGCGAGGGTCCGCGTCGGGTGGGTGTACCACTCCTCGGCGGGCCGGCGGTCGATGAGGCGGGTGTCGGCACCGAAGGCGTCACCGACCAGGTCGAGTGCGCGCTCGCCCGTGACGACCAGGATCCGCCGGCCCTCGCGGAGGGCGCCGGCGATCAGGGGCTGGAGGAGTCCAAGAAGGCCGGAGTCGGAACCGTACGCGACAGCCGTGTGCGCGAACGGCCCGCCGGAGTCGAGGAACGCCCGCTCGGGCTGCACGGGGATGACCGTAACAAGCGCCCGGCTTCAACACAACAGAGTCAGTTCGCGACATCGTGTCAACCGGACGCGATCAGCGCGACCGCGGTGAGGGTGAATCCGATCCCCACCGCCTGGACCGTGTTGAGCCGCTCTCCCAGGAAACGGCGGGCGAGCAGCAGGGTGCTCGCCGGGTAGAGCGAGACCAGGACGGCGACGAGGCTGAGCATCCCGCGCTGCTGGGCGAGCACGAAGAGCACGTTGGCGGCCATGTCGAGCGCTCCGGCCGCGATGATGACGGGCAGCGTGCCGGGTCCGGGACGCGAGAGGCGGCCGACGGCGAGGGCCGACAGGGCGATGAAGGTGATCGAGATCAGGCGGGCCCCGAAGAGCGGCCACATGCCGCTGTCCGCCGGAGCCTGGGCGATGATGATGAAGAACCCGCCGAAACCCGCGCCCGCGGCGAGCGAGGCCAGGATCGGGCCGTATCCTCCGCTTGTCTCCCCGCCCGACGAGCCGCGGCTCACCAGCAGGACCGCGAGCAGCGCGAGGACCACCCCGGCAAGCGCGACCGGCTCGGGGCGCTCCCCGGCGGCGAGCCCGAACAGCACGGGCAGCGCCGCGGAGCACGTCGCGGTGATCGGCGCCACCACCGACATCACGCCGCTCGCCAGCGCCCGGTAGAACAGCACGACCCCCGCCGTGCCGCAGAGGCCGGAGGCCGCGCCCCAGGCGAGGGCCGCGGGCGTGGGGCGCTCGGGCAGGAACGGCAGCAGCGCGGCGATCAGGGCGAGCCCGGCGATCTGGGAGAGGAGCACCACCGCGAGCACCCGTGATCTGCGGGTGGCCAGCCCGCCGAGGAAGTCGGCGGCGCCGTACACCACCGCGCAGGTCGTCGCCAGCACCACAGCCGTCACAGGTCACCTCGGTTCAATGGAGTGTACTGAAAGTACAATATATGTAGTGCAATAGAGTGCAAATCGGGTTCACTACACTGAACTCATGGATCCAGAGACGATCACCGCCGCGGTCGCCAACAACGTGCGGGCACAGCGGGCGCACCGGCAGATGACCCTCGACGAGCTCGCCGCGCGCTCGGGAGTGAGCCGGGGCATGCTCGTCCAGGTCGAGCAGGGCAGAACCAACCCGAGCATCAGCACGCTCACCCGCATCGCCGACGCGCTCGGGGTGACGGTCGCGCGAATGGTGGAGGTCTCCGACACCCCCGTGGTCCGGGTGGTCAGCGGCGCCGACGTCGTCACCTTCCCGCACGGCGTCTCCAGCACCGCGCGCCTGCTGGTCGGCACCGACGCGCCCGCCATCCTGGAGCTGTGGGACTGGCGGCTCGCCCCCGGCGACCACCACGACGGCGACGCCCACCCCCCGGGCACGCGCGAGATGCTGACCGTCCTCGAAGGGCGGCTCACCCTCTCGGTGTACGGCAAGAACCACATCGCGGAGACGGGCGACGCGGTCGTGTTCAGCGCCGACCGCCCGCACCGGTACGCCAACGAGGAGGACACCCCCCTGCGGTTCATGATGGTGGTGACCGAACCCCGCGAGGCGCCCGACCGCTCCTGAGGCCGCCGATCGGGTCGGCCCGCCCCCCGCCAACACCTCACCGGTTCCGAGACTTTCGAGCGGATCGGCCCGCACCCCGGCCAATGCCAGAGCGTTCCTGAGGCCGCCGAGCGGACCGACCCGCACCTCGTCCGGCCGAGGCCCGGCCGTTCCTGAGAACTCCGAACAGCCGCCCCGGGCGACGTTTCCGAGGCCCGGCGGGCGCGTGCCGCGCCATGTCATGGCCGCCCGCATATGTGTGGTCCGCCTGCCTTGGGAGCTTTGAAGCTCTAACCGGTCCCATCGGATGAGACGGCCACCAGATGCGTATCTCTCCGGATGTGGCGTGAAGTGGCGCGTCGGTACGGGTAACCGGCGGTCGATGCCTCATCCTGGTGGAATACCCGGTCATGATCTTGCGGGGGGACCCCGCCGGGCTGCTCGCCGTCCCCGCGATGCTTTCGGGGGGAAGCATGCGGGTATGGCGGGTGTGGATCGTGCCGGTGGCGTCGCTGCTCGCGCTCTGGGGATGCACCTCCCCGGTCACCATGGTGGGTTCGGTGGAACGGGCGACCGTGACCTCTCCCGCCCCCACGGGACCCGCGGGGCCGGAGAAACCCGCCACCGTCCCCGGGCTCGGACCAGGCGCGGCACGGCGGCACTGGGCGTGGGAGGACCTCCCCGTCTCTCCCCGGGCGCGCCGCATCGACTGCGAGCGAAGCAGGTGCGTGGCGCTCACCTTCGACGACGGGCCGGGGACCTACACCGAGTCCCTGCTCGACATCCTCGCCAGGCACCGGGCCAGGGCGACCTTCTTCGTCGTCGGACGCATGGCCCTGGGAGACGGCGAGAAAACCCTGCGCAGGATGGTGGCCGAGGGACACGAGCTGGGCAACCACACCTGGGACCACCCGCAACTGCCCCTGCTGTCACAGGCCGGGATCAGGGAGGAACTGGGGCGTACCCAGTGGCTCGTCAAGCAGGCGACCGGGGTCGCGATGATCCTCATGCGCCCGCCGTACGGGTTGACCGACACCCGGGTCGCCACCGAGAGCCGCTATCTGGGGCTCGCCCAGATCATGTGGGACGTCGACACGCTCGACTGGCGTGACCACGACCCCGCGGTCATCGCCCGGCGCGCGGCCCAGGCCGAGCCGGGTTCCATCGTGCTGATGCACGACATCCACCTCTCCACGATCCAGGCCGTCCCCCGGATGCTGGACGAACTCGCCGCCAAGGGCTACAGGTTCGTGACGCTGTCCGAGTTGTACGGCGGACGCCCCAGACCGGGGAGGAAGTACTACACGGGCCGGGACGACCGCACCGCCGACGAGGAGGCCGGTGAGGAAAGGGGCGAAAGGCTCCTGGGAGAGTCCGGCGAAGAAAGGGGGGAAAGGCGCGGGAGAGTCCCGCGAAGGGAGGGATGACGCGCCGGGGAGGAAACTCGGTGGAAGGCCCGGCGGAAGAGGCGTGAACCTTTCGCACCCGTTTCCCGACTGTCCAGGGCGAGGAGGCAGGGTGACTGACGAACTGCTGGTGGTCCGGTGCCGGCTCGGCGAGCGTGAGGCGTTCGCGGAGCTGGTGAGGGCCTGGCACGATCCGGTGTGGAACTACGTACGGCGCATGCTGGGACCCTCGCGGGCCGACGACGTGGCTCAGGAGGTCTGGGTGGCCGTGGTGCGCGGGCTGCCGCGCCTGAAGGAGCCGGGCAGGTTCGCGCCCTGGCTGTTCACGATCGCGAGGCGCGCGGTGGCCGACAGGCTCCGCGAGGAGTACGCCAGACCCGAGATCCCGCTGGAGGAGGAACGGGCATCCGCCGATCCCGTCGATGCCCTCGTGGACCGCGCCGACCTGCTCGCGGGTCTGGCGGGCCTGCCGGTCAGGGAGCGGGAGGTCCTCGTGCTGTTCTACCTGCAGGACCTCTCCCTGGAGGACTGCGCGCAGGTCTGCGCCGTCCCCGTCGGCACGGTCAAGTCACGCCTGTCCCGCGCGCGGCGCATGCTGCGCGAACAGCTCACGGAGGAGGGATACCGATGAACCCCGATGACATGATCGCCAGGCTGTCCGGCCCGTTGTCGCTGCGCCGCCGGATCGCCAACGTCGTGGCGCTGCTCGGCGGCCTGGGCGGGGCGCTGTTCGTCGGCCTGCTGTGGGCCACCGAGCCCGCCCTGCCCGGCCGTACGCACCTCGCCTTCGGCGCGCTGGTCGCGCTCGGCCTGGCCTGGGCCGGTTACGGGGCCTGGGCACTGAGCCGCAGGACCCCGCTGTTCGCCCTCGACCGGGTGATCGCCGCCTGGCTGGCGGTGGCCGCGACGGGCCTGCTGACGGCGGGAACGGCCACGGTCGCCGTCGCGAAGGGCACCTGGACGGGCATGGCGGGGGTCACCGTCGCCGCGACGCTGACCGTGCTCGCGGTGGCCGTCCTGCTCAGGGCCCGTGCCGACCGCGCCGCCCTGCTGCGACGTAAGCGCGAACTCGGCGGCTGAGGCCCGCCGCGGCGAGGGCCGCGGCGAGGCAGGCCATCGGGACCGACGGCAGCACGTAGCGGTGGTCGAAGTCGAGCACGGCGACCGGGGCGAGAAGCAGGAAGACGGCCGCGGCCCACGGCAGCAGGGCCGGGCGCCGCCGCCCGACGGCTCCGACGCCGCCCAGCAGCAGGAGCGCGCCGAGCAGTGGGCCGTGCAGGACCCCGGGGTAGTGATAGGCGCCGAGAAGGCTCCCGTAGGGCTCGACCGACGACATCCCCCGGATGTCGCCGTCGTACTCCCGGCGCACCTGGTCGATGAGCGGGAAGGCGGGCAGCGGCCAGGAGCCGACAGGGAACGTGAGGGCGGGGGAGACCCGAAGGGGATGGCGCACCGGGGTCGCGGCGAAGGTGAGCGAGGTGTCGCGGACGACCTCGCGGAGATAGTCGAACGGCTGCGCGGCGATGGCGCGCAGCGCGAAGGACCTGGCCAGGTCGTTGTGGGCGAACCGGCCTCCCGGCAACCTGTTGAGCGAGGCGTCGGCGGCCCAGACGTACTCGGAGGCGGCGTCGACCACCGTGCCGTTCGGGCAGAGCACCGCCTCCCTCGCCGGTGGTCTGATCACCGAGCAGTCGGCGAACGTCATCGTGCGCGCCCACAGCGCCACGCCGTCGGAGCCGCTCAGCGCGAACCGCCCGTGGTGCTGCTGGTACCAGCCCGCGTAGGCGGCGAGCGGCAGCAGTCCGGCGGCGGCCAGCGCCACCACCCGCTTCCAACCGGCCCGCCGCAGGAGCAGGTGGAGCAGGACCAGACCGAGCAGCGGCACCGCGACCGTGCGGGTGAGCCCGGCCAGCGCCAGCAACAGGCCCGCCACGGCGGCCGCCCGCGCCGAGGGCCTCGCCCGCCACATCAGGACCGTGAGAGCCGCGGTGATGAGGAAGATGAGCTGGGTGTCGGAGAGCACGGCGTGTTCGAGCCGCAGGAACGCGGGGTTGAACAGCAGGGGCAGGGTGGCCAGCGCCGCACCCCACCCGGGGAGCGCGTGACGGCGCAGCACCAGATAGATCATCAGGGCCGTGCCCAGGCCCATCAGGTGCTGCAGGCCCGCGACGAGGAAGACGCTGTGGAAGGGCAGCAGCAGCCGGAGCAGGAAGGAGTAACCGGCCGGATGGAACGCGCCGGACGGTTCCAGATGGACCGCGGTGTTGAGGTAGGTGAAGGAGTCGTACCAGTAGAGCTGGGCGGTGTCGTAGCCGAGCATGACGAGGACGCGGAGCCCCGCCGCCAGTGCGATCGCGACGGCGAACGGCAGGTGACCGCCGAGGAGCCGGTTACCCGGCGCGCTCGGTCCTGGCGCTGTGGGTACGGTCGTGACGCCGCCGGGTGAGGCGAGCATGGATGGTTCCCCCGATTCAGGGCCGGAGAATTCCGGCACGGTGGGAGCAGTCCAGCGAGTGATCGATAACCTTGACGTCACCGAATCCGGTTATGCCCGCGTTATGCGACCTGTGGCACGCTGGCGCGATTCGGCCCAGGGGGAGGCACACTGTGCGGGTTTTGGTCGTCGAGGACGAGAGAATGCTCGCCGACTCGATCGCGGAGGGGCTGCGCGGGGAGGCGCTCGCCGTCGACGTCGCCTACGACGGGGAGGCGGCGCTGGAACGGCTGCGGCTGCACGCCTACGACGTGCTCGTCCTGGACCGGGACCTGCCGGTCCTGCACGGCGACGACGTGTGCAGGACCGTGGTCGCCGAGGGCGGCCAGGTGCGGATCATCATGCTCACCGCGGCGGGCGACGTGCGCTGCAGGGTGGAGGGACTCGCCCTGGGCGCCGACGACTACCTGCCCAAGCCGTTCGCCTTCGAGGAGCTGACGGCCCGCGTCCACGCACTGGGCCGCCGGGTGCGCCCCGCCGACCCGCCGGTGCTGGTGCGGGCCGGCATCAGCCTGGACCGGGCGCACCGGCAGGTGTTCCGCGACGGCCGTTACGTGCCGCTCGCCCGCAAGGAGTTCGGCGTGCTGGCCGAGCTGCTGCGCGCCGCAGGGGCGGTGGTCTCCAGCGAGACGCTCCTGGAGAAGGTGTGGGACGAGCACACCGACCCGTTCACCAACACGGTGAGGACGACGATGATGAAGTTGCGCCGGAAGATCGGCGACCCGCCGGTCATCGAGACCGTCACGGGAGTGGGATACCGCATTCCATGAGGATGAGCGTTCGTTTCCGGCTCGCCGTCATCTGCGGCACGGTGACCCTCTACGTCGGGGTCATGCTGGTCGCGGGACTCGCCTTGCTCGTACGGCAGAGCCTGGAACCCCGTGACGGGCTGCGACATCCCGCGTACATCCAGGTCGCGGGCCGGTTCTACAGCCCGGAGCATTCCGAGTATCGGGTGGCGGAGCAGCGCGTCGCGCAGGTGAGGCGCGTCTACCAGGCCGACACGATCAGCAAGGTCCTCACCCTGGGCGGCCTCGCGGTGTTCGTGAGCGCCGGGCTCGCGACGGTGATCGGCTGGCGGGCCGCGGCCTGGGCGCTCCGCCCCGTCAGGGAGGTCACCGCGAGCGCGCGGCACATCGCCCAGAGCCATGACCTCAGCGGCCGCATCACCTACGCCGGGCGCGACGGCGAGGTCAAGGAGCTCGCCGACATCGTCGACACCATCGTCGGCCGCCTCGCCCGCTCCTTCGACGGTCAGCGGCGCTTCGTCGCCAACGCCTCCCACGAGCTGCGCACCCCGCTCACCATCAACCGCACCCTCGTGGACGTGGCGGTCAGGAGGCCCGACGCGACGGAGGACGTCAAGCGGCTCGGCGAGTCCCTGCTGCTGGTCAACGCCCGCCACGAGCGGCTGATCGACGGTCTGCTCGCCCTGACCGAGGGCGAGCAGGCGGTCCTCGACCGCCGGCCCTTCGACCTGACCGACGTGGTCGAGCACGTGCTCGACCTGGCGGGCAAGGAGGCGGGAGAACGCGAGGTGGCCATCCACCGGCTGCTGGACCCCGCGCCGACCGCCGGTGAGCCGGTGCTGGTCGAGAGGCTCGTGCAGAACCTCGTGGAGAACGCGATCCGGCACAACCACGCCGACGGCGAGGTGTGGGTCTCCACCCGCTCTCGCGCCGACCGGGTGGAGCTGGTGGTGGCCAACACCGGGTTGCCGGTGCCGCACTACGAGATCGAGACGATCTTCGAGCCGTTCCGGCGGCTGCACGGCGACCGGCTGCGCTCCGAGCGCGGCAGCGGTCTGGGGTTGTCGATCGTGCGGGTCGTCGCCGAGGCCCACGGCGGCACCGTGACCGCGAGCTCCCGGGAGGAGGGCGGTCTGACGGTCGCCGTCGAGCTGCCGCGCGAGAGTCCCTGACGCCGGGGCGTCGTATCGGGCGCGATTCCGCGACCGGTTCCCCGGCACGGGGAGTCCTCGGCCGGATCGGCCGACCGGCGCTCGGCTGGGGCGATCGGTTCCCCGGCATGGGGGGTTCTCGGCCGGATCAGCTGACCGGTGCTCGGCCGGGGCGATCGGTTCCCTGGCGTGGGGAGTCATCCCCGGGGCCTTTGGCGGCCCGATTCGGGTGGGTCCGGTATGGCTCCTTCTCCCCACCGGAGCCGTACCGGACGAAGACGTCAGGTGAGCAGTGTCACGAGCGCGGCGAAGGCCACCCACGCGAGCAGCAGGGCCAGGTGCATCCGGCCGGTCAGGACCTGCATGGTGATCCCCCCTTTCTACGGGGAATCCTGCCCGGCCGCTCTTGGAAGGCGGTTGGGAGTCACTGGTTCCCGGTGATCACACCGCAGGCGATGCGCCCGCCGGAGTCTCCCGCCTTGAGGGTCTCCGCGTCCGGGCCGGTGCCGGGGGTCGGGTCGGCCGGGTGGCTGTAGCGGTCGGGAATGTTGGAGTGGTTGTCCGGCAGGGCGTGGATGACGACGGCACTGCCGTCGCCGTCGAAGAGCTGCCCCACCCTGAACCGGTCGGTCACGACGGTCGCCGCACCGGTGCCGTCGGTGGCGACGAGGAGGTTGGGCAGGTCGCCCGAGTGGTCGCTGTGCTTGACCGGCGGGATGGTGAAGTGCGGGCCCGCGCTGGCGAAGGGGCTGCCGGTGACCGGGTCGATCGCCTTCGGGTCGCAGACGCCCTTCGTGTGCACGTGGAAGCCGTGGTATCCGGTCGGCAGACCGCCGACGGTGATCGTCAGCCTGGACTTGCCGTCCGGCTGCTCGGCGATGCTCAGGGAACCGACGTTCTTCCCCGCGGTGTTCTTGATGACGGCCTTGGCCGACGACTGGGGTCCCGGCGAAGAAAGCTGTGAGATCTGCGATACCGCCTGGGCGGCCGGAGCCGGCACCGTTGCCCCGAGCGCGACGGCCAGGGCGAAACAGGTTCTGTGAAGCATGAGATATCCCCCCGTACGAGTCCCGGGCTCCCCGAGACGGCGGGGAGCCCGGTACAGGCTTCCTACCCCAGGTGGGGGCCGGAACCGGGGGCACCACGCCGTCTCAACGGGCAAAGCCGTGCCGTGCGAGGCAGTCCGACGCGCGACCGGACCGTACGGAGGCGTACCGCCCGAGGCCGCGCCGGACGAGCGTGACGGGGAGGTCGTACGAGACGAGAGACCGCCCTGTCCCGCCGGGGGCCCGGCGGGACGGGGGATGAGGATCAGTTGGCGCGCTTGGCGCGGGCGGTGGTGCGGGCGCGGGTCGAGGCGTCGAGGACGACCTTGCGGATGCGCACGTTCTCCGGCGTGATCTCCACGCACTCGTCCTCGCGGATGAACTCCAGCGCCTGCTCCAGCGAGAGCTGACGCGGCGGGATCAGCGTCTCCGTCGTGTCGCTCGTCGAGGAGCGCATGTTGGTGAGCTTCTTCTCCTTGGTGATGTTCACGTCCATGTCGTCGGAGCGTGAGTTCTCACCGATGATCATGCCCTCGTAGACCTCGGTGGTCGGCTGGACGAACAGGACACCGCGCTCCTGCAGGTTCAGCATGGCGAACGGGGTCACCGGGCCCGGCCGGTCGGCGACGAGCGAGCCGTTGTTGCGGGTGCGCAGCTCGCCGAACCACGGCTCGTAGTCCTCGAAGACGTGGTTCACGATGCCGGTGCCGCGGGTCTCGGTGAGGAACTCGGTGCGGAAACCGATCAGGCCGCGGGCCGGGACCACGAACTCCATGCGGATCCAGCCGGTGCCGTGGTTGGTCATGTGCTCCATGCGGCCCTTGCGGACGGCGAGCAGCTGCGTGATCGCCCCGAGGTATTCCTCAGGGCAGTCGATGGTCACCCGCTCGACCGGCTCGTGGACCTTGCCGTCGACGAGCTTGGTGACGACCTGCGGCTTGCCGACGGTGAGCTCGTAGCCCTCGCGGCGCATCTGCTCGACCAGGATGGCGAGCGCGAGCTCACCACGGCCCTGCACCTCCCACGCGTCGGGGCGGTCGGTCGGCAGGACGCGCAGCGACACGTTGCCGACGAGCTCCTTGTCGAGCCGGTCCTTGACCATGCGGGCGGTGACCTTGGAGCCCTTCACCCTGCCGACCAGCGGAGAGGTGTTGGTGCCGATGGTCATGGAGATCGCGGGCTCGTCGACCGTGATGAGGGGGAGCGGGCGCGGGTCGTCGGGGTCGGCGAGGGTCTCGCCGATCATGATGTCCGGGATGCCGGCGATCGCGATGATGTCGCCGGGCCCCGCCTCCTCGGCGGGCTTGCGCTCCAGCGCGTCGGTCATCAGCAGCTCGGTGATCTTCACCCGCTGGATGCTGCCGTCGGTGCGGCACCAGGCGACCTGCTGGCCCTTCTTGATGGTGCCCTGGTGGATGCGGCAGAGCGCGATCCTGCCCAGGTAGGAGGAGGCGTCGAGGTTGGTGACGTGCGCCTGCAGCGGGGCCGTCGGGTCGTACACCGGGGCCGGGATCGTGTTCTTGATGACCTCGAACAGCGGCTCCAGGTCCTCGGAGTCCGGCATCGCCGCGTCCTCGGGACGGTTGAGCGAGGCGCGCCCGGCCTTGGCCGAGGCGTAGACGATCGGGAAGTCGATCTGCTCCTCGGTGGCGTCCAGGTCGATGAAGAGCTCGTAGACCTCGTCCACGACCTCCTTGATCCGGGCGTCGGGGCGGTCGACCTTGTTGATGCACAGGATGACCGGCATCTTGGCGGCGAACGCCTTGCGCAGCACGAACCGGGTCTGCGGCAGCGGCCCCTCGGAGGCGTCGACCAGCAGCACGACACCGTCGACCATGGACAGGCCCCGCTCGACCTCACCGCCGAAGTCGGCGTGGCCGGGGGTGTCGATGATGTTGAGCGTCATGCCGCCGTGCTTGACGGCGGTGTTCTTCGCGAGAATGGTGATCCCCTTCTCGCGCTCAAGGTCGTTGGAGTCCATGACGCGGTCGTCCACGTCCTGGTTGACGCGGAAGGCGCCCGACTGCCAGAGCATGGCATCCACGAGAGTGGTCTTGCCGTGGTCGACGTGCGCGATGATCGCGATGTTCCGCAGGTCGTCGCGGCTGTTCAAAGGCATGATGGAGTCTCACTCTGTGATCGTGGAGGCTGACCGCGGACTGTGCGGCCCTCCCATTTTAGTTGATCCGGACAATCGCTCTCACGCGTCCGGCAGATGAAGTGCGTCAATTCGCCCGCAGGACACCCTCCGGCCCCCGGCGGAGGGCGGCGGGAGGTAGCGCGGATCGCGGTTTCGGCCTTGCCGCGGCGGGTTCGCGACAGGCACTGCCTAAGCTCGGATCCATGCCTCTCGCACCCTCGTTTCCCGCGATGCTCAGAACCCGGGACAACCTGCGGATAGACGCCGCCCACACCCCCTCACGCGGCGCGGACGATCTCGGGATCGTCCTCGCCCACGGCTTCACCGGATCGTTCAGGGAACGCGCCACGCGCCGTATCGCCCACGTGCTCAGCGGGTTCGGCGGAGTGGTGGCGTTCGACTTCAGGGGACACGGTCGTTCCGCAGGTATGTCGACCGTGGGAGACAGGGAGATCTTCGACATGGAGGCGGCGGTACGGCACGCGCGGGCGATCGGCTACCGCAGGGTGGTGACCGTCGGGTTCTCCATGGGCGGGGCGGTCGCCGTACGGCACGCGGGGGTGCTGGGCGGCGTGGAGGCGGTGGTGTCGGTGAGCGCGCCCGCCCGGTGGTACTACCGGGGGACCAGGCCGATGCGCCAGGTGCACTGGGCGATCGAGAGACCGGCCGGGCGGCTCGCCGCGCGGCTCGGCAAGCGCACCCGGATCATGAAGGGCGTGTGGGACCCGCTCCCGCTGGCGCCGTACGAGGCGGCGGCGAAGATCTCACCGGTGCCGCTCCTGGTCGTGCACGGCGACGCGGACCGGTTCTTCCCCCTCGACCACGCGCACCAGATCTACGAGGCCGCGAACGAGCCGAAGGAGCTGTGGATCGAGCCCGGCTTCGGCCACGCGGAGACGGCGGCCACACCGGATCTGGTCCGTCGCGTCGGGAGGTGGGTCGCGACCCGTTCCGGCCCTCCGGAATGTCTATCCTCGTGAAGATTGACCGTATGGCGAAGGCGACGTGACGAGGCGACGCGGCAAAGGTGACGTGACGAAGGTGACGTGACGGCGGCGGGCAGCGGCGACGGCCGCGGGTAGTGGCCCAGGCAGCGGTACGGACACCGGCCCGAGGCGGCGGCACGGGCAGCGACGAGGCGGCGGCGAGGGGACGGAACAGGACGCATGCGAAGCATCTACGTTGCGGGTCTTGGGCGGGGAGACGGCAGGCAGATCGTCGAGCTCGGCATGATGGAGCTGCTGAGCGGGCGGGCCGACCGCACGGGAGTGTTCCGGCCGATCACCGGTGGCGGTGAGGACCGGGTGATGGAGCTGCTCCGGGCCAGATACCGCCCCGCGGCCTCGGCGACCGGGGTGAGCGCCGAGGAGGCCGCGGAGATCTACGCGGAGCGGGGCGCCGAGGAGCTCATCGGCCGCCTGGTCGCCCGCTTCCACACCCTGGAGCGCGAGTGCGACGCCATGCTGGTGCTCGGCAGCTTCTTCGACACCGACGACCTGCCGCGCGAGCTCGCCTTCAACGCCCGCCTCGCCGCCGAGTTCGGCGCCCCGGTGATCGTGGTGGTGGGCGCGCACGGCGACGACGCCGAGGAGATCGCGACGGAGATGCGCACCGGCTACCAGGTCTTCTCCGACCTGGGCTGCACCGTGCTCGCGGTGATCGCCAACCGGGTGCCCGAGGGCACGGTCATCGAGTGCGACCTGCCGGTGCCCCACTACGCCGTACCGGAGCACCCCTCACTGTCGGCGCCGACCGTCGGACAGGTCATGCGGGCCGTGGACGCCGAGCTCATCCAGGGCGCCGAGGACGGCCTGCTCCGCGACGTGCTCGGCTTCGTCTTCGGCGGGGCCACGCTCCCGGTCTTCCTTGAGCACCTCGTCGACGGCGCGCTCGTGATCACGCCGGGCGACCGCGCGGACCTGCTGCTGGTCTCGCTCGCCGTCGAGGCCGCCGGTACGGCGAGACCGGCCGGGGTCGTCCTCACCGTGGGGGAGCGGCCCAGCGAGGCCGTGATGGAGCTCACGGCCCGCCTCGCGCCCGGCGTGCCGGTGCTCGCGGCGAAGAAGGACAGCTTCACCGTGGCGACCACCCTCGCCGAGTTGGAGGGGCGGCTCACCGCGGACAACCCCCGCAAGATCGAGACGGCCCTCGGCCACTTCGAGGCGCACGTGGACGCGACCGGTCTCGCCGACAGGATCGAGCTGACCCGCTCGGAACGGGTCACCCCGATGATGTTCGAGCACACCCTGCTGGAACGGGCGCGGGCCGACCGGCGCCACATCGTGCTGCCCGAGGGCGAGGAGGACCGCATCCTGCGGGCGGCCGACATCCTCCTGCGGCGCGGCATCGTCGACCTCACCCTCCTGGGCAGGGAGGACGTGGTGCGGCGGCGGATCGGCGACCTCGGCCTAGACCTGTCCGGCGTGACCGTCGTCGACCCGCTCACCTCGCCGCTACGGGAGTCGTTCGCCGAGGAGTACGCGGCGCTGAGGGCCCACAAGGGGATGACCTTCGAGCCGGCGATGGACGTGGTCGCCGACGTCAACTTCTTCGGCACGATGATGCTGCACCGGGGCCTGGTGCACGGCATGGTCTCCGGGGCCGCGCACACCACGGCCGCCACGATCCTGCCCGCCTTCCAGATCATCAAGACGGTGCCCGACACCTCGATCGTCTCCTCGGTCTTCTTCATGTGCCTGGCCGACCGGGTGCTCGTCTACGGCGACTGCGCGATCAACCCCGACCCCGGCGCCGAGATGCTCGCCGACATCGCGATCTCCTCGGCCCGTACGGCGAGGCGGTTCGGCGTCGAGCCGAGGATCGCGATGCTCTCCTACTCCACCGGCGAGTCGGGCAGCGGCGCCGACGTCGACAAGGTCCGCGCCGCCACCGCCCTGGTCGCGGAACGGGCACCCGACCTGCTGGTCGAGGGGCCGATCCAGTACGACGCGGCGGTGGACGCCAGGGTCGCCGCCGCCAAGCTGCCCGGGTCGCGGGTCGCCGGCCGGGCGACCGTGCTGATCTTCCCGGACCTGAACACCGGCAACAACACCTACAAGGCCGTGCAACGCTCGGCCGGAGCCGTCGCGGTCGGACCCGTCCTGCAGGGACTGCGCAGGCCGGTCAACGACCTGTCGCGCGGAGCCCTGGTCACCGACATCGTGAGCACCGTCGCCATCACCGCCGTACAGGCGCAGGAGGTCACCGAATGAGCGAACGAGCCGCGCGGACGACCGAGGTCTCCGGCCTGGACGGGGGTGCCGACCACGTGCTCGTCCTCAACTCGGGGTCCTCCTCGCTGAAGTACCGGCTCCTGTCCGGCGCCGAGCGGCTCGCCTCGGGAACGGTGGAGCGCATCGGCGAGCCCGGCTCCCCGGTACCCGACCACCGGGCGGCGCTGAAGGCCGTCGCCGAGCGGCTCGCCGCCGAAGGACTGGGACTCGACTCACCGGAACTCACCGCGATCGGGCACCGGGTGGTGCACGGGGGGACGGACTTCACCCGGCCCACCCTCGTCACCGACGAGGTGGTGAGAGGGATCGAGCGGCTCATCCCACTCGCGCCGCTGCACAACCCCGCGAACCTGGCGGGCATCGAGGTCGCCCGGCGGCTCCGCCCCGACCTGCCGCAGGTCGCCGTCTTCGACACCGCCTTCCACGCCACGATCCCCCCGGCCGCCTCGACGTACGCGATCGACCGCGAGGTGGCCGCGCGGCTGGGCGTGCGGCGTTACGGCTTCCACGGCACCTCACACGCGTACGTCTCGCGCCAGGCCGCACTCCTCGCCGACGGGCCCGAGGCCAACGTGATCGTCCTGCACCTCGGCAACGGGGCCAGCGCCTCGGCGGTGTCCGCGGGGCGGTGCGTGGACACGTCCATGGGCATGACCCCGCTCGAAGGGCTCGTGATGGGGACCCGCAGCGGCGACCTGGACCCGGCGGTGGTCCTCTACCTGGCGCGTACGGGGGGCATGTCCCTCGACGAGATCGACGCGCTGCTCAACCGGCGCAGCGGCATGCTCGGTCTGTGCGGGGACAACGACATGCGCGCGGTGACGGAGCGGGTGGCCGCGGGCGACCCCGACGCCGAACTGGCCCTCTCGGTCTACTGCCACCGGCTCCGCAAGTACGTCGGCGCCTACTACGCCGTCCTCGGCACGGTCGACGTCATCGCCTTCACCGGCGGTGTCGGGGAGAACTCCGCCCTGGTCAGGGAGCGGGCGCTCGCGGGTCTCGGGGCGCTCGGCATCGTCGTCGACCCGGTGCGCAACGCCCGCGGCGACACGCTCGTCTCCGCCGACGGCGGGGCCGTGAAGGTCGCGGTGATCCCCACGGACGAGGAGTTCGAGATCGCCCGCCAAACTCTTTCCGTCGTTTCCCGAACCTTTCGCGGCTGAAAGACGTCTATCACGGCAGCGGATGGAATCCGCCGGGAGAAGTGCGCGAAACCGAATCATCGTTCGGTGATCGTCGTGGGCCATACTTCTCGTGGCCGGACGGTCGCCCAGCGTCGCGGGGGTGCGTTGGGCGGCCGTCCGGCGGTGTGCCCGTACGGCTCGTCGCGAGCCGTACGGGCACACCTGGGGGTGGCTGCGGAACGGTGCGCGCCGTACGGGCACGCCCGGGGAGCGGTCCCCTCAGCCCAGACGGGCGATCGACTTGTACTCCAGATAGGCGGACAGCCCCTCCGGACCCAGCTCGCGGCCGAGGCCGCTGCCCTTGAAGCCGCCGAAGGGCGAGCTGTTCTCGATCATGAAGAGGTTCACGCCGTAGGTGCCGGTGCGCACCTGGCGGGCGATGTCCATGCCGCGCTCGGTGTCGGCGGTCCACACCGTCCCCGCCAGGCCGTAGTCGCTGTCGTTGGCGATGCGGACCGCGTCCTTCTCGTCCTCGTACGGGATCACGGCCAGGACCGGCCCGAAGATCTCCTCGCGGGCGATGCGCATCTCGTTGGTGGCCCCCGCGAAGACGGTCGGCGCCACGTACCAGCCGCGGTCGTAGGGGCGCTCCAGGCCGCCGACGACCGGCTTGGCGCCCTCGTCGATGCCGATCCTGATGTAGTTCTCGACCCGCTCCTGCTGCCGCTTGGCGACCATCGGGCCGATGCCGGTGGCCGGGTCGGCGGGGTCGCCGACCGGCATGCCCCGTACCATCGCCGCGACCGCGTCCACGACCTCGTCGTAGCGGTTGCGCGAGGCGAGGATGCGGGTCTGGGCGACGCACGCCTGGCCGTTGTTCATCAGCGAGGCGATCGAGAGGAAGCCCATCGCGGAGGGCAGGTCGCAGTCGTCGAGGATGATCGCCGCGGACTTGCCGCCCAGCTCCAGGGTGCACCGCTTGAGCTGCTCGCCGCAGATCGCCGCGATGCGCCGCCCGGCGGCGGTGGAGCCGGTGAAGGCGACCTTGTCCACACCGGGGTGGGAGATCAGGTACTCGCTCGTCTCGCGCCCGGCGGCGACGATGTTGACCACGCCGTCGGGGATGCCCGCCTCCTTGATCATCTCGGCCAGCAGGTAGGAGTCGAGCGGGGTCTCCGGTGCGGGCTTGACCACGACCGTGCATCCCGCGACGAGGGCCGGGGCCAGCTTGATCATGATGACGAACTGCGGGACGTTCCACGGGACCACCGCGGCGACCACGCCCACCGGCTCGCGGCGGACGGTCACGCTGCCGAACGTTCCCGGGCGCTCCTCCTCGACGGGGAAGGTCTTGCCCAGCTCGGCGTAGTACTGGAGCATGCCGAGCGGCTGCGGGGCCTGCGCCAGCTGGGAGAAGGTGATCGGGGAACCCATCTCCAGGGTGATGAGCTCGGCGATCTCGCCCTGGCGGGCCGCGTAGATCTCGGCGAGCCTGCCGACGACGGCCGCGCGCTCGGCCATCGTCATCCGCGGCCACGGGCCGTGGTCGAACGCCTGGCGGGCGGCGGCCACCGCCCGGTCCATGTCGGCCGGGGTGCCGTCGGGGACCCTGCCGACGACCTCCTCGGTGTGAGGGGAGACGACGTCGATGACGCCGGTTCCCGCGGGGGCCACCCAGTCGCCTCCGATGAAGAGCGTGTCGTGCTGGCGCATGATGTGTTGCCTCCTGGTGGGCGGGCCAGAGTCGCGATTCTCGGATGGTCTCATCGGCTGGGGAGGACGCGACGCGCCCTGCCGGTGCTTGAGACGCTGTTTGAGACCGAATCATGTTCTACCGCTGATGACAAGAGTCGCCGGACGTCTTCGGAGCCCTTCCCGCGCTCTCGCCGTGTCCTCGTGGCGTCTCGGTCGGGTCCTCGCCGTGTCCTCGTCGGACTCCTCGTCACGCTCTTGGTCGGACTCTTCGTCGCGCTCTTCGTGACGCTCGTGGGGCGCTCTTCGTGACGGTCCCGGCGATGGCATTCGCGGGGTCTTGACGGTGGTCTTCGTGATGCTCTTCCCGGCGCGGACGGCGTGGTGTGTTCTGTGCGAGGATTGGCCGGAGTGACAGGAGTGGCATGTCATGCAGTGCTTATTTAAATCACCCTAAAGGGGCATATAGTTCACCAATGGTGCGCGAGTTCCTTCGTTCCGGTGGCGAGCGTCAAGATCGCCTTCTATAGTTTCGCTCCGTCTATGAGGGGGCTTCGGAGGTGAACGAAGCGTGAGGACGGCTCGCGCAGCCGCATTGGCTGTAACACTCACCGTGATGCTCCTGTCGCCCGCCGTCGCCGGAGCCGCGCCCCTCCAGACCGCCAGGCCCGACCCCGAGGCCGAACTCAAGAGGCTCACCCAAGAGGCCGCCGCGATCAACAAGAGCTACCGCGGTCAGGTGCAGAGCCTGGAGGAGACCCGGGTCCAGGCCGGCAAGGCCACCACCACCGCCAAAAGCCTCAGGCGCGCCCTGGCCAGGGCCGAGACCGACGTCGTGCGCTTCGCCCAGACCGCCTACATGGGCGGCGCCCTCGACGACGGCAGCCTGCTGAGCTTCCAGGGCGACGCCAACCAGGCCCTCAGCCAGGCCGCCACCATGTCCCACCTGGCCAGCCGCCGAGCCAGCCAGCTCAACAAGGTCAGGGACCTCGTCAAGAAGGCCAAGACCGCGGAGAAGTCCGCCGACGCGAAGATCGTCAAGCTCAAGAAGGACATCGCCGACCTCAAGCGGCAGCGGGTCAGGATCGAGAGACTCCTGGCCAAGTACGGCTTCCAGACCCCCTCGGGCAACGGCGGCCTCACCCCCCGTACGGTCACCATGCGCAACCTCGTGCTGCAGAACTTCCCCATGCCCTACGGCTACGGCTGCCTGCGCCCCGGCGACCCCGGCGAACACGGCAGCGGCCGGGCCTGCGACTTCATGATGAGCTCCGGCGGCAGCGTCCCCGCGGCCGACGCCCTGGCGCGCGGCAACCGCCTCGCCCAGTGGGCCATCGACAACGGCAACCGCCTCGGGGTCATGTACATCATCTGGCAGCAGAGGTACTACGACGTCCGTACGGGCGCCGGATGGAAGATGATGTCCAACCGAGGCGGCAACACCGCCAACCACATCGACCACGTGCATATCTCGATGTTCTGAGCTGCCAGGCTTCCGACCTGCGGTGATCTCGTTGAGATCGATCGACCTTGCCCTGCGGGATCGGACCCCAGGCCGCGGACCAGGCGTACTCCGTAGACGGGCCTGGCGCGGGACGGGCAACAAAAGTTTCGAGCCTTCCCGAAGTTTTCGTTATCCGCTCGTGGCCTGGAGGTCTCCTGTGTGGCGGCACATGCGAGCGCCGCCAGACGTCCCCTCCGAGATTCCCCAACAGGACAAGGACTTCATTCACTATGAGCACAACCGCCTCGCGCGGCATCCGAGCCGGACGCGGGTCCGTCGTACGCCAGGTCCGCCGCCTGTCGCTGGCCGGTGTTCTCGTCGGCCTCCTGGGCGCCTCCATGGTGAGCGTCACCTCTCCGGCCGCCGCGGCCGAGGTGCCCCTCTCGCAGGGCCGTACCGCCACCGCCTCCTCGGCGGAGCGCGGTGACCTGTCGGCCGCGGCCGCCGTCGACGGCAAGGCCGGCACCCGCTGGGGCAGCAAGTTCAGCGACCCACAGTGGCTCGCGGTCGACCTCGGCAGGTCCACCGCCATCAAGAAGATCGTCATCAACTGGGAGAACGCCTACGCGACGGCGTTCCAGATCCAGACCGCCGCCGCCGGTGACGGCCCCTGGAAGACGGTGCACAGCACCACGGCGGGCAAGGGCGGCGTCCAGACCATCAACCTGTCGGCCACCGGCAGGTTCGTGCGGCTGTACGCGACCAAGCGGTCCGGCCGGTACGGCGTCTCGCTGTGGGAGTTCCAGGTCTTCGGCACCGGCTCGGGCACCACGAACCCGACCCCGACTCCCACCTCGACCCCGAAGCCGACCACCACCGTGACGCCCAAGCCGACGTCCAGCGCCACCCCGACCACCACCGCGCCCGCCGTCGGCTGGGTGCCGGTGAACCAGGCCGCGTGGAAGAAGGCCCTGGACGTCTACAACAAGGTCGCGCCCCAGGCGGTCCCCGCGGGAATCGTGAGGGTCCCCGAGTTCCACACCAACTGCACGGTGGCCAACGAGGCCAAGGACGACCCGATCGTGCTGCCCGGCCTGGTCGGCGCCTCCCACCTGCACACCTTCTTCGGCCCGAAGGTGTCGGCGAACACCACGACGGAGGACCTGCTCAAGAGCGCCACGACCTGTGACGCTCCTGGGGACAACAGCGCCTACTGGGCACCGACCCTGCTGAAGAACGGCAAGCCGGTCCCGATGAAGAACTTCCGCGTGTACTACGGCTCCCGGCTCAAGGACCCGTCGGAGGTCGTGCCGTTCCCGCCTGGCCTGCGCGTGGTGCAGGGCGACGCGAAGCGGCAGGTGGCGACGCCGAAGGGTGCCTCCGGCCAGTTCTGGTGCGCCGGCAGCGCGGAGACCGGCCGTAGCGCCGACGGCAACTGGCCCGTCTGCGCCCCGGGCGGCAACCTGATCTACCAGCTGACGTTCCAGGATTGCTGGGACGGCAAGCACATCGACTCGCCCGACCACAAGTCGCACATGGGGCCGGCCAAGAACGGCACGTGCTCCGGCGACTACCCGGTCGCGGTCCCCAACCTCTCGTTCATGCTCGGCTACGACTCCCTCGGCGGTGACGGCCTGGCGCTGTCGTCGGGCCTGCCGTCCTCGATCCACGGGGACTTCATGAACGCGTGGACGCCGGAGACGCTCGGCGCGCTCGTGAAGGTCTGCCTCAACGCGAAGGCCAAGTGCGGCACCACGCCGGGTTGGGGTCGCTGACCGATCCCCGCCACCACCTCGCATGACATGCCGTGCCGGTGGCCCCACGTCCCGCGGGGCCACCGGCACGGCCGCCTGGCGGTGATCCCGCGTTCCGTGATCGTGCGGTGGCCGCGGGCCACAGCTCGACGCGGACCGGTCGTCAGAGGTTGTGCCCACCGGAGACCTCGATGTCCTGCGCGGTGATCCAGCGGCTTTCCTCGCCGAGCAGCATCGCGATGGCCATGCCGACGTCGTCCGGCTCGCCGATCCGGCCGAGGGCGGTACGGGCGGCGATGCCGGGGATCAGCTCGGGGAAACGTTCGAACGCGTTGTCGCCGATGCGGGTGCGGGTGACGCCGGGAGAGACGGAGTTGACGCGGATGCCCCGCTTGCTGAACTCCTTGGCCATGTAGCGGGTGAGGACCACAAGACCGCCCTTCAGGCTCCCGTACGCCGAGTAGCCGGGCTCCAGGCACAAGGGTTGGGACGAGCTGCTCGTGGTGTTGACGATCGCGCCGCCGTCGACCATCAGCGGCAGCAGCGTCTGGGTCAGGAAGTACGGTCCCTTGAGGAGTACGCGCGTGAGCCGGTCGAAGATCTCCTCGGTGGTGTCCTCGAACAGGGCCATGTGGCCGGCCCCGGCGTTGTTGACCAGGAAGTCGAAGCCGTCTCGCTGCCAGGTGTCGCGCAGTGCCGCGACCACCGAGTCGCGGAAGGCCGGGAACGTCTCGGAGCGGCCGACATCGAGGGGGAGTGCGACGGCCGTACCGCCGTCCTTCTCGATCGTCGCGACCGTGTCCAAAGCTCCGGCTTCGTTGCCCTGATAGGTCAGGATGACGCCTGTCCCGCGCCGCGCGAGCTGGACGGCGGCGCTCTGCCCGATGCCCGAGCTGGCCCCGGTGATGATGGCGACGCGCATGATTGAACCACCCGTTTCGTTTCGTGGATTCGATAGCTGTAATAACAACAGCTCCACGTGCGCGGAGGTAGAAGAAAGCTCGCGGCGCCTTGCACATTCCTACTTAATCTTCAGTCGCGCCACTTCCGGTACTTCGCGTTCAACGGCACCCTCCGAGACGCCGAGAGGATTGGGCAACGACGCGAGAGGATTTTCCTTCTCACTCGTACGCTTGATCGTGTTGTCTGAGGAGCAGACAACGTGAGGTGCGTGTGGGTGAAATCGGGCTTCGCGGTCGAGGCGCTGAACCAGAGCGGGTTTCGACCCGCCTCGGCGCGCTCTTCGGCATCCGGCTCGCACAAGGTCACGGAGGGCCAGTCTCGGGGCAGGTGCCCACGTGCCCTGGTGAGGTAGCCGCACAATGCGTCCATTTTCTTCGATGCCCGGCCGCACCACGATGATTGACCGGTCGGTAGAGGATCCCGTTCGCTCAGGTGCGCTTTCAGAACGTGATGAATCCGTACAGCGCGAGATGGTTCGACTTCGTGCCGCTCACCGTGTGGCCGATGCTCGACGGTCGCACGGTGCCCTTGACGAACAGGTAGTCGATCTTCCTGGAGCCGGAGGTCGCCTTCGTGCCGTAACCGGTCATGCCGAAGCCGCCCAGCGTCGTCGGGGCGATGCCCGTGCGGTTGGCGTCGATCCCGATCACGCGGATCGTCGACGCGTTCATCAGGCTCGTGGCGTCCGCGCCGATATGGATGCCGGATTTCGCGATGCCCGCGGAGCCGGCGCCCGCGCAGGCGTTCGCCCCGTTCTCCTCCGGGAGGTGCATGGTCGCGGCGAACACCGGTGTTCCCGTCGCCTTGACGGTGAACTTCGCGGCGATGGCGCTCGTGCGCTTCCACTTGTGCTCGTTGGCGCTGCTCGCGTCGTTGCTCGGCGGTTTGTACAGCGTGCAGCCTGCCCCGTCGCGGTAGGACGTTCCCGGCTTGAGCCAGCCCGCGCTCCAGTATTTCGAGATGTCGCCCGACGCGAGGCTCAACGTTCTGGTGTTGTAGAGGATCCCGTTGGTCTGCTTCTTCTTCAGGTCGCCGAGCGATTGCTGACTGCACCTGTGCGTGCCGCCCCACTCCTCGGGGTCGTCCCAGGCCACGATCGCCCTGTAGGTGCCCTCCGGATAGCCGAACTTGGCCGAGAGCTGGTCGGCGTACGCGGTGGCCTGTCCGGTGCCGCGCACCTGTTGCACGATCAGGAGGTCGGGTGCCTGCACGCCTGAGGTGCCGGTTCGGCCGTTGTCGTCGACCAGCATCGAGGTGAGGTGGTCCGGACCCGAGACCCGGGTGCACGAGCCGTCGGCGTTGTTCCTGACCAGGTTCTCGATGTTGTTGTTGTAGACCCGTAGGACGCGATCCGCCGAGGTCGTGGGGGTTTCGTGCGCCCGCGCGGCCGAGGGGGCGGCCGTGGTGAGTGCGACGGCCGCCGTCAGCGCTGCCGCGCCAATAGATCGATGATCGAATGGCATTGCCGCAGACTACCGATTCTCCCGGGGCGGACAAGGTGAACGCGACAGATAACGGACGATGGTCTCGTCCCGTGTGAACTCCTCCCAGGACGATCTCTCAGGGTGTCGCGACGGTACGGTGTGCCGATGGGGGACATTTACGAACTCGTGCTGTCGGTGAACATTCGCGCTGACGTGACCGACGACGAGCTCGCCGAGCTGCGGTGGCACGTGGGGCAGGGGCCGCGGCCCGAGCGCCTGCCGATCGGCTCTGACCGATATGTGGAGACCTATCCGCTCGGTGATCCCGACGACCCCGACTGCGAGTGGGAGGACGCGGAGGTGGAGCCGGTGTTCGCGCGGCGAGGCGCCGCCTGGCGGGTAGGAGGCGCGCTCGTCGCCGATCTGGTCGCGCGAGAGCGGCCTGACGGCTGGGCGCTGACGGTACGCCAAGAACTCCATCCCGACGACTTCTACCGGCTCCGGACACTGCTGGACTGGCTCGGCGGGTGCTCGGTCGGCGCGCCGGCCGACGGTGTCGAATCCTTCGTCGGCTACCTGCGCTTCCACGAGAGCACCGAGATCGCGCCACTCGTTCTCGTGGACGGGCGGATTCGCGTGCCGGAGGACGTCGAATCGCATACCCCGCACTGGGAGGACGCCACGCCGTGACCGGTCCCGTACCGCAGGCCGGCCGCGATGACGGATCGGATTTCGATGCTCTGGGAGAGTGAATTCGAACAGGTACCGGTACCGGTGGAAATCTCAGGTAGAAAACAGGTACCGATACCTGTTCCATCCGCTGTCAGGGAGCCACTGTCAGGTGGTGGCGCCGGTCACGGTGCTTCCGGACTTGGTGATGTAGTACGTGAGCTGCTTTCCACTCCAGAAGTGGAAGGTCAGGGTGATCCGGCCGTCGTTGACCTCGGCGAAGAACTCGGGCTTCAAGATGATGCTGTTCGCGTTGTAGTCGGGCTGGAAGTTCTGCCAGAACTCCTTGTAGGTGGTCCAGTTGGCCGGTCCGGCGGGGCTGCCGTCGGCGTACTTGGCCTCCATCGTGGCGAGCTGGTCTCCGCGGAACTGGGTGGGGATGGTGAACGAGCCGGTCGTGCCACTCGCGGCGGACTGGGTCGGTGTGTCGGAGCTGATGATGCTGATCGACCATGGGGTGCCCTGGGAGAACCGGGCCTCGATGGTGGAGTTCACGCCGTAGGCGCGGTTTCCGGCCAGCCTGGTGAGGGCTGAGGCGGTGAGGGTGAGTGTGTTGCCGGAAACGGTGTAGTCGGCGCCCTGGGCGAGGTTGGTGCCGCCCTGCCGCAGGCCCTGGAAGGTGGTGCCGTTGGGGTTGAGCGTGAGCGTCCGGCTGGTGATCGTGCCGGTCCGTGGCAGGTACACCTGATCGGAGGATGCCGTCCCCGAGCGTGTGGTCCAGCTCGCCTTGAACATCTCGTAGACGCCTTGGTCGCGCCACTTCAGTTCGTTGCGGTTCAGGAACTGGCCCGCGTCCCAGACCATGGTGGTGAGGTTCCGGATCCGGGCGTGATATCCGACCGCCTCCAGATACTTCAGGAACTCGCCCCGCTCGATGATGCCGGGCCGGGTGTGATCCCAGCTGAGCAGTGCCCACTCTCCGATGATCACGGGGATTCCGCGGGAGACGAATGTGGTCCGTACCCGGTCGAAGGTACCGACGAGGTCCTGTTCGACATTGCTGTCATATCGGGTGCCGCCCGCGATGTTGACGCTGAACGGCCACCAGCCGTAGAAGTGGACCGTCGCGGCCAGGTTGGGATCACGCAGTGCGGTGATGGTGGCGTTCAGCGCGTCCAGCCGAGCCTGCTCGCCGCTGGTGTGCAGGGTGGGCAGCACGAGAAGCCGGGTGGCGTTGCCTCCGCCCGACTGCCGCACGAGGTGGACGAACTCCGTGTTGAAGGTGTTCGTCACCTGGTCGCTCTGGTCGTCTCCGGACGTGCCTGCGAACTGCGGCTCGTTGATGCTCTCGAACACCAGCTTCGGCGAGTGGTTGCGGAAGGTGCCGGCGATCTGCCGCCACAGGGCCTTGTACCGGTTCATCACGGTTGTGGAGTCGGCCGGGTAGCCGTTGATCCACTGCCATGAGTCGTGGTGGAGGTTGATCATCACGTAGAAGTCCTCGGCCAGCGACCAGTCGACGATCTGGCGGACGCGGTTCAGCCAGGCGGTGTCGATGGTGTAGTCCGGTGCGGGGCCGTGGTGGTTGCTCCAGGTGATCGGCAGCCGGATGCTCTTGTACCCCTGGGACCGTACGTGCCGGAGCAGGGTCTGGGTCGTCAGCGGGTTGCCCCAGGCGGTCTCGTCGGGAATCGCGTCGAGGGTGTTGCCCAGGTTCCACCCGGGTTGCATCGCGGCCACGGTGTCCATCGCGTTCCCCGGCTGCGGGGTCGGCGAGGGGGAAGGGGTCGGCGAAGGAGAGGGGGTCGGTGAGGGGGAGGGGGTCGGGCTGGGAGACGGTCCGACGTTTCCCGAGCACGTGACGCCGTTGAGGGTGAACGTGGCGGGCGCGGTGTTGCTGCCCGACCACGAACCGTTGAAGCCGAAGGAGACCGAGGCGTTGGTCGCCACGGTCCCGTTGTAGCTCATGTTCGCGGCGGTCGTCTGTGCCCCGGACGAGGTGACGGTCGCGTTCCACGCCTGGGTGACCTGCTGTCCCGATGGGAACGTCCAGGCGAGCCGCCAGGTGTTGACCGGGTCGCCGAGGTTGGTGACGTTCACGTTGGCGGTGAACCCGCCTTGCCATTGGGACGAGACCGTGTACTCCACGCGGCATCCGGTGGCGGCCTGGGCGTTGAAAGCCGTCATCGTGCTGACTGTCAATAACGCGACCAGGGTGGCGAGGGCGGCGCCGATCCGTGAGCGGGCTCTTCGTAACCTGTGCGGTTTCACGGTTGTCCTCCTTCGGGCGCGTCGACCTTTGACGGCGCCGATCAGCACTCCTTGATGAAGTGGCGTTGGACGAACGGGTGGGCGGCGATCGGCGCGACGGTGAGGACGCCGACAGCCGTCTCGCTCGCCTCGGTGGGCGGTGTGGTGGTGTCGGCGGAAGCGCCGGAGTCGAGGGCGGCCACCATGCGCGCTCCATCCGGTTGCTGAGAAAGTTTCTGTCAGATTGACCGGAAACATTAAATAAGAGGGTGGAGTGGTGCTGTCCATCCCCTGACGACATGCTCGATGAAAGGCTCGGATCGGACATGGCGGACCCTGTCCTGATGAGGAAGGCAAAGAGGCAGGCCAAGAGCCACGTATGCTCCGTCGCGGTGGCCGCCCACAGCGACGAGAGGGCGAGAGATGAAGAAAGTTTCTGGCTAAGGTTCCTGAATGTTTCAGGCCAACGATCATTCGATGAGGGAGCGGGAGCGGAAACACGAAATCCTGTGGCGGAGCTCTGGACCGACGGCACGTTCGTCAACCCGGTGATCTCCGGTACGCACCCGGATCCGAGCATCCGCAGGGTCGGCGACGACTGCTTCCTGGCCTGTTCCAGCTTCGAGTGCTTCCCCGGCGTGCCGATCCTCCACGCCGGGATCCGGTGCACTGGGCACAGGTCGGCTCGCTTCGCACCGTCGCGGCCATCCGTCACACAGCCCCTGGGCCGGTCCGGCTTCGAATCGACATCCTCGCCACCCGGCCCGAGGAGCGGCATCCCCGGAAAGAACCCGATAGGCTCCGTTTCGGTATCGAAGACGCGGACGGCCGGGTTCGACGTGCCGGCCGAACTCGACGGCGGATACCCGTCGACGGAGGTCGCCGACGGTTTCACCGGGCGTGTGACAGGTCTCTACGCCGCGGCGGACACCGTCCGGTGCGACTGGTTCGACGACGAGTCGCTCGACGAGGACGCACGGTGCCGTTCAAGCGAAACCCGACGGGGTGTCCTCGCGCCGTGAACAGGCCCGCGACGGCTCACCGGGAGAGAACGAAACGCGAAGAAGGGGGCCACGTTGTCGTACGCCGAGGCGGGCGGCCCGGTCTCCGACGGAGAGCACCCCGCAGGCGACCCCACGCGTCCCGTGACCATTTCCTACATCGCGGAGACCGCCGGAGTGTCCGTTCCGACGGTCTCCAAGGTCATCAATGGCCGTGCCGGCGTTTCCGCCGACACCCGTGCCCGAGTAGAGGCGCTGATCAGCGAGTACGGCTATCGAAAGACCAACCGTAAGAACATGATGGAGCTCGTCTTCGGCGAGCTCCAGGACATGTGGGGCCTGGAGATCATCCGGGGGGTCGAGCGGGTGGCCCGTGAGCACCGAGTGGGTGTCGTGCTGACGGAGTTCGGTTCTCGCCAGGATTCCACGGAACACCCGATCGACGAGACCCTGGCCCGCCGTCCGGCATGCGTGGTGACGGTGGCCCAGCTGTCGGAGGAACAGCGGAACCAGTTGCGGGCCAAGGACATTCCGTTCGTGGTCTTCGACCCCACCACCGAACTACCGGACGGCGTCCCTTTCGTCGGAGCGACCAACTGGGCCGGCGGACGGTCGGCCACCCGGCATCTCATCGAGCTGGGCCACCGGCGCATCGCGATGATCGCAGGCCCGGACCGCGTCCTGTGCTGCCGCGCCAGGCTCGACGGCTACCGCTCCGCCCTGGAGACGGCGGGTCTGTCGATGGACGACAGCCTCGTCGTGCGTACCGAACTCACGAGAGAGGACGGCCGTGAGGCCGCGGTCAGGCTGTTGGGAGGCCGGGAGCGACCGACGGCGATCTTCGCCTGCAACGACCTTCAGGCACTCGGGGTCTACCAGGCTGCTCGCGAGCTGGAACTGCGGATTCCTGGAGACCTGAGCGTGGTCGGCTTCGACGATCTGCCGGTCGCCGCGTTCGTCGACCCTCCGCTGACCACCGTCCACCAGCCACTGACCGAGATGGCCGTTAAAGCCACCGAATTGGCGCTCGCTCTTGGCCGCGGCGAGGAAACGCAACAGGTCGGCCTCGAACTGGCGACCACGCTGACGATCCGGGAGAGCACCGCCCCGCCGCACCAAGGTGACTGACCGCCGGGAGAGGAGATCGGGAGCCTGTTCGCTCAGGTGCGCTTTCGGAACGCGATGAATCCGTACAACGCGAGATGGTTCGGCTTCGTGCCGCCCACCGTGTGGCCGATGCCCTTGACGAACAGATGGCTCACCGTCTGGCGGGTGCCACGGATGAAAGTTTCACGATGGCTCATCGTGACGGTGAGGGTGTGTCACGGCAGAGATCCAGGTAATGCGTCGACGGCGGTCGGATGTCCGAGAAATTCAGCCCGCCCTATTGACGCGAGGGCATCCGTTGAATGTACTCCGCAGTATCTTCAGCCGCGAATCGCTGTCAGACGAGCCATTCATGTTAGCGCTAACATCACGACCTGGCCTGTCGTCCCGGCGCCGTCCTGCCGCGATTTCCTCATCGAGAGAAGAAGGCATGATGCTTTTCGGGACCCTGAGAAGGTCGCTCGCGATCGGTGCGAGCGTGCTGATCGCCATGACGTGGCCGGTCGGCGCCGGTACGGCCGAGGCCGCGGCGGCGCAGTCATGCGACATCTACGCCGCGGGCGGCACGCCGTGTGTGGCGGCGCACAGCACGACCCGGGCTCTGTACGGCGCGTACAACGGCCCGTTGTACCAGGTCAGGCGCGCCTCGGACAACACCACCCAGGACATCGGCCTGCTGAGCGCGGGCGGAGTCGTCAACGCCGCCACCCAGGACTCGTTCTGCGCCAACACGACCTGCGTCATCACGATCATCTACGACCAGTCGGGCCGCAACAACCGTCTCACCCAGGCGCCACCCGGCTACTGGCCCGGCCCGGGACCCGGCGGATGGGACAACCTCGCCGACGCGAAGGCGGCCCCGATCACCATCGGCGGCCAGAAGGCGTACGGCGTTCGCGTGGAGCCCGGCACCGGCTACCGCAACAACAACACCAACGGGGTCGCGACCGGTGACCAGCCGGAAGGCATCTACGCCGTCGTCGACGGCACGCACTACAACCAGTGGTGCTGCTTCGACTACGGCAACGCGCAGACGGACGGTCAGGCCGACGCCCGCGGCATCATGGAGACCGTCTACTTCGGCGCCAACAAACAGTGGGGCTACGGGGCCGGAGCCGGTCCCTGGATCATGGCCGACCTGGAGTGGGGACTCTTCTCCGGGGTGAACGCGGGCTACAACAACCTCCCGTCGATCAACCACCGCTTCGTCACCGCCATCGTCAAGGGTGAGCCGAACCACTGGGCGATCCGGGGTGGGAACGCGCAGTCGGGCGGCCTGACGAACTACTTCGACGGCCCGCGCCCCAGCGGTTACCACCCGATGAAGAAGGAGGGCGCCATCCTGCTCGGCATCGGCGGCGACAACAGCGTCTCCGGTCGCGGCACCTTCTTCGAGGGCGTGTTGACCTCCGGCTATCCGACGGCCGTCACCGAGAACGCCGTACAGGCCAACATCACCGCCGCCGGTTACGCACCTGCGGGCGGCGGCAACCCGCAGCAGGGTGTCCAGATCGTCGGTGGCCAGTCCAACCGCTGCGTCGAGGTGCCGAACTCCAGCACGACCAACGGCACCCAGGTGCAGATCTGGGACTGCGGGAGCGGCACCAACCAGAGGTTCGTCAACACCTCGGGCAAGCAGTTGCAGGTGTACGGCAACAAGTGTCTGGACGCCTACGGCCAAGGTACCGCCAACGGCACCCAGGTGATCATCTGGGACTGCAACGGCCAGGCCAACCAGCAGTGGAACGTCAACGCCAACGGCACCATCACCGGCGTGCAGTCCGGCCTGTGTCTCGACGCGAACGCCGCCGGCACAGCGAACGGCACGAAGCTCATCCTCTGGTCGTGCAACGGCCAGGCCAACCAGCGGTGGACCCTGCGCAGCTGACTCCGACCAGCCGGTCCGGCGAATGAGGGCGATCGGGTGAAGCGCCTCGGGCGGAGGTCCGGACACCTGGGGGGCCACGGCTCCCCGGGACGGGCCTTCGCCCGGTGGCGTGAACACGCGGCCGGGACGATTTCGAGATCCGCGAGTGGTCTTACGGCCGGAACGTGCGGCGGTAGGCGTCCGGCGGTACGCCGATCGTGCGGTGGAAGTGGCGGCGCAGGGTCGTCGCCGTGCCCATGCCCGCGGCCGAGGCGATCGCCTCGACACTGTCGTCCGTGCTCTCCAGCAACTCCTGCGCGCGGCGGATCCGCTGTGTCAACAGCCACTGCAGCGGGGTGGTGCCGACCACCGAGCGAAAGTGGCGGGTCAGGTGGCGCGAGCTCATGTTCGCCTGACGGGCCAGGTCCTCAACGGTGAGAGGCTGGTCCAGTCGCCGCATCACCCAGATGAGCAGCTCGGCCAGGGGGTGGCCGTCCTGGGCGGGCACCGGTGTGGTGACGAACTGGGCCTGGCCGCCGGCCCGGTGGGGCGGTACGACCAGGCGGCGGGCGACCACGTTGGCGATCGCGGAGCCGTGGTCGCGGCGTACCAGGTGCAGGCACAGGTCCATCGCCGCGGCCTTGCCCGCGGATGTGAGCACGCTGCCGTTGTCGACGTAGAGCACATCCGGGTCGACCTCCACCCGGGGGTAGCGCGCGGCCAGTTCCTCGGTGTGAGCCCAGTGCGTGGTCGCGCGCAGCCCGTCCAACAGGCCGGCGGCGGCGAGCACGAACGCGCCCGTGCACAGGGAGACCACCCGCGCGCCCGACGCGTGAGCTGCGCGCACCGCCTCGACCAGGTCGGCCGGCGGGTCCTCGTCGACGTCCGCCAGGGCGGGGACGATCACGGTGTCGGCGTGCGCCAGCCGGTCGAGCCCGCAGTCCGGCTCCAGCAGGAACCGGCCGACCCGGACGGCGTGCGTGCCGCACACCTGGACGTCGTACCAGGGGCCGGGCAGAGCGGCGGGGGCGGAGCCGAAGACCTCGTAGGCGAGGGCCAGTTCGAAGTGGAGCATCCCGTCGGTGGCGGCGACCGCAACGGAGCGCGGGACGGAACTCATGTCGGGAATTGTACGGGTCATGTCATTCCAGACACTGGCCTCGATGGGGCGACGAGGACAGGATTTCGGCGGTGGATCACTTCGAGTACGCGGGAGCAGGCATGGAAATGGGTCGGAACGTGGCGGTGTTCGGCGCCTACGGGCACACCGGGCGGTTCGTGGTCGCGGAGTCGCGCGAGCGCGGGTACGTCCCGCTGCTGCTCGGCCGTGATCAGGACAAGCTGACGGTGCTGGCGGAGGCCCACCCCGGAGTTGAGACGCGGCGGGCGTCGGTCGACGATCCGGCCTCGCTCGACCGCGCGCTGAAAGGCGCGGTCGCCGTGATCAACTGCGCCGGGCCCTTCGCCACGACCGCCGCCCCGCTCATCGAGGCGGCGTTGCGCGCCGGCATTCCGTATGTCGACGTGGCCGCCGAGATCGAGGCGAACGTCGACACGTTCGCGCGCTTCGCGGAGCGCGCCCGCGCCGCGGGCACCCTGGTGGTCCCGGCGATGGCCTTCTTCGGCGGGCTCGGCGACCTCCTGGTCACCACCGCGATGGGCGACTGGACGGCGGCGGACGAGGCGCACATCGCCTACGGCCTGAGCAGCTGGCACCCCACCGGCGGAACGCTCGCCTCGGGCGTGGTCTCGGGGCAGCGGCGAGGTGGTCGCCGTGTTCGCTTCACCGGCGGACGGCTGGAGTATCACGACGACGCCCTGCCGACCCTGGAGTGGCCCTTCCCTGCTCCGCTCGGCTCCCAGAGCGTGATCGGAGAGTTCACCATGGCCGACGTCGTCACCGTTCCCAGCCACCTGGCGGTCCCGGAGGTGCGCACCTACATGACCGCCAAGGCGGCCTCGGACCTGTCCGCTCCCGACGCCCCGGCTCCGACCGCCGTCGACGAGCGTGGCCGTTCCGCGCAGACCTTCGTCGTCGACGTCCTCGTCCGCTCCGGCGGCACGGAACGCCGGGTGACCGCCGCCGGTCAGGACATCTACGCCATCAGTGCGCCGCTCGCGGTGGAGGCCGTCGACCGTATCCTCAGCGGCCGGACCAGGGGTGCCGGCGGCGCCGGGACCAGCGGAGGTACCGGAGGCGTCGGCGGCGCTGAGAGCTCCGGCGATGCCAAGGGCAGAGGGAGCACCGGCGGCGCCGGGAGCGCTGGGAGGGCGGGCGTCGCCTCCGCGGGCGCGGTCTTCGATGCCCCGGACTTCCTCCGTGCCCTGTCCCCGCATCTCTCGCTGTACGCCCCGCTCGACGGTCGTCGCTGAGGTTTCGCGCGACCGCGCGTGCGGTCAGCGGGTCGGAGGCCGGGGGCGGTTCCACCAGAGGGAGAGGGCGAGGGCCGCGGCGACGAGGAGGCCGCCGCCGGTGGCGAAGGCGGCGGCGGTGTCGACCTGTTGGCGGATGACGGTGAAGGTGCCGGGGAGGGCGTCGAGGGCGCTTTGGAGCTGGTCGGCGTTCTCGGCGCGGTGGTAGGAGCCGCCGGTGGTCTGGGCCATCTGTTTGAGGGTGGGTTCGTCGATGGTGCGGGGGTTGCGGCCCCTGTCGAATCCGCCACGGCCGCCTCCCCAGCCGCCACCGCCCCAGCCGCCGAAGCCGCGGCCGTCGAACTGGGAGTTCTCGCAGACCATCGGGGCCGGGTCCGTGGTGCCGAAGCCGATGGTGAAGACGCGGACCCGGCGCAGGGCCGCCTCCCGGGCGGCGACCTGCGGGTCGACGCCCTGGATGTTGGCGCCGTCGGTGAGTACGACGATCGCGGCACCGGCGTAACCCGATCCGCTGTCGCCGGGGTCCGCCCCGGTGGGGTCGACCGACGGGTCGACCTCCGCGATCGCGTCGATCGAGGTGAGCACGGCCTGCCCGATCGCGGTGCCACGGGACACGGTGAGATCGTCCAGCGCCTCGATCAGCGAGTCGGTGTCGTCGGTGGGTGGGACGAGCAGGCCCGCGGTGCCCGCGAAGGTGACCAGGCCGATGCGCGGCCCGCCCCGCTGTGACTCGATGAACTCGGCGGCGGCCTTCCTCGCGGCGGTGATGCGGTTGGGGTCGACGTCCGTCGAGCACATGGAGCCGGAGGTGTCGAGCGCGAGCAGGATCGTCGCCGAGGTCTGCGGCACCGGGACCGACGCCTGCGGTCGCGCGGCCCCGACCGCGAGCAGCGCGAGCCCGACCGCGAACAGTGCCGTGGGGATCTTCCGCGTCCAGAGCGTACGGCCGGGCAGGGCGCCGCGTACGAGCGCGATGGAGGTGACGCGCACGGCGGCCCGCCGACGGCGGCGGCGCGCCCACTCGCGGACGGCGAAGATCAGCGGGAGGACGAGGAGGGAGAGCAGCGCCCACGGCCACGAGAACGACATTCAGATCACCCGTCCGGTTCGGAGTACGGTGAGCGCCGCGCCTGCGGTGAGCAGGGCGAGGGCGAGCCCGATCAGTCCGCCGGCGAGGGGCAGGGGTTCGTCGGAGACGGTGACCCGCAGGTCGATCGTGTCGGCGATCCCGTCGAGTCGCGCGGTGTCGGAGGCCGGGTGGTAGGCGCCACCGGTGGTCTGCGCGATCAAGGTGAGGGTGTCCTCCTCAAGCGAGGTCTGCAGGTGGTAGCCGTCGACCTTCACCGTCGCCCCGGCCGTGGTGCCGACCCCGACGGTGTGGATGTGGACGCCCGCCCGCTGGGCCACCGCGGCGGCCTGCTCGACGTCCCCGCCCCCGTTCTGGCCGTCGGAGAACATCACGATCGTCGCGGACGGCCAGTAACCGATGTCGGGCGCGGGGCCGTCGCGGCCGACGGTCACCTGTTTGCCGGTGATCGCCGACAGGGAGGCCGTGATGGCCGTCCCCAGCGAGGTGCCACCGACGACCTTCAGCCGGTCGATGGCCTTGAGCGCGACGGAGTGGTCGGCGTCGGGCCGCGCGGTGGTGAGCGCACCGCGTTCGAACGCGACGACTCCGATGTCGACGCTGTCGGGTTGCGCCGCCACGAACGCGCGGGCCGCCCGTTGCGCGGCCGCGAGCCGGGTGGGCGCGACGTCGTCGGCCCCCATGCTGTTGGAGACGTCGACGGCGAGGATGACGGTGCCCGCGGTCCGCGGGACCGGCACCATCGCCGCAGGTCCGGCGGCGGCGACCGCGAGTATCCCGACGCCGGCGATCACCAGGCCGACACCGAGGTACGCCTGGCGGCCGCCGGGCACCGCGACCCCGGCGGCGGTGAGAGCGGCCGTTCTGCGGCGTGCCGAGACGACGGCCGCCCAGGTGAGCGCCGCCGTGAGGAGCAGTCCGACGGCGAGCAGCAGCGGGAAGGACAGCGTCACGAGGCCTCCTTCGCCGGCCTCGGGTATCTGTTGACGATCTCTCGGTTCCCGGTTCGAGCGACGGTGCCGGCGCGCTCGGTCGTGGCGGCTTGGTTTCGAGGCCGATCGACGGTTCCGGCATGTTCGGTCATGGCGACCGGTCCTTGGTCCGGGCGACGACCTCGACGAGCGCCTCGCCCAGGTCGCGGTCGGTGTCGATGCGGTGGACGGGCACCCCCGCCCGGCGCATGCCCGCCTTGAGCCGGGCGTCGCGGGCGTCGACGGCGGCGCGGAGGCGGACCCGTAGCAGCGGGTCGGCGGAGTCGACGACGAGCTGCTCACCGGTCTCGGCGTCCTCGACCACGATCAGCCCGGCCTCGGGCAGTACGTCGTCGGCCGTGTCCACGATCCGCAGGGCGACCACCTCGTGCCGCCGGGCCAGGCGCTGGAGTGATCGCTCCCAGTCGCCGTCGCCGATGAAGTCGGACAGCACGACGATGAGCGCGCGGCGGCGCGCGAGCCGTCCGGCCGCGTCGAGCATCTCGGCCAGGTCGGTGGTGGTGCCGGAGCGCGCCGTGGAAGCGCGTTTCGGCTCGGCGTCGGCGCGTCCCTTGAAGGCGCGTCTCAGCGTGGCGCCGACGCCGGTCCTGGCAGTACGTTCCGGTTCCGCGCCGACGCCGATCTTGGGAGGACGTTCCGGTCCGGCGCCGCCGCGCGTCGTGGAGGTGCGTTCCAGTTCGGCGCCGATCCGCAGCGCGTGCCGCCGGGAGGTGCCGGGTGGCACGACGCGCGGCTTCCCGGTGTCGAAGAGCAGGGCGCCGACGCGGTTGCCGCCCCGGCCGAACAGCCGGGCGAGGACGAGCGCGAGTTCGGCGAGTACGTCGTGCTTGCCGCGTCCCGGCCGGCCGGCCGTCATCGACGCCGACCGGTCGAGGACGAGCCACACCGTCAGCTCACGGTCCTCGGTGAACACCCGCAGGTGCGGCTCGTCCAGCCGTGCGGTCACGTTCCAGTCGATGTGCCGGGCGTCGTCGCCTTCGCTGTAGGCGCGCAACCCGGTGAAGTCGATTCCCGAGCCGCGGTGCGCGGTGCGGTGGGCACCCTGGAGCCGGCCGTCGAGCCTGCGGACGACCTTCCACTCCAGGCGGAGCAGGAGTTTCTCGGGGGCGGTGGCCATGGCGGGTCAGCGGTTCTGCAGGACGACGTCGGGAGCACGGACGGCCCCGAGCACCGCGGTGATGATCGCGTCGGTGTCGACGTCGTCCGCGAGGGCCTCGTAGGACAGCACGAGGCGGTGGCGCAGCACGTCGAGCGCGATCTCGGACAGGTCGTGCGGCAGGACGTAGTCGCGGCCGCGCAGGAACGCCAGCGCGCGGGCGCCCGTGACGAGCGCGATGGACGCCCGCGGGCTCGCGCCGTGGGTGACGTACCGTTCCAGCTCGCCGAGCCCGGCCATCGCGGGGGAACGGGTCACGGAGACGAGCCGTACCGCGTAGTCGACGATCGCCAGGTCGACGTACACCTGCTGGGCGCGGACCCGCATCGCGATCAGGTCCTCGGCCGTGACCATCGGCTGCGGCGGCTCGGGTGGGCGCAGCGCTCGTTCGACGATCGCCCGCTCCTCGACCTGGGTCGGATAGTCGACGACCACCTTCATCATGAAACGGTCGACCTGCGCCTCGGGCAGCGGGTAGGTGCCCTCCGACTCGATCGGGTTCTCCGTCGCCATGACCAGGAACGGCTCGGGCACCCGGAACGTCTCGCGGCCGATCGTCACCTGGTGCTCCTGCATCACCTCCAGCAGGGCGCTCTGCACCTTGGCGGGGGCGCGGTTGATCTCGTCGGCGAGCAGCAGGTTCGCGAACACCGGGCCGAGTTCGGTTTTGAACTCCCCGGAGTGCTGGTGGTAGACCCGCGTGCCCACGAGGTCGGCCGGTACCAGGTCGGGGGTGAACTGGACGCGCTGGAAACTGCCGGCGATCGCGGCGGCCATCGACCTCACCGCGAGCGTCTTGGCGAGGCCGGGTACGCCTTCGACGAGCAGGTGGCCACCGGCGATCAACGCGACGGCCATGCGTTCCAGCAGGACGTCCTGTCCGACGATCGTGCGTTTGACCTCGAACAGCACCTGTTCGAGCGGGTGGGCCGACTCGGAGAACCTGGTCGAGGTCATCGTGTTCCTTCCGGCGTGGAGGCCCCTGCCTTGAGGTGTGGGGAGGACGCGAATGGTGTTCCTTCTCGTGGCGTCGCGGTCAGATCTGGGGTCCGTCACCTGGCGGCCCGTCGCCTTCGCCGCCGCCCAGGGCCGTACCGATCGGCACCGCGAACGCGATGCCGGCGAACGCCTCGTCGTTTCCCGGGTCGGCGATCGAGACGACGACCCCGATGACCAGGCCGCGGGCGTCGAGGAGGGGGCCGCCGGAGCTGCCGGGGTTCACGGAGGCGTCGAACTGGATGAGCCCGTCCGGGCCGCCGTCCTTGGCGGTCCGGTTCAGGCCCGATACGACGCCGGTGGAGACGCTGTAGGTGAGGCCCAGCGGATTGCCGATCGCCACGACGGGCGCGCCCACGGCCGCGGTGCCGCCGAGCGTCGCCGGGACGACGATCTCGGGCAGCTTCTCGGGTTTGAGGGTGGCGACGTCGAGCTTGGGGTTCGACGACGCGACGACGGCCTTCGTCCTGGTGCCGTCGGCGAACGTCACGGTGACCTTCCCGGCGTCTTCGCCGGAACCGCCTTTGTCCGAGGTGCCTTTGACGACGTGGTGCGCCGTCAGGATCGTGCCGTCCTCGGCGGCGATCACCCCGGTGCCGAGCGACTTATCGGCCTGGATGACCACCACCGACGGCCCGACCCTCTTGAAGACGTCGTTCACCGTGAGCGTCGCGCTGGGCGTCGGTGTCGCGCTCGGCCCGGACGCGGCCTCCTCGCCGCTCCCGCCGCCGCTTCCCAGCCAGTACGCGAGCAGCGCGACGACGACGAGCGCGCCACCTCCGACGACGAACCGCCCGGTCCTTCCGGCCATGGCTTTCCGAGCCCCGGCCGCATCGGTCTCCTGCGGCATGGGCTCCATCTACCCATACTCATTAATCTCAGTCGAAAGTGCTACAAACTCTGCCTGGGAACTCCATGAGAACCGGGGAAGGTCTTCACGTGGACGCGCCGCCCACCCCGGGGGAGCGGGGGGAGCGGCGCGGGAGGTGAGCTGAGGGTCGGCGGCGGTGGCTGCGGGGTTGCGCACCGCGGTCTCGCTCAGCGACGGTGTCTCCGTGGCTGTCCGGTGTCGGTCCGGGCCGTCATCTCGGCGGCGCGGCCGTGCCGAACGGCTGGAGGCTAGGACTTGGTCTCGTACTCCGCCTTCATGTGGTGGGGGTGGCTGTCGGGGCAGCGCTTGTGGCTGTAGTCGTAGGGCGACGGGTTCGGCGTGCTCTTCCACGGCCCGTAGACGATGGTCTTCTTGGTGTAGTCGTTGGAGCACGTCACCTTGACCCGGACGAAGCCGCTTCCCTTGGTGCACCATGCGTGCCCTATGGGGTTGATGATGGCCACGCAGCCGCTCGGTGCGGCGAGAGCGGTTCCGGTCAGAGTGGAGCTTGCCAGTGCGGCCACGGCCGCGGCGGCGATGGTGAGTGTTCGAAGGATGCGCATGCGCACTGCCTTTCATGTGAAGCGATGGGCACTGCCCCGAACTCATGATCAAGTTCGCAGGGAAGTCTGGCGGTTATGAGATGAGTTGTCCATCGCATTCCGTGTCATCTGTTTGTCGATGCGCGCCGACAACCGCGATGATCGGTCTCCGCGGCAGAGGGCGCGGCGCGGACGCGCGGCACGGTCAGGAGTGGGGGCGGCGGATTGCCGCCGCGGGCGTGTGGAGGTCAGAGAACCCCGGCGGCCAGAGCCCCCTGGGGGAACAGGTTGTCGAACACCGCGGCCCGGTCGAACGTCATCGCGCGGGTGCGGGCGCGCTGTTCCAGCTCCTGGCGCTCGGCGGCGGACATCTCCAGGACCACCCGGTCCACGGCCGCGGCGAGGCCGCCGATGTCCCTGGGCTCGACGATGACGGCGGTGTCGCCGACCGCCTCCAGGGTCCCGCCCGTCCTGGTCGTGACGATCGGTCCGCCTCCGGCCAGCATCTTCTCGGCGAGGGCGATGCCGAAGGTCTCGACGAAGTCGGGCTCGGGCTTGGTGGGCAGGACGTAGGCCGCGCAGCCGCGCATGAGCAGTGGCTTCTCGTTGTCGTCCACATCGGTGAGGATCGTCACCCGGTCGTCATCCTTGGCCAGCGCCCGGATCTCCTCCAGCGCGGGCCCGGTGCCGGCGACGACCAGCTTCACCCGCGACCGGCAGCGCATCCGGCGGTAGGCGGCCATCAGGTCGTGGATGCCCTTCGCCTGGGTCACCCGGGACAGGAACAGGATGTATCCGTCGCGCTCCAGACCGCGTTTCGCGAGCGCGGCGTCCACGTCGGCCGGATCCGGGTCGAGGAAGGCGGCGGAGTCGATCGGCGGATAACTGACGGTCACGCGACGCCGGCACTGCTCGGCGAACGTGGTGCCGCAGTGCGCGTCCACCTGCTCGGCCGAGGCGACGATCTCCTCCCGGGTGTACTCGGAGACCGCGACGACCTCGTCGTTGGCGAGGAACGTGGTGAACAGCACGGTCGCCGCGCCGAACCGGCCCTCCCGCAGGCACGACCGGATCACGTTGGTCACGTCGGAGCCGACCGCCTTCGCGACGGTGTGCACGTCGGGCGCGAATCCGGCGGCGCGCGCGGAGACGACCGCGTCCATGACCACCGAGGTGTGCGGCACGAGATACATGGACAGGCAGGTCGTGGGCACCGGTTCGGCGAGCAGTTCGACGAGGCGCCCGGTGAGTCCCGCCTGGTGGCGCCCGTCGGGCACCCGGTAGTCGCCGACCGCCTCGGGACGCTCCACGGTGATCCCGGCGCTGTACGGCAGCAGCCGGTCGAGCGGCTTGAGCGGCAGCCCGGCCGCCTGCAGCGCGGGGATCGGCCAGGTCAGCAGGCGTACGTCGTCGAACCCGCGGGTCAGTGCCACCTCGGCGAGGTTACGGGCCTCGCCGGAATGGCCGCAGATGACCGGGTCGGCCCTGACAACGATGACGAGACGGCGGCGGGGGTTGGTCATCGTGCTTCCTTCGTTCTGGCGGGCGGATCTGAAAGAGACGGGGGGCGGACCTCCCGCCCCCACCCGGACGGTTCCGGGCCCAGCCGCAGGTGCAACACGCCGCCCCGATGCACGGTGGCGGCGCTCAGATGCGTCGCGTTCATGGGTTCGCCGTTGAGGGTCGCCGACTGGACGTACTGCGCCGGCGGGTCACGGTCGACGCCGTCGACACCGATCGGCGTCTCGCGGTGCCCGCTGGTCTCGATGACGAACTCGTTGCCGCCGGCCTTGAGCACCGCCCCGGAGAACGCGGGCGCGTTGATCAGGAACAGGTTCTGGCCGGCGATCGGGAACAGTCCCAGCGACGCCCAGACGTACCAGGAACTCAGGCCGCCGGAGTCGTCGTTGCCGGGCAGCCCGCCGGAGCCGGTGCCGAACTGCCAGGTCAGCGCCGCCTGGACCACCTCGGCCGTACGGTCGGGCCGTCCCGCGTAGTGATACGCCCACGGCGCTTCCATGTCGGGCTCGTTGTTCAGCCCCTCGAACCGGTTCAGGGCGTATCCGGCCGCCATCTCCGCAGCCTGGGGGCGCAGCCCCGGCTGCGTCACCGGTGCGGCGTCGAAGCCGAAGAACCTGTCCAGCATGCCGATGAAGGCCCGGTCGCCGCCCGCCAGGGCGATCCTCGCGGCCATGTCGTGCAGCAGCCGGAACGAGTAGTTCCACTTGCCGCCCTCGTAGAACTCCGAGTCGCGCAGCAGTCCCGTACTCGGGTCGAAGGCGTTCACCCACCGGCGGCTGCGGGCGTCGAGGTCGTCGGCGAGGCGCCGGTCGTTCATCGCCCGGGCGACCTGCGCCGTGCAGTGGTGGCCGTAGGCGAGGTCGAGGGTGTGGGTGATCGGGTGCACCACCCCGTGCTCGAAGAACTCCTCGCCGTACAGGCGACGCAGGTCGTCGACCATGTGCACGAGCGCCCAGTTCCAGTCCAGGCCCGCCCGGCCGAGAGCGTGGGCGTCGGCCAGCGCGGTGTGCGCGAGCGCGCTCGCCTGACGGTAGAACCGGTCGGCGCCGCGAGCCATCCGGTAGCCGATGGGGAAGTTGCCCTCCTCCTCGCAGACCCGGATCAGCGACTCCAGCAGATGCGCGGCCCGGTCGGGGACGATGGCCGCGAGCAGCGGCAACTGCGTCTTGTAGATGTCCCACATGGTGCACACGTCGAACGCGAACGGTCCGGAGGTCGGCCAGAACGGGCTCTCGTCGTCGGCGAAGCACGGCTTGATCAGCGAGTGGTAGAGCGCCGTCGCGAACACGGTGCGGCGGGCCGGCGTGCCGCCCTCGACCTGGACGCGGTCGAGATGGTCGCCCCAGCGGACCCTGGTCTTGGACCGCACCACGTCGAACGCCGGCCGGGTCCCGCACTCGCGCTCCAGGTTCTCCCGCGCCTGGTCGCACCCGCGCAGCGAGAACCCGAGCCGCACCTCGATCGTCTGCCCGGGCTCGGTGGGACCCATGAAGAGCATGCCGAAGGGACGCAACGTGGTGTGCCGGATGCTGTCGAAGTCCAGGCGGGTGCCGCCGTCGATGAGCCGCCGGTCGTACCAGAGCATCTGCCGCCAGCCGGGAGCGTCGACGTCCAGGTACACCGAGAGCGGGACGCCCTCCATCGCCACCGTGCCCTGGGCCCGGCCGTGGCCCATGCTCTCCACCTGCGCACGCAACGGCACGGTGCGGCCGTGCTCGATGGCGAGGCCGCCGCAGGACAGGTCGACCACCACGCGGGCGCTGCTGTGCCCGGGGAACGTGTATCGGTGCACGGCGACCTTGGTGCCGACGGTGAGCTCGCAGCGGATCCCGGTGTCGAGGGTGGCCGCGTAGTAGCCCGCCTCCGCCACCTCGTCGTGCAGCGGCCAGGCCTCGCCCAGCGCGTCCAGTGGCTGCACCATCGGGGTGACCCGGACGTAGTTGTAGTACTTGCGGATCGCGCCGGTGCCCGACTGCTGGAAGTGGGTGAACCCGGACGCCTGCAGCCGCTCGAACATCTCCTCGGGGACGCCCTCGGTGTTCTTGGTGTATCTGCCGTAGCCCGTCGGGTACGCGCCGGAGTAGGCGCAGGCCGACACCATGCCCAGCGGTGACGTGGCGCCCGGATGGGTGTTGCCCACCTGCGGTTTCGGCCACCACCAGGTAGCGGCCAGACCGTGTGCCCGAGGCAGGTCGGTGGCCGCTGTGCCGATGAAGGGATCAACATTGTCGAGGATGGCGGGACTCTACCCAGACGCGATACCGCCGTAGGTTTCGGTGAGGTGAAATCCTGTGTCCGGAGTCACAAAAGACCTGGATCGGCCGATGATTTCCGTGATCTTCTGTGATCTTCCACGACGCCCGGGAGCACCGCGACGGCGCGCGGATCCGCTCGGCGAACCCGCGCCTTCCCCCGGCCGGGGCACGCTCGGCGAACCGGCGCTCCTCACCCGGCCCTGGACGCGCTCGGCGAACCGGCGTCTCTCACCTCGGCCCGGGCACGCTCGGGATCACGTGCCTTCGGGATCCTTGGGCCTCATAACGGTGGACAGCTTGGAAAGGCCCTCGACGGCGGCGTTCGAGACCCCGACGATCTCGGCGAGAGAGGGGCCGCGCCCGGAGAGGCTCCCCATCACCGCCTCGAACGGTCCGTCGAGGTCAGGGGGCGAGGCGCTCGTGGCGGTCACCCTGACGTCGTCCTGACGCCCCGAGATCTCGTACACGCCGTCGGGGCTGCCCACGAGCTGGAAGGACACCTGTGGGAGGTCACCGATCAGCGCGGCGACACCTCCGGCGAACAGCAGGCCGTACAGGGCGGCGAGGCGCTGGACGGTGACGTCCGGCGGGCCGTCCGTCCGCAGGGTCCGCGACAGGTCGCGCTCGTGGAGCCAGGTGTCCCACAGCACGTGCAGGGACCGCACCGACCACAGGGTCTCGCGACCCGCGACGTTGCGCTCCAGGGAGGCGTCGCCCTTCTCGATCCGGGCACCGAGGCTGTCGTACTCGTCCTCCGTCACTCTCAGGAGCGCCTCGACCGTCTGCTCGGGGGACCGGCCCGCGGAGTCCTGGAGCCACAGGTCGGGAGTCGAGGCGGGATCGAACGATCCGAGCCCGTTGAAGCGGGTGTACCCCGACTGGCCGGTGAGCTCGGCGACGTGATACTCCGCCACATCGACGATGTGGCGGACGACGTCGTGAACGGACCACTCCGTGCAGTGCGTCGGAGCCGCCCAGTCGGACGGCGTCAACTCGGCGAGGCGACCGGCGAGGCTCCTGCGCTGCGTGTACAGCGCCTCGCGCATCACCTCTGGGCCGCAGCTCAAGCCCGCCCTCTCGGTGAGTGTCAGCCGGGTCGAATCAACGCTCACGAAGACTCCGCTCATTTCCTCGGGGGTGCGCAGGCTATCCGGACGGATTCGCGCCTGTCGAGAATCTTCGCGGCCATCCGCTCGTCGGACATGTCACCCGAGAAAGCCCGCTGAGTCGCCGTCCCGCCACCGTCGGGTCGCCTCCCCGGTGTCGTCGCCGAACGCTCGCGGAACCGCCCGGCGAGCCCTGACAGTTCGCAGGGCGGTGCTGCGAGGGGTCAGCAACGGTCGCGTTTGACGCAGGTGGTCGAGGCGTTGAAGAACTGCCAGATGCTGAACCTTCGTACGTAGAGGGGGGCGGAGGCCCGGCCGAGCACCTTGATCCGCCTGATGCCGGTCTGCTTGTTCATCGTGACCTTCACGCACGTCAGGCACGCCCCGTGGTATCCCGGCAGGACGAAGCGGGAGATGGTCGCGCCGCGGTGCCCCAGCCCTCGGTTGGAGAGTCCCAGCCCCACCTCCCGGTAGATGCGCCTCGACCCCTTGAGGTTGAACGCGCCGGAGCCGATGATCGCGTGGTTCGAGTTCGGGGGGCAGTGCACGAATATCCGGACGCTGCTGGCCTGGCGGGGCCACGTGGGGACGACGCGGAGCGAAGGGACCTTTTTCAGCCACGGGGGGATGGTGTTCCTGCCGCCGAAGGGAGGCAGCCAGACCGTGCTCTTGGTCTTGCTCTTGATGGTCGCGGTCGCGGTCGAAGTGGCGTTCACGGTCGCGGTGGCGCTGGCGGTGGCGCTGGCGGTGGCACTGGGGGTGGCACTGGGAGTTGCCGTGGCGAGGGGGGTGGGGGTGAGCGTGGGAGTCGGGGTGGGTGCGGCCTTGGCGCCGGCCGTGGCGACCGGGGTGGGGACGGCTCTGACGCCGTTCGTGGCGACGGGTGCGGGGGTGGGGGCGGCGTTGGCCGCGACGATCGGGGTGGGGAGGGCCTTGACGTCGGCCCTGGCGGCCGGCGCGGGAGTGGGCGGTGCGACCGGCCTGGCGGCGGCCGCGGGAGTGGGCGGGGCGACCGGCTCGGCCGGGGCGCTCGGGGCGGCCATGAGAGTGGTGGCCACTCCGATCCGGATGGCGAGACGCATGCGCTTCCTCCTGTCTGACGCCCGGGTCGCCGTACGGTCGTCACGTGGCGTGACGTGGGTGTCGGTGGAGGGGATCCGCCCGGCGGTACGAACCGGATGGGAGCATCGCGCGTGCGCCCTGACCAGGCTGATCGTCTCGATTATGCCGGTTGTGACGCAGAGTGGGGGGAGCCACGCTGGTACGGCCCCGATCGTGGCCGTACGCGGGTATGGTCCGCTTCCCCGGCGGGCGACGTGTCCCGTGCCGGATGATCCGTACGACCCGGGTGGACGCACCGCTTCCCCAGCGGTGACGTGTCCCGCGTCAGCCGGACACCGCGCGCAGCGCGCCCGGTCGGCGGCCGGTGAGGCGGTCGAGTGCGGCGGCGGTGGCGTCGTCGGCGGGGAGATGGACGATGAGGCGCTGGTCGTCGTCGACGGGTAGTTCGAGGGTTTCGTACGCCAGGCGCAGCTCACCGGCGTCGGGGTGGACCAGCCGCGTGACGCCGCTGGACTTCGGGAGGCCGGGCAGGGTGTCCACCCGCCCGGCGAAATCCGCCCCGGCGGTGACGGCGAGCTCGTCGGCGAGCGCGGCGATGTGCCAGTCCGCCCTGAACGGTCCCTGCTTGAGCGCGGCGACCTGTTCGTCGGCGACACGCTCCCAGTCGGGGTAGGCGGTCCGAGCCCGGCTGTCGGTGAACACGAAGCGGGCGAGGTTGGGCGGATCGCCGTCCAGCAGGCCGACCGGCCGCGCCAGCCGGTCGTACCCCGTCGTCCAGGCGAGGATCTCGCTCAGCCGGTTGAGCAGCAGGGCGGGGGCGGGTTCCAGCCGGTCGAGCAGTGCCCGTACGGTGGGGCGGACCGCGCGGGCCGGCGTCGGCGCGTCCATACAGGTGAAGCCGCCGTCGGTCGACTTGGAGAGCCGGTGCAGGTGGACGCGTTCGCTCGTGGTCAGCCGTAGCGCGGTGGCGAGCGCGGAGAGTACGGGGGTGGACGGGCGGCGGTCTCGTCCCTGTTCGAGCCGGGTGAGGTATTCGACGCTGACTCCGGCGAGCGTGGCGAGCTCGGCCCTGCGCAGGCCCGGCGTGCGGCGGCGGGGTCCGGTGGGCAGACCCACCTCGGCGGGGGTGACGGCTTCACGGCGGATGCGCAGGAACATGCCCAGCTCGTTGTCGCTCACGTTTCGAACGTAACAGGCCGTGGCCGCCGTGGTCGTGGCCCCGCCACTACCAGTCTCGGCCCGGTCTTCCTGGTCTCCGCGCCGCCCGGCAGGTTGGGGGACGTGACCCCTCCGGTCACCCATGAACCCGTATCTCCAGCAGGGAGCACAGCCATGCCCAGTGAGACCCTCAACCTCGCGGTGATCATCGGTAGCGTGCGGCAGGAACGGTTCGGCCCCGTGGTCGCGAACTGGTTCGTCGAGCGGGCCGAGCGGCACGGCCGGTTCGCGGTGGACCTCGTCGATCTGGCGGACACGCCCCTGCCGCTGGAACTGCCGCCTCTGCCGCCGGTGCTCGAACCCGACATGGCCCGTCCCGCCGAGATGGCGGACCTCACCCGGCGGATCGACGCGGCCGACGCGATCGTCGTGGTGACGCCGGACTACAACCGCAGCTTCCCGGCCTCGCTGAAGGCCGCGATCGACTGGCACTACACCGAGTGGGAGGCGAAGGCGGTCGGCTTCGTCGGCTACAGCGGGGGGAGCGGCGGCCTCCTCGCGATAGAGCAGCTGCGGCAGGTCTTCGGCGAGTTGCACGCCCACACGGTCCGCGACTACGTCAGCTTCCCCCGGTACTTCGAGCTGTTCGGCCCCGACGGCGACCTCAAGGAGCCCGAGAGGCACGACGCGAACGCGAAGGCGATGCTCGACCAGCTTCTCTGGTGGGGCTCGATCTTGCACGACGCCCGGCGCGACCGCCCGTACACCCCCGAGGGGTAGGAACCGCTCGAAGGGCTGTCCCTCGCCCGCCACTCGAACGCGGGCCTCCCGTAGGACCCGCCGGAAGGAGCGCCCCGTACGGGCGGGAACCCCCGGGTCGGCCGACGGGGCGGGCCGGACCCGGAGGTTCCCGGGTGTCATCGGTGCAGCAGCTCGAAGAGCGTGAGCCACCGGTCGGGATGGACGAACGCCACCACGGTGTCACGGTCGACCCGCGCCTGCGCGAACGCGGCGTCGACCCGGTGGGACGCGTACCGCATCCGCAGCGAGGCGTGCAGCGAACCGCCCAGCCCGGTGAAGCCGTACTCGACGAACTCCCGCCAGGCCGCGTCCCGGCCGCCGGGCAGCAGCGGGACGGGACGCGACTCGATCCGCAGGATCGCGGAGTCGACGGCGGGCACCGGCCGGAAACTCGCGCGGCCGACGTGGCCGAGCAGCTCCCAGGAGTGGCCGGGCCAGGTCAGCACGGTCAGCTTGCTCCAGCGGCCGAAGTCGCCGGAACGCTTGCGCGCGTACTCCAGCTGGGTGAGCAGGGTCGCCGAGGTGAGCGCCGGTGCGCGCAGGCACCAGTCGACGATCTTCGAGGTGATCGAGTACGGGATGTTCCCGGCGACCGCGAACGGCTCGCGCGGGACCCTGGCGGTCAGGAAGTCGCCCCTGACCACCTCGATCCGGTCGTCGTCGCGGGTACGGGCGGCGAGTTTGCCCGCGTGCAGCGGGTCGATCTCGTACGCCACCACCCTGGCGCAGCTCCCGGCGAGGGCGAGGGTGAGGGCACCCTCGCCCGCGCCGGGCTCCAGGACCAGCTGGTGCGATCCCGCCGCCTCGGCCATCCGCCGCACGGCGTGCGGATCGACGAGGAAGTTCTGCGAGAGGGTGCGTCTGGCGCGGTCGCGGTCACTGCGGCCACCGCCGTTCTTGACCTTTCTCTGGGTGTGTGAATGGTTTCCGTGCGCGAAGGAGTGCGCCACAGCTTTTCGCCCTTTCGGGTCCGAGGTGAAGGAAGGTCTCGGAGGCCCTGGGCGCGCTCAGGGGACGCGTGCAGAACGGAAAAATCAGGTGAACGCGGTCCCCTAGCGGGCCGAAGGCCGGCTGTGGCGGGGACGGATCACGTAGCCGGCCGTCTGGCAGGCGAAGTACAGGCACATGGCCCTAGACGGTACGACCCGTCTCGTTTCGTTGCAACGGGTTTTCCTGCGGCGCGGCACACCGGGGGCGGCTCGTGAAAGGGCGCCCCGGCGCCTCGCGGGCGCCGAGGAGGGCCGAGGAGGGCCGAGGAGGTCGGTGTGGGCGGCGCGGCCGGGTGCGGTGAGGGGACCGCCCGCGCCGCGCGTCACGACGGGGAGGGCACGCCGCGCGAGATGCGGTCGCGCAGCCAGTGGTAGGAGGCCTTCGGGGTGCGCGTACCGGTGGGGAAGTCGACGTGCACGAGCCCGAAGCGCTGGCTGAAGCCCTCGGCCCACTCGAAGTTGTCCAGCAGGGACCAGACGTAGTAGCCGCGCACGTCCACCCCCTCGGCCCGCGCCCGCCCGAGGGCCTCGATGTGGCCGTCGAGGAAGGCGATCCTGCCCTGGTCGTCCACGGTCCCGCCGGGACCGGGCTCGTCGGGCTGGGAACAGCCGTTCTCGGTGACGTAGACCGGCGGGAGCGCGTCACCGTACCGGGCCTTGAGACCGCAGAGCAGTTCGCGCAGGCCGTCGGGGACGACGGGCCAGCCGAAGGCGGTGGTGGGGTGGCCGGTGACGCCCACGTCCTCGAAGGGGAGGCCCTCACCGGTGGGCGCGCCGATCCGAGTGGGGTTGTAGTAGTTGATACCGATGCCGTCGAGGGGCGTGCCGATCAGGTCCAGGTCGCCGTCGCGCACACAGTCGAGGCTCACCCCGTACGCGGACAGGTCGGGATAGGCGCCGAGGAGTACGGGGTCGTTGAACAGGCGGTTGTGCAGGGTGTCGTAGGCGTCGGCGGCGGCGAGGTCGGCGGGGTCGGGGGAGGCGGGCCAGACCGGGGTGCAGTTGTTGGTGATCAGAACCTTCTCCGCGCCGCGCGCCCGCAGCTCCCGCACGGCCAGGCCGTGCCCGAGCAACTGGTGGTGGACGGCGGGCAGCGCGTCCAGGACGAGGGTCCTGCCGGGGGCGTGGGTGCCCAGGGCGTAGCCGAAGACCATGTGGATGAAGGGCTCGTTCAGGGTGATCCACAGGGGGACCCGGTCGGCGAGCCTGTCGGCCACGGCCGCGGCGTACTCGGCGAAACGGTAGGCGGTGTCGCGGTTCAGCCAGCCGCCCTCGTCCTCCAGGGGCTGGGGCAGGTCCCAGTGGAAGAGCGTGGCCGCGGGGACGATGTCCTTCTCGTGGAGCGCGTCGACGAGCCGGTCGTAGAAGTCGAGGCCCGCCCGGTTGATCGCGCCCTTGCCGTCCGGCTGGACGCGCGGCCAGGCGATGGAGAAGCGGTAGGAGTTCACCCCGAGATCGGACATCAGCCCGATGTCCTCCGGCCAGCGGTGGTAGTGGTCGCAGGTCACGTCGCCGGTGTCGCCGTCGCGGACGCGGCCGGGCTCGTGGGAGAAGGTGTCCCAGATCGAGACACCTCGTCCGTCCTCGGCGACACCGCCCTCGATCTGGTAGGACGCGGTCGCCGTACCCCACAGAAACATCCCGACCTCCAGATAGCGCGAGTCTGGCTCATGTTAATCCCTCGGTCTGTCCGTGGGGGATGATGGGGAGATGACGAACGTCTCCGGGGGAACGCTTCGCCGTCGGCCCGCCCAGCGCCGCAGCCTGGAACGGGTGGAGCGCATGCTGGACGAGTGCGCGCGACTGCTGGACGAGGTCGGCTACGAGGCACTGACCACCAAGGAGGTCGCGCGCCGCGCGGAGGTGCCCATCGGCACCTTCTACCAGTTCTTCCCCGACAAACAAGGACTCGTGCGCGCGCTGGCGCTGCGCAACCTGGAGGCGTTCCTCGGCCGGGTCACGGCCAGGCTCTCCGAGGTGCGGCTGTCGGAGTGGACGGAGATGGTCGACCTCGCGATCGACGAGTTCGTCGCGATGAAGCGGTCCACGCCGGGCTTCGGGGTCGTCGACTTCGGGGAGGTGCTCGCCACCCCCGGCGGTCCCGCCGTCAAGGGGACCAATCGCATGCTCGACGCCGCGCTGGAGAACAACGCCATCGTGGCCGACCGGCTCCGTACGATCATCGTCGAGGTGGTCGGTGCCCCGATCGGACCCGAGCTGGACCGGGTGCTCTTCGTCGCGGTGGAGGCCGCCGACGCGGTGCTCAAGCTCGCCTTCCGCTCCCTGCCCGACGGGGATCCCGACCTGATCGTCGAGTGCAAGCACCTGGTCCGCCGCTACCTGTCGGCGCACCTGCCCCAGGACTGACCTGCCCTTCCCCTGCGGACGACGGCCGGTTCCGCCGGCCCGTCAGCGGGGCCGGCCGGCGAAACCGGCCGTCGTCGGTGAGCGTCGCCGGGGAATCCGACGAGGCCGCGGTGGGTGCCGTCAGCGGGCGGCTTCCAGACGGGCGCGGTGCTCGTCGTCGAGCTTGAGGTCCAGGGCGCCCAGGGCCTCCTCCAGCTGGGCGATGGAGGTCACGCCGACGATCGGGATCGTCCGCACGTCACCGCCGATCAGCCAGGCCAGCACCACCTGGTTGACGGTCGCGTTCAGCTCACCCGCGATCTCCCGCAGCACGGCGAGCCCGCGCGTGGTGCCCGGGTGATCATAGATGTCCTGGATCGGGCGGTCCTCGCGGGTGTAGGCGCCGAACATGAGCGTGTTGTACGCCCACAGGGTGAGGTCGGACTCCGAGCGCAGATAGTCGAGCATGTCGTCCTGGGCCAGGACGTGGCCCCCCTCCCGCAGCGGCACCCCGGGCCGGGGACGCAGGTAGGTGTGGCGGAGCTGCACGTTCGTGTAGGGCGGCCAGCCGTTCGCCCGCGAGACGGCGCGGGCGCGCTCCAGGCGCCAGGCCGGTACGTTGCTCGCGCCGATCTCGCGGACCTTGCCCGCCTGGGCGAGCTCGGCGAAGGCGCCCAGGGTCTCCTCCAGGGGAACGGAACGGTCTTCGAGGTGTGCCCAGTACACGTCGACGTGGTCGGTGCCCAGCCGGCGCAGGCTGCCCTCGGCGGCGGCGGCGATCACCGGGGCGGACAGGCCCTCGGCGGAGTCCAGGGTCCGGTCACCGGGGACGGTCGGCCGCCCGCCGCACTTGGTGCTCAGCAGGATCCGGTCGCGGTTGCCCCGGGCGGCCAGCCAGCGGCCGATGGCGAGTTCGCTCTCGTCGCCGGTGGCGCCCTCGTTCCAGAACGGGTAGTTGTTCGCGGTGTCCAGCAGGGCGCCTCCGGCGTCGATGAACCGGTCGAGGATCGCGAAGACGGTCTTGTCGTCGACCGTCGTACCGAAGGGGATGGTGCCCAGAGCGAGGGGGATGTGAGTCATGGGCACCACCTTGAATGCTGGAGTGAACTCCAGGGCAAGTGGACGGCCGGGAAATGATGGAGAAAAACTGTTTGTGAGGGCCGGGAGGGCATAGGTAGGGTTATGCGTGGTTTATCCCCTGGACTCTCTGCAGGTGGATATGACAGGGCTCTGAGCCGGTGTGGGCACACCGGATCGGGGCCGTTTTTGGTTGTGCCGATTCGTCGGTGGCGACAGGTCGGCAGGGGCGACTTTTCGGTTAGGCGGTTATTCGATGGGGGCCACGAGTGTGAGTGTGTACACACCGAGACAGGTGGTGGAGGAGACCGGCTTCAGCCTCGACACGCTCCGCTACTACGAGCGGATCGGGTTGCTTGAGTCGATCGACCGCAACGCGGCCGGGCAGCGCAGGTTCACCGAGAAGGACGTCGGCTGGCTCGGCATGGTCCGCTGCCTGCGCGACACAGGCATGCCGGTCGCGGAGATGATCCGCTTCGCGGAGATGATCAGGGAGGGCGACCACACGGTCCACGACCGGATCGCGCTGCTCGAAGCCCACGACCGGCGGGTGCAGGAGCAGGTCGAGAACCTGCGCGAGCGGCAGCGGGCGATCCGGAACAAGATCGCGTACTACCGCTCGGTGGCCGACTAGAAACCGCGGGGCCCGGCCCTGGCGGGAGGTCGGGGGCCGCGCGGCCCACGCCGACGGTGGGCGATAGGCCGTGCGGCCCGTGCCGGTGGTGGACGGGGGATCGTGCGGCCCGCGTTGGTGGTGGGCGGGGGATCGTGCGGTCCGCGTCGATCCGCCCTCCCCGAGAACCGCGCGGCCCGCGTCGATCCGCCCCGTCGGCGGCCGCGTGTCCAGGTCGGTGGGGAAGGGGGCTGCCGCGCGGTTCGTATCGGCGTGACCCCTGAGATATATGGCCGTTCAGAAGTCGTACGACGGCTTTGCCCCCCGCCGAGGTGCCCTTTTCGGTCCGGCTGTTAAACCGGTATCGAGGTCGGGTGTCCGGGGAGGGGTAATGATCGCACCGCGGGCACGCCGGATCAACATTCCGCTGCGTCACGTCGCTCTGATGTGCGGGGGGATGATGTTCGCCCTTCTCGCCAATGTGACCTACCTCCAGGCGCTGGACTCCGAACGGCTCAACGAGGACCCGCGCAACCGGCGGACGATGATCGCGCGCATGGAGAACCCCCGGGGCGGGATCCTGCTCCGCGACGGCACGGTCGTCGCCACCAGCCGCAAGGCGGGGAAGGCCGCCTACCGGTACCGAAGGGTCTATCCCGGGGGTCCGCTCTACGCCACGATCACCGGGCACTTCTCGCTCCGCGGCACCGGCGGCGTCGAGCAGGCCGAGGAGGCACTGCTGTCGGGCAAGGACCCCAGGGTGAAGGTGCACGGGCTGGTCGAGGGCACCCGCGACGGCGCCACACTCAGGCTCACCGTCGACGGCGCTGCCCAGCGGGCCGCGTACGACGGGCTGCGCGCCACGGGAAGGCCCGGCGCCGTCGTCGCGATCGATCCTCGCACCGGCGCGATCCTCGCCATGGTCTCGCTGCCCTCCTACGACCCGAACCTCTACGCGAGCTTCGACGCGGCCATCCTCGACATGACGGACAAGCGGCTGCGGGGCGACCCCGCGGACCCGCTGCTGAACCGGGCGATCCAGCGGACCTACCCGCTGGGATCGGCCTTCAAGGTCATCACCAGTGCGGCGGCGCTCGGCTCGGGACGCTACGACCTCGGCACCCACGTCGGCACCCCGCCCTCCTTCCACCTCCCCGGCGCCGGCACCCACCTGCGCGACGGCCGCGCCGCCTGCGGCGACGTCGACCTTCCGCTGCTCCAGGCGTTCAGGCTCTCCTGCGACACCCCCTTCGCGAAGATCGGGATCGACCTCGGCCAGGACGCGCTGCGCGAGCGCGCGGAGGCCTTCGGGTTCGACACCGACGACCTGGAGGTGCCCATGCCGGTGACCAGAAGCGTCTATCCCGCCGAACTGGACGACGCGCGGACCGCGATGTCGGCCCTGGGACGGTCCGACGTCCGGGCGACCCCGCTCATGATCGCGATGATCGCGGCGGCGGTGGCCAACGACGGCTCGCTGATGCGTCCCCATCTCGTGGACGAGGTCCGCCTCGCCGACGGCACGGTGATCGACGTGACCGAGCCCTCGCCGTACCGCCGCGCGGTCGGCGCCGAGGAGGCGGAACGGCTCACCGAGATGATGATCGCCACCACCGGCAAGGAGAGAACCGGTGCCGCCGCGGCCTTCCGGAGGACGAAGGGTGCGGGGAGGACCGGTACGGAGGAGAACGTCCCCGCAGGGGAGGACCACGCCGTCTTCAGCGGCTTCGCCCCCACGGTCTCCCCGCGGATCGCCGTCGGAGTGCTGGTCGAGGGCGGCGGCCCCGACCGGCGGGCGGCCTCGATCGCGAAGGGCGTGATCGAGGCGTTCCTCGGCGGTCAGGCCGAGTAGGCCCTCGCCTGGAGGCCGTAGAGGTCGGCGTAGAGGCCGTCCAGATCCATGAGCTCCTCATGGGTGCCGTGCTCGACGACCTCGCCGTGGTCGAGGACGTAGATCCGGTCGGCGTAGCGGACGCTCGCCAGCCGGTGGGTGATGAGCAGCACGGTGCGCCCGTCGGCGTGCCGCCGGATGCGTTCGAACAGGGCGTGCTCGGCGCGGGCGTCCAGGGCGGCGGTGGGCTCGTCGCAGATCAGCAACGGGGCGTCCCGGTGGAACCCCCGGGCTATGGCGATCCGCTGCCACTGGCCGCCCGACAGCTCCTGGCCGTCCTTGAAGCGCCGGTCGAGCAGGGTGCCGTAGCCGTGCGGCAGCTCGGCCACCACCCGGTCGGCGCCCGCGACCTCGGCCGCCGCGACGAGCGCCGGCTCTCCCTTGTCGGTGCCCATGCTGATGTTGTAACGGGCGGTCAGCGGCCAGCGCGTGTGGTCCTGGGCGATGACCGCGATGCGAGTGCGCAGCTCGTCGGGATCGACGTCCGCCAGGTTCGTGCCGTCCCAGCTGACCCGGCCGCTGTCCGGTTCGTACAGCCCCGACAGGATCTTGGCCAGGGTGGTCTTGCCGGAACCGTTCTCCCCGACGAGGGCGATCACCTCCCCCCTGCCGATGGTGACCGTGAGCCCTCGGAGCGCGGGCTCCGTGGCTCCCGGGTAGGTGAAGACGACGTCCTCGGCGGTGATCCGCTCGAAATCCTCCGGCGCCCGCGCCGGGCGTCCGGCGGGCAGCCCGCTCTCGGTCTCGACGCAGAAGTCGAGGAAGTCGGTGAAGTACAGGCCCTCCTCGTAGAGGCGGTTCGTGGCGTGCATCAGGTTGGCGAGGTAGGTCTGGCCGGAACGGATCGCGAGCACCGCGGTGCCCGCGACCGCGAGGGGGACCGCGCCCATCGCGAGCAGCACGCCCAGGGCGACGTAGACCACGGCCGTGCCGACGCCGCCCAGCGCCTCGCCCACCACCCGCGCGAGGGCCTGGCGCCGTGCCAGTCCGAGCATCACGTTCTGCTCGGCCGTCGCCACCGCGTCGTACATCCGCATCAGGAAGCCGCGCATGGTGAACGAGCGCACCTCCGCGGCCGGCTCACGATCGGCCAGCAGCTCCGCGATGATCCATTTACGGCGCCTGGCCGGGATCAGGGCGTACATCGTCGTGTAGCGCATGCGCGCCGCGCGGACCGCCGCCCACGCGTCGGGGAGCACAGCGAGCACCAGCAGCGGCAGCAGGACCGGGTGCAGCACCCCCAGCACGCTCGCCGCGGCGACGATGCCGATGAGCGCGGTCAGCGTGTTGATCGCGGTGCTCACCACCTCGTCCGCGACGTCGACCCCACGCCCCCTGGCCCGCTGGAGCGCGTCGTGGAATTCGGGGTCGTCGAAGGACGCGAGGCCGACCCGGCTGGTCAGCCCGTACAGACGTTCCTCGGCGATCCGGCCGACCTGGGGTTCCAGTCGCGACTGTGCCCAGCCCGCGCCCGCCTGCGTGAGGGTACGCAGGGTCGCGGCCACCCCCACCAGGATCAGGCTGGGCAGGGCGGCCCGCACCCGCTCGGGGGTCGGTCCCGCCTCGAACAGCGCCGACAGCACCCCCGTCGTGGCGAACAGCCCGAACGCGGTGAAGATCCCGCCCAGCAGGCTCAGGGTGATCGCGACGACGGTGTCACGGGGGTCGGCCAGCCACGCCAGCCTGACGGCCTGCGACACCAGCGCGGGAAGCCTGCGAGCGATGGTGAGGAAGCCGACCTTCGCCATCTTGTCGGTGTGGGCGTACCAGCCGGAGACGCTGATCTCGCCGATCTCGGGAGCTTGGTCGGCAGGGGAGTCTGTCATGGGAGCAGTGTGAGTCGACGCGTCGGTGATGGCCATCGGATGGCCGGGGGCGGCCAAGGCCGGGCGGGACGATCCACGCGGGCGGCTTGACGAGAAGCCCTTCCCTTCGAGGAAGGAGGAGTCGCAGGCGAGAAAAGGTGCTAAGAGTTGGGCATGGTTCGGTAATTGATGTCACACTTTCTGTGACGGTTCTATCCGCGACCTCGTTAAGAGCCGATGACCCAGGACACCGCACACGCCTCCCTCACCGGAGGCAACCTCCCCCTCGAACCCAACGGTTTCGTGGGGCGTGAAGCCGACGTGGAAGAGCTCATCGACCTGCTGGGTGTCGCCCGGGTGGTGACGCTCTGCGGTGCGGGCGGCATCGGCAAGAGCAGGCTCGCGGTCCGGGTCGCGCGTCAGGTGGCGGAGGATTTCCCCGGCGGCGTCTGGCTGGTCGAGCTGGCCGACGCGGTGCGCGGCGACCAGATCGAACCCCGGGTGGCCGCCGTGCTCGGGGTGAAGGCCGAGCCGTCCCGTGCGCTGGCCGACACCCTGATCGACGCGCTCGGCGACCGGCGGCTGCTGCTCGTCATGGACAACTGCGAGTCGCTCATCGAGGAGGCAGCGAGGTTCTGCCGCGCCGTGCTCACCGTCTGTCCCGACGTGCGCGTGATCACGACCAGCCGCGAGCCGCTCAGGGTGGCGGGGGAGACCGTGTGGCGGGTGCCGCCGCTCACCCTGCCCAGGGGGGGCGACCACGACCTCGGCACCGGCGAGGCGGTGCACCTCCTCCTCAACACCAGCGAGGCGGTGCGCCTCTTCGCCGACCGCGCCACCGCCGCCTCGCGGGCCTTCTCCGTCACCGAGCAGAACGCGGCCGACATCGTCGGGCTCTGCGAGGCGCTCGACGGGATGCCGCTCGCGATCGAGCTCGCCGCGGCCCTGTGCAGGGTGCTGACCGTGGAACAGATCAACGCCAGGATCAGGGACAGGTTCCGGCTGCTGTCCGCGGGCGACCGGACGGCCCCGGCCAGGCAGCAGACGCTCAGGGCCACCGTCGACTGGAGCTACCAGCAGCTCAACGAGCCCGAGCGGATCCTGCTGCGCCGGCTGGCGGTCTTCACCGGCGGGTGGACGCTCGACATGGCCGAGCAGGTCTGCGCGGGCAACGCGCTGTGGGCCGAGGACGTCCTGGGGGTGCTCTGCGACCTGGTCGACAAGTCGCTGGTCCTGGCCGACGCCCAGGTGGCCGGCGAGACGCGTTACCGCATGCTGGAGACGATCCGCGAGTACGCCGTCGAACAGCTCGACGCCTCGGGCGAGGAGCCCGAGTTCCGGCGGCTGCACCGCGACCACATGATCGAGGTCGCCGCCAGGATCCACCGGACGATCGTCCGGCGCCCCCGCCCGACCTGGCCGGAGATCTGCCCGATGCTCGTCATGCTGGACGAACTCCAGGCCAATGTGTGGGCGGCGGTGCGCTGGTCGGTCGAGTCCGCGGGCGACCCGGAGAGCGCGCTGCGCCTCCTCGTCCTGCTGCGCTGGCCGATCATCGCCGGAGGGAGGTTCACCCCGGCCGACAAGTGGCTCGACCGCCTGCTCGACGCCGCACCCGAGGAGCTGACGCCGTGCGTGCGCGGCGACGCCCTCGCGCTGCGCGGGCAGGTGGCCTTCGGGCAGGGCGACCCCGACACCGCGCAGATCGCCTGCACCGCCGCGGTCGGCCTGTGCCGCGAGGCGGGCCTGTACGGGCCGCTCAGCGGCGCGCTCGCCATCCTCGCCTGGGTGGCCATCTACCAGCGGCGCCCCGAGAGGGTCAGGTCCCTGCTCGACGAGGCGCTGGAAGCCGTACGCACGGTCGACGACCCCTGGCACGAGACGGTCATCCGTTCCATGGAGGGCACGTTCGCGCTGTCCGAGGGCAGGGCGAAGGAGTCACAGCGATCCTTCGAGGCCGCGCTCGCCATCGCCCACGAACTCGACAACCACTGGGCCGCGCCGGTCGCCCTCATCGGCCTCGCCCAGGTCGCCTGGCTCCGCGGCGACCTCGTGGAGGCACGCGTCCGCTACGAGCGCGCCCTCGACATGCTCCAGGACATCACCGCCCACTGGCAGGCGATCACCTGCCTGTCGGGGCTCGGCCGGATCGCGCTGGCCCAGGGAGACCTCCCCACCGCGCGGGTCAGGCTGATCGAGAGCCTGAGGCTCTGCATCGGGACCGGACAGCGGCTCGGCGTGGCCCGCCGCATCGAGACGCTCGCACAACTCGCGCTCGCCGAGGAGGACGACCGCCGGGCGGTGCGCCTGGCCGGGGCCTCCGCCGCGATCAGGAGCGCGATGAGCGGCGCCGTACTGCCACCCGGGTTCGGGGCGCGGATGGAGGAACTGCTCCAGCCCGCCCGCGCGCGCCTCGGTGACGCGCTCGTCGCCCAGCTGTGGGCGCACGGCCAGGAGATGTCCCAGGAACAGGCGGTCCGCTACGCGCTGCAGTTCGACGAGCCGTCCGAGGCGCCCCTGCTGCTCGGCAAGCATCCGGTCGCGGCCCCGCTGACCACGCTCACCTGCCGCGAATGGGAGATCGCCGAGCTGATCGCGAGGGGGATGAGCAACAAGGCCATCGCCGACGAGCTGGTGATCAGCCCCGCCACCGCCGCCAGGCACGTCGCCAACATCCTGGGCAAGCTCGGCTTCTCCTCCCGCACCCAGGTGGCGACCTGGGTCATCGAGCAGAACCGCCCTTAGTGCTGTGACCGGAAAGGTTCACCGGGTCGCTGCTCGCGGTGGTCAGGCTCGGGCGGGTTGGATGTGAGTCATCAGATCCGGTTCAACGTGGTGACGCGCCAGCCGAGATCCCGGACGAATGTCACCATCCCCAAGGGTTCGTCGTCGCTCCCTCGACCCGGAAGGCCGTGGTCCGGCGAATGGGGATCGAATCCGGGCCCACGAAAACTGTGACCGTATATTCGGCCAGTCCGGCGTATGAGCGGGTGGCCGCAGGTTCGTCGAGCACCGTCAGTGCGACGCCCATGAAGTCCTCCGCTCCTAGGACTTCGGGCCCAGAGTCGATGGCGAATTTTTTGGGAATCCGAATCGTTGTGCGCGAGAAGCTTCCCGGCTCCAGCGGGACATCGGCCGGCAGCTTCAAAGTCAGAATCGGCCCCTTGTTGCAGACGGCTGTTCCTTCGACTTCTCTGACAAAATCGTCTGGCTTGCCGGCCTCGTCTACCACGGCCACTGCTCCCCGGATGGCGGCGGTCCCGACGCCGCCCAGGCCGACTTTCATTTCTTCGATCAACGCATAGGCAGGATCTCCACCGGCGGAACAGAGGCTGCCGTTGTTGCAGCCGTTGAGGCTCCCGAACGAAGGACGAGGACTGGGATTGTCTTTCTTCGCCTGTAGAACGAGTTCCATTCGGTTGGCCATCAGCTTCTTGTTGGCGCGGTTGAAAAGAGTGGCCTCTACCCGGTAGGCGGTGTCGGACCGGGCGATGCTTACGTTGGTGATCAGGACATCCCGGCGGATGTCGGGGTAGCCGAGGATCGTGTGGAGGAAGTAATCTCGGCTTGGTGGCGTCGTCAAGCCGTCCAGGCACATCAGGAGCAAGAAAGTGACGGCGAGGGCGAGGCCTCCGCGTAAATGTGGATATCGGATGCCACCGTCTGTTGTTCTGGCTCGCCAGATGTAGACCAATCGCATTGAGATCGCGGCAGCCGCGATCAGCAGAAGTGCGATCATGGAACTCGTTCTATCGGTGCTTGTAGCCGCGATGATGGCGGTCAGCGTTCCGATCGCCCCGAGGAAAACCATGAGCCGGTCAAGCGTCCGCTGACCCTGATCTGATGACATACATCAAGTCTAAATTTCAGAAGTCGTTTCACGCTGAACCGTTTCCTTCCTCACCGGGATGCCGTCAGCGTCGCGAACGAGGCGAAGACCGGATGGGGTGTTCCAGATCGAGCGCGACCATGTGGGCCGGGGTCGGCAGGTGTTCAGACATCGCGACATCGACGTGGTATTCGAGAATCTCGGTGATCGCATACATCTCATTGAGTCCATTTCGTGCGCCCAGCAGAACAGGAGGTGAAGCCGTGACGTAGCGGCTCATCTTGGTCTTCGTAAGCTCGTCGTCGCTCGCCGCTGAAAGGCCGGTCCGGGTAGCTGCCAGGAGGCCCGGTAGCAGGCTGGCGGTTTCGTCTGGAAACGGGCGGGGTCGAAGCCCGGCGTCAAAGGCCCTGTAAGAAGGGGAGCGCCCCCCTGGCCGCCCAGCGCCGCGAACGCGCCCGGATCCGCAGCGAAAAGGGCATCCGCTTCGGCGGACGCCCTTTCCCACTCGCCGCGTGATCACCCAACCCGGTGAACGCATGTGGTCACAGCACTAGGTCGTTTCGTTCGGATCTCGCTTTGCTGCACGCCGGGTACGTGGTAAAGGCAGAAGTTCTGCGGTCCCGGGCCGATATGCCGAGCTAGCTAAAGTGGTCGCCATGAGTGATCATTCCGGACCTCAGGCCATATCGCCGGTGCTGCTCAGCGTGGGTAGTGGCGACTGGTTGCCTGTCACCGCGGGCGAGTCGGGAGCCGCTGTCTTTCGCAACGCGGACGCCACCCGATATGCCAAGTGCGTGCCTGCTGCGGATGCAGCCGACCTGAAGGCCGAGCGTGACCGGGTCGCATGGCTGAACGATCAGGGTGTACCTGGTCCCCGGGTGCTCGACTGGCACTCCGGTGACGTGGGCGCCTGCCTGATGACCAGTGCCGTTTCCGGCATATCTGCTGATCAGGTGCCCGCTGAGAAGCTACGGGTCGCCTGGGAACGCATCGCGGACGCGGTCCGCCGACTGCACGAGGTGCCGGTTCCGCAGTGCCCATTTCGTCGGGACCTGGACGCTATGGTCGCCGTGGCGCGCGGCGTCGTGGCCCGTGACGCCGTCAACCCGGAGTTTCTCCCCGTCGAGCAGCAGCACACGCCCCCTGGGGAGCTACTGGACCGCCTCACCCGGCAGGTGCCACGGCGACGGGAGCAGGAGGCCGCCGACACGGTCGTCTGCCACGGGGACCTGTGCCTGCCTAACATCATCCTCGATCCGCGGACCCTGGACGTGTCAGGCTTCATCGACCTGGGCCGCCTTGGACAGGCCGACCGCTACGCGGACTTGGCGCTGCTGCTCGCCAACGCACGAGAGACATGGAAAGACGAGGAGCGGGGGCGGGCCGCGGACATGGCGTTCGCCGAGAGGTACGGCATCGCCCTAGACCACGAGCGCCTGCGCTTTTACCTCCATCTCGACCCGCTCACCTGGGGCTAATCAATTTTTTAGGGATCATCAGGCGGACCAGAGGAGGATGCCGGCGATATGGAGTCCGGCCAGGTAGATGGTCGCGGTCTTCTCGTAGCGGGTGGCGATGCCGCGCCACTGCTTGAGGCGGTTGATGCACCGCTCGACGGTGTTGCGCTGCTTGTACGCCTCACGGTCGAAGGACAGCGGCCTGCCACCCCGGCCTCCCCGACGCAGTCGGTGGCCTCGCTGGTCGGCCGGAACTGGGATCACCGCCCGGATGCCGCGTCTGCGCAGGTGCTCACGGATCGCGCGGGAGGAGTACGCCTTATCGGCCCAACCTCCGGCCTGGTCCGAGGCCGGCCGCGTCGGCGGGGAACGCGCAGGCGTGCCATCACCTCGGTGAAGGCGGGCGCGTCACCGGCTTGGCCGGCGGTGAGGTGGAAGGCTAGCGGCCGGCAGCGATCGTCGGCGGTGAGGTGGATCTTCGTGGTCAGTCCACCTCGGGACCGGCCGATGGCATGGTCGCCCGGCTCGTGGGCTGGGGCCCCTTTTTTGCGGGCCCCAGCCGCGTGCTGATGAGCCCGCACGATCGTGGAGTCCACCGACAAGGCCCAGGTCAGGTCCTCGTCCGCGTCGGCTTGGGCCACCAAAGTGATGAACACCCGCTCCCACGTGCCATCGACGGCCCACATCCTCAGCCGGTTGTAGACACCTCGCCAGTTGCCATACCTGTCGGGCAGGTGGACCCACTGGGTCCCGGTCTGGAACTTGAAGGCGATCGCACCGATCACCTGCCGGTGCTCCCTCCACCGGCCGCCTCGCTTCGGCGGCCGGTCCGGAAGCAACGGCTCAATCCGCGCCCACTGCGCGTCAGTCAACGGCACGCCCGGGCCAACGACCGGCTGATCCAAACGAAACTGCCTAGGTCGCGCGTCCTGTGCGGCGGGTGTGAGGTTCTACATACCTCGGGCTACACATTCGTGGGCGTGAAGATACATCTCCGGATACGCAGTCCGGTGCATGTGTCGTGCTCACCGCGCGCCGTACGTTTTCCTGGTGTTCGACCGATGACGTCCAGCCTTCCGCACCGTGCCGGTCACAGTTCCGGTCCGGGACGGCAGGTCCACACCATCCCGGGCGTCTCGGTCGAGCACGCCGCGGACGTCGCGTGTCCCCGTTGATGGCCCGGGTCTCCTCGGAGGGGTGGAGACCTGGGTCATGGGCCATGCGACAGCGGGCTCGAGTCGCGCAGGGCTCGGGCCCGCCCATCGCGTCTCCGTTTTCGGGGAGGCCACGGAGGTTCGCGGAGGCCGGGGAGTCGGCGGACAGGTCGCATCGGGGGTTTCGAGCGCGAGGAGCGGTTTCAGCGGTTTCAGGGGTTTCGTCGATTTCGTTGGTTTCGTCGAAGGGCGGAGCCCATGGCCCCGACGCCCGCCGGGGATGCAGGGGATTCGATGCGGAGGCACGTTTTCAACGGGGATTCGGAGCACGGGGAGCGGTTTCGTCGAGGGTGCGGGACCCGCCGACCGGGTGCACACCGGGGGTGCGGGACCCGTCGGCCCGGTGTGCGCCGGGGGCAGGAGGCCGAATACACAGTCATCTACATACATCTACGGATGCCCGCGCGGATGGAACGGCCCTACCGTCATGCGGCATGAGACCCACCTCCTCGTCAACCAGCTGCACCCTCACCGAGGCGGTGTTCGGCTACGCACACGGTCGAGGTGATCGACCCGCGCTGATCGACCTCGGTGCCGGGGTGGTGTACGGCTATCGCCGGCTGGCCGCGGAGGTGACGCGGGGGGCGTCGGGCCTGGTGAGGCGGGGAGCCAGACGGCGCCAGGTAGCCGGGATCCACGTGGACAGCGCGGTGGCCCAGACACTGGCGGTGCACACGGTCATCGCGGCGGGAGGGGTGGCGGCGCCGATCACCTCCGGATGCGAGGAGATGGCCGACCTGCTGGCCGAGTGGGACGCGCGGCTGCTCATCACCACCCCGCGCCTGGCGGACGTGTCGTTGCGGGCCGTGGAGGACTCGCGGGTCCGGCAGGTGATCGCGTTCGGTCAGGCCCGTGACACCGTCGACTTCGCCGACCTGCTGCTCCTGGAGCCCGTCCCGCTGCCCTTCCTCGATCCGGCGGTGCAGCCCGCCCTCCTGATCGACGACGGGGGGGTGCTCACCCACCACGACCTGATCTCGCGGATGAACACGCTCGACGAGGGTGCCGAGCTGGGCAAGTCCGACGTCCTGTTGGTGACCTGGCCCCTTGGGTGCAGCCTGGCCATGACGACGCTGATCGGGCTGGCGCTGATGCGCGGTTCCCTGGTCGTCGTGGCCCCCGGCCTCTCGTCCGACGAACTGTCGGCGACGATCCACGACTTCGGGGTCACCGTCGTGGCACTGTCCGACGGAGCCGTCCAGCGCGTCTGACGGCCTCCCCGAGGCGGCTTGCCGGCGTCGGCCGATCGAGGTCCGCCCTTGGCCCGGACGTCGGCGGTGTGTCATCAGGCTCCAGGGGCCGGCGGCGTCCGACGTCCTCGCTGAGACGGCCTGCCGGTGTCGGCCGATCGGGTCCGGCCGACACCGGCAGGCTCCCCGAGATGGCCTGGCAGGGCTTTGACCTGGCCAGACCTCCGCCCGGCGGCGTGCGTTCCCGTTCCGCTGGGTAGTCAACGATCAGCCCGTTCGAAAAAGGGGATCGTTGTCATGGCGCGCATTCTGATCACCGGCTCCACCGACGGCCTCGGTCTCATGGCCGCCCGGCTGCTGGCCCACGACGGCCATGACGTCACCCTGCACGCGCGTAACGACACCCGCGCCGGTGACGCGCGCGACGCGCTGCCGGAGGCCGAAGCCGTCATCATCGGCGACCTGACCACCATCGAGGGAATGCGGTCGGTCGCCGTCCAGGCAGGCAGGATGGCCCGCTACGACGCGATCATCCACAACGCCGCCGTCGGATACCGCGAGCCGAGCAGGATCGAGACCGCCGACGGGCTCGCCCACGTGTTCGCGGTGAACGTGCTCGCCCCTTACCTGCTCACGGCACTCATCACCCCGCCCGATCGGCTGGTCTACCTGAGCTCGGGCATGCATCGCGGCGGGGACACCGGTCTGGACGACCTCCAGTGGACCGCCCGGCCCTGGGACGGCTCCCGGGCGTACGCCGACAGCAAGCTGCTGGACGTCGTCCTCGCGTTCGCGGTCGCCCGCCGATGGCCCGACGTGCTGTCCAACGCCCTCGAACCCGGCTGGGTCCCGACGAAGATGGGAGGTCCGGGCGCGCCGGACGACCTCTCCCAGGGGCCGGTGACGCAGGCGTGGCTGGCCGTGAGCCAGGACCCCGAGGCCACCGTGACCGGCGGCTACTTCCACCACAGGAAACCGTGTTTCGTCCATCCGGCCGCGCGGTCGCCCGAGTTGCAGGACGCTCTCCTCGACGCGTGCGCCAAGCTGACCGGTGTCTCTTTCCCGTCGCACGCGGCGTGAGCGTCCGGGGCGTCGTGTTCCGTGTCGAATGGGGCGTGAGTGTCCGGGATCGTCGTGTTCCGGGTCGCGTTCCTCATCGTGTGATCGGTCGTCGGCTCCTCAGGACCGGAGCTCTGACGGGCTGACCAGGGAGTCGCCCAGCGCGGTGCGGTGATACAGGACACCGCGACCGGTGCGGCTCCCGGTGACCAGGCCCGCCCTGCGCAGAGCGGAGATGTGCCCGCCCACGGTCCCCAGACTCAGCTCCAGCAGGGACACGAGCTGGGTGGTGGTCGCCGGGGTCGCCAACTCCAGCAGGAGGCGGGTCCTGGTCCTGCCGATCAGTCCGGCCAGGCCGTCCGGCGTCTCGGGCGGGACGCCGGTGCCCCGAGCCGGATAGCTGATCGCATACGGCCAGTGGGCCTCCAGGTAGGAGCCGATCCCGGTGGGGAACACGGTCGGCATGAAGAGCAGCCCGCGCCCGTCGAGCCGGTGGGTCTCGTCCGAGCCCCTGGAAAGCACCTCGATGACACCGTCGGGACGCCACCGGACCCGGGGGTTGAGGTCGTCGAGTGCCGCGCCCCAGCCGTAGGTCGCCAGACGGCCCGCCCGCTGGACCACGTCCCGCTCCAGGATCGCGTGGAAGCGCGGCCACGCGGGGGAGACGATCTCCTGCCAGATCGCACTCAGCGCCTCGGCGAACAGCCGTACGACCTCAGGCGAGAACAGCACGTCCATGACGGGCCGGGGAAGGCGCGGCGCCCCCTCCAGGTTCCTGGTGATCTCGGCGTGCGCCCGCGCCACCGGGGTGGCCCGCACCGCCGCGATCTCCGCCTCGAACGGGGTGTTCACCCCGGTCGGCGGCGGCGCGGGGAAGTCGGCGTTGTAGCGCCGCTCGCGGAACAGCGCCACCATGGGAACCAGTCCGGGGTGTGTGAGCAGCAGCCTCTCGTACGGCTCCCGCATCCTGGCGATCCACGCCCGCCACTCCCCGGCCTCCCGCCTGCCGGAGAGGATCCAGAGTGCGTGCTTGGTCACGATGAGCGGGGAGATGGCGAACCTGCTCGCCATGATGTCGTGCGGGGTGACCTCGATGCGGAAGACCACTGACTAACCTTTCGGATATATCCGAAAGGTTAGTCAGCCGTTCGGGTGTCTTCCACCATCGTGTCCATGACCACACAAGAGCGCGGCGCGACCTATACGGAGGTCTTCGCGAGCCGGGAGTTCCGTGTCCTGTTCGGAAGCTTCACCCTCCTGGTCGCGGGGGAGCAGGTCAAGATGCTCGCCCTGTCGGCGCTGGTGTACGCGCGGACCGGCTCGCCGGGGCTGTCGGCGGCGGCGTACATGGTGGGTTTCCTTCCCTACATCGTCGGCGGGACGTTCCTGCTCTCGCTGGCCGACCGGATCCGCCCGCGTGTGCTGATGATCACCGGTGAGCTGCTGCGAACGGTGACCTGCCTGCTCCTCGCCTTCACCGGGCTGCCCGTCTGGGCGATGCTCGCCCTCGTCCTCGCCACCGGCCTGTTCTCGCCGGTCTTCGGGGCGGCGCGCAGCGCACTCCTGCCCGACCTGCTGCCCGGCGACGCGTTCGTCCTGGCCAGGTCGGTGCTGAACGTGACGGCGGCCGGGGCCCAGATCGGTGGCCTCGCGGCGGGCGGCGCCATCCTCGCCTTCACCGGACCCGAGGGAGCACTCACCGTCACCGCGGCCCTGTCCCTCCTGGCGGCCGCGGTACTGCGCTACGGCCTGCCCGACCTCCCCGCCAGGAACGCGACGGGCGCCGGCTCTCCCGGTACCGGTACGAAGGACGGCGGCCTCCCCAATGAGAACCCCTCCGACGGCGGCCTCCCTGACGCCGGTCTTTCGGGCGGCGGTGACTCCCTCACCGAGGAGAGGAACAAGGCGGGGACCCGGACCGTCGCGGGTGGTGCCGTACGGGAGACACTGCGCGTCAACCGGGCCCTGCTGACGGACTCCCGCGTACGCGGCCTGCTGCTCGCGCAGTGGCTGCCGATCTCACTCGTGGTGGGTGCCGAGGCGATGATGGTCCCCTACCTGGGGAACACCGCGGGATTCGCGCTCGCCGCCGCCTCCCTGGGCCTGGCGGTCGGAAACTTCGTCATCGCCCGGTTCGTCTCGCCCGCCGGAAGGGAACGACTGGCGTTCTCCTTCGCGATCGTGTCGGGCATCCCTCTGCTCGCCTTCGCCCTCCAGCCGGGACTCGCCGGAGCCGCGCTGATCGTGATGCTCGCCACCGCGGCGTCGAGCGCCTGCCAGCTGGGGTTGCAGCGGTGGTTCGTGGACGCGGTGCCGGAAGCCGTGAGGGGGCAGGCCTTCGGCCTGGCCGCCGCGGGAATGATGACCGGCCAGGCCGTGGGCGGCGCCCTCGCCGGCGTCGCCGCCGAGCTGACCTCCCCGCATACGGCGATCGTCCTCATGGGAGCCGCGACCGTCCTCAGCTCCCTCGCCCTGCACCGCCCCCTGAGAACCGGCGGACAGCCGCCCGCATGACGATGCTCCGCCCCAGGAGCCCGGGCATGGTTCGTCATCAACAGGAGATCAGGGGGTCAGAGGTCGACGCTCTCGCCGGGGGGGAGGCGCCGGATGTCGGCCCCGAGCCGTTCGGCCTCACTGGCGAGCACGCTCTCCAGCACCTTGACGCCCCAGTCGTTGATCAACCCGTCGTGGATCGCGTACGCGCGCCGGGGTGCCATCGTCCGCAGGTAGACGATCATGTCGGGAACCGTCATCCAGGGGGCCTGGCCGGGCACCAGCAACGTCGGCACGTCGACGACGGTGAGCGCGTCGCCGGGGTGGAAGACCTCCCCGTCGACGACGAACCCGACGTTGTCCACCGGCGGCACGTCGGGATGGCTGAAGTGGTGTTTCTCTCCCACGACGGTCACCTCGAATCCGGCGACCGCCAGTACGTCCCCCGCACGCACGACCCGTACGCTGTCGCCCAACTCGGTCAGGTGCCGGGCCACGCCGGGACAGGTGTGGACGACGAGACGCGGATTCTCGGCGACGGCCGCGCGCAGACGGTCGGGTTCGAAGTGGTCGAAGTGCTCGTGGGTGACGAGCACGGCCTCGGCCCCGGTGATGGCATCGGTCTCGGGAGTCATCGCACCGGGATCGATGACGAGGCTCCGCCCGTCCTTCTCCAGCCGTACGCATGCGTGTCCGAGTTTGGTGAGTCTTATCGTCATGCGCCCATCCTGCTCACCCGCAGCGCCTCCTTGATCGGATCCGCCGAGGGCGAACGGGCACCGACGGGTCGTACGCGGAGACGGACGCCGGGCGGGTCAGGGGCGGGTCAGGCGGTCGTAGACGGTCGCGGCCGTCAGGCCGTAGGCGAGGTGCGGGACGATGTCGGAGACCCAGGACGACGCGTCCCACTCGCGCGGGTCGGTCAGGCGCAGTGCGGTGAGGGGGGCCACGCTCGCGGCCATCGCCATCGCCGACAGTCCCAGGGCGGCCAACGGCGGCGGGACGCGACGGTCTTCGGTGAGCAGGCCGTACAGCCCGCCGACGCCCAGGCCCGTCGCGTACCCGAGCAGCGCGCCCATGCCCTCGCGCCTGCTGTCGGCGGCCTCCCCCGAGCCGAGGTCGGCACCCGCGCGGTCGGCCAGCTCGCCCGCGGCCTCGGCCGGCAACCCGCTCGCGGCCCGGCCACGTACGACCATGTCCAGGTAACCGGCGATGTTCAGCGCGGTGGTGCCCGCCGCGCCGGCGAGGATCCCCGCCACCGGGCTCACGCCGGTCGCCTTCCCGCCGGGCGCGGGCAGGCCGGATCGTGGATGTGCCCTGACCCCGTGGCGGTCCTGGCCCGTGGCCGTCGCCGCGGAACGGCTGTCCTCCACCCCTGCGACATGCGTTCTCCCCCGAGTCGGCAACGAGGTCGGTATGCCCGCCGTCGTCACGGCCAACCCCGCGCCGACCTGCGCCTTCGCGGGGCCGGAGGCAGCGGGGAGACAGCGGGGGACAGGGGCAGCGGTGGGACGGGGAGAGGGACAGGGTCAGCGGTGGGAGAGGGAACCGCTCCTGACGCCCGAGGCGTGCAGGTCGGTCTCCACCCGCGCGGCGGTGGCGAGCAGCGGCGGGAGCAGATCGCGGCGGACGGACTCCGGGGTCGTCCGGCTCGCGTGCGAGGAGATGTTGATCGCGGCGCTCACCCGTCCCGAACGTTCCCTGACGGGGACGGCGATCGAGCGCAGGCCCTCCTCCAACTCCTGGTCGACCATGGCCCAGCCCTGGGCGCGGACCTTCTCCAACTCGGTCCTGAGGGCGGCGGGGGAGGTGATCGTGTTGGGGGTGAACCGGTGTAACTCGACGCGCCCGAGGTAGGCGTCGAGGTCGTCGGGCGGCAGCCAGGCGAGCAGCACCCTGCCCATCGAGGTGCAGTGGGCCGGGAAGCGGGTGCCGATGTTGATGGTCACCCGCATGATCCTGCTGGTGGCCACCCGGGCCACGTAGACGACGTCCTCGCCGTCGAGCACCGCCACCGACGCCGACTCGCGGACCTCGGCGACGAGGCGTTCGAGGTGCGGCTCGGCCACCTCGGGCAGCGAGAGACCGGACAGGTAGGCGTACCCGAGATCCAGGACGCGGGGGGAGAGCGCGAACAGCCGCCCGTCGGTCCTGACGTAGCCGAGGTCGACGAGCGTCAGCAGGAACCGCCGGGCCGCGGCCCTGGTCAGGCCGGTCGCGCGGGCCACCTCGCTGAGCGTCAGCTCGGGGCTCGTCGCGCTGAACGCCTTGATCACCGAGAGCCCGCGTGCCAGTGACTGCACATGCTCCGAGCCACGGTCAATCGGTTCCGTCATCCCCGCCCTCCCCGTTTCCCTCGGAGCCCAGCACCGCCCGTGCCACCGCGAACGCCCGGTTGGCGGCGGGCACGCCCGCGTAGATCGCGGTCTGCAGCAGGACCTCCTTGATCTCCTCCTCGGTCAGGCCGATGCGGAGCGCGGCCCTCACGTGCATGGCCAGCTCGTTCTCGTGCCCGAGTGCGGCGAGCATGGCCAGCGTGACACAGCTGCGGGTGCGCCGGTCCAGGCCGGGGCGGGTCCAGATCTCGCCCCAGGCGTACCTGGTGATGAACTCCTGGAAGTCCGCGGTGAACGGGTTGGTCGTCGCGACGGCGCGGTCCACGTGCTCGTCGCCGAGCACGGCCCGGCGCGTCGCGTCCCCGGCCTCCCACCTCTTCGTGTCGCTCATCTCTCCGGTCTCCCCGGGCCTCCGCGCATCCACGTCGCTCATTCTTCGGGCCTCCCGCGCCTCTGTCCGTCCAAGCCGCTCATTCGTCCGGCCACCCCGCCCGTGCCCCCGGCTTCCCGCCCGCCCGTGCCGCTCATTTTCCGGTCTCCCGTCCGTTCATGCCACTCGTCCGCGGTCGGTCCGCTCAGGTACGGGCTCATCCGAGGTTCTCGTGGGCGGCGAGCGCCCGGTCGACGAAGACGGCGGCGGAGCCGAGGGCGCCCGCCGGGTCGAGGGCCGCGTCGACCTCCTCGGCGCTCAGACGGACACCGGGATCGGCGAGCAGGACCTCCCGCAGCTGCGAGCCCTCTCCGGTGGCGCGGTCGCAGGCGGCGTCCACCAGTCGCCGGGCCTCGGGGGTGCCTCCGAGGCGTACGACGACCTGCTCGGCCATGAGCAGCCCGCGGGTCGCGCCGAGGTTGGCGCGCATCCTCGCGACGTCCACGGTGAGGCCCTCCAGCACCTCACGGAGCCAGGAGGCGGCGCTGCCGACGAGCCTGAACAGCTCGCCCAGCGTCTCCCACTCGGCCTGCCAGGGGCCGGCCGCGCGCTCGTGCTCCTGGACCATGCCGTCGAGGATCGAGGCGACCAGACCGGGGACGCGCTGGACACAGGCGAGTACGGACATCGAACCCACCGGGTTGCGCTTGTGCGGCATCGCGCTGGAGGTGCCCCGGCCGGGACCCGTCGGCTCGGCGACCTCCGCCACCTCGGTCTGGGCGAGCAGCTTCACGTCGTTCGCGGTCTTGCCGAGTGTCCCGGCGACGGTGCCGAGTGCGCAGGCGAGCCGGGCCACCGGGGTCCGGTCGGTGTGCCAGGGGACGACCGGCTCGGCGAGTCCCAGCTCGGCTGCGAGGAGTGGCGGCACCTCATGGCCCCGCGCGCCGAGGACCGAGAGGGTGCCCGCGGCCCCTCCGTACTGGACCGGCAGCGGCACCCGCGCGAGGCCGGTCCTGGCGTGGTCCAGCGCGCTGAGCCAGCCCGCCGCCTTCAGCCCGAACGTGATGGGTACGGCGTGTTGCAGCACGGTACGTCCGGCCATGACGGTGTCGCGGTGTTCGGACGCCAGTCGCGCGCAGGCGTCCGCGCAGGCCGACAGGTCGATGAGGACCGGTGCGAGGGCGCGACGGGCGATCAGCATGGCCGCGGTGTCGTTGACGTCCTGGCTGGTGGCGCCGTAGTGGACGAACCGCCGCAGCTCCGGCTCGATCCGTTCTCGCAGGGCGGCGACCAGGGGGATAACGGGGTTGCCGGTCCGTGCGGCCTCGCGGCCCAGTTCGGCGACGTCGTACAGCTCGGGACGGCAGGCCGCGGCCAGCGCGGCGGGCACCTCGGCGGGGACGAGGCCGATCCCGGCCTGCGCGCCGGCGAGCGCGGCCTCGACGTCCAGCATGGCGGCGAGCCAGGCGACGTCCGACACTCGCGCCGACGCCTCGCCCCTGGCGAACATCCCTGAGAACAGGCCGGTGGACGGGCCTGAAGACGGGCCGGAAGGACCAGGCGTGCCGGACGGGCCGGACGCGCCGGGCGGGCCGGGATGCGGATCGGAGAACAGGCCGGGAGAAAGGTCGTCGGGAGAGGGGCCGGAGGACGGGCCGCCGGTCGCGGGAGAGATCATGTCCACCTCCGGGTGGTCCGGACGCCGCTCAGGAGCCCGTTCCCTCAAGGACGACGGCGAGGCCCTGGCCCACGCCGATGCAGATCGCGGCCAGACCGTACCCGCCGCCCCTGCGGTGCAGTTCGTGGGCGAGGGCGCCGAGGATGCGCGCCCCCGAGGAGCCGAGGGGGTGACCGAGGGCGATGGCGCCGCCGTTGACGTTCACGATCTCGGGGTCGAGGTCGGGCCACTCGGCGAGGCAGGCCAGCGACTGGGCGGCGAACGCCTCGTTGAGCTCGACCACACTCAGGTCGGACCAGCCGATGCCCGCCCGTTTGAGTGCCGTACGGGCCGCGTCGACGGGTCCGATGCCGAACAGGTGCGGCTCGACGCCGATCACCGCGCGGGAGACGATCCTGGCCAGCGGGTCCCGCCCGGATCGGCTGGCACCCGCCTCGTCGCCGATGAGCAGCGCGGCGGCGCCGTCGTTGAGGGGGGAGGCGTTGCCCGCGGTGACGGTGCCGTCGGGACGGAAGACCGGCTTCAGGCCGGACAGGGACTCCTGGGTCGAGTCGGCCCTGACGGACTCGTCGTGGTCGAGGGCGTCGAGCGGGACCACCTCGCGCTGGAAGACGCCGCGCTCCCAGGCCGCCGCCGCGCGCCGGTGGCTGCGCAGCGCGAACCGGTCCTGGGCCTCGCGGCCGATGGCGTAGCGGTTGGCGAGGATCTCGGCGCCCTCGCCCAGGGCGACCGTCCACTCGGCGGGCATCCGGGGGTTGACCATGCGCCAGCCGAGGGCCGTGTCGTGCAGGGACCGCTCTCCCCGCTCGAAGCCCCTCGCGGGCTTGGGCATCACCCACGGCGCCCGGCTCATCGACTCGGAGCCTCCGGCGACCACCAGGGACGCGTCGCCCACGGCCACCGCGCGGGAGGCGGCGATCGCCGCCTCCAGGCCGGAGCCGCACAGCCGGTTGAGGGTCGTGCCGGGCACCGTCACCGGCAGCCCGGCGAGGAGCACGGCCATCCGTGCGACGTCCCGGTTGTCCTCGCCCGCGCCGTTGGCCGCACCGAAGAACACGTCCTCGATCGCGGCCGGGTCGAGGGCGGGGGCGCGGTCGGCCAGCGCACGGACGACGTGGGCGGCGAGGTCGTCGGGGCGGACGCCCGACAGGGCTCCGCCGTACCGGCCGATGGGCGTGCGGACCGCGTCGAGGATGTAGACGTCGTTCACGGTGGAGGGCTCCTGTCTGGGAGTGCTCGGAGGTCGTGGCCGCCGGTCTGAGGGTGCGCGGAGGCCGCGGGGGCCGCAGTCGCGGCGGACCTCGCCGCCGCTGTCCGCGGGGTCGATCCCTCGGTGATCGTTCCTTGACATATCCGACATAAGCGGCGTAGCTTCCGCGATACGTCTCGTTCGTTCAGGGAATCATTGTTCGCATAACGAACATTATCCCTTAGTCCTTTCCCTCGGGAGGTCCCGTGCCCCGTACGACCCTCATGGATGCGAAGACGTGGACCGGGCAGGTCTTCGGGAACGGCTGGGTGACCTCGCACGCGGGAGACGCGGCCGTGGTCGAGCCCGCCACCGGAGCCGAACTCGGCAGGGTCGGCGTGGCGGGGGCCGAGGACGTGGCGGCGGCGGCCGTGCTCGCCGTACGGGCGCAGCGGGAGTGGGCGGCGGCCTCCTTCGAGGAGCGGGCGGCCGTGCTGCGACGGGCCGGGAGGCTGTTCGAGGATCACGCGGAGGAGATCCAGGACTGGATCGTTCGCGAGGCCGGGTCGATCCGCCCCAAGGCGGGCGTGGAGACACACGTCGCCGCCCAGGAGTGCTACGAGGCCGCCGCGCTGGCGTCCCAGCCGCCGGGAGAGATCCTGCCGACCGTCAAGCAGCGGCTCAGCCTGGCCAGGCGCGTACCGGTGGGGGTGGTCGGCGTGATCGCGCCGTTCAACTTCCCGCTCATCCTCGCCATCCGTTCGGTCGCCCCGGCGCTCGCCCTGGGCAACGCGGTGATCCTCAAGCCCGACCCGCGCACCGCCGTCTCCGGGGGTGTCGCCATCGCCCGCGTCTTCGAGGAGGCGGGGCTGCCGTCCGGCCTGCTTCAGGTGCTGCCGGGAGGAGTGGAGGCGGGGCAGGCGCTCGTCGGCGATCCGCTGGTACGGGTGATCTCCTTCACCGGCTCGACCTCGGCGGGACGCGCGGTCGGCGAGGCGTGCGGGCGGCTGCTCAAGCGGGTGCATCTGGAACTCGGCGGGAACAGCGCGCTCATCGTCCTGGACGACGCGGACCTGGACCTCGCGGTCTCCGCGGGCGCGTGGGGCTCCTTCCTGCACCAGGGACAGATCTGCATGACCACCGGACGCCACCTGGTGCACTCCTCGATCGCGGAGGAGTATGTGGCCCGGCTCGCGGAGAAGGCCGACCACCTGCCGGTCGGCGATCCCGCGAGCGGGCAGGTCGCGCTCGGCCCGCTCATCGACTCGGGCCAGCGGGACAAGGTCCACAACCTGGTCACCGCGAGCGTCGACGCCGGGGCGCGGCTGGCGGCGGGCGGCACCTACGAAGGGCTCTTCTACCGGCCCACGGTCCTGGCGGACCTGCCCGAGCGCGCTCCCGCCTACGTCCAGGAGGTGTTCGGCCCGGTGGCGCCCGTCGTGCCGTTCTCCACGATCGAGGAGGCCGTCGCGCTGGCGTCCGACAGCGAGTACGGCCTGTCACTGGGCATCCTCACCCGCGACGCGATGCGGGGCCTCGCGCTGGCCGACCTCGTTCCCACCGGAATCGTGCACGTCAACGACCAGACGGTGGACGACGAGCCGGTGGCCCCGTTCGGCGGGGTCGGGGCCTCGGGCACCGGCTCGCGTTTCGGCGGGGGACGGGCCAACATCGAGGCTTTCACCGAGACCCGCTGGGTGACGATGCAAGGAAATATCGCGACCTACCCCTTCTGATCGCCTGACCCGATTTCCCCCGACGGTGCGCCGTGACGGCGGCAGGCCGTGTCCTGACCCCCACTTGTGATGACCCAACTGCCCCTGACGGTGCGCCGTGAGGCTTATGGGAGAGTTGGGCAATGTCCGAACGGGGAGTCAGTGTGTCGCGGGCGTCGGGGACGCCGTTGATGCCGCCGGTGTCGTCTGCGTCGCGGGTTCTGCTCATCGCGGGATTCGTGCTCGCGTCGCTCAACCTGCGGCCCGCGCTCGCGGGCTTCTCCCCGGTGCTGGACGAGATCATGAACGATCTCGGGTTGAACGCCGCCGGGGGAGGGGCGATCACCACGGTCATGGTGGTCTGCCTGGGCGTCCTCGGCCCGCTCGCCCCCCTGCTCGCCCGCCGCTTCGGCCTGGACCGCACACTCCTGGCCGGGCTGCTGATCCTGGCGGCCGGGGTGACACTGCGCGCCGCGGGAAGCGTCCCGGCCCTCTACGCGGGCGCGGCCGTCGCCGGTACGGCCATCGCGGTGATGAACGTCGCGATGCCCGGCGTGGTCAAGCAGCACTTCCCCTCGCGGGTCGGGCCGTTCACCGCGATCTACGTCTCCGGCCTGGTGCTGGGCGCCGCCCTGGCGTCGGGTTCCGTGGTGCCGATCGAGCGGGCCACCGGGCTCGGCTGGCGCGAGGTGACCGCGATGACCGCGATCCCCGCACTGGCCGCGGCGGTGCTCTGGCTGCCACAGGCGCTGCGCCGCCCCGCTCGCCAGGAGGCCGCGCCCAGGCCGTTCGCCCTGCTGCTCCGCAGCCGGGTGACCTGGTACGTCACCGCCTACATGGGCATACAGTCGCTCACCTTCTACATCATGCTGGCCTGGATACCGACGATCTTCAAGGACGCGGGACTCCCCGCCGACCAGGCCGGATACATGCTCAGCCTCACCAACCTGGCCCAGGTCGCGGCCACGCTGACCGTCCCGGTGCTCGCGGGACGCGCCCGGTCACAGGTGCCGTACGTCACCGCCGCGACCGTTCTCACGATCGCCGGATACCTCGGCGTGCTGTTCGCGCCGGCCGCTCTGCCGTGGCTGTGGATGATCGTCCTTGGGATGGGGCAGGGCGCCTCGATCGCGCTCGCCCTGCTCATCATCACGCTCCGCGCGCCCGACCCGGTCTCGGTGACCGCGCTGTCGGCCGTCGCCCAGTCCGTCGGCTACACGCTGGCCGCGCTCGGACCGCTCCTGATCGGAGCTCTCCACCAGCTCTCGGGCGGCTGGACACTGCCGCTGCTGGCGGGGCTCGGCGCGTGCGCCCTGCAACTGGGAGCCGGATTCCTGGCGGGCCGTCCGGTCACGGTGGTCGGCACGGACGGCTCACACCCGGCAGAGGGCTCACCCTCCTCGGCCTGAGCGGACGGCTCACGCCCGGCCGAGGACTCGCCCTCCCGGAACGCACGCCCCCGCCGGGCCGAGGACCCGTCCTCCCCTGGACGGCTCACGCCCCGCCGGGGACTCGTTCGTCCCGGCCCGACACCCGCTCCGGCTTCTCTCCGGCTCGGAAACCGTACCTTTACGAGTCGCTGTCCCCACGACCCGTTTCCTTTGCGAGTCGTTGTCCCACCGGCCATCTGGGCCTTCTAGCGTCCTGAACATGATCCGTAGGCTTCTGTCCGCGGCGCTGGCGGTCCTCACGACCGGTACCGTCGCCGTTGTGCTGCAGCAACCCGAACCCGCCACCGCCGAGCCCCGTGGCCGCGAACCCGTCGTCATCGGCCACCGGGGCGCCGGCGCGTACCGGCCCGAGCACACCCTGCTCTCGTACGAGACCGCGATCGCGCTGGGTGCCGACTACATCGAGCCCGACCTTGTCTCGACGAAGGACCACGTGCTGGTGGCCAGGCACGAGAACGAGATCGGCGGCACCACGGACGTCGAGAGCCACCCCGAGTTCGCGGGGCGCCGGACGACCAAGACGATCGACGGCGTCTCGATCACCGGCTGGTTCACCGAGGACTTCACGCTCGCCGAGTTGAAGACGCTCAGGGCCGAGGAGCGCATCCCCGACCTGCGTCCGAACAACACCGCCTTCAACGGACTCGCGGAGATCCCGACCTTCGACGAGGTCGTCGCGCTCGCCAAGCGGAGCGGGGTCGGCGTCTACCCCGAGACCAAGCACCCGAGCTACTTCGACTCCATCGGGCTCTCCCTGGAGGAGCCGCTGATCGAGGTGCTCGGCCGCCACGGCTGGCGCGGGAGCCGCGACCCGGTCTTCATCCAGTCCTTCGAGACCGCCAACCTGCGCGAGCTGAGGAAGAAGACCAGGCTGCCGCTGATCCAGCTCATCACCGCCACCGGCGCCCCGTACGACTGGGTCGCCGCCGGAGACCCGCGCACCTACGACACCATGGTCACCCCCGAGGGGCTCCGTGACGTGGCGGGCTACGCGGACGGCATCGGCGTCGACACCAGGCGGATCGTGCCCGCCGGTCCCGACGGCCGCCTCCTGCCGCCCACCACGCTCGTCCGCGACGCCCACCGCGCCGGTCTGAAGGTCCACACCTGGACCGTGCGGAACGAGAACGCGCAGCTCCCGGTGGACTTCCGGCTCGGTGACCCGGCGAGTCCGGCCTACCCGCGCGCCACCGGCAACGTGATGGGCTGGCTGGAGAGGCTCTACTCCCTCGGCGTCGACGGCGTCTTCGCCGACGACCCGGGCATGGCCAACGCCGTCAGGGCGCGCGTCTTCTAGACCGTCAAACCCACGTGGCGAAGATATGAGTCCGCGGTGAGGCATCCGGTCCTACGGCCGCCGCACCCGTGAACGACGGGTGCGGCGGCGAGGGCGGCGAGGACGGGGGCACTCGGCACCGAGTCGGGCGGCGAGGGCCGACCCGGTGGCTCCCGTCAGGCGACGCCGGCCATCTGCTCGGCGTCGTCCATGGGACGCAGCTCGTCGGCGTAGCTGACCGAGACGCGGCGCATCACGCCGCTGTCGCTGATGGAGTACTGGCCCAGGCGCCACAGCGGCGGCGAGTACGCGTGGATCGAGACGCTGCCGTGAACCGCGCCGGTCAGCCGGTGGATGTGGTCGGGGCCGAAGGAGAAGGACTCGCCCTCCGAGATCACGGTCTCCAGGTGCTCGCCGCCGATGCGGGGGTTGCACTCCAGAAGCGTCCCGGCCACCACGCGGACCGCCCCCGAGGAGGTGTCGTGGTCGTGCCAGCCGGTGTCGTCCTCGGGCCGCCAGCACAGCAGCCAGACGTCCACGTGGGAGTCGCGGTAGAGGGAGGCGAAGTGGCGTCCCCCCTCCTCGGGGAACTCCACCTGGTCCTGCCACCGGGACGGGTCGGCGGCCAGCTCGTTGACCAGGTCGAGGAGTTCGCGCCGGTCGAGGGCGCGAGCGGGCAGGGCCTCGTAGCTCATGAGGTCTCACCGCCGACCGGTCCGGAGACCGCGATGTCCACTCGTCCGGTGTGAATGGCGTGACCGGCGCGGTCGGCGGGCCGGGCGGCTCGTGCGCGCGGCGGGCTCGCGGCTCCGGTCGCCGGGAGCGCACAGCTCTCGCGGCCCTGGTACTGGTTCACTTGCGCGACTCCTTTCCGTTCAGCAGGCGGTTCGGGTTGGTGACCGCGATGGCGTGCCAGGCGGCGTCGCCGAGCGCGGGGTCGGGTGCGATGGCGTAGGGCTGGTCGGAGCCGCTCACCACGACGTCGACGCCGAGTTCGCGGACGATCGCGTCGACGGCGCGCGGGCCGTAGGAGGAGGTCTCCAGGAACAGGTCGGGATCGACCTGTCCCCGGCCCTCGCCGCCCCGGTTGGCCAGGCGCTCGGAGTGGAGCGGTGCCAGCCCGGCGAGCAGCGAGAAGCAGACCCGCAGGCGGGGGTGGCGGGACCGTCCGAAGGCGGTGAAGGCGTACCACGCGGCGTGCATCTGCTGCACGTACGGCACGACGGCGGGCCACCAGCCGGGCCCCTCCGGCGCGGTGGCGGGTCCCGGGTGCACGAAGAGCGGCAGGTCGCGCTCGGTGAGGACGTCCAGCAGTGGGGCGACCCTCGCCAGGCCCGCGGCGTCGCGCACCGCGGTCGCGGGCAGTTGGAGCCCGACGAGTCCGGGTCGCGCGTCCGTCCTGCCGTTCTCGACGCCACTCTCCGTGCCGCTCTTCGCGGCACTCTCCGTGCCGCCCGCCGTGTCGCGGTCCTTCGCGTCGTCCCGTACGCCGTTGCGGATGTCGTCTCCCGTCGCGTTCCGTGCACCGTGCCGGGCGTCGTCTCGCGCGTCGCCTCGTGTGTCGAGGGTCTTGGCGAGCCTGGCGGGGTCGATCTCGCTGAGGCAGGTCGCCGCCCAGGCGCCGAAGGGCGCGGGCAGGGCGAGGGCGTCCTCGTGGTAGGCGTCGATGATCGGCCAGGCGTCCTCGGGGGGCAGGGACTCGATGCCGAGCGGGCTGGACAGCGACACGAGGGCGAGGTCGAGATCCGCGTTCAGCGCGAGGCGTCCGGCGAGGTCATGATCGGCGGGGTCGACCTCGTAGGGGGGCTCGCCGCCGGTGTGGAGGGTCCAGCCGTCGAGCCGGGGCGCGGTCGTACGCCGTCTGAGCGCGTCCACGAACGCGGGCGTCCACAGATGCTGGTGAACGTCGACGGTCACGACGGATCTCCTCCTTCCACGCTTCGCGGCATTCCCTACCTAGAATAGGGGTAAACGCTCTCACCTTGCCACATCCAACAGTGACACGGTTCAGTGAACCGTTTCAGTGAACCGCTTCACCCTGCATCGTGTCAATACCTCCCGACACCTCCCGACTTCCTTCGGCGCCTCTGATCGCGCGGGGAACGCGCCCCCGAAGGTCCCGGGGAATAGGCTGGACCGATGCCCCAGCCCCGGAAACGAGCGACCATCCGTGAGGTGGCGAAGGCCACCGGTCTGTCGCCGGCCTCCGTCTCCTACGCCCTGCGTGGCATGCAGGTGTCGGAGGAGACCATCGAACGGGTGCGCCGGGCCGCGGCCGAGCTCGGCTACGAGGCCGACCCGATCGCCCGGGCCCTGGCCAGCGGCAGGACCGGCATGATCGGACTGCTCTGCGGCTCCCTGGAGGATCTCTGGCAGCAGGCGCTCGCCGTGGGCATCGGCCGCGCGCTCAAGGACAACGACCGGTACGCCCTCATCCTGGACGCCGCCGGAGACCCCGCCAGGGAGAAGACGCTCGCCAGACAGCTCCGCGACCAGCGGGTGGACGCGCTGATCGTGCAGCCGGTCGATCCCGCGGCGCCGCTCTGGGCCGAGCTGTGCGAGGGGCTGCCGGTGGTGTCGATCGGTGACGCGCTGGCCGGGGCACGCGCCGCGGGCGAGGTCGTCTTCGACAACCGGGCCGGGGTGACCCTCGCCCTGGAGCATCTGCGCGAGCGGGGGCACCGGCGCCTGGCCGTCCTCACCTCGACCCGGGCCAGCACCCCCGACCGGCCCGCGGACGTGCACGTCATGGCCGAGGCCGGGCGGCTGGGACTCGACATCGAGATGGTCACCGCCTCGCAGTCGCTGGGACCGGCCACCCGGGTCGCGGGCGAGATGCTCGACGCCGGACACCGGGCGTTCTTCTGCTTCGCCGACTCGATCGCCTACGGCGTCTACGCCGCCTCGGCCGAGCGGAAGCTCGGCATACCGTTCGAGGTGTCCGTGATGGGCTACGACGACCACCCCATGTCGGGCCTGCTCACCCCCGGCCTGACCACGGTCGACTGGGACATCGACGGCATCGTCCGCGCCGCCGTCCGTATCGTCGTGGCCGCCGCCGACGGCACCGCCACGCGCCGCCGCCGTATCGTCCAGGCCCCCCAGCTCCGCGAACGCGGCTCGGTGGGCTGACCCGGCCACGTGAACCTCACGGGTCGTGAAGAACTCGGAGGTCTCAGGGGACGAGACCGGGCAGGAGCCCGCGTGCCGCGTCGAGGTCGGCGTCCAGCGGGCGGTCGCGCATCGCCGGATCGAGCGGCAGGTCGCAGGGCAGGCCGCGCTGCCGCAGGGCTCGTACGGAGGCCACCAGCTCGCACGCCAGGACGATCTCCAGCGGTTCGGCGGCGGCGAGCGCGGAGCGGGCCGCCTGCGGGGTGAAGCTCGCGTGGTCCTCGGTGCCGAGGGAGAGCACGGCGCCGCCCAGGGTGACCGGGGCGGCCAGGTGGCGCAGCTCGGCCAGGGCGGAATGCGCGACGTATTCGAGGATCATCACCCCGGACAGTCCGGGACGTTCGGCGAGGAAGGGGAGCAGGCCCGTGTTGGCCGGGTCGTTCAGGGTGGCGAGCCTGGCCGCGCTCAGCGTCGCGGTCTGCACGAGCGCGGCCCGCAGGGCGTCGAGGGCGAGCGCGACCCGCGCGGAGTGGAAGTTGCCGTTGTGCCAGGCCCGGCCACCGGCGATCAGCGGGTTCTCGGGAGCCGCGTTCATCTCCTCGGTGATCGTTCGTTCCGCTCGTCCGAGGGCGTCGAGCACGGCTCCGTGGACCTGTGGAAAGGCCCGGTAGCCGTACGGGTCCTGGACGCGGCGCGGGCTGGTGGAGCCGACCAGGGCGCGCAGCCCGGCCGCCACCTCGGTCTGCTCGGCGCCGCGTTGCACGACGGGGGAGAGCGGTTCGAGCGAGGCCTCGATCGCCCGGAAGGAACGGGCCGCGACCGCCGTGGCGGCGGACAGGAGGACCCCCAGACGGTGACAGGCCAGCGCCGCGTCCGCCAGGGTCGCCGCGCCCGAGCTGATGAACGGCAGCGCGTCGACGGAGGCGAGCGCGAACCGGGGTACGGGATCCCCCGGCCGCGTCCCCGGAGGGCCGCCTTCGGCTCGCTCCCAGGACCGGGTGTCCCCGGTCCCGGCTCCGGCCTGGGTTCCGGTTCCGGTTCCGGTTCCGGTCTCGGCCTCGGTCGAAGGATTCCGGGTGTCCCCGGCTGGTGCCTCGATCCGTACGGTGTCCGAGGGCCGGGTCCAGGGAAGCTCGCCGAGGAGACAGAGCGCGGTGGTGGCGAGGGCGGTGAGGTCGCCGGTGCCGATGGCGCCGTAGGTGCGGATCGGCGGGGTGAGGCCCAGGTTGACGGCGGCGGCGAGAACGGGAAGGAGGGCCGGGTCGACCCCCGAGCCGCCGGCCAGCAACTGGTTGAGACGGACGACGAGGGTGGCGCGGGCGCGGAACGCCTCGATCGTGGGCCCGGCGCCGCCCGCGTGGCTGCGGAGCAGGTCCAGGCCGGTGTCCTCGGTATCCACGTCCTTGTTGGCGCCCACCCCGGTGGTCCGGCCGTACACGGGCCCGTTGAGCAGGCCGGCCATCCGCCACGCCGCCTGCGCGCGGGCGGTGGAGCCCAGCGCGATCCCGGAGCCGTGGGCCGCCCGGTCGACCTGCTCGCAGGTCAGGTGGGCGCCGTCAAGGACGAAGGTCATCCGCTCAGTCGCCGACGATCGCGTCGAAGATCAGGTCGAGCAGCCAGCTGACCAGGGCGATGACGATCGCTCCCCAGAACGCGGCCCAGAAGCCGTCGACGTGGAAGGGAACCCGGAGTTGCTCGGCGATCCAGCTGGTCAGCAGCAGCAGACCGGCGTTGACCACCAGGGCGAACAGGCCGAGTGTGAGGATGTAGAAGGCGCAGCCGAGCGTCGCGATGATCGGCTTCAGGACCGCGTTGACGACACCGAAGATGAGGGCGACGACGACGAGCGTGCCGATCTCCTTGGCCGGGCTCGCCGCGGACACGGCGATACCGCTCACGAGTTGGGTCGCCGCCCATAGAGCGGCTGCTACGACCACTATTTTGATGAGTATTTTCACGTTTCGGCATCCTCGCATGGATGGTTGGACGGGCGATAGGTCCACATCTTGAGAGTGGATATATGCGTATAACAGGGAGTCTGCTGTATCGCCCCGGCATCTGCGGCTCCGATCGTCACCGGGTGACACGGAGGCACCGGTCGCCCCGATCGACGGGACGGCGAGCCGCCCCCGGCTCCCGTGGAGAGTTTCGCATCCGTGACCGTATGCGGTCATGAAAGTGGCGAGATCCTGTCAGGCGTGCCGTTCCTCGGCGGGAAGGCCCTCCGCCGGATGGGAGAGTCCCAGGTGAGGAGCACGAATCGCCGAGGAGGGCCGCATCATGTCCGATAACCGATCGTCCGCCGACCGACAGGGGGAGCCGTCCGCGCGAGCCGGGAGGAGCCCCGGGGTGGAACCCGGGAGGGGGCTCGGGACGGGGGCCGGGAGGAGTCCCGGGGAGGGAGCCGGAACGAAGCCCGGCGCGGAACCCGGGACCGAATCGCGTCCTGTCCCCAAGCCGGGACCTCCGCCCAGGCCGGGGCCGGTTCCCAAGCCGGGGCCTCCGCCGAAGCCGGGCCCTCCACCCAAGCCCGGTCCCGGGACCGGCGCGGGGACGAAAGCCGGTGCGATGAAAGCCGGGCCGGGGACGGAACCCAAGCCGGGGACGGAAGCCGGGCCCGGGGCGGAAACCAGGTCGGCGGACATGATCGACGAAGTGGCCCCATGACTCTGTGAGACCAAGATCATCTCAGCTGGGACCATGGTCGACGGTCGATGAACGCCCTTCGGGCGTTCATCGACATGCTTTCGCGGCGCCACCACGGGAAAAACGTCGCCCCGGCCGACGCGCTGACGGTGCATACCGTCAATTGCGCATGATGGTCATATTCTCGGGGCAGAAGGGGCGTGAGGGGGTGGGTCTGTTGGAAACGGACGAGCTTGAGACGCTGTCGGCCCAGGAACTGCATGATCGCGCGGTGCACTACGCCGTGCACCACGGAGATCTCGGTTTTCTGTGGGAGTTGCTCACGTTGATCCCCGCGGCGAACGCGTCCACGGGCAGCGAGGCTGAGACGACCAACGACCTCAGCAAGGTCTCGGCCCTGCTCAGCGACGCGATGGCCTCGGGCCACGGAGAGCTGGGAGAGGCGCTGCGGCCGTTCTACATCGAATACCTCTCCAAACATCCCGAAGCCTGAGGCGAGTCCCGTTCCCGCCTCAACCCGGACGTTCCTCCGCCTGCGAGCCTCTGTAGGGTGATCGGCAGGTTCTCAGGGGAGGGACGCCATGGCACAGGTGAGAGTGGAGCGGACCGAGGACGGGTTCGTGGCGCGCAACGACCGCGGAGCCGAGGTCGCGATGGGCGGCGGTGACGAGCAGGGGGTGTTCACCCCCGTCGAGCTGCTGCTCGCCGCGCTCGGCGGCTGCAACATCGTCACCGTGGAGCCGCTCACGGCCCAGCGCGGCCATCGCCTGGTCCGCCTCGCCATGACCGTCCAGGCCGAGAAGATCGAGACGTCCAGGCTGGGGCCGATCACCATCACCTACGACGTGGAACTGCCCGAGGGCGACGAGAAGGCCGCCGAGGTCCTCCGCGCCGTGGCCCACCGCGTCGAGGAGAAGTACTGCACGGTGAGCCGCGCTCTGAAGGACAATACCGAGATCAACCTCGAACTCCCCTGACGACCCCCGCCGGGCGCCCCAACCGATGCGCCACCGACCCCGAACCAATGCGATCGCCTCCCTCGACGGCACGTTTCCCCGTGCCCGCAGGGCTGACGGCGCTTCGGTGATACCGGGTCAAGGTTGGGTGTAGGCGCAAAATCAACCTTTGGATGACGCGCCCGTTGCATTTGACTAGGTAATGTTGTTGCAGGTCGAGGGGTCTGCGAAGCCCGGGGGGAGCGTTGCAGAGACTTTTCACCGGATAAGAACGCGAGGGGGATCGCGTTCCTGAGCGGAGCCGCCCGAGTCTTGGGGGAGACGACGGCAAAGCCCGCGAAGAGGCCGGGGCCGGACAGTTGGGGGACTGTCCGGCCCCGCGTCTGTTCAGCGGCGGGTCCGGATCCCGGGCGACTCACCGGCGGATCCGCACAGGGTCCGACCGGGATCAACCGGGGTGCGAGCGCGCTGAGGCTGCTGCTAGAGTTACCTCCGTCGCAAGCGCCGCTAGCTCAGTTGGTTAGAGCAGCTGACTCTTAATCAGCGGGTCCGGGGTTCGAGTCCCTGGCGGCGCACCACCGGCTCAAGCCGATGACCTGGGCACCTTCCGCATCGCGGAGGTGCCCTCAGTCATTTCCGGCCTCGCCCGGCCTCGCCCGGGCCTTCATCCGGTGCTTATCCGGGCTCCCACCAGACCTTCACCCGGCCGTCGTCCGGCGGTCTCCTCCGGCCACCACCCGGCCGTCGTCCGGCGGTTTCTTCCGGTCCTCACCCGGTCGTCGTCCGGCGGTCTCCTCCGGCCACCACCCGGCCGTCGTCCGGCGGTTTCTTCCGGTCCTCACCCGGTCGTCGTCCGGCGGTCACCTCCGGCCACCACCCGGGTTTTCCGGAGGTGCTCCTCCCCCGCGCGGCCGTTGCTCCCTCGGCGGACGCAGATGGCGCAGGACCTGAGCGCGTACGGCGTCGTCGAGCCCGTTGAGCAGGCGGTCGGCACGGCCGTCGGAGGAGGATCCGAGCAGTCCGGCGATGATGGCCGGGGGCAGGTAGCCGAGCACGCCGCACGCCCTTTTCGCCGGCATCGTCTCGATCAGGCGGATGGCGAGCGGGCCCGCCGAGAGGGCTCGGACGATTCCGGCCGTGGTCCGCGTGTCCGTGCACGCGAGGATCTTCGCGGCCTCACCGGGGGGAACGGCGCCCAGCAGGGCGCCGCCTCGCCCGGGGTCGACGTGGCTCAGTGCCTGGCCGGCGCGGGCCGTTCCCATCGCTCGCAGTATCGCGGCGGCCTCCTGAGGCTTGGCCGCCATCACGTTCAGCACGGCGCCGCCGGTCCTCGCCGGAGCCGCGCCGAGGATCGAGGCGGCCCTCGCCGCGGACAGTTCCAGCAGGATCGCCGCCGCGACGCCCGGTTCCATCCGGATCAGCACCCGCTGGACGGCCTCCGTGGGAAGGCGGGCGAGCAGCCGCGCCGCGGATGAGGTCGCCATGGCGCCGAGAACCCGTGCGGTTTCCGCCGGATCCAGCCCTCCGAGGTCCACGGACCTCTCCGGCGTGCGATCCGCGACCGCGGGCACGGGGCGGCGCGAGGGGGAGTGGGCGAGGTGGGGGGAGGGAGGTGAGGGGATCGCTTCGCGACGGTGCGGCGGAGGCGAGGGGGTGAGGTCGGGTGGGGGAGACGCGGGGGTCGCCTGGCGACGGTGCGGCGGAGGTGGGGGAGAGGCGGGGGGCGCCTCGTGGCGAGGCGGTGGAGGCGCGGGGGCGAAGCCGGGAGAAGGGGATGCGGGAGCGGGCCGGGATCGGTGCTGCGCGGGGTGACCCCGAGGGGCGTCGACGATCGACCTCAGAACCTCCTTGAGCTCCCGGGCGTCCATCCGCCGCTCGGGTGCCTTACGCAACAGCCTGACGACCGCGTCGGACAGTGCCCCCGTACGGGTGAGGGGGGGAGGGGCGTCGAAGGCGATGGCCTTCATGGTGGCCGGCACGCTGCCGCGGAGGAACGGGGAGTGGCCCTCCAGGGCGTGGAAGAGGGTGACGCCCAGGGACCACAGGTCGGCGGGCGGTCCCGAAGGGAGGTCGTTGATCCGTTCGGGCGCCATGTACTCCAGGGTGCCCGCGAAGGTGTTCTGCGAGGTGAGGCGGCCCTCACCGACGATGTGGGCGATGCCGAAGTCGACGAGGAACACCTCGCCCTCCTCGCCGAGGAGGATGTTGGCGGGCTTCACGTCACGGTGAAGCACGTCGGCCCGGTGCGCGGCGGTCAACGCGGCCAGCACCCGCCCGCCGATCTCGGCGGTCCGGCGCTCGTCGAGGGGGCCGCGCTCGATCAGGTCCTGGAGCGAGTGGCCCTTGACGTAGGCCATCACGATCCAGGAGAGGTCGTCCTGCACGACCACGTCGTACACCTCGACGATGCCGGGGTGCCTGATCCGCGCCGCGGCCCGTGCCTCGCGCAGCACGCGCCGGCGGCGCACGGACAGGGCCTCTCCGTTCGGTGACAGGACGAGCTCCTTGAGCGCGACGCGGCGGCCGAGCATCTCGTCCTCGGCGAGCCACACGTTGCCCATCCCGCCGCTGCCGATCACGGACAGGAGCCGGTAGCGGCCGTTGACCACGCGGCCGTTCGTCTCGGGGGTCACGCAGGATCAGTCGTCGTCATCGGGGAACAGCTCGATCCTGCCGGGCCGCTCGCCCGCGGGGCCGCCGCCGGAGTCGGATCTGCGGAACACCCGGGTGTTCGGCATCGCGCGCAGCATGTCGTCCTCGGCGGAGTAGAGGTCGCCGTCCGGGGTGCGAGGGTCGGTCATCCGCGCGGTGTTCGACGGCCCGACCGGAGTCTGCACCCTGTGGGCGGCGCGTAACGGGTCTGGCTCCTCCCAGATGTCCCATATCGATGCGGGGTCGTCGTCGTGGTCCTGCCGCGTCGCGGAACCCGGTGCGGGGATGGCGGAACCGAACTGGGAGCTGTAACTGTCTCGCGCGTCGCGGAACTCCTGCTTCGCCGCGAGGTTGAGGATCTTCTCGTAGTTGCCCGGCTTCTGCATCAGCTTGACCGCGACCGGCAGGCACTCGATCAGCAGGAACAACAGGATCAGCAGGAGGTGGGTCAACCTGAGGGTGATGTCCTCGCCGGACACCTCGTTGAGCGCCTGCAGCCGGATCAGCAGCCCGCCGGTGGCGCGGTTCTCCGCGTCGAACGCGTTCTGCAGGTCGCTCTGGCGCCGCACGGCGGCGTCGAGCGACTCCTGGGTCTTGGGCAGTGCCTGCCTCGCCTGGGCGAGGCGCTCTGACCTGCTGCTCTCGTCCGTGGCGGTGAGCTCCGCCTTGCGCTCCTCGATCTGCCGGTTGAGCAGGTCGACCCGGCTCTTGGCCTTCTCGTACGTTCTCTCACTGGCCTGGGCGAGGGGGCCGTTGCCCTTGCGCGGGCACGTCTTGCCGCCGTAGAGCTGGCACTGCCACTCGTCGTAGAGCTTCTCGGTCTGCTTCTGCTGGGCGTCGCGCTCGGCCGTCAGTGACTTGACCTTCGGGTCCTTGGCCGGATCCAGCGGGACGTCGCCCTCCGAAGTGATCACGTTCTGGAGAGCGGTCACCTCCTTGCGGAGGTCGTCGACTTCACGCCCGACGCTGCCCGCGCTCTGCCGCGTGGCGAATTCGTTGGCGCGCTGCTGTTTGATCTGGACGATCTGCGCGTCGATCTCGGATTTGAAGATCTGCAGCACCAGCGGGGTGGAGATGACGATGCCGAGCAGCACGGCCATGAGGATCCGCGGCAGGGCCACCCGCCAGCGGCGCGACCCGTCGGCGTGCATGGTGCTGACCAGCCAGCGGTCGAGGCTCATGATGGCGAGGCCCCAGACGAGGCTGGCGGGGATGGCGATGAGGAGGGAGACGCCGAGCGCGGAGTTGAGGGCGAACGTCATCGACACGACCGCCAGCACGCTGGTGGTGAGCACCGCCCCGCCGATGCCCTCGAACTTGCCCTGCTCGGTCGGGCAGAGCTTCAGGATTTCTGGGCGTGCGCCGGACAGGGCAATCAGGAGTGTCCTCATCTATTCCCCTTCCGAATGGCGCTCGAACCGGCGGTTATGAACTTTAGGTCACGAGCGCGGGGCGTCGCCATGACATGGACACTATTATAATTCCGTAAGGTGTGATTCCTTATACCGCAGGGAAATCAGGTCCGGGGAGTGTCCGGAGATGATCATTGTGAGGCCGTCGCGACCTTGACAAAAGGCGGAAAGGGAATTACGCCGCAGATGTTCGGGAATTCGCCGAGGGCTTCGGGGGGCGGGCGGAGTCGTCGCGCCGACGGTGCTCCGCGCCTTTCTTCAGACGCGTTACGGAGGCCATCAGGTGACCGAGCCGGGTGAGGTTCCGCTCCGCAAGGCTCTCGCCGGGGCGGTCGCGGGACTCGACGAGTCCGGAGGGCTGACCGTGGTGGAGGTGGCCGCCGACGGCATCACCACGTTCCACCTGCGCCGCGACGACCTGGGCAGGCCGCGCTGCCGGTTCACTCCGGTGATCCCGTGGACCTCTCTGTCGGGGGAGCGCGGGCGTGATTTCGCGCGGGGCGACCTCACGTGGCAGGACCCCGCGCGGCGTGATGCCGCGAGGCAGGATCCCACGGAGGAAGCCGTCCTCCGCGCCGCGGACGTCCACTCCCATGACGTGCTGATCCTTGTCTGCTCCTTCCCCGACAGCCCGCTGGCCGGGCAGGCGATGACCTGGCTGCACGCGGCGTGCCCTGAGGCGATGGCTTTCGTCCAGGCGGACGTGCGGGTCGACGCGCTGCTGCGCGAGGTCGTCGGGAACGACCCGCTGGACCGCCCGTACGAGCTGGTCGTGCTGAGGCGGAGCGCGGTGACGGGTGAGCTCGAACTCGCCGCTCACCAGCTGTTCGGCATCGGGGCGAGGCCCGGCGCGGTCGTCGAGGTCAGCGCTCGCTGCGAGGCGGGTGACGAGAGGGGCACCGCGTTCGCCGTGGTGGCCTGGGGGCGCAGGCCGCTGCTGCTGTCGGTGCAGTCGGCGAGACTCGTTCCCGGCCTTCACGATTTCACGGTCGAGCTGGAGAGACCCGGCCGGGTCCGTTTCCTCGGCCTGCCGGGGCTGGTGGACGACGACCGCAGCTGGGCCGACCTGGTCGAGGCGGTCCCGCGCCGGCTCGACCCTCGGGACGGCTCGCGGCACCTGATCTGCGCGGTGGAGATCAGCGGTGCTCCGGGTGACGTCACGACGCGGCTCGACCGCATCCGTCAGATGATCACGAGGATGTCCGCGGACCCCTCGGGTTTCCTCCGGGTCTCGCTGGTCGCCTACGGTGCGCACTCCTACGACCGGAGGGTCCCCGAGGTGAAGGTCGAGGTCGCGGACTGGCTGGCTCCTCCCGGGCAGGCCCTCGCCTCGCTGTCCCGCCTTGAGGAGCGCGACCCGGCGCCGGAAGGCCACCCGCACGGTGCGCAGCTGGAGGACATGCTCGCCGTGGTGGCCGGCCGGATCGGTGAGGGAGAGGCCGAGCGGACGGTGCTCCTCACGGTCGGCGACCGGCCGCCGCATCCGGCCAGGGTGAACGGGACGATCCTGCCCTGCCCGTATCGCCACGACTGGCGCGCGCTGCTGCGCCGGCTCGGACAGCACCCCGGCATCGCGTTCGGAGCGATCTGCGACCGGGACGTCGGAGAGGCCGACCCCGTCTGGTCCCGCCTGGGCGCCACCGCGCTGACCTGGCTGGACGCTCTGGACATCCGAGAGTTCGGTGCCGAGCTCGGTCTGACGGCGCCTCAGGACCAACCGATCCCCTTCCCCCTGATTGAGGTGCCATGACGAACATGTGGAGCGGGCAGCGCGTGGCTCCCGACCTCGGATCCGAGCGTTCGCTGCCCAACATCGCGATGTGGGGCGCTCCGGGCAGTGGGAAGACCACGCTTCTCGCCGCGCTCAACATCGCCCTGCTCCGCCAGGAGGGCGACTGGAGCGTCGTGGGCGCGGACGCCCAGTCCACCAGCTTTCTGACGGAGAAGACCACGGCACTGTCGCGGGACAAGGTGTTCCCTCCGGCGACGCAGGGGCTGGACAACTACAACTGGTTCCTGGTGGGGCAGCACAAGCGGCGTACACGCTGGTTCCGCAGGTCGAGAACGCCCCGTGCCCTCAAGATCGGTATCAATCTCCTCGACCCGCCCGGCGGGGCGTTCGGCAACCAGCGAGGAGGCGGCGCCTCCCAGCAGGACCTGCTCCGCAACCTGGTGCACAGCAGGGGCATCGTCTTCCTCTTCGATCCCATCAGGGAGAACGAGGACGGTGACGCGTTCGAATACTTCTACGGGGCCCTGGCCCAGCTCGCCGAGCAGGTGATCGCCGGATCCGCGGTGACGGACGGCAAGCTGCCGCACCATCTCGCGGTCTGCATCACCAAGTTCGACGACTTCAAGGTGCTGGAGACGGCGAAGCGGCTGAGGCTGCTCACGACCGACCCCGAGGATCCCTTCGGGTTTCCCCGGGTGGCGAACGACGACGCGAAAGAGCTGTTCCAGCAGCTGTGCAGGGTGTCGGCGAGCGGAAACGCGGATATGGTGCTGAATGCTATTGGGCGATTTTTCCGTGAAGACCGAATTAGGTACTTTGTCACGTCATCGATTGGTTTCTATGTCGGTCCGAAGAACAAGCTCTTCGACATGGACGACTATCAGAATCTTGTTCCGACGATTTCCCGGCCGGTGGACGGTGAGTCGGCCTCCGAGACCCGATACAACACCGAGATTCGGATACGCGGTGAGGTGCGTCCCATCAATGTGATGGAGCCGATGCTCTGGCTCGGACAGCGGATTTCCGCGCCGTAGCCGATCAGGAGGACTGGCCGATGAGCACGGTGCGACTGCCGTTCGAATGGGCGGTCGGGGGAAAGCCCCCCGGCAGCGGTGACGACTACCGGATCCTCGCCTGCAGCCAGGGGCTGCTCAGCCGTGACGACTTCGAGGACATCAGGACCGTCTACACGATCGGCACTCCCGAGGAGCTGCCCCAGGTCGTGATCGCATGGGTGGGCAGCGGGGACGACGCGCACCTGGTCCTCGCCATCCAGAGCTGGTCGGACGAGGAGGACAGGCGGCACCGCAGGATCGCCCGCACCCACTACTTCTGCCTGCCGTACGCCCACATCGCCCAGCCCGCCTTCCCCGTGTCCTACGAAGATCTCCACCAGGCCCTCGGGGGGGTCTTGCTGCCCACGGAGAGGCAACTTGTCGTCTCCGTTCCCGAGCTCGACTCCGGCGCGGTCGCGGCGAGGATCGACCGGACGGCCATCTACGCGGCCGCGCTGCTCATGACCGGTCAGCACGTCTGCGTCGTGGGTGGCGAGGCCGTTCCGATGATCGAGCGTCTGCGATTCCTCGACACGGTGGCCGCGCTGCTCCCGTACGGCATGCGCGCGAGGCTGACGGCGTCGACCTGGGCGAGCAGCACCGCCGACCACAAGATCAGGCTCGCGTTCACCCAGCACGTCCCGGCAGGGACATACCCGGTCGTCTGGGGACGGCCGGCGGAGATCCCCGATCGGGAGGAGGACGCGTACCGTTACCTCACCCTGCTGGCGCGTCACGATCCGGACGCCGATCTGGTCGGCTGGCTCGCCTCGCGGACCGAACCGCTCACGTTCGGCAAGAACGGCAGGGCCCGTGCGCTGGACCTCCTGCGGGGGTTCAGACCCTCCCCGCCCGCACTCATGCCCCCGCCCGTGTCCCCGCGCGCTCAGGACTCGGTGGAAGGGCTGCTGACCGAGTGCGCCGACGTCCTCGAACGCGGCGGGACGGCCGAGATCAGGGATGTCCTCGAAAGGTTGGGCGACGTTGTCTCAAGCCGAGGGGTGGCGATCTCGGACGACGAGCGGGCCCTGTACCAGAAAATCATCAGGGACCGCCGGCTGCTGCCGCCGAAGGACGGTCTGCCCGAGGAACTGCGGGCCTACCTGCTCGCGGTGGTCCAGATGGCCGGACACGGTCCGCCGGCCCCGTCCGCGCCGCGGGCGGACGAGGTCGTCCGGGAGGTGGCCCCGCCGGTCAGGGTGTCGACGACGGCGATCGTCCACAGGCCCTCTCCCGATCCGGTCGCCTCCATGAAAACGGCGCACGACCAGGGCAGGGAGGAGCTGGAGGAGATACTCAGGCCATTGCAGACCAGGGACCTGGTCGCGATGGCCGCACGGCAGCCCTACGACATGCGGGTGATGGAGATCGCCTGTGACGAGCTCGTGAGGCGGGGGGGCGGCGATGCCGAGGACCACCAGATCGCCGAGGCCCTGCGCGAGCACGGTTATCTCGCCGACGCGATCAGCGGGCTTCATCCGGCCGGAGACCAGGTCCGGTTCGAGAGGCTCTACCGCTTGCTGAGGGCGGCCTACGGGCAGGAGTTCGGCCCCAAGCAGTTCGAGGAGGTTGTCCGTTCCTCGGGCTGGCAGTCGGCGCCGCTGTTCGCCACCGCGGCGTTCCTGTTCGGCAAGGGCGCGGGAGACGCCCTGAAGAAGTCCGCCATCAACCTCGTGCGCGATTCGGGACTCGACCGCAAGGTCATCGAGGAGATCGAGAGGTCGCTGCTCGAATCCGAGTCGGGTGTGGGCCACCTGATCGCGGCCGATCCGCCGAGGAAGGAGCGGAGGCAGTGGTTCGGGCGCGGACGCCGAGGCAAAAGGGCCGAGTATGCCGTGCCCCCCTTCACCCTGTACTCCGTGATCGTCGCGCTCATGATCATCGCACTCGTGGAGCTCTTCCTGCTCTTCCCGGACTTCTGAGTGGGAGGCCGGCCATGCCGATAACCGTCGAGTGGGCGCTGTGGGGCATGTCCCCCGGAAGCAAGGGCCTGCCCGAGGTCCTGTCCTGCGGTCAGGGACGGATCCCCCGCTCCGGCTTCTCCGAGCTCGTCGAGCGGTACGCGATGACGACCCCCAGGCAGCTCCCCCAGGTGACGATCGCCTGGGCCGGCGCCGCCGAGGACGCGCACATCTTCCTCGCCGTCCAGGAGTGGTCCGGCACGTTCGACGGGTTGGGCCGGGAGATAGCGGTCACCCGCTGCTTCTGCGTGCCCTACGCGCAGGCCGCCTTCGGCCCCGTCTCCTACGAACGGCTCTACCGGGCGCTGAAAGATCAGAGACCGCCGGACGGCGGTCCACTCGTCATCGACCCGCCGGCACTTGACGCCGAGGTCACCGCCGAGGCCGTGGACCAGACCGTCATCGGCGCGGCGGCCCTCCTGCTCACCGGGAAAAAGGTCTGCGTCGTCGAAGGCGGCGGAGTGTCGCTGCTCGACCGGCTCAGGTTCCTGGACACGGTGGCCGCGCTGCTCCCGTACGGCTTCAGGACCAAACTGATCGCCTCGACGTGGGCTCCCCTCGCGACCGGTCACCGGAGCAGGCTGTTCTTCGCCGATCACCCCTCTGAGAACGCGCTCACCATCGCCTGGAAGCAGGAGGTGAGCGTTCCCGAGAGCCATCCCGTCGCCCACCGCTACCACGAGATGCTGGCGAGCGGGATGGAGAAGGGACTCGCCGGGCTGATCGCGCGGTTCGCCCGCGACACCGGGCAGCGGAGGTTCTCCACGGAGGACCTGGAGGTCGTCCCTTCGATCGTCGAGTCCGGTGGCGAACCCTCCCACACGTCGATCGACGACCTGCTGATCGCCTGCGCCGACAGCATCGAGGAAGGGCGGGTCGGCCTGATCCCCGACCACCTGGCCAGGCTCGACGCGCTGCGGGGTTCGGCCGCCGTGAACGGCGGCGTGCGTCGCCGCCGCAACATCGTGAGCGACCGCCGCCTCCTGGCCAGGAGTCCCGTCCTGGTCCCGTCGGTCCAGGAGCATCTCTACGACCTGGTGCTGAGCGTGGCCTACGGGCCCAAGCTCACCGTGGACGGGCTTGAGCAGATCCTCAGGGACGTGGATCCGGTTCCCGCGCGGCTCCTGACCGCGCTGTCCCGGATGCCGGTGGCCGATCCGGCCGTCACGGTGCGGCTCGCCGGCCGCCTCGACCCGCGCCGGTCCGCGCCGGCCCTCGCGTCGCTCTCCGTCGAGAAACTGGTCGAGGCGGGAGAACGGGAGCCGATCGACACCTCCGTCGTACGGCTGGTGTGCTCGGAACTCGCGGCCCGCTGCGCCAAGCCCTCACAGCGGGCCGGCATCGGCACGACGTTGCGGGGCCGCGCACGTCTCAGGGCCGCGATCGAGCGGCTTGAGGGGACCGACGCGGACAGTCGGTTCGAGAGATGTCTCGTCCTGCTGGTGGCCGACTACGGCTCGTCCATCGACTCCGACGAGTTACGGGAGGCCTTCACCTCTCATACCGAGGTGTTGCCGGTGCCGCGGCTCGCCGCGCTCGCGCTGCTGTGCGACGCCCCCGCCCGCCAACTGCTCGCGCAGCTCGTCTTCCGCGATCTCCTCGTCCAGGGGGGCATCACGTCGAAGACCTTCGAGAAATTCCAGCTCTAGCGGTGACATCCCGGAGGATCCCGATCCGTCGCGCACGCACGTTCCCCTGTCACGGAAGCAGCACGCTCCCGCGCCGCCTCGGATCACCTACCGCGCACGCCTCCGGCCTCGGACCGGGGAGAGAAGGACCCCGGAGCGCTCCGCCTCACGGCTGCGCCAGCCAGAGGAAGGGCTTCTCCACGTCGATCGGATGCACCTCGCCGCGTACCCGGACCTCGCCGGCGGGGTGGGCACCGGATTCGGTGGAGGAGGCCGGTTGGCCGCCCTCGGGTCCGGGGGTTGCCAGAACGATGTTCTGGTAGTCCTCCATGTCGAAAAGCCTCTTCCTGGGATCGAGATAGAAGCCGATCGACGAGGTCACGAAGTATCTGGTCCGGTTTTCGTGGAACAGACGACCGAGGACGTTGGGAAACATGCCGGGGTACACGTCCGACAACCCGCACAACTGCGTGAACAACTCCTCGGCGTCCTCGCCGACCACCCGGGGAAACCGGAAGGGGTCCTCGGGGTCGGTCGTGAGCAGTCTCAGCCGGTTGGCCGTCTCCAGCACCCTGTAGTCGTCGAACTTGGTCACGCAGACCGCGAGACGGTGCGGCAGGCGACCGGTCTCGTCGAGAGGCAGGCCGAGCTTCGGCAGCGTCCTCAGGAAGAAGCCGGTGGCGTCGTCCCACCCGGATTCGCGGAGGGGGTCGAAGAGATAGATCAGATCGTCACAGGCGGCGAGCCATCGTGCCATGTCCTCGCGCGGCCTGCCTGAGGTGGTCATGGAGCCGAGGTGGAGGACGACGCCGGTCTCACGGCGCCCCATTCCCATGAAGCCCCGGGACAACCGGCTCGTCCGGATCGTCACCTCCGCGTCGTCCAGGTCGGTGCTCGCCGGCGGGAACCTGCGTTCCCGCACGAGGGCGTCGGTGAGTTCGACGAGCCGAGCGGCCGCCGCGCTGTCGGCACCCAGCACCGACAGGCCGGAGTCCTGGCGCAGGACCGCCACGCTGAGCGCGCCGAGAAAGGCCGACTTGCCGCTGCCCACGGCGCCCAGCAACCCGATGCGGCGCACGATGTGTTCGGGGTCGGTTGCCAGGTCGCGCCCGGCCGCGGTCACGCGCGTGAGCACGGGGCTCCCGGCGGACGCGACATTTCGTATGGCCATCGCGTCCACGAGGGCGGCGGGGTCGGCCCGCCGCAGTTCCACGGAGTGGTCGGCGCCGATCCTTCGCAGGTGCGGGGACACCCGGCCGGGTGGGGCGTCGGTGACGGCCATGAGACGCACCCCGCGCTCGGCGAGCCGATCGGTCAGTTTCCGGTGGTCGTAGCGGTTCGGGCAGGGAAGCGCGGCGTCTCGGCTCGCCCTCGCCGGGTGGGGCGGTTGCCCCGCCAGCACCAGCAGGACGACGGGCCGGTCCTGCTCATCGGGGGGAAGGCGCTCGTCGATGTAGTGCAGCGCGTCCTCCAGGGGAGCCGCCCCGGGGAAGACCTCCGACGTCGACTCCAGCTGCGCCAGTGACTCCAGGGCGTCCTCCGCGGGTTCCAGCCAGGAGCCGGTGACCACCGGCCGGCGCCCGTCGCCGCGGCGCTTGTAGTCGTGGTAGGTGTAGCCGACGACCGCGACGTTCACCTCGCCGGGGTAGGTGACCGCGAGCCGTTCGATGATGTCCGCGGCGAGTTGCCTGCGTCGCTGGACCGTCTCGTGCCTCCCGGACATCTCGATGGCGAAGATCACGTCTGCCCGCTTCGGCGGCACGGGAGCGGGACGCGCGTCCATCTCATCCATCAGGTAGGCGGCTTCGTCCAGGAAATCGATGCCGACAGGTGGCGAGGCACCGGTACCGGGGTACGACGTGACGGGGTCAGGCACGAGAGCGGGGCGTCCCCAGAGGTTCGGGCCGTTCATCCGGTCCGGACCGCCCGGTCTGCTGCCGGGCGCCTCGGGCAGCTGTCCGGGAAGCAGTCTGTTCACCTCGCGCATCGTGATCGCCACCCCGCCGCCGAGGTCGTCGGCGGAGGTGACCATTCCGACGACGGCCGCGTAGCCCGGCGACCACACCGGGGCGCCGCTGAGGCGGGGATCCAGCCGATGGCCCGGGTCGGCGGTGAGCGTGACGTTCCCGTGGGCGTAAGCGGGATCCATCATCCCTTTGACGATCACACTCCGGCCCTCGACGTCGACCGGCCCCTCCACCAGCCACCGCCGCCCCACCAGGTCGTCCGCCTCCTCCAGCCGTAGGGGCGCCGAGACCACCTCCGCTGAAGGGCGCTCCGCGAGCAGCAGGAACGCGGGGCCGCCCGGAGACGTCGCCGACGGCGCGACCGAGGTCCCCGCCGAGACCACCGAGGCGCCGTAGCGACGCGTCGGCGTGTTCGCCCGGGGAAAGGTCACCCACAACCGTTCCGTGGAGCGGTGGCCGGCGTGGGCGACGAGATGGGCGCAGGTGAGCAGCCGGTTCTCGCCGACGAGGACTCCGGCGCCCACCGGCCTGGGATCGTCTCCCCGATGGATCGCGGCGATCCAGGTCCTCTCCCGCCTCGTCCGGTCTCCGGGCAGGGGAATCCCGGGTGTCGACTGGAGATCGACCCGGCGGTCCTCCCCGGGCGGGAGCGCGGTGATGCGCACGGGCAGCATGTCGGTCCTCACGGTGGCGCCCCTCTGGGTGCTGAGGCTGAGCCGGAGCCTGTGGTCTCCGGCCTCTCCCCGCGCGGTCACGACGAACCTGGCGGGCCCGTACGTGCCACCGAACCGGTGAAGGATCACCGAGATGTCGTCCACCGACTCGACGGCGACCCGCTCCCCGCCGTCGAGCATGCAGCTGAAGACGAACTCCTCCTCCCTGTACGGCCACTCGTCTCCGGGACGCGCGAGCCTGAGGTCCACCGTGACCAGATACTCCTGGCCCACCGTCATGGTCCGGGGCCAGCTGACCAGCGGCTCCAGTTGGATGGTGGGCGGACTCACCGGGTCTCCTCGCGTGGCGTCGGCCTCAGGGTGGTCTCCGGGCTTCCGAAGTACGCGTACATGAAGGCGTAGAAGAACGGGAGCAGCTTCCCGACGGCCTCCTTGTCGTCCTCGTCGAGGTCGTCCCCGATCGAGGCCGACACTCTTCTCCGATGGTCGCGCAGGGCCACGGCGACGGGCGTCCCCGGGTTCTCGGAGAGCGCGTCGAGCAGGCCCTTCGCCAGGTCGTACCCGTGTTTCAGGCCGACCTCTCCCATGGTCCCGATGAACCCGGAGGCCCCGGCGTCGAGGAAGACCCTGGCGAAGCTGCGCAGGACGGTGTTGTCGAGGTCGGGATCGACCCTCTCCCTGGCGGAGTGGCAGGCGTTGAGGAAGACGAGCCCACCGGCTCGTTCCAGGCGGAGCAGGTCGCGCGCGTGGACCTGGCGGAGACTGATCCCGCGCTTCGAGTCGCGAGAGCCCTCGAGGAGTTTGATCTCGGCTCCCGAGGAGGGCTTGTCGGCGTTCCCGTATCTTCCGTGGCAGGCCACGTAGACCAGAGAGACGGGGTCGCCCTCCGCGTCCAGGAGATTCAGCAGGTCCTTGAGGGTGACGTCCGTGGTGGTCGTCCGGAATCGATCCAGCAGGGCACGGTCGTCGGACATGTCGGGAGCGACGTAGGCGAGGATCTCTCCGGTGCAGTCGGTCACCGCGGCGGGCGGTGTCCCCACCGAGCGCGCGATCGGGAACAGCGCGCCCAGCCACTCACCGGCCAGGCCCCTGTCACGGTGCCGCAGCAACTCCCAGGGGAGGTCGTAGCCCGTGAAATCCTCGATGATCATGCGTACGTCGTCGCCGTGCGCCCGGCGGATCGCGGAGATGAAGCCTTTGAGACCCTCGCTCGCGTCCTTGGACCAGCTTCTGAGGCGCCAGAACGTCTCGACCGGAGACTCCCCGCCGCTGCCGCGACGGATGAGGTCTCCCAGGGCGAGCTTGGGAGGCCTCACCTGCTGCGGCTGTCTCTGGTAGGTGAGCGCGATGCCGCAGCAGCAGATCCCCGCGAGCCCGTAACTCTCCCTGCCGGTGCCGCTCTCCCGCCACACGTTCAGGCGGGCGGTCCTGGGCGGCAGACCGGCGGTCGGGTCGACGGGGGTGGAGGGAAGGACGGTCGTCGTGGAGACCTCCGCCCCCGGGGCGACGGCCGGTGCCTCCGCCGCCCCGGGATCCCCGGGGGGCCGCGGACGCGCCGGTCCGGCGGCGTGCGGGTTGAAGGGACGTCCGCCGTTGATCAGTGCCCTGCGCAGCCCGTTCGGCATGCCGCTCACCGGGGTTCACCGCCGTGCTGGAGCCGGGCACCGCAGGCCTCGGCCAGCGCGCGGGTCAGGGTGGCGCCCGGCCGGGGCCCGGGATCGAGGACGACGGCGTGGATCCGTTTCATCCTGCTCAGTTCTCGTGCCATCGCCAGCGCGTCCTCCACTCCCTCCCTGCCGACGAGATCGGGCAGCTCACCCGTCGCGCTCGCGCGCAACGGGATGTTGCCGCGCCCGTCGGTGACGATGACGAGCAGCACGTCGTCGGCGGGCACCCTCCCCAGGTGGAGCCGGTGGCGCAACGTCTCGACGGCGAGGTCGAGCCCGTGCGCGAGCGGGGTGCAGCGGCCGACGGGCCGTTCCAGGGCCCGTACGACCCGCGGGTCGAGCAGGCTGGACGCGCTGAACCGCTGGGCGCGGAGTTCGTTGGCGACGCCCGCGGCGCCGACCTCGATCACACAGACGGCCGCCCTGCCGGTGTAGGCCCACTGCAGATAGGGGGCGAGGGCGTCGAGCCAGTTCCAGCCCGCCCTGCACGTGTGGTCGAGGACGAGGACGAGGAGCCTGGCCGGGTCGGCGCCTCGGCGATGGACCCTCAGATCCGGCGGGATCAGGTGCAGGGGGTGCGGGGGGCGTGAGTAGTGATCCTCGCACCGCCGGGCCTGCAGGGGAGCGGCGCCGAGGATGGTGGCGACGATCGCCAGGTCGCCGAAGGCGCCGGGGCGCGATCCGATGGACCTGCCGTGGCTCGGCCGTGAGGAGGAGTGCCGCGTCGCCTGGGAGCGAAGCGACCCCGGGTCCCGTTCCGGCTCGATGTCGTCCTCCGGGTAGGGGCCGCCGAGGTCGGCGGGCGGGGCGGGGCCCGGAGCGAGCGGCTCGGCGGGAGCCGGGGAGACGACGTCGAACCCGTCCGTTCGCGCCCGCGGGGACCGCTCCTCCCTGTCGCGCCGCCGTTCGGCCCCTCCGCCTCCCACGAGGGCGTCCCCTTCCTGAACGCCACCGCCGGGGCCGGAGTCGTCGCCGGGACCCCGGCCGCGTGGTGGAGGGAGACGCAGGAGTGACACCGCTCGCTCGACGTCGGCGTCCGTGGTCCGCGCACGGCCGTCGAGGGTCGCCAGCGCCCGGCCGATCCTGGCGAGGGCGAGGTCTCGGCGCGCACCGGCCGTGCCTGTCGCGGTACGGCCGACGATTCCTGTGACCACCTCGTCGGGTACGGTCGCCGGTCGGCCCCCGGCCAGCGCGCGACGCCACTCCTCCGACGGGGGGGCCAGGTCCGCGGAGAGTCCTGAGGCGTCGATGCGCAGCGGGAAGCGGTCGAGCAGATGCGGAGGGATCCGGCCGATGTCGGCGCGGGCGCAGACGGCCACCCACCGGCTTCGCGGTGCCCAGGTCACGCCGAGCCCTTCGCGCTCCAGGTGGGCCACGTCGGTGTCCAGGAGGGTGAGCGCGGCCCGCTGCCCGGTGAGCGAGAGCTTCGCGAGATCGGAGACGAGGACGGTGAGAGGAGGAGCATCGGGCCTGTCGACCAGGGGACCGGGGGAGACGCCGAACGTGGGCCCGGAGGACAGGCCGATCCACGCGCTGTCCGCGACGGCCGACGCTCCCAGCACGTACGGGTGGGGGTTTCCGAGGAGTGAGCCGAGCCACTGCCCGATGTCGAGCAGCAGGGCGGGCTCAAGGTCGAACAGGAGCACCCCGCGAAGCCGTGGATCGAGCGCGGCGCACGCCAGGGCGTACCTCACTCGCGACGCGGTCGGCATGGCCATGGTCACCCCAAGATGATCGTGTCCAGCTGGTCTCGCTCCTTGGCGGTCCACTTGATCGACTCTCCGTACACCGCCTCGGGAAGGCGGTGCGCGAGGGCGAACTCGGCGACGGCGCGGACGTCGTCGGACGTGACGGTGCCGTGCCCGTCCAGCGCCGCTCGCGCTCTGGCGGCGAGTGCCATCACCTTCTCGCCGCGGTGTCCGGCCACCTCGAACTTCGCCGAGATCCGGGAGCAGAGGCCGAGGATCTCGTCCGGCATCTTCACCTCTCCCACCCTCGCCCTGGCACGGTTGAGCCGCTTTCTTATCTCCCGATCCTGTCTGGCGCCGTTCTCCAGCCACGAGGAGTCCGACTTGGTGATCTCCTCCTCGAACCGCAGGACCGTGCGGAGGATCTCGTGCCGCTGCTCGGCCGCCGTCTCGGCACTCACGGGCACCAGCAGGCCGAACCGGTCGAGAAGCTGCGGGCGCAACCACCCCTCCTCCGGGTTCATGGTGCCGACCAGGGTGAACCTGACGGGGATCGTCGGCCGGTCGAGCCCTTCCCGGTGGACCACGAGCACGTTGGTCGAGGTGACGTCCAGGATGATGTTGACCAGGTGGTCGTCGAGGAGGTTGACCTCGTCGATGTAGAGGAGGCCCTGTTTGTCGGCGGCCTCCAGCAGGCCCGGCTGCCGCTCGGTCCTGCCCGTCATCAGCGCGTCGATGCTCCAGCCGCCCAGCACGCGGTCTTCGGTGGCGTTGATGGGCAGCGTGACCGGAAGCTCGCCGTAGGCCATCAGGCTGAAGGACCGCACCGTGGTCGACTTCGCCGTGCCGCGCTCGCCGCTGAGCAGCACACCGCCGATGCCCGGGGCGACGAAGGCGAGCTCCAGGCATCGGAGCAGGTCGGCCTGTCCGACGACGTGGCTGTAGGGCAGAATCCGCACCTTGGTCATGGAGCCGGCTTCCTCCAGCGCAGCGTCACCATGATCTGTGCCCCCGAGCTCAACTCCACGATCTTCGCGCCGACCTTGCCGTCGACCTTCACGGCGAGCTGCATCTCGAACTCGTCGGGACGGGCCTTCTCCTCCATGGCCTCGATCTGGTTGCGCGCCTCGTAGGCGCAGTTCGCCACCATCTGAAGTGCCTCGCTGAACAGGTGGCGGCTGATTTCCAAGGGCTTTTCCAGTGCCCCCCGGGTGTCGTCGTCGTAGATCGAGGCGTGGTCGTTCGTCTCGAATTCGTCGAGCTCTATGTTGATGACCCCGTGACCGGAGGCATTAGGAGCCGCCACCACAACCATGAAACCTCGCAGGAGATCGATGTTGTTCGTTGTGCCGCCTGACAGGTCACTGATTCTGCCGTAGATACCGGCGTGCGTCACCATATCCACTGATGTGCTTTCTTTGGAATACGGCTCGGTTGATTCTCCCGCCGTCGGTCCTTCGGATGAGATGTCTCGACTCCGGCGGGTGAGGGCAGGGCTTTTGTGTCGTCGCAGGTCGTGGAGGTGCTCGCTCCCTCGGGGAGTCGACGTTCCCGGCGTGGTCGGATCCGGTGGACCGGCCGCGTTTCGCGGCCCTCGCGCGTGCCGGAGGGTCGCCGATGTGAAGCCGTGTCAGTGCGAGGTCGCGAAGATCTGTGAGGGGATTTAGGTGGAATGGTATGAAATATCATTCTAATTCTGGTTCGGTGCTGAAGGGAGGGGGAACGGCGGTCCGGCGTCCATCTCCGGTCCTGCGCCGACGCGTGACCGGAAAGTCGCCACCGCCTCGTCGCCGTATGACCGGAAATCTCGGGAAGGCGCCGTCGACGCGCGGCCGGAAAGGCCGCCTCGATTCGGCGGATGTGCGACGGGAAAGCCCGACCCGGCCGGATCCGCCTTTTTGGAGTCCTGTTCTTTCGCGGCAGGATCTGTCATTCGTCGAGTGGTGCCGTGAGGTTCGACCCGTGTTTCCACGGTGCCCGGTAAGGAGGGGACCCGGTCGGCTCCTGGCTCACCTGCGAGAAGAGGTCCGGTCTCGGCGGTGGGGATCGCGTGAAGACCCGCTCGTCCACCACTTCGCCGGAGGCGACCTCTGTCCGGTGGAGGGGGCGACACGATCGGTGCCCGGAGCGTTCGGTGGAAGGCCTCGTCGGCCGGGCTCGAACCGGCGTCCACCCGGTCCCAGAGCCGGGCGCTCTACCACTGAGCTACCACGAGGCGCATCCATCGTGTACGGCACCGCCGGCCGGGCTCGAACCGGCGTCCACCCGGATGAAGAGCCAGGCGCTCTACCACTGAGCTACAGCGGGCCGCACCCCAGTGTGCCCGCTGCCACCCGGCGGACGCCACCGAAATACCGGCATACCGGCATATCGGTGGCGCCGACGGGCTCGCACCGGCGCTCACCCGATCCGAAGCCCGGTGGCGCCGGCGCTGACCCTCGGCGGGGTGGCCGGCCTATTTCTCCGGGAGGTCCGCGGCGGGCAGATCACCGACCACGACTCCGGAGGCCAGCCCGTGGCGGGCGTCGGCGGCCAGTTCAGGCTTCACGCCCTTGCCGCTGAACACCCCGGCACGCCGCAGCAGGGCCGCCCACACCGGATCTGCGACGGTCACCCCGTGCACCAGTTCGGGCGTCGGCCGAAACACCGCGACGCCACGTCGAGCCGCGGGCGCGGTCCACCCCGTCCGCTCCGGGTCCAGCCCGGCCGTACGGCAGGCCGCCTCCACGGTGACCCGCGGGCAGGCCGCGGTGCCGTCCAGCACCTCCCAGGGCAGCGGCAGCGCCGCCCACACCGCGGTGTCGGGATCGACGTCGCCGCCGGTCTCGCGATGCCAGGCGGCCAGATCGGCGGCCATCAGGCGCATCACCTTGCCCGGACAGGCCACTTCCAGCAGTTCCAACGCGTCCAGCGACGTCAGGCAGGCCAACCAGCCGGCCCGGGCCGCGTTGTAGGCGACCGCCAGATTGTTCCACGTGGTGGAGTCGTGCCCGCGCCGTACGATCATCGTGGTGCGGTCGGTGCCGGGGTTCCAGCGGGCGCGTAGCACGTCGGCGCTGTGTCGCATGACGGCCGACCACTGGCCCAGCAGCCGTCCGCGCTCCTCGTCGGTCAGGCGTCCAAGGATGTCGGGAGTCGTGCGTACCTGGGCGATCATCCACCAGTCGTTCCGGTCCGCGCACCGGTCGAGCAGCATCGACGCGATCTCGTCGAACGGGTTGTCCCGCCCGGACAGGCTGAACTTCCGGCGCGTTTTGCGGCGCGCGGTGTAGTACGCCACGAAGCACGCGGCGTCGGCGTCGGAGACGAACCGCTCCAGTGGGATGTCCGCGCCGAATCCCGTGACGCCCACCATGAGCAGACGCCGCTTGGCCTGCTCGGTACCCAGCGTGCCCGCCTTGGCGGCGACCCGGCGCAGGACCCTGAACCGGCGGTTGTACTGCCGCTTGGACAGGTCCATGCCCGCGGCCTCCCGGGCGTCCCGGTTGAGCCGGTCGGCCAGGAAGTCACCGCGGTCCGGCGTCCACCGGATCTCGCGTCCCATGTTCGCCGCGAACTCCAGCAGCGACTCGGGAACGTCGGGGTCGACCTCCACCGACCGCTCGAACAGACGGCTCGCCGCCGCGACCTGCCGGGCACCGCCCACCGGCCTCGCGTAATCGGTGGACATCGAGGAGAACCGGTCCGCGCGACGGGAGGAGTACCTGGCCGCGCGCTCCAACACCGTACGCTCGCGCCGCGACAGTTGCCCGTCCAGTGCTCGCAGCACCAGATCGGCGACGTCCTCGGGCCGGTACCGCCGATCCAGCGAGTCGTGCAACTCGGCGAGGATCTCCTGACGGGATCGGCTTCTGTCCTTGTCGTCGTGGAACGTCATGGAAGTCATGATCCCGGCTGGTCCGCCTCGGCTTCGACTGGTTTATCCGATCGCGGCCATCTGGCCCCGACCGGCGCGGGCGAGCCTCACCGAACGGGATCCCGACTGTCCGGCTCCGCCACGCGCGGGGGTACGGCACCCAGCGATCTACGCGATACAGCTACTTCTTATGAAAAATGGGGATTTAGGGTACGCAATACATCGCGGTGATCACCGCGATGTTCGTCGTCACGATTGGTCTGGGTGCTCCGTTTATGACCGTTGATCCGGCATACGAGGTTCTGGTCTTCTCCAAGACGGCCGGGTTCCGGCACGACTCCATCCCGGCGGGCATCGCCGCGCTGGGCGAGCTCGCGACCGAGAACGGCTTCACCGTCGACGCCACCGAGGACGCCGGTGTCTTCACCGCCGAGAACCTCGCCCGATACCGGGCGGTCGTCTTCCTGATGACCACCGGCGACGTGCTCGACGCCGCGCAGAAGACGGCGTTCGAGTCGTACGTCGCGGACGGTGGCGGATACGTGGGCGTCCACTCCGCCGCCGACACCGAGTACGACTGGCCCTTCTACGGCGGCCTCGTCGGCGCCTACTTCTCCTCCCACCCCGAGATCCAGCAGGTGACCGTGCGGGTGGAGGACGGCGCGCACCCCTCGACGGCTCACCTGCCGACGACCTGGGTGCGCACCGACGAGCTGTACAACTACCGCACCAACCCGCGCTCCACCGTCCACGTGCTCGCCACGCTGGACGAGTCGACCTACTCCGGCGGGTCGATGGGAGACGACCACCCGATCGCCTGGTACCGGACGTACGAGGGCGGCCGGTCCTGGTACACCGGCCTCGGCCACACCATCGAGTCCTACGGTGAGCCGAACTTCCGCGCCCACCTGTACGGCGGGCTTCGCTACGCGGCCGGGGTCGCCACGGGTGACTTCGGGAGCTGACGGTTTCGCGGTTCCCCGCCAGGAGGGTCCCGGCCGGGTTCGCCCGGCCGGGACCCTCGCCGTCTTCATGGACCGTCTCCGGAGACGGTCCATGAAGACGGCTTCGGGAGCGTCTTCGAGGACTCGTACGCCGCGCGTCCCTCGTGATTCCGGAGGCCCCGGGCACGTCCTGACCAGATCAGGTCAGCGCGGAATCATGGCGATGGTTGACGTTGACTCAGGTCCGACTATCCCCCAGATTTCGTGCATTCCTATCTTTCGGGGGATGTACGGAGGTCGCAATGAAACGTGCGAGATCGGTCGTTCTCGCAATCGCGGTCCTGCTCCTGGGCCTGATGGTGAGCACGCCCGCGGCGGCGGTACCCGATCCATCCGCCGACGGCGACGACGGAGTGAGCGTCTACGTCGGCGAGCTCACCCCGCAGCAGATGGACGAGCTGCTGAAGTCGGGTGTCGAGCGTGAGGAACTGCGGATCACCAAATCCGCGAACGGTGAGAAGGTCAGCGTCGAGGCGATCCTCGGCGCGGCCCAGGCGGAGCAGCTCGGCAAGGCGGGCCTCGACCTCAAGGTCCAGCGGCCCGCTGCGGCGAGCAGGCAGGCGGCGAAGGGGGACGGCGTCTTCAAGCCGTACAGCGGCGCCGGCGGCATCCGCGAGCAGATCGTCAACGCGGCGAACGCCAAGCCGAACATCGCCAAGGTCGTCGACCTCGGCACCACGGTCAAGGGGCAGCCGCTCACCGCGATCAAGGTGACGAAGAACGCGCGGCAGCTCAAGGACGGGGCGCGCAAGGCCGTGCTCTACATGTCCGCCCAGCACGCCCGTGAGTGGATCACCCCGGAGATGAACCGCAGGCTCCTGCTCCACTACCTGAACGGCTACGGCACCAACCCCGAGATCACCCAGCTCGTCGACAACGTCGAGCTCTGGTTCATCCCCGTCTCCAACCCCGACGGCTACGACCACACCTTCACCGCGGGCAACCGCCTCTGGCGCAAGAACCTCCGCGACAACAACAACGACGGCCAGATCACCAGCGCCGACGGCGTCGACCTGAACCGTAACTTCGCCTACAAGTGGGGCTACGACAACGAGGGCTCCTCCGACAACCCGGCGAGCCAGACCTACCGGGGCCCGAGCGCGCAGTCGGAACCCGAGACCAAGGCCGTCGACAACCTCGCCAAGCGGGTCGACTTCACCTACATCCTCAACTACCACTCGGCCGCCCAGCTGCTGCTGTACGGCGTCGGCTGGCAGCAGGCGACCCCCTCTCCCGACGACCTCATCTTCGAGGCGCTGCTCGGTGACGACGCGACCCCGGCCGTACCCGGCTACGACCCCGACATCGGCGCCGAGCTCTACACGACCAACGGCGAGACCGACGGTCACATGACCAACAAGCACGACGCGCTCACGATCACACCGGAGATGAGCACCTGCGAGGTCGCGGTCGAGAGCGTCCCCGACGACGAGTGGACGCTCGCCGACTGCGCGGGCGGCTCGGGCTTCACCTTCCCCGACAGCGAGGCCCTGATCCAGGCGGAGTTCGCCAAGAACGTCCCGCTCGCGGTCAATCTCGCCAAGTCCGTGAAGACCCCCGACGCGCCGGTCTCCCCGGTGGGCCGCACGGTCCCCGACTTCCGGCCCGACAGCTTCACCGTCTCCTACGGTGACCCGCAGCCGGTGGCCGTCACCATGCGAAAGTCCCTGCTCACCAAGCAGCTGCGCTTCCGTATCAACGGTGGCCCCGTGCGCCAGCGCGGCCTCAGCGAGTGGAAGGGCGGCGAGCGGTACGGCGACGAGAACAACCTGTACTTCGCCGAGTACCGCTCCAAGGTGGAGGGCGCGAAACCGGGAGACAAGGTCGAGGTCTGGTTCACCGGCCACAAGCCCGGCGTCGGGACCGTGGAGAGCGAGCACTTCACGTACAAGCTGGAGAAGAAGTCCAAGGCCAAGGTCCTCATCGTGGCGAACGAGGACTACACCGGATTCAACCCCGACTACCCGGCCTCGGTGACCGCGCCGAAGTACGCGGCGCAGTACAGGCAGGCGCTGCAGACCGCCGGATACGCCTCGGAGACGTGGGACGTCGACGCCCAGGGCGTGCCGCACCACCTCGGGGTGCTCGGCCACTTCAAGGCGGTGGCCTGGTACCTCGGTGACGACCGGCTCGCGATGGACGCCCAGGACGTGGAGACCGAGACCCCGTTCGGCCCGCTTCCCGACATGGACGTCAAGCGCGAGCAGCAGGATCTGACCGTCTCCGTCCGCGACTACCTCAACGAGGGAGGAAAGCTGCTCTACACCGGGGAGACCGCGGGATACTTCGGCTTCTTCGGCACCAGCCTCGGCGGCATCTACTACGGCCTGGACGGCGCGCCGGACTCCGACTGCGTCATCACCACCCAGGCCGGCTTCTTCGAGGAGTGCCTCATCCTCGCCGACGACTTCGCCCAGTACTACCTCGGTGTCTACGGCCGCAACCCGCGCGTCGGGCCGACCGGGTTCACCGGCATCGGTCCCGGACTGAACGGCGCGAGCGGCACCTTCGGCGGCCCGGCGCTCGCCGACAACCCGCTGGACGAGGCGGGCAACCTGCAGGTGACCAGCAACACGCTGCCGCCCGCGAAGTTCCCCCAGTTCAAGAGCTGGGCCTCGGGCGACTACATCGGCGCGACCGGCCCGTTCGACCCGGTCGAGGGCGACTGGTACGTGGCGGGCCCGCACACCGACGACGCGTACAAGAGGCTGACGCGCACGATCGACCTCGCGGCCGTCCCCGCCGCGCAGCAGCCCAAGCTGCAGTTCCAGCTCTCGTACGACACCGAGGAGGGCTACGACAACGTCATCGTCGAGGCGCACACGGTCGGCCAGGACGACTGGACCACCCTGCCCGACCTCAACGGCCGAACCAGCGCCGACGTCCCGGCCCAGTGCGAGGTCGGCTTCCTGCTGGACGAGCACCCGTGGCTGCTGCGCTACCTCACCCCGGGCGACCCCTGCACGCCGACCGGGACGAGTGGTTCCTGGAACGCCTTCACCGGTAGCTCCGGCGGCTGGCAGCCGGTCGCCTTCGACCTGTCCGCGTACGCGGGCAAGAAGGTCGAGGTGTCGGTCAGCTACGTGACCGACCCCGCCACCGGCGGCGCCGGCGCGTTCGTGGACGACACCAAGGTCACCACCAGCGGTGGCCAGCTCGCCGCCGAGGGCTTCGAGTCCGGCCTCGGCGCCTGGGCGATCCCCGGACCGCCCCCGGGCAGCCCGACGGGCGCCGGTGACTTCGCCAGGGCGCAGGCCGACAAGACGGCGGCCGTCTCGACGAAGGACACCGTCTTCCTCGGCTTCGGCCTGGAGCAGGTGGCCTCCCCGGCCGAGCGCGCCGCGACCATCAAGAAGATCATGAAGCACCTGATCGGCTAACCGGCTCCCGCCGGCGACGGGTATCCCCGCTTGACGGGTGCCCCCGTCACCCGGCCCCGACCGCGAGGCCGGGCGTCACTCCGTTGGCGCCCGGCCTCCGCGCTTGAGTCACCGGACCCACAGTGGTCACAGATGCCGGAAGGGAATCCGCCGAGCCCGGCGTTGCCGGCCGATGGAAGAAGACCGGCCACGCTGACGTCGTCCGCACAGCCGCGTCCACGGCGGTCCAGCTGACCATGTGAAAGCGGCCTACCTGCCGTGTGGTGACCCGGTCGAGGCCGGTGACCTGTCCGTGTTCCAGGTTCTAGGCCGGGGACAGCGCGGCGCGTACCAGTGAATCGTAGGTGTCGGTCGTGCGCTCCAAGGCGACGCCGAGAGACCGCGCGAAGCCATCGAGCTCCTCCTGAACGGCGAGGGTTCCGGCCGTTTCCGGTCGATGAGACGCACACTCTGTGAGGAAACTCAACGCTTTTCGACCAGGATCGAAAAGGCTTTACAGTCTGGAGTTTGACAATGTAGTTTCGTCATCAAGTTCGAATGAAAGTCGCGCTCGTCTCAATGCATCTGGAGTTCGTCCGATGGCTTTGGTTGGTCCAAGCGCCGACCGCGTGAGCATGACACGCGCACCTTCCTCGTCTCGACCGTGCCGCCATGCCCCGGCGCCGCCCGCCGCGCCGACCGTCCGTTCCTGGTCAGGGCGGGCAACCGTCTCGCCCGGTGGTGTCTCGGAGGCTCGCCGCGCCGGCCGGTCCGCGTCGTCGGAAGGCGCGCGCTCGAACCGACTTTCCGCGTGACCGACGCCCAGGCGTCACATCCTCGGCCAACGCACCCGCTTCCACCTGGGAAAACGACGCTGCGAAGGGGAAGCGTCGGCAGAAGGCGTGGCGTTCTCACCGGTGCTCCCGGACGCCGTGGGCGGTGCAGGTCACCGCCGCCGACATCCATGAAGGCTCGTCGGCACCCGCGCTCCGATCGCGAGTGGCGAGGCCGACGGCTCTCACCACATCCCCTCACCGTGGCACCGTCGCCGAACACGGCATCGACACCGTTCACCGCGCCCGTGCCGCCTGAGGGTTCACCGCTCCGCATCGGTGCCGGATCGCCGAACGGAGCCTCAGCGGACTGATTTCCACCGTCTCATGCCCCGCAGCTACGAGACCGTGACGGTCCGCCGCGAATCATGCGCTTCATCGATTTCGTGATTCGCCGACTCGGCATGAACTCACCTCGACCTCGCGAGGAATCCGAAAGAGGTATTCGAGTGTTACGAAGGATTGTCACGATTATCGTCTCGGCGCTCTTTACCGTGGTGCCGATGGCGGTCGTGTCGCCGGTCGCACCGGCCGTGGCGCAATCCCAGGACAGGGTCATCATCTCGGGAGACTGGGACGGTGACGGTACGGACACGTACGGCATCGTGGACACCTCCACGAACCCGATGACGTGGTACCTGACGGACCGATACGACAACTTCTGGGTCGACAACCTCGTCCCCGACACCGTCTTCACCTACGGCGCCAGTGGCGCGACACCGATCGTGGGCGACTGGAACAACGACGACATCGACACCCCGGGGGTCTTCGTACGCACCGGCGGAACGCCGTCGTGGCAACTGCGCAACAGCAATTCATCGGGGTCCGCCAACGTGACCTTCGGCTACGGCGCGGCCTCGGACACCCAGCCCTTGGTCGGCGACTGGGACAAGGACGGCGACGACACCCCGGGCCTGTTCCGGCCCGGCAGTCCCAACACGTACCTGCTGCGCAACAGCAACACCGCAGGGAGCGCCGACCTGACCTTCACCTACAGCAGCGGGGCGGGGAAGCCCATCGCGGGCGACTGGAACAACGACGGCCGCGACACCATCGGATTCATCAACACCGCCACCAGTCCCTTCACCTGGCAGCTGCGCAACACCAACAACGCCGGGTCGGCCAATGTGACGTTCACCTACGGCAGCGGCAGCGCGTCGTCGGTGTTCTTCGCCACGGGCGACTGGGACGGCAACGGCTCCGACACCCCCGCGGTCGCGCTGCCCCTGACCAACGGCCCCTTCCAGTGGCATCTGCGTAACAGCAACACCAGCGGCGTCGCCACCAGCGGCGTGCGCTTCAACCCCGTCACGCCACTGAAGCTGATGCACTTCAACCTGTCCGGCGGCATCCTGAACAACGGCACCTACCCGATCATCGGGCGGATCGTGCGGGAGGTGCAGGCGCGCCGCCCCGACGTGATCTCGCTCAACGAGATCTGTGACCGTCAGTACGCGCACCTGGTGGACCAGTTGGCGGCGGCCGGATACGCGATGCAGGGATACTTCCAGGAGTCCCGCACGTTCGTCCCCGACTGCATCGTCTTCCCCGACACCCGCAACGAGGCCGGGAACGCCATCCTGGTACGCGCCGAAGTGACCCAGCAGAAGGGATACATGTTCACCAGCGACCACAAGCTGGAGGAGCGCGACCAGCCCGTGATCACGGAGGAACGCAGCGTCGCCTGCGTCGTGGCCAACTTCCCGCCGGCCAATCAGCCGGTGAAGGCCTGCTCGACACACTTGGCCGACGGCGACGCCTCCGGAGCACAGGCCGAGACCCGGGAGCTGACCCGCGTGTTCGGTCCCGAGGCGAACTCCAGGCCGTTCATCCTGATGGGCGACCTCAACCTCACCCCGGACGACGCCGCGATCGGCACGCTCTACTACCCGGCCGGGAGTGGAAACTTCTGGGAGACCGACACCTACTGGAGCAGTTGCGTCGGCGAGGACGGGATGTGCGAACCGGTCAGGGGCGGCCGGCCCACACGGGTCGGCGGCAACCGCAAGATCGACTACACCTTCCTCAGCCGTGACCACTTCAGCGTGCCCATTGCCGGCGTCGACATCGTCGACGCCGGTAACTGCGACACCCACCCCTGCTCCGACCACCTGATCATCCACAGTTCCGTCGACCTGTACCTCCCGAGGAAGGCGCCCTGACCGAGCGCAGGTAGTTCTCGCCTGTACGACGAGCACCAGGACGGTGTCACCGGCTTGTGGAGCGGGGCCACGTGAGCAGGCATCCCGTCTCCTCCGAACGGGTGGCTTCGGTTGCGTCGGGATCGCCGAACAGGAGGGCGGACATGAGACACCTGATCGGATAGCCAGGCCGTCCCGCCGGTAACCCGACCGCGAGGCCGGGCGTCACCCCCGTGACGCCCGGCCTCCGCGTGTCCGGGATTTCTCCGATGACCCGAGGGCTGTTCACCTATTGCTTGGACAGGGGCCCGCTGCTGCTTCAGTACGAGGCCGCCGGCGCCGCCCCGACAGCGGAGTACGAGGGCGTCACGGCCTTCGTCTAGCGCGGTGACCAGGACCGGACCCGCCCGTCGCGGGTGCGCGTCCCCCCTCCGCCGGCGGCACCGTGGCGGGACCGAACATGATGTCCCACTCGGGGCTGCGGTCGAAGTGTTCGCCGATGAGTCGTATGGTGCGCCGCTGGGCGGGATTCATGTTCTCCGTTATGAGTGCTGTCAGTGCGTCGCTGTTCGTTCGCTCCCCGGCTCTGTCGGGGAAGGCCGGGAGCGCGTTGCCGTGGGTGGCGAGGAACACGCGGATCGCGGCGACCGCACGGTCGACGAGTAGGGCGATCTCGTGTTCCGAGGCGTCGGCGGGTAGCTCCTGGATCGCGGTGTTGACGTGGAGGAGGTCCTCGGGTGCGTCTTTCAGGGCCTTGACGAAGGTGAGCGTGTCCTCCTTCGTTATCAGGTGGGTGAGAAAGAGGGCGACGTTGCGTGAGGCGGGATCGTTGCCGAGTGCCTCCATCGCGAGGAGTGCCTCGGGAGACAGGTCAGGTGACACCCCGAGACCGATCAGCTCGTCGACCTCGGATCGAATGCGTTCGAGGTCGGCGATTCTGGTGTCGAGTTCCATGCGTAGTCCGCGCAGGGATTTCTGACCGTGCTCTTCGGAATCGAGCATCCGGGCGACGTCGTCGAGGAGGAAACCGAGGCCGGCGAGGCGGTTGATGCGCAGCGCGAGTACGAGGTGCCGGGCGGTGTACTGCTTGTAGCCGTTCGTGAGCCGTTCGGGTTCGGGCAGGAGCCCGATGTCGTGCCAGTGACGGATCGAGCGCAGCGTGACGCCGGCGAGGTCCGCGAGTTGCCTGGTGCTCCACGCCACGATCACCCCTCCTTCGCTTCCACCGCCACACCTATTGTGTCCAACGACCGGAACGCGGGGACGCACAGCGCGACCACGACGGTCACCACGATCACGACCGCGATCCCGATGCCCGCCGTCGCGAGCCCGAACCCGGAGGCGAACGCGGCGATGGGAGCCGAGGTGAGGGCAGGTGCCGCGAGCATGAGAGCGTTCTGCGCACCGAGGACACGTCCGCGCATCTCATCCGGAGTCGCCTCGATGGTCGCCACCCCCAGCACCGCGGACATGGGGCCGTTGGTCAGGCCGATGAACACGGCCGCGGCCAGCACCGTCCAGGGCGCCGCCATCATGCCGATCACGGTGAATCCGATGCCTGTGCCGACCATCCCGATCACGAACCAGGCGCGGCGCGACACCTTTCCCACGGTCGCCGCGTACACGCCCGCGCTGAGAAGACCACCGACCGCGATCCCGGTCGCCGCGAACCCGCTGAACTCCGGCAGGTTCTCGCTCGTGAAGTAGGCGGGCATGATCGTCGCCTGCAACGCCACGATCACCGCGACGAACACGGCCGACAGCAGGCTCGCGCCCAGCACCAGTCGGTGCCCGAGCAGGAACCGCCACCCGGTCGCCAGGTCGGTGAACACCCCGCGAACTCCCGTCCCCGCGGTGCGGACATCGGTCAGCGGGATCTCTCCCACTCGGGACGACATCGCGAACGACAGCAACGCCGCGGCAAGGCTCATTCCGGCGGTGATGAACAACGCGGCGGCACTCACACCGAACAGCCACACCAGCAGCCCGCCCAGGCCGGGCCCGATCAGCATCAGCGCGCCCGCCAGCGACTCGCGGACACCTACCAGCCGGTCCAGCGCACCCGGCTCACCGCCGTCGAGGTGGACGAGGCGGGGAAGCAGCGTCTCCCGCGCCGTCATCCCCGGCATGTCCCCGAACGCGCCGATCACGCCCAGCACGATGAACCACGTCAGGTTCAACCCCCACAACGCGTCCACGACCGGGACCGCGGCGACCGACGCGGCGGACAACACGTCACTGACGATCGATACCGTCCGCCGGTTCACCCGGTCGACGACCACCCCGGTGAGCATTCCCACGACCGCGGCGACCGCGGCGGTCACCGACGCCAGGACGCCGGCGGCGAGGATGTCACCGGTCTTCGCGAGCACCAGCAACGGGAACAGGACGGACGCGACCCCGTTCCCCAGCAGGGAGAGACTGTACGACCCCAGATAAACCCAGGTGCTTCGACTCATGGACGCATCACAAACCATGCCGCTACGGCACAGTCAAGCCGGCGGCCGAAGGCGCCCGGTGAACGCGAGTGAAGCCGTCCCGGCCGGCGCCCTCGTTCCCGCACTCACACCTGCCGGAAACACCGTCGCCGGTTTCCGCGCGGGGACGGTGACCTCTCCGCACTCGGAGCGGGTGAGTTGACCTCGACCATGCTTGAGGTTACAGGCTGGGTGACGCACACGAGCGACGTACGCGAGCGAAGGCGTACGCGAGCGAAGGGGAGTCCCATGAAGGCAGCCGCGTTTTTCGAGTTCGGCGGTCCCGAGGTGTTGCGGGCGGCGGAGCTTCCGACGCCCGAGGCGGGCGAGGGGCAGGTGCGGGTGCGCGTGCGGGCCGCGGGCGTGCAGCCGTTCGACCTCGCCATCCGGGAGGGATGGACCCCGCAGGGGGTGAGCGGTGAGCTGCCCCGGGTGCCGGGCAACGAGTTCGCCGGGGTGGTCGACCAGGTGGGCGAAGGGGTGAACGGCATCTCCGTGGGCGCCGAGGTCCTGGGCTTCAACCTGCTGAACTGCTACGCCGAGTACGTGGTCGTACCGGCGGAGAACGTCACGCCCAAGCCCGCGAACATGCCCTGGGAGGTGGCGGGCGGTTTCACCGCGGGGACCCAGACCGCCCACATCGCGCTGCGGCAGCTCGGGGTGGGGGAGGGGGACACGGTCCTGGTCCACGCCGCCGCGGGCGGGGTCGGTACCGCGGCGGTCCAGCTCGCCCGGCTCTGGGGAGCGGCCACGGTGATCGGCACGGCCCGCGAGGAGAACCACGACTACCTGCGCGCTCTCGGCGCGACCCCGGTCACGTACGGGGAGGGACTGCTGGAGCGGGTGCGCGCCCTCGCCCCCGGCGGGGTGGACCTGGTCGTGGACGGCGCGGGCGGCGAGGCGCTGGACGTCTCCCTGGAGCTGGTGAAGGGGGAGCGCATCGTCACGCTCGTCGAGCACGGCAGGGCCGCGGAGCTGGGGGTGCAGGTGACCCAGGGGGTGCGGCAGGCGTCTCGCCTCGCCGAGCTCGCCGCCCTGTACGCCAAGGGCGACCTCGTCTTCCCCGTGCGCGGGACCTATCCGCTGGAGCGGGCCGCGGACGCCCACCGTGAGGTCGCCGGCAGGCACGGACAGGGCAAGGTCGTGCTGGTCACGGACTGATATATGCGTATCGCTGGCGTTGTGACCGGAATTCTTAGTAAGGTTTCTTGTTAATAACGTGCTATCCGTCGGCTCGTTGGACAGTCCTGCCTCCCATTTCTCTCTCCAGGAGGAGTCCACGTGCATCTGCGACACAAGGTGGCCACCGGTGCCGCCGCCGCGATCAGCGTAGGGTCCGTGCTCGCTCTGCTGCCGTCCACCGCGGCGGTCGCCCACGGCTCCATGTCGAACCCGCCCAGCCGGGCGTACGTCTGCAAGACGGAAGGCCCGGAGACCCCCAAGTCGGCGGCGTGCAAGGCGGCCGTCGCGGCCGGGGGCACCCAGGCTTTCTACGACTGGCACGAGGTGTCCCGGCTCGAAGCCGGTGGCAACCACCGCCAGATCATCCCCGACGGCGAGCTGTGCGGCGCCGGGCGTGACAAGTATCGCGGGCTCAACCTCGCCAGGGCCGACTGGCCCGCCACCTCGGTCTCCCCGGGGCCGCTCACGGTCACCTACCATGCGACCGCGCCGCACGCGAACAGCAACTTCGAGTTCTACATCACCAAGCAGAGCTGGAGCCCCACCCAGCCGCTGCGCTGGTCGGATCTGGAGCACATCAGGACCTTCAACAACCAGAACCCCACCGAGTTCACCAACTGGACGATCAACCTCCCGCAGCGGAGCGGCCGCCAGCTCATCTTCTCGATCTGGCAGCGTGTCGTGGGCAGCACCGAGGCCTTCTACACCTGTTCCGACGTGAACTTCGGCGGCAGCAACCCCACCCCCACATCGACTCCGACCCCGACGCCGACCCCCACGCGGCCGACCCCGACTCCGACGCCCACCCCGACGAGCCAGCCGGGCGGCACCTGGAAGGCGGGCACCGCCTACGCGGTGGGCGCGACGGTGACCTACGGCGGCGCGACCTACCAGTGCCTGCAGGCACACACCGCGCTGGCCGGTTGGGAGCCGCCGAACGTCCCCGCCCTGTGGCGACGACTCTGATCCGGTGAGATCCGGCCGGGGCGGTGATCACCGCCCCGCCCGGACCCGTCGTTCCTTCCGGGAACCCTCCCGAGAACCGAGGAGTTCGTCTTGAAGCGTGCGGTCACAGTGATCCCGGCGATCCCGGCGATCCCGGCGGCCTTGGCAGTTCCGGCGGTCTCGGCGGTGGTCCTGGGGGTCCTCCTGCTCTCCGGTTGCGGCGCCGACAGCATCCAGGAGCTCCGGGGAGGCCCCGCCGGTCACGGGGCACACGGCGCCGTCGGCGCTCCCGCCCGGCCGACATCCGCCCAGGGGACGCACGGCGACCCGGAACACGGCTCGGAAGGCGGGTCCCAGGGTTCCGGAGAGGACTCGGCCCAGGGGGCTGATCACTCGGCGCGGGGCGCCGGTGCGGGAGTGCCCACTCCCTCGCCCGCACCGCCCGTCGGGACCGCCGCCGGAGTCGCCTTCAACCCTCCCGACGTGATGTTCCTGCAGATGATGGTGCCCCACAACGCCCAGGGGGTACGGCTGGTGCGGTTGGTGCGCGAACGGCAGGTCCGTCCGGAGGTCAGGGAGCTCGCAGAGGCGATCGGCGTGACCCAGGAGAGGGAGTCGGTCTCGATGTCCGGCCTGCTGGACGCCTGGGGGCAGCCCGCGACCGCCGACGACGACGAGCACGCCGCCCACGGCGGGATGCCCGGGGTGAGCGAGGAGGAGGTGGCGGCGCTGACCGCCGCCCCGTCGGCCGAGTTCGAGCGGCGGTTCCTCGACATGTTGATCGCCCAGCAGGACGACGCCGCCCAGATGGCGAAGGTGGCGGTCGCGACCGGGCTGCACCCCGAGGTCACGAAGCTGGCCAGGCTCGTCGACGTCTCGCGTACGGCGCAGATCGCGCGGATGCTCGCCCTGCGCGGAGAGTAAAGATCTGAGCGGACCAGTAGGGATTTGTCCTTGCACTCCCTTTTGTGAGATATATTTCCTACTTGATGTGTAGGAATTTAAGGGGAGTCATGCGCAAGATCTTTGGGGTTGTGGCCGGACTGATCCTGGCCGGGACCCTGGCCGCGTGCGGGGGGACGTCCACCGACACGGCCCAGCCCGCCGGCACACCGAACGCCGACGCACCGCTCAAGGTCGGGGTAAACCCCGTGCCTCATGGTGAGGTGCTCAAGTACGTCAAGGACAACCTCGCCGCCAACGCCGGGCTGAATCTGGAGATCGTCGAGTTCACCGACTACGTCCAGCCCAACACCCAGCTCGACGAGGGCAACCTGGACGCGAACTACTTCCAGCACATCCCGTACCTGGAGGAGTTCTCCAAGGGCAAGGGCATCGAGCTCAGCTGGGTCGCCCCGGTGCACATCGAGCCGCTCGGCCTGTACTCCAAGAAGATCAAGAACGTCTCCGAGCTCGCTCAGGGCGCCCAGGTGGCGCTGCCCAACGACGCGAGCAACCTCGGCCGCTCGCTCAAGCTCCTGGCCGACAACGGCGTGATCACCCTCAAGGAGGGCGTGGGGGTGAAGGCGACCGAACGTGACGTCGCCGACAATCCCAAGGCACTGGAGCTCAAGCCCCTTGAGGCGGCCCAGCTGCCCCGTTCCCTGGAGGACGTGGACGCCGCGATCGTGAACGGCAACTACGCCCTGGAGGCCGGGCTGCAGCCCGCGACCGACTCCCTGATCCTGGAGAAGGGCGAGGGCAACCCGTACGCCAACGGCCTGGTCACCGTCCCGGCCAAGGTGGAGGACCCCCGGGTGAAGAAGCTCGCCGAACTCCTCACCGGCCCCGAGGTCAAGAAGTTCATCGAGGACAGGTACAAGGGCGCGGTCCTGCCCGCGGAGTAGGCCGTCCGGTGCCCGGCCTCAGGGGATCACCGTTCGCGCCCGCCCGCGGGGCGGACCGTCCGGGATCCCCACCGGGGAGTGCCGTCACCTTCCGCGCGATGCCCTCGGCCGCGCCCCCACCGTCGCGGGGGGCGCGGCCGAGTCTTTTCCCGGGCCTCCTATGCCTGTGACGACTGCCTGTGACGACGCATGGGAGGCCGACGTCCGCATTTACCACCGCCGGGTGACGTTTGAGATTCGCACGGAGGATAGAGGAGGTGAGTTGGCTCGAAGGAGGAGATCCCATGACCATCGCAGGCGGCATCGTTCTCATAATGCTCGGCGCCATTCTCACGTGGGCGGTCGAATTCGACATCGCGGGCTTCGACATCAACGTCGTCGGTGTCATCCTGATGATCGGCGGTTTCGCGTGGCTCCTGTTCGCCGTGTACCGGCTCAGCCTCGCCCGCCGGGCGGTGGCGGACACCACGGCCACCACGGTGATCGAGGACCCCGTCACCCACCGCCGCACCTACCAGGAGCGTCACTACAACGACCCCCCGGTGGTGTGAACCGCGGATCTCTCTCATAGGGGAGCCGCCCGTCAGCGGGTGTCGCCCGTCGTTCCGGATCCGTTATGGACTGGTTCGCATGGGTGGGCAGGCCGCTTCAGTGAACGCGAACGGAGGGCAGAGGACGTGAGCAGAGTCGTATCCCGCGGCGCGAGCGCCGTGAGCGGAATGCTCGGTGGCGCGATCGCCGGAGTCATCTTCAAGCAGGTCTGGAAGCTCGCGTCGGGCAAGGACGACGCCCCCCAGGCGACGTCGGACGAGTACGGCTGGGGCGAGATCCTCGTGGCGTCCGCCATCCAGGGCGCCATCTTCGGCGTGGTGAGGGCCGCGATCGACCGTTCCGCCGCCCGGAGCATCCACAGAGCCACCGGCAAGTGACTTTGTGAGGTGGCCGCCCTCACCCCTGGCGGCCGACCTCGTGCGGAGGCCCCCGATCCCGTCCGAGGGACCGGGGGCCTCCGCACGTCCGAAGCGTGTCCGGAGCGGTGTCCCGCCTGTGTCCCGAGCCGCACTCCGAGCCATGTCCGGAGCCTTGCCCGGGACGTGTTCGAAGCCGTTCGCGAAGTCACGTCCGAAGACGGACCGCAGGATCCGTCAGGCGGCTCCGGGACACGGTTGGGCGCCGTGTGCGCGTTCCACCCGCCGTACGGGGGCGGGGAGGCCACGGGAGGCCGGGAGGTGGTGGGGTGTCGGGACGGGGGAGGCCGGGACGCGGGAGGAGAGCACCTCCGCGTACACGGCGGACGTCTGGGCGGCGATCCGGTTCCAGTCGTAGTGGGACCGTGCCCGCGCGACGGCCGCGGCGCCGTAGGCCGCCAGCACGGACGGCGCGGCGAGCAGCCGGCGCAGCGCGCCGCCCAGCGCGTACGGCTCGCGCGGTGGGACCAGCAGACCGGTGACCTCGGGCACGACGGTGTCCAGGTGCCCGCCCACCGCGGACGCGACCACCGGGACACCGCAGGCCATCGCCTCCAGCGGCACGATGCCGAACGGCTCGTACCACGGCATGGTGACCACGACGTCCGCCGAACGCATCAGGGTGGGGACGTCCTGCCTGCTCACCTTGCCGAGGAACCTCACGCGGTCGGCGACGCCGCACCTGGCGGCAACGTGGGAGAGCCGCCTCGCCTCCGGGTCGTCGACATCGCCTCCGGCGACGACCAGGGTGGCGCCGGGGATGCGGGCGAGGGCGTGAATCGTCGTGTCCACGCCCTTGCGGCGTACGGGACGGCCGATGGCGAGCAGGACGGGCCCCGGCCCGAGGTCCCTCTTCGGACCGGAAGGGGTGAAGGACCGCACGTCGACGCCGCAGGGCACGATCCTCGTCCGGCGCCGGGGGATGCGCATCCGGCGCAGTTCCGCCACCTCGTCGGCGCAGGTCGCGATCACCGCGTCCACCTGGGAGGCGACCATGGCCTCGACCCTGAGACGCTCGCGCGGGCTGGAGTCGGCCGGTCCCTGGTGGCGGCGCTTGACCGTGCCGAGGGCGTGGAACGTGTGCACGATGGGGACGGCGGCGTCCCTCGCCGCGGCGAGGGCGGCGAGGCCGCTCATCCAGAAGTGGCTGTGGACCATGTCGGGGGGCGCGGCGCTCCACCGCCTGGCGAGCCACCGGCCGAAGTCCGGCATCCAGGGGAGCAGATCGTCCTTGGCCAGGGTCATCGCGGGTCCGGCCGGTACGTGGACCACGGTGACCCCGGGGGCCAGGGAGGTCTCATCGGGTTGGGAGGGGCACTCCCTGCGGGTGTAGACGGTCACCTCGTGCCCCCGGGCGGCGAGCGCGAGGGAGAGGGCGGCTACGTGGACGTTCTGGCCCCCGGCGTCGGCTCCGCCGACGGTGGCGAGGGGGCTCGCATGCTCTGACACCATCGCGATCTTCATGGACACGTCTCCACCGGGTGTACGGGGCAGGCGTGCCTGCGTCCTGGGCATGAGGTTCTACCCTGCCCTGACCGGGGGTTTTAAACGTGTTTGACCTTGGGATTCGCGGGAAGGCGATGAGTTTCCGACGGAAAGGAGTTCGGCGATGGAGGCTCCCCAGTACGTCGCGGCGCGTGTGCAGCGCGCGCTCGCCGAGGACGAGAGGACCACGGAACTCGGCATCCGGGTGGACATTCGAGGTGATCGGCTCTACCTGCGAGGTCAGGTCGTCGGCTCCGAGCGGCGCGAGCTGATCGCGGAGGTGGCGGGTGAGGCGGCTCCCGAGCTGGAGGTCCACAACGAGATCGACGTCGTGGACGTACGGGAGCCGATGGGGGAGGAGAGGCTGTGACAGACGTGCGGATCGCGGCGGTCGGGGACGTACACCTGGACGAGAGCCGTAGGGGAAGCTACCGCGAGCGGCTTCACGACATCGGGGAGAAGGCCGACGTCCTGCTGCTCGCCGGGGACCTGACCCGGCACGGCACCATGGACGAGGCGCGGGTGGTGGCGGACGAGTTCCGCGACCTGCCGATCCCGGTGGTGGCGGTGCTCGGCAACCACGACCACCACTCCGACCAGCCCGCCGAGATCGCAGCCCTGCTGCGCGACACCGGGATCGAGGTGCTGCACGACGACGCGACGGTGCTCGACATCGACGGCGTGCGGCTCGGCGTGGTCGGCGGCAAGGGCTTCGGCGGGGGGTACGCGGGCAAGTGCGCCAGCGACTTCGGCGAGCCGGAGATCAAGGCGTTCGTCGGGCACACCAAGCGGATCGCCGACCGCTGGCGGGTCGCGCTGAAGGAGCTGCAGGCCGACCGCACGGTCGTGCTGTCCCACTACTCGCCGGTCAAGGACACCCTCGCCGGGGAGCCGCTGGAGATCTATCCGTTCCTCGGCAGCTACCTGCTGGCCGAGGCGGTCGACGCCGAGGGCGCCGACCTGATCATCCACGGTCACGCCCACTCGGGTACCGAGAAGGGCGTGACACCGGGAGGCATCAGGGTGCGCAATGTGGCGCTGCCGGTGCTGGGCCGGGCGTACGGCGTGTATCTCCTCTGACGGGGGCCTCGCGTTCGGGTGCCGAATGACGCGAATACCCGCTGATGTCTCGGCGGGTATCTCGGATTTTCCGGTCCGGGAAGAAGCGGGCCTGTCCCGGTCCGGGAAGAGGTGGACATATCCCGGTCCAGGAAGAGGCGGGCCGGTATCCCGGACAGCCGGAGAAGACCGGTATTCCAGACAACCGGCGACGATCGGTATCCCGGACAACCGGGCAAGAAGAAGCGGGCCGGGGTATACCCGGCCCGCGAGGCTTCTTATGGGAGTTCGGGGCGCTTACATTCTTGCGAAGTGTTCTCGCGGGTGTGAAACCCGCTTGGAGAAAATGGTGCCGGCCTCAGGGCCGCACCGGACGGCGTACGGACATCGGACCGTACGGGATCGGCGTGCGGGTCGGGTGGCCCGCACCTGGGCGGTGTGCGAGCCGCCGGCTCGCACCGATCTGTGCTGTCGCGAGCGCGAGGCTCGCGTCACACATTGAAGATGCTCACACCCCCGGGGCCGACGAGGAAGCCGAGGACGATCAGGACGATCCCCCAGAGCAGGTCGCGACGGGCCAGGATGACGTAGATCCCGGAGATGACGAGGACGACTGCGATGATCCAAAGCAAAGTAGCCATAACCGGCCTCTGCCCTCACAATTCACTGCTTAACATCTTCCTCATCCTTGGTTCTGTACAGATCAACCAGCGGCTGGACGAACCACAGCCAGGCGCTCAGCAGCGCCACGACCCCGGCGAACAACGCCGCGGGCCAGGCGTTGAGCACCGTCTCGGCGACCAGTGCGACCGTGCTCGTCATCGCGACCGCGAGTCCGGCGGCCCCCGCGATGCCAAGGGTGTTGGCGCGGTGCAGCATCTTCTCCTTCAGGCTGCTCCTGAACAGGAGGCGGTGCTGGGCGGCCGGGGTGATGAAGCAGACGGACGCGACGCCCGCGCTCAACAGGGCGATGAAGAACAGTATGTGCCCCAGGTCGTCCAATTTTTCGAAGCCCGCCGCGAATGGCAGGCTGAAGAGAAAGGCGAAAAGCACCTGCACGCCGGTGACGGCGACGCGCAGGCCCTGTAACAACTCGCCGAGTTCGCGGTCGACCCGCTCCTTGTGTGTCTCTCCGGGCGCTGATTGTTCTTTTTGCGAGGGTTCGGGGTGAATCATGCGCATCGTTTACCCAAGGAAAGGTTTGGCATGCCTACCTGGGGGGTTACGGGGTACGCGTGGGTTATGGGAAGCCACAGTCACGAGGTCACCGACGCGATCCTGGAAACGCTGAAGCGGGCGAGCAGCGGTTTGAAGGACGCGGACGTCAGGTTCGCGCTCGCCGGAGGTTGCGCGGCCTACGCCCGCGGAGCCGCCCCCTCGCTCCATGACGTCGATTTCGTCCTTCCCCAGGAGGACGTGCCGCTCGCGCTCGAGGCGCTGGGCAAGCTGGGATTCGAGACCTCCAGGCAGCCGCCGGAGGACTGGCTGGTCAAGGCCTTCGACGAGGGCAGGCTGGTGGATCTGATCTTCTCGATCTGCGACCACCCGGTCACGCCCGAGTTGCTGAAGCGCGCGGAGCCGATGAAGGCCTCGGCGGTGATCCTGCCCGTCCTGGAGGCCACCGACCTGGTCATCTCGTGGCTGCTGCCGCTTTCTGAGCACAGTTGTGACTACGGCTCGCTGCTGCCGCAGGTGCGTGCCCTGCGCGAGCAGGTCGACTGGAACCGCGTCGCCGCCGTCGTGCGGGACTCCCCCTACGCCTCCACCTTTCTCACCCTCCTTCAGCGCCTCGATGTCATTCCCGGTCCCGTCGACTCCTCGGGCGACCCGACCTGGCCCTGAGACGGCCTCACCTGCGACCCGCACCCGTGCCCGAGACGACCTGGCCTTCCAAGACGTGGCCGTTCTCAGGACGACATGAAGAGGGGGCCCACCATCTGGTGGGCCCCCTCTTCATGTCGTCTCGCCCGGTGTCCCGGGATCGGAGGACGCTCAGACGGTGCCGGGTCCGCCGAAGGGGAAGCGGCCGTAGTACTCGCCGACCCGGTCGCGGTACGCGGACTCCTTGAAGTTCGCCTCGTCGAACTCCGGGGCGTCCTTGATCTCCTGCTTGGTGCGCGCGACGTAGACCTTCTTCTCCTGCGGGTCGATCTGCGTCACCGTGCTCGCGGGCAGGAGGACCTTCTTGCCGAAGATCCAGGGGCCCGTGTCGACGACGAGGTAGCTCTCGCCGACCTCGTAGGTCGCCTCGTCGACGGAGCCGATCTTCCCGTCGGTGGCTTCGACGTGGTATCCGGCGACGTCGAGCGTCTTGTCCTGGGTGTGCACGTCGGCTCGATAGTTCCAGATCTCAGGCTGCATGACTGAATGTCTCCCTTGATGTGATACCTCGGGCTCCGGGTCCCCTACCCGGCAGAGAAGCCCTAAACGGCATTTGCCCAAGTCAGCCGGTACGGAACACTGTTCGCTCCGCCCTGTTTCCGCCCTCGGCACCAGGTCGTCGCGGGATTTCGCCCCGCCCGGCTCGGGGTGAAGTTTTCCGGTCGGCGCCCCCGATGGGCATATGTCAGCTCATCTCCAGACCTCCGGATGGGCATATATCCGATCATGTACGGACCACGGCGCCGGGTCCGGTAGGCTTGTCAACGTCAAGCGCCGCTAGCTCAGTTGGTTAGAGCAGCTGACTCTTAATCAGCGGGTCCGGGGTTCGAGTCCCTGGCGGCGCACCCAGGGAAACCCCAGCTCGCACGCCGAGCTGGGGTTTCCTGGTTTTCGAGAGGCCGGGACCGCCCAAGCGCCGGCGTCGAGCCGTGGTCGGCCGGTTCGCGGTAGGACCTTACCGATGGCGTGCGAGACAACGGAGGACGTCAAGTGGCATACGTCATCGGCGCGAGCGGTGCCCTGTTCTTCGTGCTGGTCTTTCTGGTCGACGGACTGACCCGTCCCGGTTACTCGCCGGTACGCCACCCGGTCAGCGCCCTCGCCCTCGGCGCCCGTGGGTGGATCCAGATCTCGAACTTCGTCGTCTCCGGCGCCGCGATCACCGTCGGCGGCGTCTCGATCGCCACCGCGGGGCGGCAACCGCTGCTGGGCGGGATGTTGGCGATCTTCGGGCTGGGTCTTGTGGCATCGGGCTTCAGGATGGACCCGATGCGGGGCTATCCGCCGGGTACGCCGGAGGGGGATCCGGCGGACGTCACCGTCTCCCACAGACTGCACGACTACGCCGGAGCCGTCGTGTTCTTCTCGCTGCCCGTCACGGCGGCGGTGGCGGTGTTCGTCCTGCCGGAGGTGGCGTGGAAGGTTCTTTCCGCCGTCGCCGCGGCGGCCCTGATGGCCGCCTCCTACGCGTTCGGCAAAGCCTGGGAGCGTGACTCGCCGAGGGCCGGACTCGTCCAGCGGGCGTTCATCGTCCCGGGATGGCTCTGGGTCGCGGCGGTGTTCCTGCGCTTCGGCTCGCAGAACGCGCTCTGACACCTCGATCCGGATGCCGGGACGCCGGGTGCGCCGACGCCGGGGGTCAGGCTCGCGGGCCCACGGTCTCCCTGGTGCCGCGACGGCGCCACAGCAGTCCGGAGACGGCGCCGAAGGTGACCAGGGAGCCGGTGAGCACGAGTGCCCGTCCGTCGGGGCCGCTCTCACCGCCGCCTCCGGTCTCCGCTCCTCCGGCCGGTGTCTCGGAGATCTCGCCGTCCGTGTCCTGCGGGGTCTCGCCCGTCTCGGCGTCGTCGTCCGACGTGGTCTCGTCGGAGGGCTGCGTGGTGGTGTCCGTCGGGTCGGGGTCGGCCCCCTGGCCGCCCGCCGTGATGGTGAGGGGGTAGGTCGTGAGGGTGTCCCTGTTCTTCGGCTCGCACTCGATCGAGGTCTGGCCGGGCGCGGTCCCGAAGTTGATGGCGCCGGGCTTCACCGTCGCGGTGCCCGGACTGTTCGACGTGGTGGCGAGGGAGACCGGGGTCGTCGGCAGCAGGATGCTCTGACCCGCGCCGGTCGCGTCGAGGGTTCCCACCCCGGTGGCGGAGGTGAGCCCGGAAAGCCCGCTGATGGAGACGTACGCGTACAGCTTGGTGTCCGCGGGCAGTCCCGCGGTGGGCGCTGTCAGCGCGGTGCCGGTGTAGGTGCCGCTCCAGCCGATCGTGAACTGCCGGCCGGTGGTGGCGTCGGTCGGTATCGTCAGCTCGACGTTGATCGAGGTGGTCTGCTTCCCGGTCACGCCGCTGGTGGTGCACTCGTACTCCACCATGCCCACCGTGCTCACTGTGCCCGCCGTGCCCGCGGCGACGACCGAGCCCCGCTCCGCCGGGGGAACGGAGGCGTGCGCCGGTTGCCAGAGGAGGGTCAGGCCGCAGACCAGGGCGGCGGCTGAGAGAACCGAGCGGACGCGCACATCGCCTCCTGCGTACGACAGATAGGGCTTAAGTGAGACGGGGGGCAAAGGTGATCGGTTGCCAGCAATGCCACTAATGGCCTGATCTGGACAGCTGTAACTCCTATAGCGGACACGTCCATCCGGCAGCGGATCGACGGTGTTTCCCCGGCAAAGGTCGATGTGCTGCCATACGATGCTTCATCGTGATGAATCGGGGCGAGCTGCCACGGTGCGGCCCAGCGGAGCGAAACGGCCCCGAGCCGACCGGGCGACGCCCCGGCGCGGGAGAACGGCATCGGTTCCACGGCACCGTTCGAGAACAACGGAAAGACGGCGCTGTCGGATGAGTGATCCCGGGCTGCGGTTCTCGATCCTGGGACCGGTACGCGTCTGGCGCGACGGCGCGGAGGTGGAGATCGGTTCTCCCCAGCAGCGGCTGGTCCTCGCCGTCCTCCTCCTGGCCGAGGGCAGGGCCGTCGGCCACGACCACCTGCTCGACGCCGTCTGGGGCGAGGAGCGTCCCCGCGCCGCGATGAGCACGTTGCGCACGTACGTCTCGCGTCTGCGCTCCGCCCTCGGCGCCGAGGCGATCATCTCGATCGGCAGCGGATACGCCCTCGCGGCAGGGGCCTGCGACCTGGTCACGATGGAGAGGCTCGCCAACGAGGGGAGATACGGCGAGGCCCTGGCGCTCTGGCGAGGAGAGCCGCTCGCCGGGCTGGAGGGAGGCTACGCCGAGGGGCAGCGGGCGCGGCTCGGGGAGCGGCGGCTCGCCGTGCTGGAGCGCAGGCTCGCCCAGGAGGTCGAGGAGGGCGGGCACGCCGAGGTCGTCGCCGAGCTGACCGCGCTCTGCGGGGAACATCCGACCAGGGAGCGGTTCTGCGGGCTGCTGATGCTGGCGCTGTACCGCGCGGGAAGGCAGGCCGAGGCGATAGGCGTGTTCACCGACACCAGGAAACTGCTCGCCGAGGACCTCGGCATCGATCCCTCGCCCGAACTGGCGGAGCTCTACCAGCGGATCATCACCGCGGACCCCACCCTCGGCCAGGCGAGGACGACGGGCCAGGTCCCCAGGCAGGTGCCCCGCCAGCTCCCCGCCGACACCGCCGACTTCACCGGCAGGGAGCCCGAGATCGACGAGATGGTGGCCGCCCTGAGGTCGGGGCACATCTCGGCACTCGCGATCTCGGCCGTGTCGGGCGCCGGAGGCATGGGCAAGACCACCCTCGCCGTCCACGTGGCCCACCGGCTCGCGCCGGACTATCCCGACGGTCAGCTCTTCGTGAACCTCGGAGGCTCCGGGACACGGCCGCTCACGCCGGAGACCGTGCTCGCCCGGTTCCTGCGCTCCCTCGGGGCGGAGGTCCCGCCCGACTCCGAGGAGCCGGGCGAGCGGGCGGCCATGTACCGCTCCACCCTGGCGGACCGGCGGATACTCGTCGTGCTGGACAACGCCGCGAACGCCGCGCAGGTACGGCCGCTGCTCCCCGGCGCCGCCGGGTGCGCGGTGATGGTGACGAGCCGCGCGAAGATGATCGGGCTGTCCGGCGTACGCCAGGTCGACCTGAGCGTGATGTCCCACGACGAGGCGACGGTGCTGCTCGCCACGATCGTGGGGGAGGCGCGGGTGGCCGCCGAGCGTGAGGCCGCGGCGGACCTGATCGGGGCGTGCGGGCACCTTCCCCTCGCGATCAGGATCGTGGCCGCACGGCTCGCGGCGCGGCCCGCCTGGAGTGTGGCCAGGATGCGCGACCGGATGGCCGACGAGCGCCGGCGCCTCGCCGAACTGCGCGTGGACGACCTGGCCGTCGAGGCGACGTTCGCCCTCGGCTACGACCAGCTCGACGCCGCGCACGCGTCGGCGTTCCGGCTGCTCGCCGTCCCCGACGCGTCCGACTTCTCACTGGGCTCGGCGGCGGCCGTACTCGGTCTGGACGAGCAGGACGCGGAGGAGGTGTGCGAGGCGCTGGTGGACGTGAGCATGCTGGAGTCGCCCTCTCCCTGCCGCTATCGCTACCACGACCTTCTCAAGATCTTCGCCCGGTCACGGCCGGACGACGAGGACGTGCGGAGAGCCGCGCTGGACAGGCTGCTCGGCCACTACCTCGCGGGCATGACCGCGGCCCACCACCTCACCTATCCGGGCGCCCCGGTGTCCGACCCGGGCCGACCGGCCGGTGCGGGACCGTCCTTCGCGGACGAGGAGGCTGCGGTGACCTGGGCCGAGGACGAGGAACAGGGGGTGATCAGCTGCGTACACCAGATCGCCCGGGAGCGGGGAAGCGCCCTCTCCGACGCGATACGGCTGCTCGACATGGCGGCCGACGTACTGGAGACCGACGTGACCCCCGAGCGCTACGAGCGGGCGGCCGGAGCCCTCGTCGAGGCGGCGGCGGCCCGCGGGGAACGTCGCGCCGAGGCGCACGCCCGGTGCGTGCGCGGAGGGTTCTGGGTGAACCGGTGGCTCCTCGACGCGGCGGCCGAGGACTGCGTCGCCGCGAGGGACCTCAGCCTCGCCGAGGGCGACCGGGCACGGTACGCGGACAGCCTCAACCTGCTGGCCACGGTCCTGTCCCGTCGCGGATCGACGACCGAGGCGATCGCGCTGTACGCCGACGCGGTCGAGATCTGGCGTGGGCTCGGCGACCGAAGCGGTGAGGCGGCCGGCCTGGGCGACATGGCGCTCGCCCTCGCGTCGGTCGACAGGATCGACGAGGCGGTGGAGGTGGTGGAACTGGCCGACCGCACCGTCCGCGAGTCGGGCGGCGGGACGGATCCCGACGTCATGTACCGGTCGGCCGTCGTGCTGTGCGACGCCGGGCGTCCCGAGGAGGCGCTCCTTCGGCTCAGGAAGACGCGCAAGGCGTATCGGAGGCTCAGGCAGCGCGTCCGTGAGGGGGCGACCCTGCTGCGGATGGCCGAGACCCACCTCGCCCTGGGGCAACCGGAGCGCGCCGTCGACTGTGCCGAGGACTCGCTGGGCCTCATGGCGGAGGCGGGCGACGAATGGATCCAGGGCAAGGCGCTCGTCGCGCTCGGCGAGGCGTTCTCCCGGCTCGGCCGGCCGGGAAGGGGAGTGGCCTGCCTGACCGAGGCGCTGGAGATCTTCGTGCGGCGGGACATGCCGGAGGCCGACGAGGTACGGGCACTGCTCGACCGGGACGAGGACTCGCGATGGGACACCGAGCGAAAAGAGACCCCTCTGACCCGCTGAGCGCACACCTCCGCTCGGCCCACGTGGTGGAAACGGAGCCGTGTGCCGTTCGGCTCATGGGATGGATTCCTGGGCGGTGCGTTCGTCCGGCCCGCGCGGTGAACTCCGGTGTACCGCCGGTGCGCGCCCGGCCCGCGAGACGGGCGAGGGTCACTGTGTTCGGCCGGAAACTGTCGGTGCCCACTGGCATCATTAGGCGTGTGGAACCGCACTACTACGCACGCGTCGTCGCGGTGGCCGACATGTCGGCCACCGCGACGACGCGTGGTGTCCCCCTGAGGGGAAGTGGGCAGGACGGTGGCGGTGGTGCGGTCCGGCACGCACCGCCGACCCGGGGTGGCCCGCCACAGGAGGAGACGCTCTTTCGCTGCGACTGTGCGGGTGGGGATGTCGAGAACGCATCCGTGGCTCCGATTCTCTGTGATCAGAGAAGCGAGACGGCCGACGACTTTCGAGGAGAAGCGACCATGCAGCCCGTCAAGACGAACACCCTGAAGGTTCCCGGCGCGACCCTTCACTACGAGATCCGCGGCTCGGGGCCGACCCTGTTGCTGATCTGCGGCGGGGTTTACGACGCCGCCGGATACGCGGGTCTGGCCCAGCGGCTCGCCGACCGCTACACGGTGGTGACCTACGACCGGCGCGGCAACTCGCGCAGCCCGCTGGACGGGCCGCCCGAGTCGCAGAGCATCGAGACGCACGCCGACGACGCGCACCGCCTGCTGGTGGAGGTGGGCGTCACCGCCGACGAGCCCGCGTACGTCTTCGGCAACAGCTCCGGCGCGATCATCGGCCTGGAGCTGGCCACCCGCCACCCCGAGCAGGTGCGCACCCTCGTGTCCCACGAGCCGCCGCTGTTCGAGCTGCTGCCCGACCGCGACCGCTGGCGCGATGTCATCCGGGACGTGGAGGAGGCGTTCGCCAAGGAGGGGACCGGAGCCGCGATGCAGGCCTTCGCCACCGGGTTCGACAGGACCGGCAGGGAGCACGAGGAGGCGGCCACCCAGGGAGAGCAGGAGGAGCCCACTCCCGAGGCGGCGGAGACGATGGCGCGGATGGAGAAGAACATGGAGTTCTTCATCGGCTACGAGGTGCCGCCGTTCGTGAGATACGTCCCCGACGCCGACGCGCTGCGGGCCTCCTCGGCGCGCGTCGTGATGGTGGCGGGCGAAGCCTCGGAGGGGCAGCCACCTTACCGGGCCTCCTTCGTCGTCGCCGAGCAGATCGAGGGGACGCACGTGATGTTCCCCGGTGACCACGGGGCCTTCGGCAGCCTGCACGAGGAGTTCGCCGCCAAGCTCGACGAGGTGCTCTCGCGTCCCTGAGCGAACGCGGCCGACGGCCGTCTCCTGACGACCCGGCTCAGGAGACGGCCGTGACCGGACCGACCGCACATCGAGTGCGACGACACATGGCGGTTGTGAGTACCACTGCCTGCCGTGGGAGTGGATGCCGAGGTCTTACGAGATCTGTGTGACGGTTACGACTGGGCGTGAGAGGGTGCAGATCATGCTTACGATCGGACAGCACGCACGGTTGACCGGGATCGGATACGAGGGATGTGACCTTGAAGGGTTCATCCAACGGCTTCACCGCGAAAACGTCACCTTGCTGATCGACGTCCGGCTGAACCCGATCTCCCGGAAGCGCGGATTCAGCAAGACCGCCTTGGCCGCCGCGCTCGCCGATACGGGAGTCGCCTACGAACATATGCGAGTGCTCGGCAATCCCAAATGGAACAGGGCAGGGTTCAGCGGCAGCCCGGCCGAGCTGGGGGCGGCTCGGGGTGTTTACGTGGGACAGCTCATGGATGCCGACGCACGTGAATGCCTGGACCGGATCGCGGAAGCCGCTCGACGACAGATGGTGGCGATCATGTGTTTTGAAGCCGACGAGCATCGCTGTCATCGCGACCTCGTCCTGGAAGCCGTCCGTGAACGGTTCAGCCACGCGGTGTCGGTTTGAGCCGCTGGGGATAAGCGACTCCCAGAATTATGAAGCTCTGCGGATGGGCTTGTTGGTTACCGACGTAGAAGACGGTGTCTCGATCCGAGGCGCACATCAGATCCCAAAACTTCTCATGAATGGCCCGTTTTACCCCGATGTCGTCGCGGGCGTTCACGGTGCGTTGGAGAGCGACCAGTTCCCAGTCGTAGATCCCCTGACGGTGTGTGTTGCAGGCAGCCGAATGACAGCGGTAGCGGTACCAGGCCTTGAAGCGGGGAGCTTGAAGCGCGGTGCGGGGTACGGAGTCGAAAAGACCGAGTTGCTGAACGTACCGGTCTATCTTCTGTCGCTCCGCAGGTGTCCAACCCGGGTGGGGTTCGACATCCAGGGCAAGGATCTCCTCGGGCCGTATGGCTGCCAGCGACCGAGCCGCAGGGTGTCGACGGACAGCGGCGATGAGGTCGCACATAGATCCCTCAATGTAGTCATCGAGGTACGGCATCCGTTTTGACCAGCCATCGAGATGCTTCTCTACGACGAAGCTGTCGGACCGTGGTCGCCAACTCTCCGCCCGTGGATCGTTCGAAGTAGGTTTGGCCTCCAGAGTGACGACATCATATTTTCGGAATTGGCTATTACCATCCAGTTCGCGGAAGTTGATTGGGTAGAGCCGTACCCATCCCGGTTGGTCAAGGTCGAGCCGTAGCGCGGCCACGCACACGGTCTCCCCGTAGCTCTCTGAGGGGTTGGGGGCGGCCTTGACGGTGATCAGCACTCTCATGCGCTGGAACCGGGTTTCCGACGGCTTGATCTGAACCGTTTCGAAATCGGGACTGAACAGGGAACGCTGCTCCGCCAACAGACCCTCCGTGCTGCCCGCGATGATGATTCACCAGGCTAACCTTGCTCCTCCTCGCTGTTTCCTTACTGGAGTGAGCTGTCCACAACTGGACGGATTACCGGCTGATCGAGGGTCTCGCTCAGCGTAACCGTCGTGGAATCATCCGCTCGCTCAGTTGCTTGGCAATGCGGGTGTCCAGCCATTCGGGATCCGGTTCGGCGCGCTGAATCTCTACTGGTTCGGAGCCAGGGCGACCCTTGGGACGGGGTTCTTCGCGGGGTGGTTCTGGGGGAACGTGCGGAACGGCTCCGGTCGGACCTTTTCTGGTCTGGCCGGAGCCGTGTTTCCCTGGGGACGCTGATCAGGGGAAGGTGATCAGACGGTGGTGATCGCTGGGGACGGCGATCACCGGGGGGAGACGGGCGGGGTGGTGGTGACGGCGAGGACGATGGTCACCGTGGTGGCCCGGGTGCTGTGTCGCAAGGGGAAGGTGTCGCAGGGGGCCAGGGGGACGGCAGGTGTCGCGGAGCGGTGATCAGCCGACGTTGGCACAGATCGCGTAGACGCTGATGCCCACGTCGTTGTAGCCGATCTGGCGACCGAGCCCGATCCAGCCGTTGCCGTCGTCGGTGGGGAAGGAGCCCACCAGGATGGCCCCGTTGCCCTGCGCCTCGGCGCCGCCGCCGATGACCTTCTTCCCGCCGGGGCAGTAGACCACGCGGCGCTGGAAGTTGGGCACGTTGGCGTTCGGCAGCTTGACGATCTGGTAGCCGGTGAAGTCGGCGGCGGCGGGAGCATCGGGGACGGTGGGCACGGAGGCCGTGGCCGGAGCGGCGGCGGTCATCGTGGTCAGACCCGCGATGGCGGCGGCGCTCAGCACGGCGGTCATGAGCTTCCTGCTTCGCATGATGTCTCCTGTGGCAGAGGGTGCCTGTGTGTTCACAGAGAGTAATTCTTCATCACTCTCAGTGTCCAGCCCTGTTTTTGTCGCCGTCTCGCCAGTTGCGTCCGCCCTGGTGATCGGGCATGTGCGGGCGTGGGGGGAGGGCGTTCCGGGTGAAGGGTTCGCGCCGCCGAGGGGGTGTTCCAGGTGGGGGATTCGCGCCGTCGAAGACGTCTTCCGGGTGAGGGGTTCGCGCCGTCGAGGGGGTGGTCGACGGTGGGCGGGGAGGGGTGCCCTCGGGGGCCGGTCGGCGACGGGCGGGAGGGGGCGGGCGCCGTCAAGAGGTCGACCGGCGTTGAACGTCGACCGACTATGAGAGCGCTCTCAGATCAGGGTAGGGCCATTTCTTGATCGTCGGCCAGGCCGGCGATGTGATAGGTGGGTGGACGAAAAGATGGCGCCGCGCGGTAGAACGCCCTATTTTTCTGGGCTTACGCCCTCTCGCCTGCACCTCCGTCCTTTACTTACTCGTTACCAACGCGAAACATTGACTGACGTGACGCATCCCGTTACTTTTCGGTGAGAGAGCGCTCTCTCGTATCGGTCAGCTTCAGAGCCCGATTCCTCTCCCCGGAGGCACCCCCTATGGATCCCTCGATCCGGACCACGGGTCCGGACAGTGCGCACCCCCGCGAAGGACGACTCGCCCGGTCGGCGGCCCGCCTCAGGGCCCGCCGTCGCCGCCTCGCCGCCGGTGTGGTCGTCGCGATGGTGGCCGGGCTGCTCGGCCTCGGCGCAGCCCGCTCCGCGGAAGCCGCCACGGTCGGCGCCGGCAGCTACGCGGACACCCTCCCCGCAGGACGCTCGCTGCCGACCGGCTGCGGCTCCATCTCCACCAACCCCCGCCAGTGGGTGACGTCCAACGCCCCCGCGGGGGCCGTGCCCACCAACGACTGGTGGTCGTCGATCCTCTACAAGAAGACCGACTGTGCGTACGGTGAGCCGCTCCACGCGCACCCGATCTCGTACGACACCTTCGGCAACGGGCTCGGCTTCTCCTACAACACCACCCCCGCCATCAGCGGCACCGCGACCGGCGTCGGCGAGTACCACTACCCCTACGTCGAGAACATCCGCGTCGGCGTCGCGGGCCTGAACTCGCCGGACGTCAAGGTCGACGGCTGGAGCGACTGGACCGTCACCCCGTACTGGAGCGGCGGGGGCCGGACGATGAAGGCCACCATCGGCCACGGCCTGCCGTTCGCGTACTTCCAGATCACCGGCGGCAACGCGCAGATCACCGCCGCGGGCACCCCCACGGTGTGGTCCAACAGCGGCGCCACCATCGGCTTCACCGTCGGCGGCCGTGACTACGTCGCCTACGCGCCGACCGGAGCGACCTGGTCGGTGAGCGGCACCACGATCAGCTCCTCCCTCGCGGGCAAGGACTTCTTCTCGGTGGCGGCGCTCCCCGCGGGCGGCGACCGCGCGGCGCTGGCGAGCACCTACGGCCAGTACGCGCACGCGCACGTCACCGGCACCCGTGTCTCGTACGCCTACAACCAGTCCGCGAGCACGCTGACCACGACGTACGCCTTCACCACCACGGCGAGGCAGGGCAGCCAGACCGGCACGGTCATCGCGCTCTACCCGCACCAGTGGAACTACCTGACCGGCTCGACGCCGCTGGCGCAGACGTACGTGTCGGCGCGCGGGCAGATGAAGATCGTCACCGGTACGCAGTTCAGGACGACGATGAAGTACACCGGCGTCCTGCCCGAGGTCCCCGCGGTGGCCGACAGCTCGGGGGCGGACCTCACCACGGTCACCAACCAGCTCAACGCCGAACTCGGCAACCCGATGGACATCCGGGGCGACGACACCTACTGGACGGGCAAGGGCCTGGGCCGGGCCGCCCGCATCGCGGAGATCGCCGACCAGCTCAACCTGACGTCGGTGCGCACCGCCGCGCTGAACGCGATCCGCACCCGCCTCAACGACTGGTTCACCGCCTCACCGGGCAAGACGACCCGGGTCTTCTACTACAACCAGAACTGGGGGACCCTGCTCGGCTACCCGGCCTCCTACGGCTCCGACCTGGAGCTCAACGACCACCACTTCCACTACGGCTACTACATCGCCGCCGCCGCGACCCTCGCCAAGTTCGACCCCGACTGGGCGAAGGCTAGCCAGTACGGTGGCATGGTGGACCTGCTGATCCGCGACGCCAACAACTACGACCGGTCCGACACCCGCTTCCCGTACCTGCGCGACTTCGACATCTACGCGGGCCACGACTGGGCGTCGGGTCACGGCGCGTTCGGTTCGGGCAACAACCAGGAGTCGTCGTCGGAGGGCCAGAACTTCGCCAACGCCCTCATCCAGTGGGGACAGGCCACCGGCAACACCGCCGTCCGCGACGCGGGCATCTTCATCTACACGACCCAGGCCGCGGCGATCCAGGAGTACTGGTTCGACGTGCGCGACCAGAACTTCCCCGCCGCCTTCGGCCACAGCACGGTCGGCATGGTCTGGGGCAGCGGCGGCGCGTACGCCACCTGGTTCAGCGCCGAACCGGAGATGATCCAGGGCATCAACATGCTCCCGATCACCGGCGGGCACTTCTACCTGGGCGACAACCCCGCCTACGTGAACACCAACTACGCCGAACTGGTACGCAACAACGGCGGGCCACCCACGGTGTGGCAGGACATCATCTGGCAGTTCCAGGCGCTGGGCAACGGTGACGCGGCCCTGGCGAACCTGCGCGCCGCCGGAGGCTACACCCCGGAGGAGGGGGAGAGCAGGGCGCACACCTTCCACTGGATCCGCAACCTGGCCGCCCTCGGCACGGTGGACAACTCCGTCACCGCCAACCACCCGCTGGCGAAGGTGTTCAGCAAGAACGGGGCACGCACCTACGTCGCGTCCAACATCACCGGGAGCCCGCTCACGGTGACCTTCTCCAACGGCACCGTGCTCAACGTGCCGGCGGGCAAGACGGCCACCTCCGGCGCCTTCACCTGGAGCGGCGGCAACGCGGGGGGCGGCACCACGAACCCCGACCCGACCCCCACGCCGACCCCCACCCCGACGCCGACCCCCACCCCGACCCCGGGTGTCTTCGCCGCGACGCGCTACCTGCAGAGCGGCGGAGGGCTGACGGGCACGACCGGCACGGCGGGCAGCGTCACGCTGGCCGCCGCGAACGGCAACCACGACGGCGTCCCGACCAACGCCCAGGTCTTCACGGCGACCGGTCTCACCGCCAACCGCAACGGCGGCACCACCGCGTTCGACCTCTTCCTGGACTCGGGCACCGCGGTCGCGAACGGCACCCAGGTCAGGGTCTCCTACGACCTGACCGGCGACGGGAGCTGGGACAGGGTGGAGACCTACGCCTACTTCGCGACCGACCCGGTGACCGGCTGGGAGCACTACACGCAGGGGGGCGGCCCGCAGTCCTCCTCGGGCACGCTCGGCAACCTGTCGAACGGCCGGGTGAGGGTCGAGGTCTGGAACGCCATCGGCACCAACACCGTCAGCCTCGGTGTCGGTAACCGGTCCTTCGTACGGCTGCCGTTCGGCTGATCCCCCTCAGCCGATCCGCGAAGGGACGGCCGGGAGCGTGAGCCCCCGGCCGTCCTCGCCTTCCGCGAGTGAGCGCGGCAGGCCGATCGCGTTCGAGGGCGGAATGACGCCCGACTCCAGGACGGCCGTGGTCAGCGGGTGGAGCAGCAGGGCGAGCTCGGAGGTGCGCTCGTCTCCCAGGGCACGCCACGGGGCGGCCGCCGCCTCGTCGGTGAGCCGCTCGATCCGCCCGCGCTCCCGCGCACCCTCGGCCGTCAGCGCGCCGGAGTCGTCGACCCACCCGCGCTCGCGCAGGGCGGCGGCACCGGCCTCCCATTCCTCGTCGTCCCAGTGCCGTCCCAGGCGCAGCTGCTCCAGATCCGTCTCACCCGCCGCGACCTTGAGCAGGTGGGCCTGGACGGGGGAGACGCCGTGGGCGACGAGGGCGGCCACGTGCCCGTCGCCCCGGTGCTCGCGCAGCGTGGTCGCGGCCTGCCAGAGCAGCAGGTGCGGCTCGTCGGGCGCGGGCAGCGCCTGGTTGGCCGCGCCGAGCACCCGGCCGGCGGTGTCGGCGAGCCGTGCGGCCTCCCAGGCGAGGTCGGCCGCCGCGCGCATGTCGTCCGATCCGATCACCTTGTCGGTGAGCACGTTCCGCAGCGCCGCTCCCGCCCCGTCGAGCCTGGCGCGCAGCACGTCGCCGGGGGTGGCGAACGTCCACGCGTCGGGGAGCGCCCTGGCGACCCTCGCCGGGGGGAAACCGTGGAAGGCCGCCGTGACGACGCCGGGGCCGACCGGCCCGAGGGGCGCCGCCCTGGACGCGAAGTACCCCATCCAGAAACCGCGCATGCCGACCGCGTCGGACGCCGCCAGCGCCTCGGGGGCGAAGTAGGTGACGGCGTGCAGGGGCTCAAGTAACTGCCACATGACACGCGGAACGTTCGGTTCGAGCTCCGGCACGGTCTCACACCCCGTCTAGGGATCCTGGCGGATCGGCTGTGCGTTGTTCATACGGTACTCGCAGGAACGACCGGGTGATCTCTGGGGGAGAAGACCGCCATCTGGTCGGAACCCTGACCTGATCTGGGAAGACGAAGTCATCTCACCCGTCAGGTTGGGTCTTTTCAAGGGGGGACGGGCGGGTTATCAAGAGCTCAGGACGAACTGTGATTCCAGACATTTCCGCCCACTTCGCTGGTTCCTCGGTCGCGTCCGATCGCCCAACCCCCCAAGCCGATGGAGTACGGCATGCCGCAGTTACGAAGAGTCATGATCCAAATCCTGTGTGTCATCGCGATGCTCGCCGCGAGCGTCACCGCGGCGGCAACGGGCGCGCAGGCCGCCGTTCCCAACCGGTGGGGTTTCGCGGTGGTCGACGTGACCTCCGGCGTCCCCGACATCAACCACCAGGCGGGCAGCTGGGCGCCGGGCTTCAACGTCACGGTCACCCCCGGCGTGGTCGGGCAGACGTACGTGAGGTTCCCGCAGCTCGCGATCAACGGCGGCGTCGTCCACGTCACGGCGATCTCCCAGAACGCCTACTGGTGCCAGGTGCAGAAATGGGGCCCCTCGGGATCCGACCTGATGGTGGCGGTGCAGTGCTACCGGTACGGAGGGGCTCCGGTCTTCACCCCGTACAGCATCGTCTTCGAGCAGAGCACCGGCACCCTGCCCGCACCGCAGGCGTTCGGTTACGTGCACCACAACGGTGCCGGCATCGCCGACCAGTTCAACTCGGCCGGTGGCGTGAACACCGCCGTCCCCGGTGGGGTGGGCGTCTGGACGGTCACCCTGCCGGGCCTCGGCTCGGCGAGTGCCGCGGGAAACCTCCAGGTCACCGCGGTGAACCCCAACCAGCCCGCCCGCTGCAAGGTCGGCGCCTGGTCTCCGGGCGTGGGCGCGCAGGCGGTCCAGGTGCGCTGCCACAACGCGACGAACGTGCCGCTCAACACCGGATGGACCCTCACCTACCAGCGTGAGCGCGCCATCACCGGTGCGGCGATCCCGCCGAAGAACTTCGCCTACACCTTCGACACCAACCCGGCCAACCCCGGCCCGTACGCGCCGACGCCCGCGGGTCTGAACTACAACTCCCAGGGGGCCACGAACACGATCCAGAGCGCGGGAGTCGGTCTGCGTCTGGTCACCTTCCCGAAGGTCGGGCTCCTGCAGGACCAGGTCCAGGTCACCGCGTACGGGCCGGGCCCCGAGTTCTGCAACCTGCAGAGCCTGTGGAACACCAACGCCGGCAATGCCATCGTGCGCAACGTCGCCTGCTACGACGCGGCCACCCGTGTCGACCGGCTCTCGTTCGTCACCTACACGTCGGCCTTCTGAGGCCCGGGTGATGTCCGGGTGAGGCCGAGCGCGGTGCCGTCCGTGACCTCGGGCGGTACCGCGCTTCCCGTCCGGCCCGTCCCCCCGGACGCCTCCGGCCTGTTCATCGGTACGGCTCCGGCCCGGCCATCCGTCCGAGCCGGTCACCCGTCAGGATCCGGCCCGGCCGCTCACGTGAGAGGCTCATCCGTACGGCCAGGTCGGGGGCGTGTGCCCGAATGGACGGCCTTCTCCCGGGTAGCCGGAGGCGATGACGACTTATGGCTTCCATTCCTCACACGAGCAGATCCACCCGGCAGAGCTTCTGAAAGCCGTCACCCAGGCCGAGCAGGCGGGGTTCGGGGCGGCGATGTCGTCGGACCACTTCTCCCCGTGGAGCGAGCGACAGGGGCAGTCGGGGTTCGCCTGGTCCTGGCTGGGCGCGGCGCTCCAGGCCACGAACCTGCCGTTCGGCGTCGTGAACGCCCCCGGCCAGCGCTACCACCCCGCGATCATCGCCCAGGCGATCGGCACCCTCGGGGCGATGTTCCCCGAGCGCTTCTGGGCCGCCCTCGGCACGGGCGAGGCGAGCAACGAGCACATCACCGGTGACCGCTGGCCTCGCAAGGAGCTTCGCACGCGGCGTCTGCGGGAGTGTGTCGACGTCATCAGGGCGATGCTGGCGGGGGAGGAGGTGAGCCACGACGGCCTGGTGACCGTCGACCGCGCCCGGCTGTGGACCCGGCCCCAGGTTCCGCCGAAGCTGGTCGGCGCGGCGGTGAGCGTCGACACGGCCCGCTGGTGCGCGGAGTGGGCCGACGGCCTGATCACCGTGGGAGGACCGGTCGACCACCTGCGCGAGGTCATCGGCGCCTACCGGGACGCCGGAGGTAAGGGGAAGGTGGCGCTCCAGGTTCACCTCAGCTGGGCCGAGAGTGACGACGAGGCGATGGCCATCGCCCACCACCAGTGGCGGAGCAATGTCTTCTCCCCGCCGGTCAGCTGGGATCTCGACACCCCCGAACTCTTCGACGTGGTCTCCGCGGACGTCTCGTCCGAGCAGATCGCCGAGGTCGTCAACGTCTCGTCCGACCTGGGCTGGCACGCCGCCAGGATCAACGAGTACGCCGACCTGGGCTTCGAGGAGATCTATCTGCACCATGTGGGCCAGGAGCAGGCCCCCTTCATCGACGCGTTCGGCGCGAAGGTCCTTCCCCAGCTGCGCTGACGTGGTCGCGGCCCTTCCAGGCGCGTTGGTCCGGGAGGGCGGGAGACAAGGGCACGGACGGGTTCACGGAGGGAGGGGCGGGGCGCGGGCGGGTTCACGGACGGAGGGGAACCCGCCCAGGTGGTGTGGCGTGGTGTCCGGTAAGGGGTGGTGATGACTCCTGCTGGGGTCTGTGGCCCTATCCTCCCCAAACGTCACGAAACGCACTGACTTATCGTCACTCTTACGACATCTAATAGAAACAATTAGGAGGGAATCAATTCCCAGACGTGACCGGATGTTCTACATTTGTCATGGGAGCGCTCCCATCAGAAGGAGGCGCAGTGTCTCTCCAGCACAACTCATCCGCGGCGGCCCTCGAGGTCGCCCACGAGTACGTAGGCGAGTGCCTGCTGCCCGCCGTCCCCGCGAGCGTGCGCGACGCCCGCTCGCTGGTTCGCCGGGAGCTCTCCCTGTGGGGCGCTGACGATCTCATAGACGACTGCATGCTGATCGTGAGCGAGCTGGTCACCAACGCCGTCAGGTACGGCGGCGCCGCGTGCGCGCTGCGCATCCGAGGCGGCGAGAACCTCGTCCGCGGTGAGCTCTTCGACCCCGGGGCGGGAGTTCCCCGCATGTGTGCCCGCGACATGGACGCCACCAGCGGCCGGGGCCTCCAGATCGTCGACTCCCTCGCCGACGACTGGGGCGTCGCCCATCCCGCCACCGGAGGAAAGATCGTCTGGTTCGTGCTCGGCCTGCCCGCCTCCCCCCGCTCGCATTCCGCCGTCGCCCCGGTCCTGCAGCTCAAGTAGGCGCCACGCGCCCCGAACCGCCCGGCCGCCCGGGGAACGCGCGGCCCGGGAGCACGATCGTCCGCCGGGGGTGAGAGGCCCTCGGCCCAAGACAGCCGTCCGCCAGGTGTGAGATCCGCCGCCCAAGGTCGCGCGGCCGTCCGGCCCTCCCGATGACCTGGTGTTTTCGCGCGCCGGGGGTGGGTGTCCCGCGGTGTCGGCGCGCCCCGTAGTGTGCGGACGATCGGCCCCCCAGGACGATCGGCCCCCCAGGGAGAGAAACGCATCACCCATGACGACGTACGACCACACCCGCCGCGCCTGCTACACCGGATATGTCACCCAGGCCATCGTCAACAACCTGGCCCCCCTGCTGTTCATCGTGTTCCAGACCCGCTACCAGTTGCCGCTGGAGATGCTCGGGCGCCTGGTGCTGCTCAACTTCGCCACCCAGCTGGTCACCGACATCGTGGCCGTGAAGTTCGTGGACCGGACCGGTTACCGCGTCCTGCTGGTGCTGGCCCACGTCCTGTCGGCGCTGGGACTGATGCTGCTCGCGGTCGCCCCGGCCGTGTCGCCCTCGCCGTACCTGGGACTGTGCGTTGCGATCGTCGTCTACGCCGTCGGTGGCGGCCTGCTGGAGGTGCTCGTCAGCCCGGTGGTGGACGCGCTGCCCAGCCCGCAGGAGGGCAAGGCCGCGGCGATGAGCCTGCTGCACTCCTTCTACTGCTGGGGACAGGTCGCGGTGGTGGCGGGCAGCACGCTGCTGCTGGCCTGGATCGGCCAGGACGCCTGGCAGGTCCTGCCCGTCGCCTGGGCGCTGGTCCCGCTGGTCAACATGGTGGCGTTCCTGAGGGTGCCGCTGCCCGCGACCGTGCCCGACGAGCACCGCACCTCCCTGCGGGCGCTCTTCGGGGCTCCCGCCTTCGCCGCCGCCCTCGTGCTGATGCTCAGCGCGGGCGCGGCCGAGCTGACCATGTCGCAGTGGTCCTCCCTCTTCGCCGAGGAGGGGCTGGGAGTCTCCAAGGTGTGGGGCGACCTGGCGGGTCCGTGCCTGTTCGCGGTCCTGATGGGCATCGGCCGCATCGTCTACGGCCTGTGGGGTGAGAAGATCCCGCTGGTGCCCGCGATGGCCTCGTGCGGCGCGCTGGCGACCGTCTGCTATCTCGTCGTCTGCCTGTCCTCCAACCCGGTGGTGAGCCTCATCGGCTGCGCGGTGTGCGGCCTCGCCGTCAGCCTCCTGTGGCCGGGTACCTTCAGCCTCGCCGCGGCCCGCTTCCCCCTCGGCGGCGCGGCGATGTTCGGCGTGCTCGCCGTCTTCGGGGACGCCGGTGGCGCGGCCGGACCCTGGATCGCCGGGGCCGCCGCGGACGCCTCCGCCGTCGCGGACGGGTTTCTCGCCACCCTGTCGGCCGCGCTCCCCGACGACGGCGGCTCCGGTCTGCGCACCGGCATCCTCGTCGCCGCCGTCTTCCCGATCACCGTCGTCGCCCTCACCCTCGCGTACGCCGTCCGGGGGAGGAACGCGGGCACAGTAGCGGGCACGGCGACGGGCGAGGCGCCCGGTGAGGTGGAGCGGCCGATCGGCGGGTGAGCCGGCGGGGATATTCGGGCATGACATTTCCTTGGGAACGGCCCCGCCTCACCCATGCACCATGAGAACGGCACCACGCACAGCAGAGGGAGATCCATGATCGGCACCCACGTCCGCGCGCTCGCACAGGAGGGCGCGTGAGGGTCGGCCACGACGCCCCCCGGTCCGGGGAGGGGCGATGAACGAGGTTCGTGAGCGGCTCCGCGCCGCCCTGCACGCAGAACTGCCCGCCGCCTTCCAGCTACGGCGAGAACTGCATGCCGAGCCCTGCGTCTCGGGAAAGGAGGAGCCGACCCTCAAGCGTGTGCTGGACGCGCTGCCCGAGGGCAACGCGATGGAGCGGGTGGCCGTGACCGGCGCGCTCCTGCGGGTCGGCGGCGAAGGGCTCGCCGTCGGGGTACGCGGAGAGCTGGACGCCCTGCCGATCCCCGAGGAGACGAACGTTCCCTGGGCCTCGCGCAACGGCGCGATGCACGCCTGCGGCCACGACGTGCACCTCGCGGCCCTGGTCGCGCTGACCAGGGCGGTCGACCGGGTACGGGCGCCGGCGCCGATGGTCGCGGTGCTGCAGCCGCGTGAGGAGACCCCTCCCTCCGGTGCCAGGGACATCGTCGAGTCGGGCGCGCTGCGCAGGAACCGGGTCGGCGCGATGATCGCGGCACACGTCCAGCCGGTGCTCGGCGCGGGTGAGACGGCCTGCACCCCCGGCGCGGTCAACGCCTCCTCCGACGAGTTCGCCGTCGTCGTCCGCGGGCAGGGTGGGCACGCGGCCTACCCCCACCTGTCCAGTGATCCGGTTCTCGCGCTCGCCCAGATCATCGTGGCCGCGCAGCAGCTCGTGAGCCGCGACGCCGACCCGATGACGCCGACCGTGGTCACCTTCGGGACCGTGTCGGCGGGCAACGCCCCCAACGCGATCCCGGGACAGGCCGCGGCGCGCGGCACCCTCCGTACGATGTCGGAGCCCTGGCGCCGGCAGCTGCACCACCGCTTCCGTGAGGTGGTCGAGGGGGTCGCCCGCGTCCACGGCTGCGAGGCGGAGGTACGGATCGCGAACGGGGAGCCGGTGCTCGTCAACCACGCCCGGCTCGCCGAGGAGACCGGTCGCATCCTCGTCGAGGTGGCCCACCACATGCCCGCGACGCTGCGCTCCTGCGGCGCCGACGACTTCGCCCACTTCGCGTCGGTCGTGCCGTCGCTGATGCTGTTCGTGGGCACCGACACGACCTCGGGGCTGCACAGCCCGTACTTCCTGCCGGGAGACGAGACCGTGACGGCGGTCGCCGAGAGCCTGCTCGCCGCCTACCTCGCCGCCGCGCGGGTGATCGGCGCGGACACCTGAGCGGGCGTTCCGGGCGTGGGCTCCGAGGTCGGCGGCGGTTGACAGCAGCCACGCGGGCCTGTAGAAAACCGAATGACCATAAATCGAACAGGTTGTCGAATGGTGGACGCCGACCGGCTCGACCCACGTTCGCGGGACTCGCCGGTCTGAGGAGGCGGGCGAGGTCGCGGTGACGGGGCCGGTCGTGCCGTTGTCGCCGTGAGCCGACCGGCCCCCTCCGCGGCAGGGGCCGCCGACAGAAGGAGCGAACTCGTGAACTGGACCCTGGAAGTGGTCGTGGTCCCGGTCAGTGACATCGACCGTGCCAAGGACTTCTACGCGGAGAAGCTCGGCTTCACGGTGGACCACGACACCCGGATCGACGGCGGCCCCCAGTTCGTCCAGCTCACCCCTCCGGGATCCGGTTGCTCGATCGTCCTGGGGAAGGGGTTCGTCGCCATGGAGCCGGGCTCGCTCCAGGGGCCGCAACTGGTGGTCTCCGACGTCCACGCGGCCCGCGCGCACCTCGTCGAGCGAGGTGTGGAGGTGAGCGAGGTGCAGGTGCTGGGCCCGTCGGGCGCCCGCCCGAGCCGTGAGGGCGACGACCTGAACAACGTGGGATTCGTCTTCTTCAAGGACCCGGACGGCAACGGCTGGGCCGTGCAGCAGATAACCTCCCGCGGCTGATCGGTTCCACGGCCGCGGGAGCGCTCGTCCGGGAGTCCACGACCCCTCGAAGGCCACGGGGCGGTCAGTTGGTACGGGTGTTGGGGAGGTGCCCGCCCAGGTAGCCGATCCAGATCTTGCCGGTGGCGCCGCCGGAGTCGTCGTGGAAGTACATCCGGGGCGCGGGATAGCCCACCGGCCGCAGCTTGACGTGGGACTCCATCAGGACCTGCCCGCCGGGGCTCACCTCGGGCGGGACGGCGAAGGTCCGGCGATCGCTGAACTTGGCGCGGGTGACCACGCTCTTCGACTCGCGCATGGACAGCATCCCGGTGGGGATGGTGCGGCGCCCGGGGGAGCCCTGGGCGCACCAGTCGTAGAAGCCGCCCGCGAACTCCCCTCCGGACCGGGCCCTCGCGAAGTCCTCCAGGGCGCGCAGGGAGTCCCAGGCCTTCGCCGCCCAGGTCCGCGACTGGGCCGGATGGTCCAGGTCCAGCCGGGCGGCGGGACCGTCGGTGTCGCCGACGACGATGTGGCGCAGGCTCTGGCGGGCCTCGATCAGGACCTCGATCAGGCTGGCGGGTTCGAAGACGGGCACCTCCTCGTTCACGCCGTACACGGGCTGGCCCGCCTCCGCGAGCCTCGCCTCCAGCCAGCGGACCCGCTCGGTGAGCTTCCTCGCGTTCGTGACGGCCTCGGCGTACTCCTCGGTGAGCAGCCGGTGCTCCTCGCGCAGGCTCCTGGTCCGCGTGGCCGACCGCTCGCTCCCCTCCTCCGTGACGGATCCGTCGATGTGACGTCCGTTGCCGTGCCTCCGGGATTCGACGACGTCGCCATGCCCTCCCGTGCCGTCGCTCCGGAGGTGCGTGAGGTCGCCATGCCGCCCGGCGACGATGTCGCGCTGTTCCGCGACGATGTCGCGCAGGCCGGAAAGGTGCGCGCCGAGCGTGCGGATCTCGCGCAGCACCCGCTCGGAGTCACCGTCGGAATCACCGCCGGCGGCCTGTGACGACGTGGCGAGCCCCAGTGCCGTCTCCAGCTCCCCGCGCAGTTCCTTGACCACCATGTCAGCCACCACCTGGGCGATCTCCTCCGTACTCGATGCCGGGACGCCCGCCGAGGTGGTCGTTCCCGTCTCCGTGGGCTTTACGGGTTCCAGGGTGGCGGTGGGTTCCTCCGAGCCGGGAGCGGGTTCGGAGTCCTCGGCGGTCCCGGCGGCCGAGGCGGGGGTGGTGGGAGCGGGGAGCACGACGGGCGCGGGACGCCGGGTCATCGCCATCATCCGCCGCCGTAGCTCCTCACGGGCGGCATCGGTCTTGGCGGGCCGGGGCGCGGCGGCCTCGGCGATCTCACTCAGTTCGGCGCGTCCGGCGAGCACGCGGTAGACGACGCCGAGCGTCCGCCGGACGTCGTCGGGAAGCTCGCGATGGACGGTCGCGCCGACCGCTCCGGTGGCGATCAGGTCGAGGGCGGCGACACCCTGTTCCCGGATCATGGCGGCGCCCATCGGCGGATGCCTGCGGGGGTAGGGCTCCCCGGCGGGGTCGAAGGGGGCGAGATAGGTGCGGATCCCGCCGCCGAACACCCCCAGCTCCTTGCCCATCGCCTTGTTGAACCGGTTTTGGGTGCGCAGGTCGGCGAGCCGTACGACCAGGCTCGCACCGGTGACCGCACCGGCCAGATAGTCGGCATGGGTCCGCACGCCCTCCGGGTTCTGCGGATCCACGGAGAGGACGAGGATCGGCACCCTCCGGAGAGGCTCGGTCATCACCGGGACGAACCGGTCCAGGTCGTCCTCATGGAGAACCAGCGGGCCGTCCTCCAGGTGGATGCCGCCGTCGCTGATCCGCGCGGTGCGCAGGTACGCGGGGAGGAACCCGGGCGCGCTCGCCGTGGGCGGTTCTCGCCTTTCCGCTCGCCCCGGCTCGTGCTTTCCGTTCCGGTACGACCCTGGTGCATGTCGTCCTTTTTCCGGTTTTCCATTCTGCTGAGACACCGGTTGGTGTCGTTCCGTTTCGTGCTTTCCGTTCTGGTACGGCGCCGGCCGGTGCCCTTCCGGGTCGTGTCCCTCGTGCCGGTCCACGGTGACGATCACCCAGCCCGTCATGCCCGCCACCGACTCGGTGTAGGTCACCCTGGTCTTCAGGTGCCCTTTCCCGTACGGCTCGTCCAGCGTGTACCGGCCGCAGTCGCCGCGCCGTTCCATCGTGAGCCGTGCCCGGCCTGCCTCGGCCTCGACCATCGCCCGCGCGGCACCCGGGGGCGGGAACCCCTTCTGCTCGACCCACTCCGAGAAGGTGCGGCGCAGCCGGATCGAGATCGGGGCGACCGGGTCGCGCAGCACCGCCTGGTATAACCGCGTTACATTCGACGCCATAGTCACGACACCTCATATGTCATCAACCTGGGGGATGTACGGCTCACTTCCGGTAGAAGGACGTCAGTCGTACGGGGTTGGATGTCAGCCGGGCTCCGCAGGTTCCAGCGGGGGCAAAGTGCGCCGTAAATGCTGTTTTAATGCGGAATTAGGCTGTATATGACGTAAATCGGGTTCAAGGGCTTCGTGTGCTGCCACAATCAACCGACTTTGTCACACCTCAGTGTGACGACATCCTGACGCGGTGTCGCGGTCTTTCCCGAGGTCGCAGCTGAGCGACCATCCGGAACGGCCGCCCGCGCGGGGCCTTTTCCCGGTCGAGAAGAATCCGAAACGGACCCCGCCGTTGACGACGGCGGGGAAGCCCGTCGGGACGCGGACCGGAGCGGGCCGGTCTGATTTGTGCTGGTCTGACCGGGATGGGCTGGGTTCCAAGTGATTCACTGACGAGGGCGGCGCCGTTCCAAGCGCACGCCAAATCGCCTGTGACACTCTCCGTCGAAGCGGCGAAAAGTCCGTGGAGACAATGGCCGGAATCCAACCTCTTTTGCGCCGGAATGTCGCGGACCGTGGGAAAAGGCTCCTGTCGCCGGCCAACGAGCTCACATCGGGATTCCGGGCGCCGTCTCACGTTCGTGGAAGGAGTTCGATGCGGGTATCGAAGACGGTTCTGGCGGCGTTGGCCGCGGGGTTGGTGGCCGGTGCGGTGGTGGTGCCGGTGCACGCGGCCGGTGCCAGTGCCGGTGCGGTCGTGGCCGGGGCGGGGGGCGTGGTCTCGGCGTACGACGGGGAGAGTGTCTATCGGGGTCTGATCCTGGGGATCGGGCCGGTGGCCGAGAGGTTCCCCGAGATCGTGCGTCCGGCCGGTGGGGTGACGGCCAAGCAGGAGGAGTTCGCCTCCGCGGTGGTGGCGGCGATCTCGAAGAAGGATCCGGCGTTCCTCGCCTGGTTCGGCGGGGAGATGACCAGCGGCGACCGGGTCAGGATCGACCGGGCCTTCACCAGGGCGCAGAACCTCACCCGCGACGTGCTGGCCGAACGGTTCGGCTTCAAGGCCGACTCCACAGCCGTCGACCAGGCAGCCGGCCTGGCGTTCTTCGTGTACATGGTCTATCTCGGCAACGTCTACGAGATCGTCAACGTGTACAAGATGGCCAACGCCGTCCGCGAGTCCAATGTCTACGAGATCGAGAACTGGACCGAGTCCCTGGTGAGCAAGGACCTGGCCAGGCTCGACCGCGAGCGTTTCGTCGACCTCGTCGCCAAGCGGCTCGCCGCCTGATCTCCGGCCCCCACGCCCGGTTCCGCACCGCGTCCGGCGCGGAACCGGGCCTTGAGAATCCACGGAGATTCCGTTGACCGAAACCGCCACGGCCAGGCGCCTCGGGTGGGCGCTCGTCGGCATTGTCGCCTTCTGGGGATCAGTGATCTTCTATGTGGTGCACACCCAGCTGCCGAGCAACGCCATCTCGCTTCCCGGGCAGGAGCAGCTGAGACTGACCATCACCACCCTCACCCCGCAGGGGTGGGCGTTCTTCACCAAGTCGCCGCGCGAACCGCAGATCGGCGTGTGGCAGACCGCGGGCACCGGCGGCTGGCAGGACGCGCGACTCGGCCCGCACTCCGAACCGCGCAACGTGCTGGGCTTCAACCGGCGCTCCCGGGCCCAGGGGCTGGAACTCGGCATCATGCAGACCTCGGTTCCCGCCGACGGATGGGTGGCGTGTGACGGCGGCGACGTCGCCTCATGCCTCGACCGAGCCCCCAGCGCCGTGACGATACGCAACATTGCGCCCAACCCCGTCCACTGCGGTTCGGTGGGCCTCATCCAGCGCGAGCCGCTGCCGTGGGCGTGGGCCGGGAGCGACACGGCCATGCCCGCCAAGGTCGCCCGATTGGAGGTCACATGCTGACCAGAGCCGGTCTCGCCGTCGCGCGCCTCGCGCGGGTCTCGCCATGGACGAACGTCTACGGCCTGGCCCGTACCCTGATGGCGCTCGGCACGCTGGGCACACTCCTGTTCAGTCACAGCACCTCGCTCTTCCGCCCCGCGCAGGGAATGCCCGACTTCCCCAACTGCTCGGGCATCGCTCAGGTCAGCGTCTTCTGCGTGGTCCCGAGCGACCAACTGGAGATCGCCCGCTTCCTCTCGGTCGGCCTGCTGCTGCTCGTGGTCATCGGCTGGCGTCCGAGGTTCACCGCCCTGGGGCACTGGTGGGTCACGGTCAGCCTGATGGCGTCGGCCACCATCCCCGACGGGGGCGACCAGATCAGCTCGGTCGTCACCCTGCTGCTGCTTCCCATCGCGCTGATGGACGGGCGCAGGTGGCACTGGGGCCCGCCCGCCGACGTGAGCGAACGCCCGGCCCTGTCGTTCTTCGCCTGGACGACCTTCTTCGTGATCCGCCTGCAGGTCGCGGGACTCTACTTCCAGGCGTCGGTGGCCAAGCTGAGCCACGCGGAGTGGGCCGACGGCACGGGACTGTGGTACTGGCTCACCGACCCGTTCTTCGGCATGCCGAGCTGGATCAAGCCGTTGCTCACCCCGATCCTGGTCAACCCGATCGGCGTCACCCTGATGACGTGGGGGCCACTCGTCATCGAGTTCGCGATCGCACTCGGAATGATCGCTCGCCGACCGGTCCGGCCGTACCTGCTCGCCGCGGGTGTCGCCTTCCACATCTCGATCGGTGTGCTCATGGGCCTCGGAAGCTTCATGTTCGCGATGCTCGCCTGCCTGGTGCTCCATCTGCGCCCGGTCGACGTGCCGTTCCGGCTGCCCAGCCGCCTGCGGGTCCTCGCCCGGCTCGACCGCGTACGGGCGACCTGGCCGGTCCTCACGCGCCGTCCGGGCGCGACCTCGGGGGCCGCCTCCGCCGTTCCTGACGAGGTGACGGCCGTTCCCGCACCGCAGGAGGCGTCGGTCGCACCGCAGGAGGTGGTGGTCGGCGCCGCGTCTCCGGAGGCGATCACCGCCCCCGACCCCCAGGACGAGGCCGGGCGGGCGTCTCCCGTCCCTGCTGTCCCCGCTCCGGCCCATGCGGGCCCGGCTCCCGAGGGGCGGCCGTGATCCCGGTGGGAACGCCCGCGCGTTTCCTGGTCTACGACGGCGACTGCGGATTCTGCGCGAACGCGCTGCGCACCCTGCGCCGTGTGCTCCCCGACTGGCCGGACACCTTCGCCTGGCAGGCCCTCGACCTCGCACATCACGGGCTCTCGCCGGAACAGGTGGCCGGAGCCGCCTGGTGGATCGAGCAGGGGAAGGCGCCGGCCGGTGGCGCGCGGGCCTTCGCCGCGCTGCTCGTCTGGCAGCGCTCGTGTGGATGGCGCGTACTCGGGAGGCTCATGTCGGTCCCCCCGGTGTCCTGGGCGGCACACCTGGTCTACGCGGCGGTGGCCAGGACGCGGCACCGCCTGCCCGGCGGCACCCCCCTGTGCTCGGTACGCGGCGAAAGCGCGGAATGGCGGGCCGGCCTGTCGGCGAGATCGGCGTCAGAGCGCCCCTCACGCCGCGAAGGACGGTCGTGACCGGGCCGGGCGTCGCCGGCCCGAGCGCGAAGGGGCCATGTTCCGGCCGGTCGTACCGGCCGGGACACGAGTGGGCTCCAGGCTGAGCCCGGCGGGCCCCGGTCGCGGCGCGAGGTGCGTTCCCCGCCGGGGACCGCTCCGGTCTCACGACCGGGTTTCATCCATCGTTCACGTATGTGGAAGGAGTTCGATGCGGGTATCGAAGACGGTTCTGGCGGCGTTGGCCGCGGGGTTGGTGGCCGGTGCGGTGGTGGTGCCGGTGCACGCGGCCGGTGCCAGTGCCGGTGCGGTCGTGGCCGGTGCTGGGGTCGTGGTCTCGGCGTACGACGGGGAGAGTGTCTATCGGGGTCTGATCCTGGGGATCGGCCCGGTGGCCGAGAGGTTCCCCGAGATCGTGCGTCCGGCCGGTGGGGTGACGGCCAAGCAGGAGGAGTTCGCCTCCGCGGTGGTGGCGGCGATCTCGAAGAAGGATCCGGCGTTCCTCGCCTGGTTCGGCGGGGAGATGACCAGCGGCGACCGGGTCAGGATCGACCGGGCCTTCACGACGGCGCGGAACCTCACCCGGGACGTGCTGGCCGAACGGTTCGGCTTCAAGGCCGACTCCACGGCCGCCGATCGGGCGAACGGCCTGGTGACCTATCAGATCGCCCCGATGGCGGGCTATGTCTACGAGGTCGTCACCGTCAACCAGGTCGTCAACGTGTACAAGGTTCTCAACAGGGTCCGGGAGTCCGGCGACACCGCCGGGCAGGAGGGGAACGCGCTCGTGCTGGACCCGGACATGGCCCGGTTGCAGCACGAGCGTTTCGTGGATCTCGTCGCCGAACGGCTCACCGCCTGAGCGGCGTGCCCTTCGTCCCCTCGTCCTCTTGACGCCGTGTGACTCGCCCTGCGGGCCTGCCTGAGCGGTTCACGGTCTGGGCGGCTTGTGGCCTGAGTGGTTCACGGCTTGAGTGGCTTGTGGCCTGAGTGGTTCACCACCTGAGCGGCTCATCGACCGAACGACGGCCCCACCCGCCGGGCAGCGCCCGGCGGGCCCGGGGCCGTTCCCGCCTCGCCGTTCCCTCGGGACAGCGCAGCCGTCGCCCGGTCCCGCCAGGCGGTGAGCCCGTTCCTGTCGGCCTGCCCGGCCAGGCTCAGGAGATGCCCGGCGGCGCTCTCGTGCTCGCCCAGCGTCGAGGCGAGCAGGGCGAGGAACCAGTCCACCGGGCCCGCCAGGGCGATGGCCGAGCCCACCGCGATGCTCCCGCTGTGCGGCAGTAGCGCCGCGTAGCTCTCCCGGCAGGCCGGCAGGTCGCCGACCACGGCCTGGGCCTCGCCCTGCAGGCAGGTCATGGTGAGCCAGGACCAGTCGCCCGGCGGCCTGGGCCAGCCGTTCTCGACCGTTCGCGCGGCCTCCTCGACACGGCCCTGGGCGCACAGCCGCAGGATCCCGGCGTCGTGGTCCATGGTGGTGTGGATGCCGGTGATCGAGTCGATCAGCGTCTCGGTGTCGGTCATGGAACCGCGCCGGTGATGCAGCAGGATGCGCCCGGTGGCCACCACCGCGCCCGCGTACCACATGCCGAGCCGTCCGGCCTGCCGCTCCGCCTCGCGATACAGCGCCTCGGCGTCGTCGAAACACTCGGCCAGGACCAGCCGGTTGGCGCGCCACATGGTGTGCTGGAATCGTGGCCAGGGCAGCGGCAGCCGTTCCAGCATCGCGTCGCAGCGGAGAGCGGCCTCGTCCGCGCCGGCCACGTCGAACAGCTGCAGCCTGTGATGGGTCAGCAGGATCCACCCGAGCAGCTCGTACTCCGGCATCCGGGTCCGCGACGCCAGTTCGACCAGCTCGGTGGCGATCTCGACCAGCTCGTGTGGGTGGGCCGCCTGGGGCAGCGAGAGCTGACGGGCGTTGAGCATCCGCATGAGCAGGTGCGGATCCCCCAGCCTGCGCGCCATCTCGACGGCCTCGGCGGAGAAGGAGTCGCAGCGCGGGTCGTCGCTTCCGTCGTAAAGCTCCTGCGCGAGCCCGCCGAGCAGCCGCGCCCGCTCGGGACCGTCCTCCTCGGGCAGCGACCGCAGGGCCATCTCGAAGCGGTGCACCAGCCGAAGCTCCACCTCCTCGTACGGGTTGCGCAGGGTCCAGGCCGACGGGGCGTCCAGCGAGGTCAGTACGCGGGCGATCAGCGTGGGGCCGCCCCGATCGGCGACGCGGTCGGCGACGCGGATGGCCCGTGCCCGCGCCTCGCGGGCGCCGAGCGGGTCCCCGGCCTTCAGCAGCGCCTGGATCTGCCGCAACAGGAGTTCGACGTGGTCGAGCGGGTCGCCGGCGGAGGAGCCGTGGGCCTCCACCGCCCGGCCCCACCACAGGGCCGCCTCCTCGTACGCGAGCCGGAGGGACGCCTGCTCCGCCACGGCGCGGGCCCACCTCGTCGCCTCGCCGTACGCGGCGGGACCGGCCTCGATCGCGTGATGGGCGATGACGGCCACGTCCACGGCGGGGCGGGCGGCGAGGGCCTTCATCACCTCCCGATGGATCCTCGCCCTGCGCAGCGGGGGGATGTCCTCCAGGAGGGTCTCTCTGACCAGGTCGTGCGCGAAGGCCATGCGACGGTCGCGGGCCAGCAGCAGCCCGGCGTGCGCGGCCCTGTCCAGCGAGTCGTACACCTCCCCCCGGCACGCCTGGGCGACGACGTCGGGATCGAAGTCCCGGCCGAGCACCGCCGCCCTCCTGAGCACCGTGCCGACCTGCGGGCCGAGCGCGGCCACCCGCCGCCGGATCAGGTCGGCGACCGCGCCGGGTACCGCGTCCAGGGTGCCGCCCTGGGCGAGCATCCGCACGGTCTCCCTGACGAAGAAGGGGTTGCCGCCGGTGCGTTCGGTCAGCGCGCGGGCGGCGCCCCCGTCGATCTCGACACCGATCTCCGCGGCGATGGCCCGTACGGTGTCGGAGCCGACACCGGTCAGCCGCAGGCGGAGCGGGTTGTGGCGGGCGAGCCGGCCCAGCACGCCGTCGAGGGGGAGCAGGTCCGCGCCCTCGCGGAACGCGGTGACCACCGTGACGGCGGCACCTCTCGCCGCGTCGCTCCCCATGCCGCTCCCCGGGCCGTTCCCCGCGTCGTTCTCCGCGTCGCCGATGAGCGCGACCAGGTCGCCGAGCAGGCCGAGTGAGGCCGCGTCGGCCCACTGCAGATCGTCCAGGACGATCACCGTGGGCCGGGTCCGCGCGGTCTGCCTCACCCAGTCGGCGACGGCCTGGTGGCGGCGGAGCCGGGCGGCCTCCGCCGAGCCCGTGGGCGTCTCGTCGTCCATCAGCCCGGCGAGGGCATCGGGGTCCGGCGGGGGGTAGACCCGGGCGAGCGCCCGCAGGATCTGCAACCACGGCCAGAGCGGAGGAGCGCCCTCGGTCTCGGGACAGCGCCCCCACAGCACCAGACGGCCGGACTCGGCGCACCGGTCCCTGAAGGCTTCGAGCAGCCACGTCTTACCGATGCCGGGCTCACCGCCCACCGTGGCGATCGCGAGTCCGCCGCCCCGCGCCGGCAGGCTCTCCAGATCGGCGAGCTGCCGGTCCCTGCCGTGCGGGACCCGGCGGGCAGGGGAGAGCGGGACGGGAACCTCGGGGGCGGAGGGGAGCAGGAGCCGGTCGGACTGCCGCAGGATGTCCGCCTCCAGGGCCCGCAGCCCGGGACCGGGATCAAGGCCGAGCCGTTCGGCGAACAGGTCCCTGACCCGGCGCAGCACGGCCAGCGCGTCGGCCTGCCGCCCGGTGCGGTACAGGGCAAGGGCCAGCAGATGCCAGAGCCGCTCGCGCAACGGGTTCGCGTCCGCCTCGGCCTCCAGGCCGGTGATGACGGTCTGCGGACGGCCGAGATCCAGCCGGGCCTGGGCGCACCGCTCGACCGCGACCAGGCGCAGTTCGCGCAGGCGGTTGACCTCGGGGGCCGCCCACAGCTCACCGTGGAACTCGCCGTACGGCAGGCCGCGCCAGAGCCGCAACGCCTCCTCCACGCGGGTGAGTGTCTCGGCGGCGGGACGTGACTCCGTCCCGGACACCAGCTCGGTGAACCGGACCGCGTCGACGTCGGTCGCGGCGAGCAGGTAACCGGGCGGCCGTCCGACGAGCAGTCGAGGCGGGGTGCGCGGCGGGCGTTCCGGCTCGATGATCCGGCGCAGGTTGGACACGTACGCCTGGACGGTGGCCACCACGCTCGGCGGCGGGGCGTCACCGTACAGGTCGTCGATCAGGGTATCGGTGGGGACGAGCGCGCCCCCCGCGACGAGCAGCCGCGCCAGCACCGCCCGCTGACGTGGACCGCCCAGCCCCAGGCGAACCTCGTCATGATGAACCTCCAGCGGGCCGAGAACCCGAAAATCCATGCCTACCGCCTTCTTACGGTTGGCACAGCAGGTGCGGACCACTGTGACAGGAACGCGAACTGGGGTACATCGAACATCGTTTACCCCCGGTCGGCAAACCGGGTCCGATGCCCAGATAAATCATGAAATGTCGCCAGGGCATGGAGGCTCGCCGTGTCCGGCCGCGCGATGTCGCGAACGCCCAGGTGATCGCCCGCGTCCGGTTCGAGGTGTTATCCGGTGGAGATCACGGCCGGTTTCCCGGAAGCCTCCCGGCGGCGATGCCGTCGGTCAGACCGTCGACCAGCTTCCCGCCGATCGTCCCCGCCTCCCGCAGTGATCGCTCGAAGGCGGTGAGCCGCCGGAAGGCCTCGCCGTAGCGACGCTGCTCGTCGAGAGGGAGCCGCAGCACCTGCAGCCTGCGGACGTCGATGCGGGAGGACGTCGAGGCGTGGGTGCCCGCCTGCCTCGCGTTGGCCGGGGCGCGCAGGCAACCGGCGAGGAACCAGGGATCGAGGAGTGCCGGATCGGCCCGGAGGGCGTACAACTGGGAGCCCAGCACCGTGGGGGCGTCGGTGTCGACCCAGGCGCCGAACGCCCGGTGGGCGCCGACGACCACCACCTCCTGCGGTGCGGTCAGCGTGAGGCCGCCCGCGTTCTCTCCCGCGGAGGCGTCGGACGCGGTCAGCCAGCCGGACGATCTGCCTCCGGCCGGCATGTCGGCGACGGTCAGCACGCGTACGGCGTCGTCGGGGGCGTCGCCGGTGCGCACCAGGCCGTCGGCCGGTTGCTGCCCGGCCCGCATCGTGAGCGCACCCGCCCGCAGCAGGTCGCCCACGGTCACCGTGCCCTGGCCCGCGGGCTCCTCACCGCTCAGTTCGAGGGCGGACAGGGTCGCGGTCAGATCGCGCAGCTCGTGCAGGAGGGTGCCGAACCGGTTCCACGAGCGCCGCAGGCCCAGGTTCGCGGAGGTCGCCTTCTTCGGGACGTGCCGCGCGGGGGTGAGGTCCACCTCCTCGTCCAGCAGGTCGATCACCGGGACCACGGCGTGATCGGCCGACCGCTCCCCGTCGGCGTCTCCGACCGGAGCCGCCGGAGTCGTCCGGGCTGCCTGGGGTGCCTGGCCCGTCCGGGCCGCCTGGATCGTCCGGAGCTCCTGGACGGCCGACACCACGCGCCTGTGCAGGAGGGGCCAGTCGATCGCCGCCCTGCCCGCTCGCTGCGTTCCCCCCGACGGCTCCTGCTGGACGTCGGCCGCGTCGACCAGGAGCACCCCGGCCCCCGCGTCCGTTCCGCCCTCGGCCGGTGCCCGCAGGACCCACAGGTGCAGCGCGACGCTGTGCGGGGGCGCGGACCCCGGAGGCAGGGCGACCACCGCGCGCAGCACACCGCTGCGGAGCAGTCCCGCCCGGACCCGGCGCCCCGCCCTGCGGGAGGCGACACCGGGCGGCAGCAGCAGCACGGCCGTCCCGCCGGGTGCCAGGCGGCTCAGCGCGTGCTGCGTCCAGGCGAGCTCCGGCTCGGTGCGGGGAGGCAGGCCGTACGTCCAGCGGGCGTCGGTGGCGAGTTCCTCGTATCCCCAGTCGCGTTCGTTGAACGGCGGGTTGCACAGCACCACGTCGGCGCGGACATCGGGTTGGGGATCGGCGCGCAACGTGTTCCCCGCCCGTACGTCGACCTCCCAGGCGCTGTCACGCTCCGGGGAACGGCCGGCGAGCAGGAGCCGTACGGCGGCGAGCGCCGCCTGGGTCGCGTCCACGTCCTGGCCGAGCAGTCTCAGCGGGGCACCCGAGGCAGGCGCGTCCGCCGTACCGGCCCACTGCCGGGCGGCGGCGAGCAGGAGACCGCCCGTGCCGCACGCGGGGTCGAGCACGGTGCCGACGTCACCGGCCTCGCCGTCGCGCGACAACCCGGCGACCTCGGCCATCAACGCCGCCAGCGGGGGCGGCGTGACATTGATCTGCCGTACGTGGGTGTCGAGCCAGCGGCCGAGCAGGAAGTCGAAGGTGTCCCGGGCGCCGTGCTTCTTCGCCAGGCCGACCGCGCGTTCCACCAGGGACCGCTGGGCGTCGGAGAGGTCGGCGCCGCCCGGAAGCCATTCGGCGGTGTCATCGAGCCCCGCCTCCTCACCGGTGAGCCTCGCGAGCCGGGCACCGGCGACGGCGATCGCCCTCCCCATCGCGTCGCGGTCACCGAGCGCCTCGAACTCCGGCCACAGCCGTTCCCGGCTGCCGACCTCGTCGAGCTTGCCCTGCCGCCTCAGCCACTCCTCCACCTGCGACAGCGCGAACTGCGGACTGGTGTCCGTACCGCCGACCGGCGTGGGGAAACTGTCGTGACGGCGGCGCCAGTTGCTGACGGCCGCGCGCCCGACACCGGCGATCCTGGCTATCTCCGCCAGAGTGACGGAGACGGTGGGGTCGGCAGAAGGAGGCATCGTGTCTCCGGGTGAGGGCCAGAAAGGTGACGACCCGGCAGGAAAGCACGATGACGGCATGTGCCCAGGTGAGCGGCCCCGGCTTTCCAGAAGGTCATTTTGGCAGCCTATCCGTTGACTCAGTTCACCGTGGAGCCAACCCGGCCGTGGACATGGTCTGCTTCGCCGTGGGCGGGTCATCGCGCAGGTGGTGGCCTTGCGGCGTGCGTCGGTGATCGCCGTCAGCCCATATGGTGCCGCGAGCATGAGGGACGAATCGACGGGACGCGGTAATCCGGACGCGTTCGGAGGGACTACTTGGTGTGGACGATCCCGAAGAACGATTCACCGACCTGTATGACCGGCACTACCGCAGCGTGCTCGGCTACGCCCTGCTGCGGGCCGAGCGCGACGTGGCCGAGGACGTCTGCAGCGAGACGTTCCTCGTGGCGTGGAGGCGGCTCGCGCAGCTCCCCGAGCCGCCGCTGCCCTGGCTGCTCGGCGTGGCCCGCAACCTGCTGGCCAAGCAGCGCGACTCGCGTACCCGCCGCCAGGCCCTGGTCGATCGGATAGCCGCCCTCACCACCGCACGCGACCAGGTGGCGTGGGACGTGGCCGAGCACGTCATCGACAGGGAGAACGCCCTGGCCGCGCTGTCGGCCCTGCCCGAGCAGGACGTGGAGGCGATGGTCTTCGCCACCTGGTACGGCCTGCCGCCGGAGCAGGCCGCCACCGTCATGGGGTGTTCGGTCCGCACGTACAACGTCCGGCTCCACCGGGCGCGCAAGCGCCTCACCCAGGCGATGCACGTCGGCGGCCCACGCCGCGTTCGCAGTCTCGAATCCTGATCCGCACCCCTTTGGAGACCCCTTTCATGGATGACCGTACGTTCGCCCGGCTCAGGCCCAGTGGGCTGGACGAGTTGACCGAAGACGGCTACCGGCGCCGCCGGGCGGGCGATCTGGCCCGCGCCTTCGCCACCCCGCGTACCGAACAGGCCGGGCCCGCCCGCCCTGCCCGGCCGCGCCTGCGGTGGCCGCACCTCCTCATGGCCGGCACGGTGGCCGCCGGGCTCGCGGCCACGGCCGTCGTCGTCACGACCGGCGGCTCCGGAACGGACCCGGCCGGTACGGGGCCGAGTGGCGCCGTGGTCGCCTCCACGACGCAGGGCGCGCCGGAACGCGTGGCCGACGCGCGCACGTTCCTGCTGGCCGCGGCCTCGACCGCGCGGCGAGAACCGGTGGCCTCCGGCCGCTACTGGTACGTCAACGAGCGCACCCTGCAGAAGGTGGACAACGCCCCCGGCGAGTCCACCGCCAAGACCAAGGCGGAGTCGGCCGAGTTGCCGTACGAGGCATACCTGGCCGACACCCGCGAGACCTGGCGCGCAATGAAGGCGGGCGAGGTGGGCCGGAGGGCGAGCAACCAGGACGTGAAGGTCACGTTCGGCTCCCCGCAGGACGAGGCCGCCTGGAAGGCGGCGGGGTCGCCCAAGCTGGCGGACGACAAGCCCAGGACCGCCGACGACACCTTCGAGCCGATCCTGTCGATCGACAACCCGAGCCTGAACCTGCGGAACGTCACCAAGCTGCCCACCGGCAAGGACGCGCTCAAGCGCCACCTGGACGACCTGTGGAAGCGCAGCCCCAACTCCGCGGGCTCCGGCAAGGCCGTTTACCTCTGGCAGACGGGCGTGGACCTGATGACCGCGCCGATCACGCCGGGCACCCGGTCCGCCATGTTCAAGGTGCTCGCCGACCAGCCGGGCATCACCTCGCAGGGTGAGGCGAAGGATGTGTTGGGGCGTACAGGGGTCGCCCTTTCCTCCTCGGCGGCCGACGCGCTCACCTTCCGCCTGGTCATCGATCCGAGTACGGCCGAGCTGCTGGAGTACGACGTGGTGCAGAAGGATGTGCCGCTACTGCGCGTGGCGCTGGCCGACATGGGCTTCACCGACAGGCTCGGCGAGCGCCCGAAGGACTGATCTCCCGCGTGACCGTCATCCCACACCCTCACCGTGACGGTCACGGCCCCGCCCTCCTGATCGGCGAGCCGCCTGAACCTCAGGCGTGCCGCCGGTCAGGAGGGCTTCGGCCGAGGAGGTGGGGGGAGCGCGCAGCGGGGTGGGCGGTCCCAGCGGATCACGGGGTCACCGGTCGTTCAGCTGGAACCACACCACGCGGCCGGCGAGGATCTCGTACCAGCCCCAGGCCGATGACAGTTCTCTGACCAGCCAGAGTCCGCGTCCTCCGCCGCTTTCGGGGGAGACGTCCGCGCGCAGCAGGGGCCGGTGTCCGGCCGCCGATCCGGCGTCGATCACGTCGATGTGGAGCGTTCCATCGCGGTGGGCGACGGCGATGGTGATCCGTCCGCCGGCGCAGCGGCCGGAGTCGGAGTGGCGTACGGAGTTGGTGACGAGTTCGGTGAGCAGGAGGAGCGCGTCGTCGGTGTGCGGGTGGTCGAGCCCTTTGAGCAGGTCGCGGACGTAGCGGCGGGCCCGGGGGACGGCGGCGATCTGCGCGGGCACCTCGACCTGGCCCAGCAGCCCCAGCGCCCTCACCGCGCCACCTCCACCAGCCGCTCGGCCGCCTCCCGCATGCTGTTGCGTTTTTGCCCGTCGCTGCTCCGTCGGGCGTGGCTGTCGTCTCGCCGCCGCCAGGTGAACACCGACGTACGGCCCCGCTGAGCGGTGGCGACCCTCGATCGCCCCGGGGGGACGAAGATCTCCACGCTCGGCCGCCGACCGGGCGAGAGCCTGACCACGGAGTCGAACCCGAGATCGTTCAACTCCCAGGCCAACTCCAGCAACTCACCACCCCACCCTTGAAGATCACGAATCCTCATCCCTCGCCCGCCCTTCCCGTTGTGTCCTGTGGGTCATATGGCGCGGTGTGTCGTGGGCTCCCTTGACCTCTGGCCTCACAACACAGTCAGATAGTCCAGCGTGTACGTTGAGTTATCAAGCGGTTCTGCAAAGTTACCGATTTTCCAACTTCCCGATTCTGCTGTCACGGATCGCTGATGGGTGCACACTGTCGGTAGTCAACTCGGGAGGTTGTGATGGCAGCAGGGCGTGGCCCCACCGTTCGGCGTCGGAGACTGGCCAGCGAGCTTCGTAGGCTGCGGGATCTCAAGGCGATGACACTCGAAGATGCCGCCCAGGGCGTTGGATGGTCCGTCGCGAAGGTGTCCAGGATCGAGACGGCCCGCGTCGGGATCACGTCTCCGGACCTCACTCGCCTGCTGGACCTGTACGAAGTCGATGCGAGCAAGCGGTCTGCCCTGTATTCGCTGGCGCGAACAGCGCGTATGAAGGGATGGTGGGACGCCTATGCAGGCTCGCTGCCGAGTGACTATGCGACCTATATCCAACTCGAAGCGGACGCTGCGTTCATTCGTAGCTTCGACGGAGTGCTTGTGCACGGTCTGCTCCAGACAGAGGACTACGCTCGCGAAGTCATCCGTTCTGCCTTGATGGCCCTGTCCTCGCCCGCAGAAGTGGAGCGCCGTGTCGAAGTCCGCATGACTCGTCAGAAGCTTTTGCTGAGAGAAGAGAGCCCTGCCCGGTTCTGGACCGTGATCGACGAAGCTGCTCTTATTCGCCAGGTCGGTTCGACGGGGACCATGCGGGGGCAGTACATCAAGCTTCTTGAGCTAGCGGACCGGGACAACGTCACGATCCAAGTACTGCCGCTTGCCGCTGGTATCCATCCGGCAACCGCTGGCACCTTCGCTGTCATGGAGTTCCGTGAACTCTACGATCCTGCTGTGGTGTATGTCGAGACTATGACGAGTAGTCTGTATGTAGAGAATGACAGTGAAATGTACTGGTATACGCTGGCCTTTGATCACCTGCGGGCGGTAGCGCTTGGCCCGGACAACTCAAAGGCGTTGATCGAGAAAATGATCGAGCAATTCACCTGAGATATGCCCGGTGCTGAAGGAAAAAGGAGGCTTGAAGTGGACATGTCCCGTATCGAGTGGCGCAAGAGTAGCCGCAGTGGTAACGGTTCCAACTGCGTTGAAGTTGGCGTCTGGAAGAAGAGCTCTCTCAGCGGTGCTGGTCAGGACTGCGTTGAGGTCGGCGCCTGGAACAAGAGCACTCTGAGCGGTAATGGTCCCGACTGCGTCGAAGTCGCCCTCTCTGAGACCTCCCAGGCCGAACCCGGTCCGGATGCAGACCTGCTCGTCCTGGTCCGTGACTCCAAGGACCCCGAGGGTCCCGTGCTGGCCTTCACCTCGGCCGAATGGGATGCCTTCATCGTCGGCATCAAGAATGATGGCTTCGACAACCTGGCCGGGCGTCACGAAGCATGACGTGAGTCGGTAGCGTCGGCTTCCGGTCAGGTTTCGGCCCAATGCGTCACTGTCGCGTGGCGGAGGGCGGAACCTTCGCCGGAGCCGACCGGAGCTCCTCTTCGATCGTGTCGACGAGCGCCCTGGCAGCTTGACGCAGTCGAGTGTTACGGGCGGTGAGATCTTCGGTGAACGTCCGGGCCTTCGGCCCGACCCACACCGACTTGCCGGTGAGCTGGCCGTGGGCCGGGTCGAGCGCGGCCTCAAGAAGGGCGACTCTCGCCTTGAGCTCCACCAATGTCTGTTCCAGCACCTGACGCCGCGGGTTGGGCGCCAGACCGTCCGGGCCAGGATTCATATATCCCTCTTCGGATGCCGATACATCGGGCGGACTATTGGACATTATTGGATCTACAGCACCTGGGCCAGCTCTGGAGGAATGTGTGACACGTTTTGTATGGCGCGGTGTTTTGGTCTGCATGATTATGGTGTCGACAGTGTCCGGATGTGGGGATAGTGGCCCCACGGCGGCCGAAGCGGGGGAGACGCTTAAATCGCACATCACTGAATTGATGAGGGAAAGCCATGTTTTGGATGTCCGAATTACGGATTCTGGTGGGCGTGATATTCCGTGTGGGGAAGGGAAGGCCAAGAGAACCTTTGCTGCTGCAGCCAGAGACTCCGCGTCGACAAGCAATCCCGATGGACTTAACACCTTCATGGTAGGAGCGCTCTCCTCGGTTGCTCCTTATCGGATCATCGAAGATCGAGGTAACGCCCCCATCCGGCTCGCCAATGACGAGTACAAGACAGTGATCATCTTGGAGTCTCCGGCTAACGGTCAGTACGCAGTTAGGGGCGAGACCGAGTGCCTTCCGATCTCCTGAGTCAGCTATCGAAGACAGATGTACGCTCCTGACCACGCTTGGTGCCACCGTCAAATCGATTTGCCGTTCTGTTGGATAGCTCTCCGAGCGAGAGTGTCTCGTCCTTCCCCATCCCGTTGGCAATCATCCACCGTTCGAACGCCTTGAGTCCTTCGTCCCCCTTCGCGACCAACTCCGACGGCGGCCTGAGGTTGCCCTTGGCGTCGGTGAGGGGGACGTCGGGTGGTTTGATCAACTCGGAGAACGGTTTGAGGTTGCCCTTGGCGTCGGTGATGGACGCGCGGTCGGCCTGGAACTCGGCGGGTGTCACCTTGGGAACGAAGCCATTGGCCATGAGTATTTGCGCGTACATGTGCTGACGGCCGAGGGTCGCCACCCTCTCCGCCGCGTTGGTCCGGTCCATCCGGGTCTCGGGGTCATCTTCGATGAAGGCGCCGTAGCCCGAGAGGCCGGTGCTCAGCGCGTACCAGCCATAGGCCCAGACCGCGCCGCTTCCGATGTACATGCTCGCGATTCCGATGGCGGCGTCGCGGAAGAAGTTGAACGTGTCCTTCGCCTGCTCGTCGATCGAGTCCAGGTTGCCCTGGACCTTCTCGACGGCGGCGAGCTCGAAGCCGCGTACGTTGCCTAAGGCAGTGAAGACCCGGTCCAGGTGGTCGACGTCTCCGGTGCGGCGGGTCTTCTCCGAGGCGTCGGCGATGAGCTTCTGGGAGAGGCCGCCCATCGCCCGGTCGAATGGGAGGAGGTTCGCCGGGGAGTCGGCGAAGGTCTTGAGGAAGCGGTAGGTGTCCTTAGGGCTCAGGGTGAACGCGGACGTCATGCCGAAGGCCGAGGTGAAGGGCTTCAGTGCGCTCTCCTCGGTCATGTTGGTATCGCCGATGTTCGCGCCCTCGGTGATCTCGGCGGCGTAGGCGCCGGCCAGAGTCGACATGAAGATCCTGGCATGCGGTGCGACCTCCATCGGGGTGGCCGGAGAGTCCGCAGTGCCGTCGGTGTCCTTGAGGTCTCCCATGATGGTCATGACGTTGAAGGCGAACTTCGCGGCCTCGGGACTGTGTGGTCCCTTGTCATAGGCTCCACCTGCGGTGGCGAGCATCCGGCCGAACTCCGCACCGACGTCGAAGTTCATGCTCTTCGGCACCTGCCAGGGAGATTGTGATTTTTCTATCTTCAGCCAGGGGAAAACGACGACCTCGGTAGCCCCCAAACGGTTGAGCTCGGTGAAGACGTCTCGGAGGTCTTCACGGGACATCGCGTTGAACAGGCTTCTCGCCGCGTCGGGGTTGTTGGCCAGGGCCGGCAGCAGTGGGCCGAGGTCGGTCTCCCAGCGTCGGGGGCGGGAGCCGTCGCCGTCGCCGACCGGCTTGCCCACCCTGCTGCGCGCTAGCTCGGTGAGCCACGCGGTGGGAAACATGCCGTGTCTGAGCAGGGACGCCAACTCGTGGGTCGGTGCCTCCTTGAGGTTGTCGGCCTGCCAGGCGGAGCCGAGGACGGCTGGTTGCGTGCCGATTGCCGTGGTGAGGGCGTCGCTCATGACCTTCCGGTGTTTGTCGGCCGCCTTCTTGTCGTACTTCTCCAGGCGGTTGATCATGTCGATCATGCCCTTGGGGCCGAGGGACCGGAAGAACCCGGCGGTGAAGTAGCCGTCCTTCTGCTTGTCGGCGAGCTTGTCGAGGACCCGGTCGTAGGTGGCGTCGGGCAGGCCGGGGGACGGCTTGGGAAGGTGCCTGAACTTGTCGGCGAGTTCGACGCCCTTCTTGGCGTTGCCCGCAGGGGATTTTCCCGTCTTCTCGTCGTAGGGCAGCAGTCCCCACTGGAAGGGGTCCTGGACCTGGCTGCCGGTCCACGCCGAGCCCTGTTTGGGGATGTGGGGGGCGTCTCCCACCATCAGGGGAAGGTCCTGGTCGATCGTCTCCAGGCGCTGGCGTAGTTTCGGCAGCTCGTCGCCGATCCAGCCGCCGATCTCCCCGATCGGCCGCAACCCCACCGCCGACACCTCCGCCGCCGCGAACAGTTGCCGGATCCGCTCGGACTGCTCGCCGATCACATCGCGACCGCGCTCCAGCGCGGTGATGAAGCCTCGCATCAGATCGGGGTCGATTCCGCTGAAGTCCGGCGACGTGGGCCCCATTTCCGGCGACATCGACTCCACCATCTCCTCGGCCTGTTTTAATTTTTTCACTCTAGTTCCAGGCTGAGTGATTTTCATCTGGAGGAACAGGGCGCCCAAGGCTCCGATGACCTGACTTCAGGCGTCATACGTCGTCACCGTGCGGTTATCGGCTCTCCTCGGCGCGACTCGATTCAGGACGGCGCATCCCGGCTACCGACAGTGCGACGACCTCGGAAATCCCTCAATAATATTTCCGGTCTCCCGTTCGGCGAATTTCGGTCCGCACGCTGGATTCGCAGGGTAAATTTCCTTTTTTCGCCGACGTGAGATAAGGGCGATGATTCGGAGGAGTCGGCGCGGTGGTTGCGGTGGATCCGGGCTCGCGGGTGAAGCGCGGTTTCGTGGAGAAAATTACCAAACGACGTCCCGTAACTCCATTGAGTGGATTTGGTGGGTTTGTTACGGTGCCTGGATGCCCTCTCATCGTGCCCTGCTGCCACGGTCGACACCGGCCGCCTCGGGGATGTCGTCTCGTTCGATCACCGCGCTGCTGGACCGGTTCGAAGCACAGTCGGTCGAGTGCCACTCCATCATGGTCGTACGCCACGGTCACGTCGTCGCCGAAGGCTGGTGGGCCCCGTACTCGGCCGAGCGCACGCACCTGCTCTACTCGGTGACCAAGTCGTTCACCTCGGTCGCCGTGGGGCTCGCGATCGCCGACGGGCTGCTTTCGCTCGACGATCGGGTGGTGGACGTGTTGCCCGACCACGTTCCGGACGACATCTCGGAGCAGGGACGCCGCGTCACCGTTCACCACCTGCTGTCGATGACGGCCGGACACCGCACGGACAGCCTCGCCGACGCATGGCGACTGGAACCGGGCGACCTGGTGAAGGGCTTCCTGCGCGTACCGTTTCCCGAAGCCGAGGGGACATGGCACGCCTACGACAACCCGACCACCTTCATCCTGGCCCGGATGGTGGAACGGGTCACAGGCCGGGGCCTCCCGGAATTTCTCGACGAGCGCCTCTTCGCGCCGATGGGCGTCGAGCACGCCGAATGGGACCGGGTGGCGAGCGGTGCCGTCTTCGGGTTCCAGGGGCTGCATCTCACGACCGAGGCGGTCGCCGCCTTCGGTGAGTTGCTGCTGCGCGGCGGCCTGTGGGGCGACCGGCAGCTCATCCCGCGCGAATGGGTGGAGCTCGCGACCGGACGGCACATCGAGACCCTGCAGATCGAGGGCTGGTCGGAGAACCTCGACGCGCTGCGCGGGTACGGCTACCAGTTCTGGATGTCGCGTCACGGCTACCGCGCCGACGGCGCCTTCGGCCAGTTCTGCCTGGTCGTTCCGTCGCACGATCTCGTGGTCGCGGTGACCGCCGCGGTGACGCAGGGAGAGGCGATACTCGACCCGCTGTGGGAGTGTCTGCTGCCCGGTCTGGACCAGGAGGGAAGCACCCGGGACGACGAGATCCTCGCCGATCGGCTGCGGCGGCTGTCACTCGCGCCGGTGTCGGGTTCGGCCGGCCCGAAGCGTTCGGTCAAGGCGAGCCTCGACGCCTCCGCCAGGGATTCGCCGCTGCCCGAAGGAGCCACGGTGACCGTCGATCCCGTGGACGGTGGGTGGATCGTGGGACTGGGGCCGTCCCTCGACGTCGAGGTCGGCCACGGCGAATGGCGGGAGAGCGCGCCGCTCGGCCGGCCTGTCGTCGCGGCCGGTGCCTGGCAGGACGACACGTTCGTCGCCGACCTTTACGTCATCACCGGCCCGCACCGGGTCCAGCTGGTGGTCGACGCCGAAGCGGGCACAGCGGTCGCGATATGGAACATCGTGCCCCTGGCCAACTCCGATCTGGCGGTGCACCTGCGCTCGCCGCTGATGACACGGCCCGACGTCGCGTAGGTGACATCGGCCGGCCTCACAGGTGCCGACCGGTTCGGGCGCCGATCGGCTTCGCCCGTTCATCGGGCAGTCTGTACGGGCCGCCGCAGAAGTAACGGTTGAGCGCGTCATTGGCGGCGCAGCCTCGGGTGGGAGAGGAAAAGAGGGTGCGGCCCGAAGGCCGCGCCCTCAGGGGCATGAAGCCTCGGGTAAGCATGTGCTCGCTTTCGCGACTCCCCGAAAATCCCCCGCATCATGCTGATCGACCGCGATTTTTCGCGAAGCCGCAGTCGTCGCCGCGTCCGGCGGAGGTCTCGTAGCAGTCCCACGCGGTGGAGAGAGGCGGGACGAGCCAGAGGTTCGGCCGGCCGTCGGGGAGCTTGCCGGATCTGGATCTTGGGGCGGGGGGTAAATGAGGCTTTCGCTCTGAGGGTTTCGGTCTATATATTTTGGACTGCACTATTCGCCGGGATAGGGGCCTCCCGGGCGGATTTCGACGTGCATAAAAACGGGGCGAGAGGTAGTAATGCGATTACGGGGAATCGCCGTGTCGGTCGCCGGTTGCTTTTTGGTCGCTACCGGTTGTAGTGGGGAAGCCGGTGCCGGGTCGTCCACGGTGACGCGTCCGCCGCGGATAATGCAGGCGGATGCGAGCGGGGCCGTGGTGTTCGATCCCGTGACGATGACGATCACCGGGTTCGACCGGGTGCGGGGACGAGTGTGGCAGGACCGGGAGCTCGCCGAGACGGTGAGCGGCGTCGTCTGCCTGGACAGGTGCCCGGCGGCCGTCATCTCGACCGCCGCCGGGGGCGGGGCCGGGCAGGCGGAGGGAACGTCGTCGGCGCCGGATGAGCCGGATGGCGCTCCGTACCGGTTCACCGAGCGGGGACGATCCTCCTTCCCGCTCTCCGGCTCGCGAGAGGTACGGGTGCTGACCGCCGCCTCGCCCGAGGACGCGGTGGTCGAGGAGCGCGACCCCGACGGCCGGACCCACCTGAGGATCGTCCGCCCGGCCGGGTCGGAACGCGTCGCGGTGCCGTACTCCGACTACGGATGGGCCATGTCGCCGGACGGGAAGGCGGCACTCGCCTTCACCACGCAGCGGGACCCGAAGCAGGGACGGCTGCTGCGGTTCACCCGTGACGTCGACGGCTGGAAGCCGGACGGCGCCGGTCTCGAATGGGGCACCGTGAGCGACGTCTGTCTGGCCGGTCGGGGGGAGACGGCCCTGGTGACCGGGGCGCGGGCGGCTCTGGTACGGGGGATGTCCGAACGGCATCCGCTGGAACCCGCGCTCGCCCATGCCGCCGAGTGCGCGCTCGGAACGAGTGCGGCGGCGCTGGTGATGCGCTCGATGGACATGCAAGGGGGGTTCCGGACGGTCGTGCATGGTTTGGGACCCGACGGCCGTTCGACATGGAAACGGGAGCTCGCCACCGAGGCCGGCGTGACGGCGCATCCGACCCGGCCCTACATCGGGGTCTCCGACGGCAGGACCTTCACGCTGCTGGACGCCGAGGGCGAGGTGGCGCGGAGTACGGACGGGGTCGCCACGGCGAGGTTCGTCGCGGACGGGGAACTGGTCGTCGTCACCTCGGACGGGGACGTGAAATGGATGCCGAACGAACCCGCCGACCTGGCCCAATAGCTTCCGAGTTCTCAACGACGGCGTCTTTCCGCCCCGTCGCGGATGTCACTGTGTGGCTGCCTGTACGCGGCCGGACGTCAGGTTTCCCCTTTCTGCGCTGATCTTCCCGTACGGCCCGAGTCCGGGTGAGGAGAGAGATGTCGAGCAGACGCACCACCGGTACCGCTCGTGGTCCCCCCGATGGGTTTCGCCCTTCGACTACCGCAGCGGTCACATTCACTACAGGGTGTTCAAAACAGGAGCAGAAATGTTGAAGAAGTTTTCCACCGGGGCTCTCATGGTCGCCGGACTGGCGATGCTCACCGTCGTCGGTACCGCGGGCGCGGCGAACGCCGCCTCCCGTTCAGGAAGCTGCACCGCTTCCGGCATGATCGCGGACGCGGCGATCCACTACACCACCAACACCGTCTCCGGTAAGACCACGCTCGACAGGTTCACCTGGACGATCTACGGCGAGTCGGGATCGACCAAGAACAACGTCAAGGCCACCTTGATGCGCGATGTCAGTCTGAGCACCGACACCGCGCACTACACCTGGTCCACCGAGAGCGCGAAGAACGGCTACGGATCGCACACGCCCAGCTCGACCGTGTCGGTGCCGTCGAGCTGGAAGCTCTACGGCAAGTTCAAGTTCATCTTCGACCGCAACAACCTGCCCGACCCGAACTGCAACCTGGAGACCAGCCGGTCCTAGGTTGATCCGGTCGATGACGCGACGCTGATGGTCTTCCCGGCGGGCGGTGCGGATTCGGCTCCGCCCCCCGCCGGTCGGCGCCCGGCTGTCACGGCCACCGCCCGGCGGACTCCTCTTCGCAGTGCGCGTCCCGTTTCTGCGGACGCTCCGCCCCGGGCCGGACTCGGTCCGGGCCGGACTCACCCGGGGTCGGGCTCGGGTCGGGCGGGGCGAGGGCCACGGATTCAGGGATTGGCGACCTTGGGGCCGCGCAGGGTGATCTGGATGCTGCCGGCGACCTCCAGGTCGACGCGCGTGCAGGAGGCGGCGGGGTCGGGCATCACCGCGAGGGGCCAGCGGTACTTCGTCGTCCCGAGAGCCTGCCTGGCCAGGCTCTCCGCCTCGTCCAGGCCGACGCACCGGGAGGCGATGCCCTCCCGGAGCGCGTCACGGAGTTCGTACACGAACGGGTCGACCGTGCCGGTGTTCTTCACATTGAGGTCGCGCTGGCGGTTGGGATACACGTCCACCGTGTTGTTCTTGCCGTCCGGTTCGGCGTACGAGCACGGCCCGCCCGGATCTCCGGGCTGGGGATTCGGAGGAATGACCTTGAACCGCCAGCCCTCAAGCCCCAGCCTGCTCAGCTGTTCCCGAGCGAACTCGATGGCCTCGGTCTCGGAGAAGCAGCGGGAGTTCATCCCGTCCACCCAGTCGCCAAGGACGGACTTCAGTTCCCGTACGGAGGTGTCCCGTGGCGCGGCCGGTCCCATCACGATCGCCGACGGCGGCACCTGCGATCGCGGCGCCACGTACACGTTCTCGTTGAAACGGAACACCACCGGGTCGGGGATGGGCGGCCGACCGCTCTGTTCCCGGTAGAGCCGGCAGTCGGCCACCGGATCACCCGTGAGATCCGGCCCGCTGATGCCGTCTCGCGCCTCGGCCTCCGGACCGGCCCACTCTGTCAGGCAGGACACGTCGCCGATGCCGGCGGGGGTGTAGATCTGCTGGTAGGTGGCGTAGGCGACCCCGCCGCCGAGCAGCAGGGCCGCCATGACGGCGACCACGCCACCTCGGCTCAGTGTGCCCCAGCGCTCCCTGCGAGCCGGGGTTCCCCGGTCCGTGAGCATGATCCCCTCCCGCAGGTCGTCGAGTGCCCCCCGATCGGTGCGGGACAGGTCGGCGCCGAGGATCGGGTCGGCCGCACGCAGCCGCGCGAGCACGTCGTCGTCGTTTCTCATCGCTGCTCCTTCACTGCGGAACGGACCCGTGCCCGCCCCTTCGCCACGAGTACGTCCGATGTCCTTTGCGCCGCCGCGCGGTGGAGGCTCACGCGACCGGCCGTCTCCTGTGCCTGTAACTCCTTCGCCAGGCGCCCCCGCGCGCGGTGCAGGCGTACGCGGACCGTCGCCCGCGAGACGCCCAGGGCGAGGGCGATCTCGTCGCGGGTGAGCTCCTCCCAGGCGAGCAGCCGGAGGAGCTCCTGGTCGTCGTCGCCGAGCCGGCTCATGGCCGCCTCGACCGGGGAGATCACCGTGTCGGGCGGCGGCGCCACCTCGGGTATGTGCGATCGCAGTTTCTCCGCCAGCGCGTGCCGTCTGCGCTCCCCGCGGTAGAGGTTGGCGAGGACCTTGCGTGCCACCCCGAAAAGCCAGGGGCGTGCCTGCTCACCCTCGGGAACCTCCTCCAGCCGGCGCCAGGCCACCAGGAACGTCTCCGTCAGCACGTCGGCCGCGTCCGCGGGATCGGTCACCCGCCGCGCGGCATAGGCGAGTAAGGGCTGATGAGTCTCTTCGAACAGCGCGGCGAACCGTTCCTCCGGTGAGTTCACGGGTCCCCTTCCACGTCGACGATCCGGCACTGCCCACATGTCCGCCTTGTCGGCGAGCGTTACGGCCGTCCTCGGGTTGTTCGCGGACATTCGTCGGCGCCCCTTGCGGGTCCCGCAGGTCCGTAGGTTCGCGGGTTCGCAGATCCGCGGCTCACGGGTTCGTACGGGAGAAAACCGATTTACCGCCCATGCCGGTCTCAGTACACTCGCCACTGATCATGTGCCGCCGCGACACCGTGGCGTGCGCGTCCTGACCAGTGAGGGGAGCATGTCGTGCGTCATCGCACCGCCGTGGTCGTTCCCCCGTCACGCTTCGACGTGATCCTGGTGTCTTCGTTGGTGCCCGACGCCGGCCGCGCGGCCGACGTCGACCACCCGTGACGAACCTCTGACCTTCAGACCCCCGCCGCCGAGTCGGCCCACGGGGCATGTCCCCGTGCGGCCATGCCGTGCCGGGGGTCACCTGACGACCTGAACCCAGATCGTCCCGTCCGAGAACGTCCGGGAATCGCGCAGTCCTGTCCGGAATCATTCCGAAAGGCCATGGGCCGTGCGCACCAACCCGCACCGTCGTATCACCGACTCGCTGACCGGCGTCCGCAACCTGGGCATCCTCGCCCACGTCGACGCGGGCAAGACCACCGTCACCGAACGGATCCTGTACGTCACCGGCGCCACCTACAAGCGTGGCGAGGTGCACGAAGGGACGACCGTCACCGACTTCGACTCCCAGGAGCGCGACCGTGGAATAACCATCTTCGCCGCGGCGGTGAGCTGCGTCTGGAACGACCACCGAATCCATCTCATCGACACCCCCGGCCACGTCGACTTCTCCGACGAGGTGGAGCGCTCGCTGCGGGTGCTCGACGGCGCGATCGCGGTGTTCGACGCCGTCGCGGGCGTCGAACCGCAGAGCGAGTCGGTGTGGCGGCAGGCCGACCGGCACGGGGTGCCGCGGATCGCCTTCGTCAACAAGCTCGACCGCTCAGGTGCCGACCTCGACGCGGCGGTCGCGTCGATCCGCGAGCGGTTGCGGGTGGTACCGCTCGTGGTCCAGCTGCCGATCGGGCGGGAGGACGGGTTCACCGGCGTGGTGGACCTGGTACGTATGCGTTCGCTGGTCTGGGCCGGCGGCCGTGACACGTTCGAGGAGGCACCGGTGCCGGACGTCCTGCGCGAGGAGGCGAGTCGGCGCCGCCGCCTGCTTGAGGAGGCGGTGGCCGAACTGCACCCGGTCGCGTTCGAGGAGTTCTGCGCCGAGTCGGAGATCTCCGCGCCGACTCTCGACGCCGCACTGCGCGACCTGACACGTACCGGGGAGGGCGTGGTGGTGCTGTGCGGATCGGCCTACCGCGACAGGGGGATCGAGCCGCTGCTGGACGCCGTCGTCGCCTATTTGCCCTCGCCGCTGGACGTGCCGCCCGTACGCGGCACCCGGGGCGGCAGCCTGGACGGTTCGCGGGACGGCTTCCAGCGCGGTGCCCCGGACGGCTCGCGAAACGGCTTCCTCGGCGGTTCGCGGAACGGTGCTCCGGACGATGCCCGGAACGGCCTCTCGGACGGTTCCCGGGACGGTGCGGTGCTGGAGCGGGCCGCCGACCCGGCGGCGCCGTTCACCGCGCTGGTGTTCAAGGTGAACTCGACGGCGACCGGACGGCTGTCCTACCTGCGCGTCTACTCGGGAACGATCCGGAAGGGGGACACGGTGCTGGACGCGGGCGCGCGGCGTACCGAGCGGATCGGCCGGATCCTGCATGTGCAGGCCGACCGGAACACGGAGGTGGACCTGGCGGTGGCCGGGGACATCGTCGCGGTGGTCGGGCTGAAGTCGGTCCGTACCGGCGCCACCCTGTGCGCGCCCGAGGCGCCGATCGTCCTCGAACCGCCGACGGCGGCCGATCCGGTGGTCTCCGTCGCGGTCGAGGCGCGCAGGAGCGTCGACACCGGACGGTTGGCGTCGGCGCTGGCACGGCTGGTCGAGGAGGATCCCTCGCTGGTGGTGCGGACCGACCCCGAGACGGGTCAGACGCTGCTTTCCGGGATGGGCGAGCTGCATCTGGAGGTCGCGGTGGAGAAGATCCGCCGTAACCAGGGGCTGGACGTGGGGGTCGGCCGGCCGCAGGTGGCCTACCGGGAGACGGTCGGGCGCGGGGTGTCGGGGCTGCTGTACCGGCACGTCAAGCAGGACGGCGGCGCCGGGCAGTTCGCCCACGTCGTCCTCGACGTGGAGCCACTGGAGAACCTCGCGGACACCGGCACCGGCACCGGCACCGGCACCGGCACCGGCACCGGCACCGGCACCGGCACCGGAGTCGGTGACGGTGAAGGTGACGGAGGTGCGGCGGGCTTCGTGTTCCGCTCGACCGTCGTCGGCGGGCGGGTGCCGAGGGAGTACGTCCGGGCGGTGGAGGCCGGATGCCGGGACGCGCTCGCCGAGGGTCCTCTTGGAGGTCATCCGGTGACCGGTCTTCTGGTCACGCTGACCGACGGGGCCACCCACCCCAAGGACTCCTCGGAGATGGCGTTCCGTGCGGCCGGCCGGTTCGCGCTGCGGGAGGCACTGCGGGCCAGTGCGATGGTGCTGCTGGAACCGGTGGTCGAGGTCACGGTCACCGTGCCCGACGACGCCGCGGGCGGGGTGCTGGGCGACCTGTCGGCGCGACGCGGCCGGGTCTCCGGTTCGACCGCGCGGGCGGGGACGGTGGTGATCACCGCGACCGTGCCGCTCGTCGAGCTGTTCGGGTACGCGACCAGGCTGCGGAGCCGGACCCAGGGCCGGGGGACCTTCACCACCCGGCCCACCGGGTACGCCCCGGTCCCGCCGGGCGCGGTGCCCGGCGGGACGCCGTTCCGGTAGGAAGTAGTGGGAGTCGGTGGAACCGGCGACGGCCCCGCCCGAGAGCGGGGCCGTCGTCCGGCGACATGCCGTGCCGCCCTCCTGTCGCGACCGTCCCGGCATCGGCCACCCACGAAGGTTCACCTACGAAGGTTCACCCACGAAGGTTCGCGACCATGCGAGGTCCCGCGAGGTCGGGCACACCGATGCAGGGGCGTGCACACCGGTGTGGAGGCCGAGCAGATCGGTGTGAGGGCCGGGCGGTCCGATGCGCCGGTCAGGAGAGCTGGCGGGTGGCGAGGCGGGCGAAGAGCCCGTCCCGGTCGGCGAGGAGGTCGTCGTAGGTGCCCTGCTGGACGATCCGCCCCTCGTCCATCACCACGATGCGGTCGGCGGCCACCACCGTGGAGAGCCGGTGGGCGATCACCACCCGGGTGGCGTTGAGGCGGCGGGTGCTCTCGGCGACCCGGCTCTGGGAGGGGTTGTCCAGCGCGCTGGTCGCCTCGTCGAAGAACACGATGCGGGGCCGGGCGACCAGTGCGCGAGCGATCATGAGGCGCTGTCGCTGACCGCCGGACAGCGTACTGGTGCCCTCGGAGAGCACCGTGTGCATGCCCATCGGCATCGCCCTGATGTCGGCGGCGAGCCCGGCCATCTCGGCCGCCGCCCAGGCGTCGTCCACGGTGTGGACGCCGCTGCCGACGATGTTGGCCTGGATGCTGCCCGCCTGCAGCGCGCCGTTCTGGAGCACCACCCCGCACTGGCGGCGGACCGCGGAGACGTCGAGTTCGGCGAGGTCCTGGCCGTCGTAGAGCACGGTGCCCGAGAGCGGGGTCTCGAAGCCGAGCAGCAGCCGCAGCACCGTGGACTTGCCGCTGCCCGAGGGACCGACGAGGGCCACGAACTCGCCGGGCTCGATGGAGAGGGCGACCCCGTCGAGGGTGAGCGGACCGTCCTGGCCGTAGCGGAACGACACCTTGCTGAGCCCGAGCCGCCCCGACAGGTCGCCGGGGTCGGCCTTGGTGCCGTCGGTCTCCGGGCGGGCCTCCAGGATCGGTCTGATGTTCTCCAGCATCGGCACGACGCCCATCGCGGTGACGGCGGCGGCGGTGAACTGGAGGCTGGAGGCGAGCAGCAGGCTGAGTGCGGTGAAGAACGGCAGGAACGTGGCGACCGAGACCTGGCCCGCCATCGGCCCGGCCACCACCGCGAACACGATCCCCGTGCAGACCAGCGGGAACCCGGCGTTGAACGTGGTCACCGCGTTCTGGATGCGGCGGGCCGAGGCGGTGAGCGATCGGCCCCTGGTGGCCTCACGCGTCCATTCGGCGAACGCCCGTTCCTCGGCGGCGGCGGCCCGCAGCTTCGGCATCGCGGTGAGCATCTGGAAGACCCTGGCCGACATGGTCCGTTCGTGCTCGTAGGCCTGTCGCTGCCAGCGCAGCTGCATTCGTCCCGCGACGAAGGCGAACCCGAGGCCGAACAGCATGAGCGCGGTGGCGACCAGGGCGAGGCGCACGTCGTAGAAGTAGACCAGGACGAGGTTCGCCGATCCGGTGAGCAGCCCCAGCGTGGCCGTGGTGAGCATCCCGGAGAGCATCTCCTGCGCCGAGCTGATGCCCAGCACCGTCGTGCCCAGTTCGCCGGTCGAGTAGCGGGCGAAGAAGCCTGCGGGCAGGGAGAGCAGCCGGGTCCACAGGCCCGACTGCAGGGCGGAGGTGGTGCGGCTCTCGACCCGCAGCACCGCGATGTTCTGCACCACCGACAGGGCGGCGATCACGAACCCGGAGCCGATCACCAGCAGGGAGCCCTGGACGATGAGGTCGAGTTCGGCCCGTACGGTGAACACGCCGAGCACCTTGCCCGTCATGATCGGGACGAGCAGCCCGAGCAGGGAGACGAGCACCCCCATGGCGGCGAACCGCAGCAGGTCACGGTGGTTGCCGCCGTCGAGGAGCCCCAGGCGCAGCAGCGCGCCGACGGTCTTGACCGAGGCGGGCAGCGGCCGGTACAGCACGTGGGCCCGCTTCTCCAGGCCGCGGGCGACGGTCGCGGTGACCGGGGTGAGCACGCCGTCGTCCACCATGACGTAGCCGTGGCCCATGGTGAGCAGCGCCACGGGACGGCCGGTGGAGGTGCTGCCCACCATGGGGCCCAGGTCCTGGGTCCACCACGGGCCGTCCAGCCGGACCATCCTGGTACGGACGCCGGAGGCGAGCGCTATCGCCTGCAGGTCGCCCATCGGCCGGTCCTGGCCCCCGCGCCGTACCGGCGGCCGTACCTCGAACCCCTGGTGCGCCGCGACCAGCCGGGCCGCGGCGAGGGCGGGCGGGTCGTTGGCCACGTCGGCCAGCTTGACCTGGACCTCGGTGTCGCGCAGTACGGCGTCGAAGCTGCGCACGGCCTGCGTCAGCACGGTGCTCTCGCGTTCGCGCAGTTCGGCGAGCGCGGCGCGCTCCTCCTCGCGCTGCCGCTCCAGGCGTTCGTCGACGGTGGCGAGCAGCCGGACGGCGTGAGCGGCGAGGAACTCGCACAGTACGCCCTCGTCGAAGACCGAGTGCAGCGAGCGGGTCCGCAGCCGGATCCTGGTGTGGGCGAGGAGCCAGTCCCGCTCGGTCAGGCAGATGTCGCTGTCCGCGCCGAACACCAGGCCGTCACTGTTGCCGACGCCCACCTCGCCCTCCTCGACGCGCACGCAGCGCACGCCGTCGACCGACCGCAGGGCGCGGCCCGCCTCCAGTTCGGCGGTCCCCTCGACGGGCAGCGGGACGAACTGCCTGGGCGGCAGGGTGGCGGGCAGCGCCTCGGCGAGCAGTTCGATACCTCGGCCGAGCCCCTTGACCAGCCAGGCGGCGGCCTCGGCGGGCAGGTCGTGCAGCACCGCGACCGGGACGTCGGCCAGTACGGTGCCGGGCACCGGGCGGGCCACGATCACGTGGCGCGGACCGGAAGGCGCCCCGCAGGCGAGCACCATGCCCGCCTCGGCCCGGCCGAGGAAGTTCCAGCGTCCGTTCAGTTCGCCGTCGACGGTCCTGACCGCGAACAGGTCCACCAGGCCCGACTCGACGAGCAGCATCCGCCCGGGGTTGTCGAGGACCGTGAACCGGTCGGTGCCGAGGTCCAGTGGGATGGCGATCCCGGCGAGCGCGGCGGGGCTCACGATGCTTCTCCGATGTCGAGCGACGGGACGGTGATCCTGGCGGGGCTCATGGTGCCCCTCCGGTGCCGGGCAGCGGGACGATCCTGGCGGGTGCTCACGGTCGTCCTTCGGTGTCGAGCAGCGGGACGGTGATCCCGGTGATTTCGGCGGGGGCTCACAGTCCTCCTCCGGTGTTAAACAGCCGCGTGTAGATGCCGTCGGCGGCGAGCAGTTCCTCGTGGCTGCCGCGCTCGGCGACCCGGCCGCCGTCCAGGACGATGATCTCGTCGGCGTCGCGGATGGTGGACAGCCGGTGGGCCATCAGCAGGCAGGCGCAGCCGCGGCGGCGCAGGTTGTCCATGATGACGTGTTCCGTCTCCGGGTCCAGGGCGCTGGTGGCCTCGTCGAGGATGAGCAGGGTCGGCTCCGAGGCGAGCGCGCGGGCGAGTTCGAGCCGCTGCCGCTGGCCGCCGCTGAAGTTGCGGCCGTCCTCGCGGACGAACGAGTTGATCCCGCCGGGGCGGGCGAGCACGGCGTCGTAGACGGCGGCGTCGCGGAGTGCGGCGAGCACCACCTCGTCGGGGACGGCCTCGTCCCACAGGGTGAGGTTGTCGCGGACGGTCCCGGCGAACAGCACGATCTCCTGGTCGACGTAGGCCATCGAGCCGGCGAGCACGGTTCGCGGGATCTCGTCCAGCGGGTGGCCGTCGAGCAGGATCTGCCCGGAGCGCGGTTCGTACAGGCCGGTCAGCAGGCGGCCCAGGGTGGACTTGCCGCTGCCGGAGCCGCCCACGATCGCGACCCGGCTGCCCGGTGTCATGCTCAGCGAGAGGTCGGTGATGATGGGGTCGGTCAGCGGGCCGTACCCGAAGGTGACGTTCCGCAGTTCGAGGCGGCCCTCCAGGCGGGTGCCGATCTCCGCCGCGTCGCCGCTGCGCTCGAAGCAGCGGGCGATCGGGTGCCGTTCCACGTCGTGGATGCGCTTGGCGTCGGCGCTGAGGTCCTGCAGACGGCCGCCGAGGTTGGTGAGCTGGGTGACCGGCCTGCTGAGCGCGGCGAGCAGGGTCTGGAAGGAGATGAGGATGCCGACGCTGAGCACGCCCTCCACCACCCGCAGCCCGCCGATCAGCAGCATCAGGCCGGTGTTCACCGTGGCGAGCAGCGGCGGTACGACGACGAGCACCGCGGTGGGCACGCCGAGCCGCTGCTGCGCGGAGACGACCTTGGCGAGGAAGCCCGCCCAGCGGGTGAAGGCGTCGGGTTCGGCGCCGGTGGCCTTCACCGTCTCGATCATGCTGAGTGTGGCGAAGGTGGTGCCGGTGAGGTTGCCCCGGTCGGTGCGCAGCGCGGTGACCGCGTCCTTGCGCGCCCGCGCGACCCAGCGCAGGACCAGGATGTTCAGCGCCGCCATGCCGACGCCGATCACGCCGAGCAGTACGTCGTAGCGGACCAGCAGCGCGGCGTAGAACACCACCAGCACCATGTTGATCACGGTCAGCGCGAGGTCGCGGGAGAGGATCTCGGCGACGGTGTCGTTGGTGGAGATCCGCTTGGCGACCTCGGCCGGGCGGCGTTGCAGGAAGAACTCGATGGGCAGCCGGAGCAGGTGCCGGAAGAAGCGGGCCGAGCCGACCAGCCCGACCCTGATCTCCAGTCGCAGCAGGTAGTACTGCTGCACCGAGGTGAGCACGAAGATCGCCACCGCGGTGAACGCCATCACGATCAGCAGTGGCGGCAGGATGCCGGGGGAGTTGCCGGTCAGCACCCGGTCGATGAACACCCGGTAGTAGGCGGGGCCCGCGATGCCGGGCAGGAGCAGCAGCGCGCTGGCGAGCAGCACCAGCGGCAGGGCGCGTCCCGACGGCAGTCGCCATTGCAGCAGCGCCTTGCTGAGCTTGGCGCGTTCGCCGCCCGGCTTGAAGTCGGGCCCCGGCTCGAAGGTGAGCATGATCCCGGTGAAGCCGGAGTCGAACTCCGACCACTCCATCAGCCGGGGGCCCGACGAGGGGTCGTTCACCGCGACCATGGTGCGGCCGAACCGGGTCACGAGTCCTTCGACCACGATGAAGTGCTGGAACGCCCAGAAAATGATCACCGGACCGGTCTGGTCGCGGAGCAGTTCGGCCTCGACCTGGAAGCCTTTCGCGATCATCCCGTAGGAGCGGGCCGCCGCGAGCATCGAGGAGGCCTTGGACCCGTCCCTGGACACCCCGCAGCGACCGCGCAGGTCCTCCAGCGGGACGTGCTTGCCGTAGTGACCCAGGACCATCGCGAGCGCGGCGGCACCGCACTCGACCGCCTCCATCTGGATCACGGTCGGCACCCGGTGGCGGTTCTTCCTGCGGGGGCGCGGGGCCTGCGGCTGTTTCTTCGGCGCGGCCTTGGCGGGCTTGGCGGGTTTCGCGGGGTCGAGTGTGGTGTTCGTCATCGGTGCCTCCTCCGCTTCGTGACCGCGGGCTTGGCGGGCTTCGTCGTCGTGTTCGTCATCGGCGCCTTCCCCGCTTCGCGGGGGCGGCTTTCGCGGGCCTCGTCGTCATGTCCGTCATCGGTGCCTCCTCCGCTCAGCGCCCGAGCACCAGGTCGAACGGCGTCTGCTCGCCCAGGTGGATGGAGGCCGAAACGGTCACCTGGGAGTCGAGTTGCACGGGTGGCCCCTGCGCGGTCGACCAGGTGTATCCCGAGTGCGTGCCCGGTTTGGGGATCAGGTCCACGATGATCATCAGGGGGGCCTGGACGGCCGCGTACCTCTTGGCGGCGAGCTCGCCGCCCACCAGTCCGGCCAGTGCCTCGCCGGTGAGGGGGTAGCGGCTCACCGAGGTGACCTGGCCGCGCAGCAGCCCGAAGGCCGCGGCGGGCGCGGTGGACACCTCCAGGTCGACCGGACGGCCGGGGGCGATCCACGCAGCCCGGTCGGCGGGCACGAACACCATCGCGACCAGGCGGTCGTCGGGCAGGTCGGTCCGTTCGACGGTGGCGATCGTGGTGCCGACGGCGACGACCTGGCCGTCGTTGACCGTGGTGCCGACCACCTGGCCGGTGAACGGGCTCGCCACCTGCTGGATCTTGCCGTCGGCGTCCTGCAGCTCCGCGACGGACTGGCCGACGATCACCCGGTCGCCCGGCCTGACCAGCACGCGGCGGGCCAGGCCCGAGTAGTGACTCTGGATGCGGGCCGTACCGCCCGGATGGGTGAGGACGCCCGGGGCGGCGACCGAGATGCGCAGCTCGGCGGCGAACGCCCAGACCAGCCCGCCCGCCATCACGATCATCACGACGAAGACCGCGATCCAGCCCCGGGGGGTGGCGAGCAGGGTGGGGGAGTCCAGCTCGTCGGGTTCGCGCATCCGTTGCAGCGCCTGGTAGCGGAATCTCATCGCGCTCCACCCCTTCGTCCGGGGCCGGGGCCGAGGTCGGGTCCGGGGCCGGGTGCGGAATCCCGTTTCGTCCGGGGCCGGTGGCGGAATGCCATCGCGTTCCACCCCTCCGTCCGGGGCCGGTGGCGAGAACTCATCGGGGCCTACCCTTCCGTCCGTGACCGGGAGCCGAGGACGAGCTCCCCGACGGTGCCCTCCAGGAGCGGGTCGTGTCCCGAGGCGGTGGCGAAGGCCGCGGCGTCCCCGCCGCCCAGGCCGCACACGGCGAGGTCCATCGCGGTGGCCACCAGGTAGAGGGTCTGGTAGAGCACGCCCACGTGCTTGAGCACCAGCGGGTAGGCGACGGTCTCGTACTTCCACATCACCCGGCCGAACCTCGCCGTCACCAGCAGCACGACCTGCGGGTCCGTCTCCATCATCGCGGCGTTCCGCGACTCCTTGACCAGCACGTCGGTGGCCTTGCCGGGTTCGGCGACGAGTTCCAGCTCGTGCCGGTCGGTCGCGTAGTGCCACAGTCCTGCGGGCAGTCCCTCGCACGCGGTGACGAGCGGGTAGACCTCCAGCTCGTGCACGGCCCCGCCGCTCGGATACGGCCGGTTGGCGAGCCGCTGGCCGTCGCTGCCCGTCATCGTGCCCCGCCTGCGCAGGCTCCGGTAGAGCAGCTCGCCGAGCTGGGCGAGGGTGATCGGCGTCTCCTCGTCGTGGGCGCGGGTCGAGCCGCGCCGTTCGAGGATCTCGGTGAACGACGGCTCCGTCGCCGCTATCCGGTCCAGGTCGGGCACCGGCAGCGCGACCGTACGCAGGCCGGAGGGCGGCGGGGAGACCGGTTCGGGCGGGAAGCGGTCACCGAGGGGGTAGGTCCCGCCGTACCCGCCGACCGTGGCGGGGAAGCGGGTACGGGAGTGGAAGGCCAGGTCGGCGGGGTGCCACTGCGCGTAGGACCGCTCGGTCGTCTCCAGGTCCTCGTCCGGGCCGCCGGGCGCGAGCAGGCCGGCGGTGGCGAGCAGCCGCAGCAGCGGGGCGGGCGCCTGGGTGTTCCAGGTCGCGAGTTCGCCGAGCAGTCCCGCGGCCTGGGGCATCAGCTCGACGGCGAGGTGACGGCCGGGGGCCCGCAGGGTGAGCGTGCCGTCCACCACCCGCGCCTCGGCGAACCGCGACAGCCGCACCGGTCCCGCGGGGGCCGCCGCCGGCAGCGTCGAGCCACGGCCGACCGGATAGAGCCTCGCCGTGACGTCGCCGTCCACCTGTACGGCGTGCTCGATCAGCCCGGAGGTGTTGAGCCTGCGAAACAGCAGGTGCCAGCGCAGCAGTCCCGCCTCGCCGTCCGCGGTGGTCACCGCGGCGGCGAGGGCGGCGTCGTCGTGGTCGCCCTCGGCGAGCAGTTTCAGCGCGGTGCCCTGCCCCTGTGACAGGTTCTTCAGTTCGAGGACCGTGGCGGCGAACCGGATGTGCTCGCCGGAGAACGACGCGTCCCGGCGGAGCCGGGAGACGATGATGGGGTTCATGGGCACCGTCCGTCTCAGAAGAACACGTTCCAGGAGTTGATCTCCTCCTGGGGGGTCGGGCGGTCGAGCCAGCCGAGCCGTACCGGCGCGTCGTAGAGGCGGCCGGGTGCCAGCCGGCGCCAGAAGTGCCGCAGGCCGGGCGCCATCACCTTGACGACGTTCAGGTCCAGGTCGGGGCGGGTCTGGTCCAGGACGATCACCTCGGAGCCGGCCGCCTCGATCGAGTCCACGCACCGGCGTACGCACTCGGCCAGGTCGGTGGGGGCGGGCGGGCCGACGGTGGTGAGCGGCCGGTCCGGATCCGGCAGCAGCCAGGGCTCGCGGTCGATCACCGCCCCCTTGCACCAGGCCAGCATCTCCGGGTCGTCCACCCGGTAGAGCGTGTTGCCCTCCTCGTCACGCCGGTCCACGCTGGGCAGGAACTGGTTGAGCTCGGTGAGCGCGCGGAACGCCGCGATGCGCGGGTCGGGGTGGCTGCCGAAGCCGACCATGATGTCCTCGACCTCGTGGCGGCGCCGGGAGACGGCCGCGTACACCGGGATGTCCACGTCGGTGGTGAGGTCGAGCATCCACAGGTCGCGGTCCATGTTCGAGTAGAAGTCCCGCAGCTCGTCCACGTAGGGGTCGTTCAGCGAGTCGAGGTCGAAGCCGGGGCGGCGCAGCCGGTTGTACCACCACAGCGCCACCGAGTCGCGTTCGACCAGCTCGCAGATGCCCTGCAGGATCGCCTCCTCCAGGGTGTTGCCCGCGGCGCTGCCGTTGGAGTCGGCGATGCAGAAGAAGTGGCCGTAGAGGTCGGGGTGGCCGTACCAGGCGTAGGCGGCGGGGACGAGCCGTTCCTCGTCCCTGGTGAGCGACCAGGCTCGCGACCAGTCGAACGGCACGTTCTCCTCGAACGGGTCGGGCACCTGCTGCAGCCGGTGCGCCGGGTCGGCGTTCCACTCCTTGCGACCGGCCCGCTGCTCGTCGGAGAAGAGCAGCATCCGGTCCGGGTGCACGGCGGTGGCCGGGTCCAGGTCGGCGTACGCGGCCCGGATGACCGGCTCGTCCCCCCGCCAGACCCCCGAGTACCGTTCGATCGCCTCGCAGACCGCGCTCACCTTCGCCTGGATCTCCGAGCGCCCCTTGCCGCCGCTCTGGCCGCGCAGGTTGCGGCGGAGCAGGTCCATGCTGTCGTTGACCATGGCGAAGTTGTGTCCCGCGGCGTAGCTGAAGGTCAGGCCGCTGGAGTCGGCGCCGATCGAGATCAGCTTGGTGATCGCGCCGAGGTGCGGGCTGATGTGCCGCTCCAGCCGCTCGAACGTCTCCTGCGGCTGGTTGACCCGGTAGCCGCCGTCGGTGACGTGGTTCGCCAGGCTCGGGGTGAGCACGATCTTGGGGTCGCCGTCGGGTGGCGTGCCGCACGAGGGGCACTGCGGCTGGCGGATCAGGATGTGCCCGCCGGTCTCCATGGTCGCCAGGTCGAGGGTGACCATCCGGCCGCAGAGCGCGCCCGGCTCACCGGTCGCCACGATCCTGGCGACCTCGGCCGCGAGCATCCCGGCCAGCGCGAGCGGCCCGGCCGCGATCTGCGCGCGCACCGGGTGCAGCGGCGTCCGCTCGCCCCGCTTGCCGGCGAGGTAGCGCTCCAGCTGGCGGTTGCCGCCGAGCCGCTGCGCCAGGCACGACCAGCAGCCGGTGTGGTCGGGGTCGAGGTAGGGGCCGAGCCACGGGCTGACGCCACCGGGCTTGGCGAGCAGCCAGGGCAGCCCGGAGGCGAGCTGCAGCGCGTTGCGGTGCTCCAGGGCCGGGTCGAGGTAGTCGTCGACGAGCACGACCGACACCCCTTCGGCGGGCACCTCGCCGATCGCGCCGGTGCTCACGTTCAGCCCCAGCTCGGTGAGGGCGTTCACCACCGGTGCGGCGTCCACCCTCTCGGCGGCCGAGACGGTGACCGGTGTGCCCCTGGCGACGGCCGCCGGGTCGATGCCCAGCGCGTCCCAGTAGGCGAGCACCCTCTCCGGCAGGTCCGGCCTGCCCTCGGCGAGGTGTCCGGCCGCCTCGTAGCGGCGCAGCGTGGTCAGCACCGTGGTGAACGGAACGCGCCCGGACAGCTCCTGGACGATCTCGCTCACGGTCCTGCGGCCGTCGAGGTAGGGCAGCACCGCCGCGGCGGCCTGCCCCGGCACGAGGAAGTCCTTTCCCTCCGCGTACAGGAAGACCCGGGATCCGTCCACGACCTCGACATGGAAATGAGCCTTCAGCCGTGGACTCTCCATTGCCAACCGCCTTTTTTATATCAAGCTCTCGAAACCCTCTTCAATGCGGATTCAAACACGAGATGACCGCTATGGTGAATGCGCAAAAAAATGTACGCATCGCGCGGCCGATACTTAGGTTTCGGGGGCGGATGCCTCAGTATCGCCGTATCGGCGGTGGTGGGAGCGCACATGGGGTCGCCGGGAAAGACGGGCGGGGCGCCCGTTGAGATCTGTATCGGGAGAATGGGACCATGAGGTATGGCATCACTTCTTCACCGGGACAGAGAATTGACTGTCTTCCGGGAGGCCATTGACGGGCTCCGGTCAGGAAGGCCGGTCGTCGCGTCGATCCTCGGGGAGAACGGGATGGGCAAGAGCTCCCTGCTCGGCGCCGTCACCGAAATGCTTCCCCAGCGCAGCCGGGTGTTACGGGCCCGCTGCCATCCCAGCGAGAGTCATTTCGCCTACGGCATGGTGAGGCAGCTCTTCGACCCGGTGCTCTCCTCGGGGGAGCGGACCCGCAAGCAGTTCGACCGGGCCTCCGACGGCGACGGCGCCGCCACCCACGACCTGCTGCTCAACCTGTTCCACATCACCCGCGAACTCGTCGCCGACCACCCCGTGGTGATCGCGATCGACGACCTGGCCTTCGCCGACACCCCCTCGCTGCGCTGGTTCTCCTACATCGCGCGCCGCCTGGACGACCTGCCGGTGATGATGGTCGCCACGCTGCCGGGCAGCACCCCGGCCGCGCTCGGCGCGGACCTGGGCAATCTGCCGTACGCACGGTCCGTGCAGCTCAGACCGTTCTGCGCCACCTGCACGGCCGACTTCGTCGCGGAGGCGATGGGCGCGCCGCCCGACGTGGAGCTGGCCGCGCTCTGTCACACGCTGTCGCAGGGCAACCCGCTGGTGCTGCGCGAGCTGACCGGCCGGATGCGCCAGGCGAGGGTGAGCCCCGGCGAGCCCGACATCGACCAGGTGCTGGAGATCGGTACGGCGGCACTCTCCGACACCGTGCTCGAATGGCTGAACGACCACGACCCGGTGGTCTCCGAACTGCTCACCCAGCTCGCCGTGATGGGACCCGACACCGACACCACCGTGGCGGCGATCCTGCTGAGCCAGGGCGAGCCGCAGATCCGCCAGGCCCGCCGAGCCCTCGTCCAGGCGGGACTCATCTCGGAGGGGCCGCCCGTACGGTTCCGCAACCCCCTCGTCCGCGCCGCCGTACTGTCGCGCGTCGACAACCAGACCAGGCTCGGCCTGCACGAACGCGGGGCCACGCTGCTCGACAGGCTGGGCGCGCCGGCCGCGCAGACCGCCGAGCACCTGATGCTCACCGACTCCGACTGGGGAATCCCGGTGCTGCGCAGGGCGGCCACCGAGGCGGTCGCGGCCCGGCGGTACGACGACGCGACCCGATACCTGCGCCGCGCGCTGGCCTGCACCGACGACTCCGCGACCATCCACGAGCTGACCTTGCAACTCGGCATGGTCGAGCTGCGCCACGACCTGGACGCCTGCGTCCGGCACGCCGAGGCGCTGGCCACCACCGCGCCGGATCCCGCCCGGCGGGCCAGGTCGCTGCTGAACCTGGCCAGCCCCGCGCTCGCCGCCGGCACGGTGGGCGTCAGGCCGTTCGTCACCGCGGCCCACGAACTGGCGACGATGGCGGACCCGCCCAGGGAGCCGCTGCTGCGGCTCACCGCGCAGGGAGTGCTGTCGGGATACCGCGCGGGGTTGCGCAGGTCGCTGCGGATGGCCGCGGCGGGCACGCCGGACGCGGCGGCGAAGGAGTTCTCCGGGGCGCTCGCGGCGATGGTCGCGGCGGGCGGGCGCTACCCGGACACCGCCAGGCGGCTGGCGACGCGAGCCACCAGAGACCGATCACCCAGGGACCGGCCGGTCGGCACCGGCCTGGTGGGCGCCGCGCTCGCGTTCGGTTGGACGGGACGGCCGGAGGACGCGCTGGACGTGTGCACCAGGATCCTGCGGGACGCCCGCACCTGGGACCAGCCGGACCTGCACGCGCTCGGGCTGCTGCTGCGCTCGGACGTCGACTACCGCAGGGGCGAGTCCGCCGACAGCCTGCGGGACGCGCTCGACGCGCGGGAGGGGGCCGAACTGATCGGCGCGCGGGTGCTCGCCACGGCGGCCCGCGCCTGCGGCGCGCGGGCCCTGATCCGGATGGAGCGGGTGGACGACGCCGAGGCACTGGTACGCGAGATGACGATCCCCGCCGACGCCCACCCCCTGGTCAAGAGCATGGTCCTGGAGGTGCAGGGGCTGATCGCGGCGGCGGCGGACGACCACGCCACCGCGCTCGGCCTCTTCCTCGACTGCGGGCACCGCCTCTCCGCCCGGGGCATCACCAATCCCGCCTGCCTGCCCTGGCGCGCGCACGCCGCCCGGGCGTACACCGCGCTGGGCGAGCACTCCGCGGCCCGTACGATCGCCGCCGGCGAGCCGGGGAGCCGGGACCACACGCCGGAGGCCCGCCCTTCGCACGCCAGGATCGTGCTCACCCCCGCCGAGCAGCGGGTCGTCGAGCTGGTACGGCAGGGCATGAGCAGCATGGAGGTCGCCGAGCGGCTCTGCCTGAGCAAGCGCACCATCGACACCCATCTGGGCCGCATCTACCGCAAGCTGGGCATCCGAGGACGGCACCAGCTGGCCACCGCCCTCGACCTCTGATCTGCTCCCCGCGGTCCCCATCGTTTCGGTTCACCGAGTCGCCTCGCGCCCTACCACCCGGTCGATCTCCGGTCGGCCTCCGGTCCGGCTGGTACGCCGATCGGTCGGCCTCCGGTCAGCGCGATGCCTCCGGTTCGGCCGGTGTGCCGATCGGTGGACCTTCGGTCAGCGTGGCGCCACCGGTTCGACGGCCCTGCCGATGCCCAGTCTCGGCTCGGTGACCAGGTAGAGCCCGGACGCGTCGCCGGGGCCGCCGAGGTCCGCGCTCCGGTCGCCGTTCTTCCCCGCGACCAGCTCGCCGGCGAGCACCATCGCGTCCAGCGGGGCCGCGCCGCCGACGCGGGTGGCGTCGTCCAGGTCGGTCAGGCCGGAGGTGATCGAGGCGAAGGCGCCGTCGGAGGGAGCGGGGGCGTCACCGCCGCGCTTTCTCATCAGCTCCGGGTACTGCCCCCTGGCCAGGCGCTGGGCCAGCCAGAAGTAGCTGTTCCTGCCCCGGTACTGCTCGTAGAACCCGGCGACCATGGAGAACATCCGGCCGTAGGCGTTGCGGTAGTGGGACTCGTGGAACGCCAGCGCCTCGCGCTCGGTGACCTCCCCCGCGTGGGCGGACAGGATGCTCGCGGCGGCGAGCATGCCGCTGTACATGGCCAGGTGCACGCCGGTGGAGAGCAGCGGGTCGAGGAAGCAGGCGGAGTCGCCCGCGAGGAAGTAGCCGGGCCCGCAGAAGCTGTCGGCCGAGTAGGAGAAGTCCCGCTCGACGCGGATCTCACCTTCGAGGTGACCGTCCGCCACCAGCTCCGCCACCGTCTGCGACTCCGCGACCAGCGCGAGGAACATCGCGTGCTGCGAGGGGAACTCGGGCCTGCGGGCGAGGAACTGGTCCCGGTGGGTGACGAAGCCCACGCTGTAGACGTCACCGCTGAGCGGGATGACCCAGTACCAGCCGTTGGGGGAGGAGATCACGTTGATGCCGCCCCGGGGAGTGCGGGGCAGCAGCGTGCCGCCCCGGTAGTAGCCCCAGATGGCGACGTTGCGGAAGACGTCGTGCGGCCGCCGGTTGCGGAAGTGCTGGGAGGAGAGCACACCGGCGCGGCCCGAGGCGTCCACCACGAACTCGGCGGGAGCCTCCAGGAGACGCCCGTCGTGCGTCCACTCCACGCCCACCGCGCGGTCTCCGTCGAAGCGGACCTTCTTCACCTGGGCGCCCTGGACCACCTCGACGCCCTCGTCGGCGGCGTGCCTGAGCAGGACGTCGTCGAAGTCGGCGCGGTCCACCTGCCAGGAGCGCACCTGGTCGCCGAAGAGGTCCGGCCAGTTGATCGCCCAGTCGCGCTCCGCGCCCCAGCGGAGCAGCAGTCCTTCCTTGACCTGGTAGCCGCGGGCCTCGATCTTCTCCCTGGCGCCGACGAGGTCGATGATGGCCCGGCAGGAAGAGGAGATCGACTCGCCGATGTGATATCTGGGGAAGAAATCCCGTTCCAGCAGGCGGACCCGGGCGCCCGCCCGAGCCAGCAGCGCCGACGAGATCGCTCCAGCAGGGCCTCCGCCTATCACCGTCACGTCAGGCGCCATGAAATGCCTTTCCCCTGCGAGAATTGCCAACTTCAGAATCATCGCAAGGGTTAGGGAAACTTGTTAATACGTATTTATGCTCATCATGATACGCATTTTCTGACTGTTGACGCGGAAAGCCCGGCTTGACACGTGCTCACGCCCCTGACCTGCGGCGACGGGTGGCCTTTGGGTGACGTGCGCTTTCGTCGTCAGTAATTCCCGCCGGTGAGGCCGAAGACCCCGCCCAGGGGGTCGGCGAACAGGCCGGAATCCAGCTGGCGGGCCCCGGCGGCGAGCGCCGCCGCGACGGTGATCCCGGTGATCCCGGTGATTCCCGTGCCCCCGGGGCCTTCGGCGTTCCCCGCGGCCGTCTCCGTCGTGGTGCTTCCGCTGTTTCCGGTGCCCTGGCCGGTTTCTTCGTCTCCGGCGTTCCCGGTGGACACCTCCGCCGCGCTGCCCTCGTCGCTTCCGGAGCCCCCGGAGCTTTCGGTGTTCTCGGCGTCCCCGATACCGAAGAACGGCACCCAGCCGGTCCTGGACGAGGAGCGGATCACCGCGGGCACGTCACCGTACAGGCCCCGGTAGAACTCCTCCGCCGCATCAGGGCGGGCGGTGTGCAGCTCGCAGGCGCACAGGGCGCCGGGCTCGTCCACCAGGACCACGCCCTCGTCCCTGCCCCCCTCCCAGAAGCCGACCGCCGCGCCGGACGGGTCGACGGCCAGGCAGAGGCGGCCGTCCCCGCCCGCCGGCACGGGACCCATCACGACACGGCCGCCCAGGCGTCCGACCTCCGTCCGGGTGTGGTCGAGGTCCTTGGAGGCCAGGTAGACGTTCCACGACGAGCCGGGCGCCATGCCCATCGGGCTGGGGCCGAGGCCGCCGATGATCTCCCCTCGCAACGTGATCAGGTGGTAGCCGCGGTCGTTCTCCCTGGTGAACTCCCAGCCGAACAGGCCGCCGTAGAACTGTTTCGCGCCGGTCAGGTCGACGGTGATGTGGTCGACCCAGCAAGGTGTTCCCGGGCCGTACGCGGTCCGCCGGGGCATGGCGTCTCCTGGAGCATGTCGTCGATGAGTGTCGCGGCCTCCTCCGCGCCGCCGAACTCCGGCATGAGCAGCCGGTAGCGGGGCGCGTCGGCCAGGTCCGAGGTGTTCGGCGGCCAGACGTGCGGCTGGAAGGCCCAGGGCGCCAGCTCGCAGCGGTCGCCGTCCTCCTGGCAGATCCTGACCAGGGTGGGCGGGGCGAGCCTGGCGGTGACGGGGACGATCGGGCCGAGGAGTTCCGGGCGGACCAGAACGGATTCCCCGGCCGGTGTGGGCTCGGCCCGCCGCCAGGTGCCGGGGTCGGTCTCCGGGCCGATCAGGCCGCCGGTCCTCGCCGACTCCAGGGCGCCGCCGCGCAGGTCCAGCGGTACGTGGAAGGGGAGCGTCTGGCCGGTGGCCCGGTCGATCACGAGGAGCTGTCCCGACACCGGCCGCCAGGACCGCCTGGCCAGTGCGGTCGCCACGGCGGCACCGGGTGAGCAGGCGGTGCCGATCAGCGCGACCGTGGAGTCGCCCTTGGCCATGACGATGGCGCGCATCACCAGGAAAAGATGGTCGAGCACGGCGAACGGGGGGAGAGGGGGTGGCATCGTGCTCCATCCGCGGAACACGCGACGCTGCAGCAACATCCCGTCGGGACGGTAGACCAGCAGCTCCCCGTCCGACGACTTGCCGGTGAGAAGCTTCACGACCAGCTGTGGTTCGCCGCTCTCCACGAGGTGCGGGCCGAACAGGAATGCCAGGTCGCCTAGGTTGAGCTCGGTGAGAACCATGACGGTCATGCCGAAGAAACTCAATAGCAGGGGCAACTAACCCCCCTTACGGGTGTCTAACTGTAAACGCTCGTACAACAGCCTCAAACCCGATCTACTCTCTCAGATAATGTCAGTCCCGCAAATACCGCTTTTGCCGACATTTCTGGCTGCTCCAACAGAGGAAGGTGCCCCGAGTTAGGGATTGTCCGAATATGACATTCGGGGACCATCTGTCGCAGCGTCTTCGCATTGGCCACGAAGGTGGGCATGTCCGAGTCACCGATGATAACCATGGTGGCCGCCCTGATCCGGGTCAAATCCTCAGGAGGATGCCGGTGCGCGCTGAGCGCGGCCATCGCCCCCGTGTCCAGCTCGGCCCAGGAGTGTCCGCCGATCACCGCCCGCAGTCGCGCCCGCAGCTCGGGGTGCGCCTCGGTGCCGCGGAAGATGTCGGGAGGGGAGCTCATCCACAGCTCGGCCATCTGTTCCCGTCCGCCGCCGGCCCTGCGCACCATCATGAGCTCCATGTAGCGCCGCCGGGCGGCCGGGTCGGGCGGCGCGCCGCCGAGCGTCGGCGCCGCGAGCACCAGGCGCCGCACCACCTCCGGCGCCTCCAGGGCCATCTGCAGCGCGACGCCGGAACCGAAGGAGAGTCCCACGACCCGCTCCGCTCCCTCGGTCTCTGCTATTTCGGTCAGCCTTAACGCCAGCGACGGCAGGGTCACACCCGGCTGCAACGGTTCGGAGCCACCGTGGCCGGGAAGGTCCACGCCGATGTGCCGCCAGCCGGGCAGCAGCTTCCACAACGGTTTCCACAGCGTGAGGTCCATGGTGTAGCCGTGCACCCACAGCACCGGGGGACCCGTTCCCGAGCTGACGACCCGCAGCCCGTTCACGTCGGCTCCCCGAAGGTCGCGCAGAACTCCCGATAGGCCAGCACCGCGACGTCCCTGCTGTCGAAGCGGGGCACCGCCCGCGGGTTCAGCCGCTCCCAGATCACCGCGTCCTCCTCCAGCGCGCGCTCGCTGCCGTGGATGAGCAGCGGCAACTCCCCGCGCTGCTCGGGGCGGACCCCGATCGCCACCCGCGCCACGCACCCGCCCCTCTCGTACGGCACGGCGGCGGTGACGATCACCTGCTCCCACCCCGGCGGCCCGAAGCGGGTGACGACCACGCCGGGACTGTAGGCGCGGGCCAGGAACCCGGCCCGGGTGACCTGCTGCCCCGAGCTGCTCCCCGGCTTCGCTCCCATGACGAACTCGCCCTCGATGACGAGCTCGCCCTCGTCCCCGTCCCGATGCGCCATCCCGCGCAGCCTCGGCACCTTGTGCACCTCGGTGAAGTGGTCGACGTCGAAGGCGTTCTCCACGACCAGCGCGGGATCGGCGGCGAGCGGCCTGGTCACGGCCGCCGTGAGCGGGTGGGTCGCCTCCAGCTCCTTGAGCGCCCTGGTGAGTCCCCGGTCGTCGTCGGGGCCGTCCGAGAGGCGGACGAACACGGCCTCACCGGAGACGATCACATGGTGCTCGCGTACCGACAGCCGTCCGGCCGCGTCGCCCAGCGCGATCCTGCGGCCGTGGAACGGGCAGACCAGGCAGCCGCCGGAGAGCCGTCCCCCGTAGCCGAGATGCGCGCCCCGATGTGGGCAGTCGGCGTCGAAGACGCGGAGCCCCGTCTCGGTCCGCACCGCCACCAGCCGCCGGGTGCCGATCTCCAGGGGAGTCACCTCGGCCTCCAGCTCCGAGGTGAAGGCGGGCAGGTACCAGCCGGAGTGCGGTGCCGTCGAGTGCGTTTGGGGTGCTGCCGACCGCTCCGGATACCGCGACTTCTCCGGGCGTGACGCCGCCGACTGCGCCGGCTGTCGTGACTTTTCCGGATGCGGTGTCATGGACCGCGCCGACTGTCGTGATTCTTCCGGATGCGGTGTCGTCGGCCGCGCCGGCTGTCGTGGATCTTCCGAATGTGATGCCATCAGCCCATCGCCTCCAGGAGCCGGTCGGCGGCGATCACCCCGCTGGCGATCGCCCCCTGAACCCACGGCAGGCGCGTCCCCGAGACCGTGGCCTCGCCCGCGAAGAAAAGCGTGTCCGCGACCGGTTCGGCCCAGATCACCGGAGCCCACTCGGCGCCCACCGTCGGCGCGGTGAACGCGCCCCGGCTCCACGGGTCGGCCCCCCAGTCGGCGACCTCGATGTCCACCACCTCGGCCCGCGCGGCCCACGGCAGGGCGACCGCGAGGAGTGTCGCGAGGTCGGAGCCGGTGCTGGAAGCGGTCGCGGGGCCGTAGCCGGCGGTCGCGGCGCGCACGTGGGCCGCCGCCGCGTCCCTGGCCACGATCAACGCCTCGGGACGCCCCTCGCGGCAGCTCACGAAACCGCCGATCCCGTCCGCGTCGAACACCGACGCCGTCTCCGGCGCGGGCACGGACAGGGTCGCGACGACGCAGCAACCGTCCCCGCCGGCGAGGGCACGCGCGGCCTCGACCTTGGGCTCCGGCAGGTCCTTGACGGTGAGCGTGCCGTGGGTCACGACCGAGGGCGGCACGGTCACCACCACCCGCTCCGCCTCCACGACCCCGGCGGGCGTCTGCGCGGAGACCCGCCCCGGCGACCAGCCGAGCACCTGGACGGGGCAGTCCGTACGCACGTCGAGCCCCGCGGCCAGCCGCCTCGGCAGCAGGTCGAACCCGCCCGAGACCACGAACTCCCCCCGCCCCGCGGTGTCCCCCCGATGGGCCTCGGCCACGCCCCGGGCACTGAGCCGCTCCGGATCGGTGGCCCAGATCTGACGGAACCACTCGCTCGCCACCGGGTACGGGCCGCCCCTGTCCACGAGCCAGTCGTTCACCGACTCACCGATCCCCGCGCCCTCGGCGTTCAGCCTCGCCTCCAGCGCCCACGGCGGCTGCGGCGTGCGGGCCGGCGCCCCCATAGGACGGCCCACCCGCCCGCTCACCACCCGCGCCGCGGTCGGCCGCGGCGCCGTCTCGGTGTCCACGATCCCGTGGACGGGGTTCAGGTCTCCGTGGACGACCTGCGCGCCCAGTTCCAGCGAGGGGCCGCCGTCCGTGGGGCGAAACGTCCGTATCCGCCCGCCCACCCGTGACCTCGCCTCGACCACCGCCGTACGTACCCCGGCCTCGGCCAGCCGGGTGGCGCAGGTCAGCCCGCTCACCCCCGCGCCGATCACGAGCACCTCAGTACGCATCCCCGCCTCCCGAGTCCACTCCCAGGTTCACCGGGAGGGAGCGCAGCCGCCGGGGGATGAGGGTGGCGGCCCAGGCCGGCTTCTCGTCGGTGAGCGACGCGGACGGGAACCGCCCGGCCAGCCGGGCGAGCAGCACCGCCCCCGTCTGCCGGACGAGCTGCGCCGCCAGGCAGAAGTGCGGCCCCCCGCCGAAGGCGAGGTGCGGGTTGGGCGTCCGGTCGAGCAGCAGCTCCCCCGGCCTGTCGAAAACGGCCGGGTCCCGGTTGGCGGCGGCGACGACCGCGAGCACCCTCGCCCCCCGGGGCACCTCACCGCCGGGCAGTGTCACGTTCTCGACCGCGACCCTCGCCGTGAAGGGGATCGGCGCTTCCAACCTCAGCAACTCGTCCATCGCCGTACGCGCGAACTCGTCCCCGCCCTCGCGCAGCGCGGCGAGCGCCCGCGGCCGGGGGAGCAGCCAGTACAGCGCGTTGCCGATCGCCTCGGCGAGCGGCTGCCACCCGCCGACCACGGCGAGCCCGAGCACCCCGAGCATCTCCGCCCGGGTGAGCCGGTCGTCGGCGGCGAACCGGGTCAGCGGGCTGGGCGCGGCGCTCGCGCGATGCTCGTCCAGGAACCGACTCAGCTCCGACATGGCCGACCTGCCCAGTGCTGCCACCTGCGGCCCGGCGAGCGGATCCAGGTTGATCGAGGCCGCCTGGGCGAGCTGCTCGAAGACCTTCCTGTCGCTCTCCGCGAGTCCGAACAGCCGCAGGAAGACCGAGGTGGACAGCGGGCTCCCGATCTGCCTGACCGCGTCGACCACGGTCTCGCCCGCGAGCCGTTCGAGAAGGTCGTCCACGTCGGCGGCGATCCCCCCGGCCACCGACGCGATCGCCGCGGGGCCGAGCAGCAGCAGTCCCGGCGCGCGCAGCCGCGTGTGGTCGGGCGGGTCCGTGGTGAGCATCGACGGCGGCAACTCCTCGCCGCGCGCCCGCCCCTGCTGCCCGGCGCTCGCCGAGAACCTCCGGTCACGCAGTACGGCGGCGCAGTCGGCGTGCCCGGTCACCAGCCACAGCCGCGACATCACGTCGTGGTGGACGGGGGCACGGGAACGCAGCCAGTCGTAGGCCGGATAGGGATCGACCCGTCCCGCGGGGGAGAAGGGATGGGGGAGGTGGGCGGGGAGACGGATCTGAGTGCCTGCCGTCACGCGTCGGTTCCCTTGCTGTCGCTTGCCTGATCAGCCGCTTTCCCGATCGACGGCCCGTCTGGTCAACGGCCTGCCCGGTCAAGCGCCTGGACGGGATCCCCACCTGGACGAGCCGCCGCCTGGATGGGATCACTCACCTGGAAGAACCACCTTGCCTGGACGAATCACCTGCCTTGACAGGATCACCTGCCGGGACGCGTCCCCCACCTGAACGCGTCCCCACCCGGCTCGCCTGGACGGATCACCGCACGCGCGCGGTGCGCCAGCCGAACGTCAACGCGGTGAGCAGCAGGCCGCCGGCCGCCCACAGCCCCAGAACGAGCGCGATACGGCCGAGCTCCCAGCTGCCCGCCGGTTCCACGACCGTGAAACTGTCCGGCAGGAACACCGAACGGAACCCCTGCGCCATCCACTTCACCGGGAACAGCGCGGCCGTGTTCTGCATCCACGCGGGAAGCTGGTGGAAGGGGTAGAAGACTCCGGAGATGAACTGCAGCACCATGAACACCGGCGTCACGATCGCCGCGGCCGAGCGGCTGTTCGGGATCGCCGCGCTGTAGGCGATCCCGGTGAGCGCGCACGTGACGGTGCCCAGCGTCAGCACCCAGGCGAGGGTGAACCAGCGCTGCGCGGTGCTGGGCAGCGGCAGCCCGAACGCGGTCACCGCGATGCCCAGCAGCAGCACCATCTCCACCACGGTGGTCACCACGACCTTCACCAGCTTGCCGATGAAGTAGGCGGCCTTGGGCATCGGCGTCATCGCGAGCCTGCCGATGAGGCCGGTGTCCCGCTCGATCGCGATGTTGATGGCGAGCCCGGAGAACGCGGTGCTCATCACGCCGGCGGCGACGATGCCCGCCATGAAGACCTGCCGGAAGTCGGTCTCGGTGCCCTGCACCTTGCCGGTGAAGATCGCACCGAACACCACCAGCAGGATCACCGGGAAGAACAGGGTGAAGACGAGCGACTGCCTGTTACGGAAGAACGACTTCAGCTCGACCGACGACCGGGCGGCACTGGCCCGCCACAGGTCGGGCAGAAAACCGCGACCCGGCGCGTGGACGGATTCCATGACGCTCACGTGTTCTCCTCCGGCTGCTCGCGATGCCGGTCGATGAGGTTGAGGTAGATCTCTTCCAGGGTGAGCCGGTGCACGATCAGGTCGGGCAGCTCCGTTCCGGCCCAGGCGCCGAGCAGGCTCACCAGCTGGGTCGGCTCCGAGGTCAGCACGGTGACCGGGTCGCCCGCGCCCGTCGGCCCCGGTTCGAGCACCGCCCCCCGGGGCAGGTCGGGAAGCTCCCGGCCGGCCAGTGCCTCGGAACGCCGGAACGACACGGTGGCCGGGGTCGTCGCCCGCCCGCCCAGCTCGGCCGGCGGCCCGCAGGCCACCAGGCGCCCGCCCGCGATCACCCCCACCCGGGTGGCGAGCGTCTCTGCCTCGTCCAGATAGTGGGTCGTCAGCACCGTCGTGCAGCCGCGCCCGGAGAAGAACCGCACCAGCTCCCACGCCTCGCGGCGGGCGACCGGGTCGAGCCCGGTGGTGGGCTCGTCAAGGAAGATCAACTCAGGGTCGCCGATCACGCCGACCGCCACGTCCAGGCGGCGCTGCTGGCCGCCGGAGAGTTCCGTGGTCTTCTTCTTCTCGTACGTTCCCAGGCCGACCATGTCGAGCACCTGCGTGGGCGGCAGCGGCCTGGGGTACATGGCGGCGAAATGCCGCACCACCTCACCCACGGTGAGATCGGGGTAGGAGCCGGTGGACTGGCCGACCACCCCGATACGCGCCCGCCATTCCCGACGGTCCCTGGCCGGATCCTGGCCGAGGACCTGTACGTCTCCACCGCTCCGCCGCCGTACTCCCGTGAGGATCTCCACGGTCGTGGTCTTCCCCGCGCCGTTCGGCCCGAGCAAGGCGAACACCTCGCCGGGGTGCACCCGCAGGCTCAGATCGGTGAGCACCGTGTGCTCTCCGTAGCGCTTGTTCAGGCCGGTGACGGCGACCGGATCTTTTTCCGCGGCGGCGGAAGCCATCGACTTATTCCTCCGATGGAGACGTTGACGGGAACGGCATGGCGATTTTAAAAAACGGCGCCGGAAATTATGCCGGAATTGCGCCGGGAATCAGGTGCAGCAGCAGCAGGGGCAGCAGCAGTAGTAGCAGGCGGCCGCGTCGGCGGCGCCGGCCGCGATGTCGGACAGGTCCCCCTCGCTGAGCTCGGCGGCGTCGACCACCGGCGTCTCAGGGATGTGGAACTCGAACTGCCCGGTCGCCAGGCCCACCTCCCACAGCCCCACCTGGACGTCCAGGTTGCCCTCCTCGTGCCCCTCGGGGATGTGCCGCACGATGACGATCTCGGCGCCCTCCGGAACCACCAGCCCGGACTCGGCCAGCGCGGCACGCGGGTCCGCGTTCAGCCGGGCCGCGTACTCCTCGTCCGACCAGGCGGTGATGAGCGTACGGGTGTAGGCGTTGATGAACTCCGCGCGCTCCTGCGGTTCGAGAGCCATGCGATTCTCCCTCTCGGGTGTTTGCCGCTGCTTTTTGCATCGGCAACTGAAATGGACTGTCGCATGCTCTGCGGCGCTTACCAAGACTTAACTTGTGTGCCATTCATGTAAGTATTGATACCTTCTTCTGTGCGGTGTTACATTAGCAGCATCCCACAGTACGGATGGAATCATCAACAATACTCAATACGTATATCCGACACCCGTGAATACGTAATGCGGATACTTAAGCACGTTGAACGGAGGCGTCGGTGACCACCACAGGCACGCGGTTTCCCCCCGGCCCGGCCGGCCCCGTGGACATGGGACGCATGCGCAGCGACCCGCTGGGGTTCGTGACCGGTCTGGCCCGCCGGTACGGCGACGTCACCGCCCACCACGCGAACGGCGAGACCGTCCTCATGGCGCACCGCCCGGACCTCGCCCGGCACATCCTCAAGGACAACGTCGGCAACTACACGAAGAAGAACACGCCGGACGACCACATGCTGCGCCCGCTGCTCGGAAACGGCCTGCTCACCAGCACCGGCGCGGAATGGTCACGTCAGCGCAAGCTGTGCGCCCCCGCCTTCCGCCGAGGCGCGGTCGCCTCCTTCGACGAGATCATCACCGACGAGACCGCCGCCCTGCTGGACCGCTGGCGCGGCCCCGCCGAGACCGGCGCCCCCCAGCCGATCGACCACCAGCTAACCTCGCTCACCCTGTCGATCCTGACCCGCGCGGTGCTCGACGTGGACCTCGGCGGGACGGGCGACGGGTTCGGCCGGGCGGTGGACGACGTCAACCGCTTCATCGGCCACTACGTACCCGACCCCGACCCCGATCCCGCCGACACCGTCCGCAGGCAGCGGGGCTACGTACGCGCCCGCGCCCTCCTCGACATGATCACGCGTACCGTGATCGCCGCCCGTCGAGCCTCTCCCCAGGATCCCCAGGCCGTCGGCACCCTGCTCGACACCATGCTCGGCTCGCTGTCCGACACCGACCTGCGCGACCAGGTGCTGACTCTGATCATGGCGGGCCACGAGACCACCGCCAAGGCCCTGACCTGGACCCTCTACCTCCTGGACCGCCACCCCGAGGAGGCGGAACGGATCCGCGCCGAGGTCGACCACGTGCTGGGCGGACGCCGGCCCACGGCCGCGGACCTGCTCGACCTGCCCCTGTGCGGCCGGGCCGTGCAGGAGGCGATGCGCCTGTACCCGCCGGTCTGGCTGATCTCCCGCCGCGCGACCGGTCACGACGAGCTCGACGGCCATCCGGTGGCACCCGGCACGCTGGTGTGCGTCAGCCAGTGGGTCCTGCACCGCGATCCTCGCTACTGGGACCGCCCGGATGCGTACGTACCCGACCGCTTCGACGGCGCCGACCTGCCGAGCCACCTGTACCTGCCGTTCGGCGGCGGCGAGCGCGTCTGCATCGGCCGGCACCTGGCGCTCACCGAGGCGACGCTGGTCCTCGCGATGCTGGCCCAGTCGGTACGGCTCACGCTGGAACCCGGCTTCCCGGTGGAGCCCGAGGCGCTGGTGACGCTCCGGCCGAAGCACGGCATGCGCATGACCGTGAGCCCCCGATGACCACCGCCCCCACCCCTCCGCACCCGGCCACCTCCGCTCATCTGACCGACACCGGCCACGACACCGCACGGCCCGTCCCCGTCCGGCGAGACCCCGCCACCCCCGCCACCTCGGCGCCGAACGCCGGTTCGTACAACCCCGCCGCCACCACGGCGGGTGGGATGGCAGGAGAGCTGGCACGGTTGGAGGCCCAGGCGGCGCTCTCGTTCGACGAGGAGCTGAGCCTGCTGCGCGAGCTGGGACTGACCGCGTCGGACGGCCCGCTCGTCGAGGTCGGCGCGGGCTCCGGCGCGATCACCAGGCGGCTGCGCCGGGCCATGCCCGACCTGTCGCTCGTCGCCGTGGACATCGACCCCGACCTGCTCGCCCACGCCGAGGGCACCGGTGCCGAACTCGTCGTCGCCGACGCCGCCGACCTGCCGCTGGAAACGGCGAGCGCGGGATACGTACTCCTCAGGTACGTCCTTCAGCATCTTCCCGACCCCGCACCCGCCCTCGCGGAGGCCCGCAGGATCCTCCGCCCCGGTGGCCGGATCCTGGTCACCGAGGTGGACGCCTCCTGCTGGGGCCTGGCCGACCCGACCTATCCGGAGCTGGCCGGGATCCACGCCAAGATGGCGGCGACCCAGCAGGCCGCCGGTGGCGACCGTACGATCGGCCGCCGTCTCACCCGCCTGTTACGTGACACCGGCTTCACGGAGGTCGCCCTTCGCCCGTTCGCCACGACCAACGACACCCGACCGACGGATGACTTCGCCCCCCACCTCGGCCCGGGACGGCTGCAGCCGCTTCTCGCGGCCGGTGTGCTGTCGCTTCGAGAGTTCGCCCTCGCCGCCGACCGCTGGAACCGGTTCCGCGCAGACCCCAACGCCTGGGTGATGCTCCTCGGGTTCACCGCAGCCGGTACCGCCCCCGACGCGCCCGCAGACGGCCGTCGCCCCACCGAAGGAATCCAGTGAGCACCAACGTCAAGATCTTCATCACCATTTTCTGCTACATCAGCGGCGTGATGGGCCTCGTCACCGCTGTCTTCCAGGCGAGCAGCACCCCCGCCAACACTCCGGGAGCGATCGGCGCCGGGGTGATCGGCGGCATCTTCCTGGTGGCCGGCATCGCCCTGAGCCGCAAACCCCGTTACTAGGAAGGTCTGACGGCTCGGCGGGGCTCGGTAGGGCGCTGCCGGAGCATGAGGCATGCGACGGCGGCGTCCGCAGAGCAGCGGTCGGCGGGTAGCACCTGCCGCCGCCGCTTGAGCCTGCCGAAAGCGGCGTTCCACCTGGCCGTGCGGCGTGTCCGGATCGGCGGACGACGGAGCCCGAGGGGCCACTCGACGACCCGCACGTCATTCGATGGGGGAGCCCGCTCCTTCGTCGAATGACCTCGGCGCCGCGGACGTGGGGGCGCAGCCGTGGGTCACGAAGTAGATCTCGGCGGAGATCGACCCGCTCGGGGCGGAGAGGTCGTGGAAGTCACGGGTCACGGCCGTGCCGAAGGTGCCCGGGTACGCCTCCAGGATGGCCGCGTTGACCCTGGAGGCGAGCTGAACACCGCCCCTGGCACCGTCGTCGGAGCCGAAGGTGAGAAGCATGCCGACGCGCCGTCCGGCGAGCCTGTCCCGGTGCCTGCGTAATTCCTGGCGGACCTGTGCGGCCAGTACACCGTCACCGGCGCCGGGGGTGACCCGGAACGAGAGCGTGACCGGTTTCGCCCGGACGCCTCCGACGAGGCCGGTGCAGGGGGACGGCGAAGGGTCGGGCCGGGCGGGACTCTTCTCTTCTGATTCCTTCTTGCCCGGCTTCTTCTCCTCCTTGGAATCTTCGGTCCGGAGCTCTCCTCCCGAGGTCTTCTTTGCGGGCTTCTCCGAGGTCTCCTCCGAGGGCTTCTCGGCGGAAGGCCCTTCTGCCGAGGACTTTTCTTCCGGGGACTCTTCGCTCGGGAGCCGGGTCGAGTCGGGCGGGGACCGGAAGGGGTCCGGTTGGAAGCGGGTGCCGTCCGTCACGAGGTCGGTGGGGGAGGAGGGCGGCGCCTGCGCGCCCAGCATGATGATCGTGAGTCCGAGCAGCAGGTCGGCGAAGAGCCAACCGGCCAACAGGGTCGTGGTGGAGGTTCTTCTGCGGGTGGTCATTACGAGCTTCGGACTTTCCGCTGTGAGTCCGGCTCGTCGTCGCAGCTGTCGTCCGTTCCGTCGGTGCTGGTGTCGGTGACCGTCTCGATGGTGGTGTCGATCCGGGAGGCGTGTGTCCCGGCGACGGCGGACCAGCTCGCGAGGGCCCCCCGGATCTCCGCACCGGCGCCCTCGAAGGTCCGGTGAAGCTCCCTGGCCGTACCCGCGATGGTGTCGGTGACCCGTGCGCCGAGCTGGTCGACCGCCTTCTCCGTCGAGGAGCCGACGGAATCGATCGAGATGGCCGCGCGGTCGACGGCGTGGCCGATGCCCGCCGTCACGCCGACCAGCTCGTTGATCCGGAGATCCAGAGCGGAGACGCTGCCCTGGACCGACGTGATGGATCGTACGAGTTCCTCGTTGAACGCCTGGCGCATGTCGAGGGCGGTCCGGGAGACGGTCGTCGACAACCGGTTCCCGACGTCGGTGACGGCCTGACCGGCCGTGGATCCCGCGGTGTCGATCACGGCCGAGAAGCGGGCCACCGCCGCAGCGAGGTCGTCACAGGTACTGTTGACGGCTGCCAGGTGCCCGCCCAGGTGCTCGACGGCGTCGCGCACGTCGATCGCGCTACCGGCCAGTGCGTCCGTGGTCTTACGGGTGGCCTCCAGGGTGAGGGTGAGCGCCTCGACCAGTTCGGTGTGCACCTTGCGCGCCGTGGTCCCGACGAAGCCGATGTCGGCCGCAGCCTTGCTGAGTTCGGCGCCGAACCGCTCCGGTGCGGAGAGGCGGACCTGTCCGAGCACCAGGCTCGCCCCGGTCAGGGCCGCGCGGAGCCGGACGCGGAGGGCGCGCAGCTCCCGCTCCGAGGCGTCCTCCCTGGTGTTCCGCGTGACGTTCTCGAACACGGTCCAGCAGATGAGGCAGAAGATGGCCGCGAGGGTACAGAGCGCGATGTTGTCGAATTTGAAGAACGCGGGCAACCGGCCGCCGAAGCCCTGCTGCCACATCTCCAGGAAGGGCCGCCGGGCCGCCTCCAGGCCACCGGCCGTGAGGAGGTCGCCGTAGGCGCCGGTCGCCATCATCAGGCCGAGCCAGGTGATGAAGATCGGTACGAAGACGAGGGCGGGACCGACGGCGCCGCCGAGCCCACGTCGCCATCCCGGCCTCCTCGGCGAGGACGTGGTCTCCGCCGGTTCCCCGTCCACCAGGATGGTGTCGTCGGGGGAGAAGGCGGCGAACAGGTCGACCTCACACCAGTGCCCGGCCCTGTCGGGATCGGCGACCGCGTCCGCGAGATCACGTAGCTGGTCCTGACGGGCCGCCAGGTGGGGGTGATCGGCGAGTTCGCGAAGCTCGCAGGCGGTCTCCAAATCCGTCACGGACAACCGACATCCTCTCCTGATGGCGTTGAGTGCCTTCTCGGTAATCCGGATGGACCGATTCACGCCTCCGGGAGAGTGATCATTTTGGCATACGGCGCGCATGTCGGCGGAGGAAACGGTTCGTCCCGCAGGAGAGCACGTCGGACCGACGGCGTGCTCTCCTCCGGACGCGGACGGCGCCGTGCGACGGACACCGAGCGCGGGCGTGGAGAACTCGATTCGCGGTACCGGGTGAAAGGGGGTGACGGACCGAGGAACCCGGATCGAGGAACGGAGCTCACGCTTGAATGTGGAGACGGATCTGGACGACGCGGAGGTGATCAGGCATGCCCGGCGTGATCCCGCCGCGTTCTCGGTGCTGTTCGACCGGCACGCCCCCGCCCTGCACCGTTATGTGACGCGGCGACTGGGAGACTCGGTGGCCGACGACATCGTCTCCGAGACGTTCCTCACCGCTTTGCGGCGGCTCGGGCGCTACGACACCGACTATCCCAATGCCCGCCCCTGGTTGTACGGCATCGCGGCCAACCTCATCGGCAAGCACCGCCGTGCCGAGGTGAGGGCGTACCTCTCGCTGGCCAGGACCGGGGTGGACGAGGTCGCCGAGAGTTACGCCGACCGGGTGGAGGCCCGGGTGACGGCGTCGGCGGCGCAGCGCGATCTGGTGAGGGCGCTCGCCACGCTGTCGCCGAAGGACCGCGAGGTGCTGTTGATGATCGCCTGGGCGGACTTCAGCTACGAGGAGACGGCGCGGGCGCTCGGCGTGCCCATCGGCACGGTGCGCTCGCGCCTGCACCGTGCCAGGAGAAAGACCCGCGAGGCCCTGGGCGGGATCGACCCGTCCGCCATCTCGGATGTCTCGGATGTCTCGGATGTCGTGAAGATCGCCGATATCGCGGATGCAACGGATATAGCAGATGCCTCGGAGGAGGAGACCGGCCGTGGATGACCTGAAGCTGCTGAGTGAGCTGCGGGCGGACGCGCCCGAGCCCGACGCCGCCCGCCTGCGCACGCTGCGGGCGCGCTCCCTGCGGCCCCGGCCCCGGCGCCGATTCCGACCCGTACTCTCGCTGCCGATGGCCACGACGGCGGCGATGACGGCCGTCGCGGCGGTCGCGGCGGTGGTCGTGATGGTGAACGGCGACGGCCGGTCGGCCGTGCCGCCGCCCGCCATCGTGGAGGTGACGCCGGTGAGCGCGCAGGTCATGCTGCGGCAGGCGGCGCTGACGGCCGAGAAGCGCCGGCCCGAGGACACCCCGCCACGTCCCGACCAGTGGCTGTACCGCAAGAGCGTCGTCATGCAGCCCGCCGACGGCGCGGTCGAGACGCAGGAGTACTGGACCCGCTACGACGGCACCGAGCAGGCGACCCGGCTGGGTTCGGGCCCGTTGGAGAGGCGGACGATCGAGCCCGACCCGGATGACGACGACCTGTCCCCCCGGCAGTACGCGGCGAGGCTGGCCAAGCTGCCCACCGACCCGGACGAGCTGCTCGCCCACGTCAAGGGCGACCTGCACTGGAGGGACAATCCGGTCGAGGAGCGCGGTCTCCACGAACACCCGGACGCGCGGGCGTTCCGAGTGCTGTCGGTCTACCTCGGCCGGGAGGAGTACATGCCGCCCAAGCTGGAGGCCGCGATCTTCCGCGCTCTGGCGAGGATCCCGGGAGTCCGGGTGGACCTCGGCGTACGCGACGCGGTGGGCAGGTCGGGCATGGGCATCGCCTACGAGGCGGACTCTCCGGGCTCCGGCACGCGGCGCGACGAGAACGGCGAGGTCGTCGAACGCTCCTACGTCGTCCTCGACAGCACGACCTACAACCACCTCGGCTCGCGGACGGAGTACCTGCGGGACTACCGCATCAACGGCGAGGTGGCCTTCCAGAAGGGGAGCGTCTTCGCGACCGCCGAGGTCGCGGCGGGAGTCGTCGACGAACCCGGACAGGTCCCCTGAGGGATGCGCCCCCTGGGCGATCGAGTACCCCCAGAGCCTCGCGGCGGGAAATAAGGAAGAAGAAGGGGAAATGCCGGTGCTAGCCTTCCGGGGTCGGCCGCGGGACTTCGGTGCGACTTCCGGGACCCGCCTTTGAAGCGATGATTCGCAGCTCGTGCCCCCACTCCCCGGCCGACCCCGTACACACCCCCGGAGGCGGAGATCGAGACCAGTGCGGATCTGATCGCCGCCGAGGACGTCCTGCTGTTCGTGAACGCGGCGATCACCGCCACCGGCCAGCGGGAGTTCCACTCGGCCACGGAGGAGCAGGGTCTCTCGCTGGACTTCCTGCACGACTATCTGCTGGGGAACTACCGCGACCTGTACGCGGCCACCCTCGCCCTGGACGTCAACGACCACAACGCCGTACTGATCGTGAGAAACCTGCTGGTCACGGCGGGGGAGGCGGACCTGGAGCAGCGTCGGGCCGAGGGGCGTCTGATCGCCCGGAGGCTCGCCCTGCTGCCACCGCCTCGGGTGTACGGGCTGTTTATGGCGCTGCGCCGCGCCAGGGTGAACAACCGGCGCACCAGGGCGATCATGCGAGAGTGGCTGGCCGCCCGTCCCGACCTCGCGTTCGACGCGGTGAAGTACCGGGGCGCCGTCAAGAGCGCCGTGCGCCACGCCCACCTGAGCCCTGACGGGGAGTTGGGGCCGTTCCTGTTCACGCCGCACCGGCAGGCCGCCTACACCACACCGATCCTGGAGACCTGGCGGCGGGCCCACTACGAGCAGGCGGCGCTGTACGAGCTGCCCTACACGGTCGCGGAGGGGTTCGCGGCGAAGCATCGCGTCGCCCGCGCCACCTTCCTGGAGCGCATCGCGCCCAGGCTCACCCGGCTGGAGCGGCTACGCCTGCAGGAGTCGGCGCACGCCCTGAAGGTCGACGCGGTGCGTGCCGACCTCACCACGATGCCGCTGACCCGGCTGGCGTCGTACGTGCTCGCCCTCTCGACAGAGGATCGCGTGCGCCGCCGCGCGGAGTTGACGGCGGCGCTGCGGGCGGCCGCCCGCCGGGCCGCGGGCGACGAGGCCGGGAGCTGGGGCGCGACGGTCGCCGTCCTCGACGACAGCTTCTCCGCGTACGGCTCGGGGCAGAAGCGCCGTCGCCCGCTCGCCGTCGCGCTCGCCTGCCACTTCCTGCTGGAGGCTCTGTCCACCGAGTACACGCCGCTGTGGCTGTCGGGCCGTACGGACGCGCTGCTCGTCAATCCGTACGGGGCGACACCGCTCGGCGAGCGCATCCTCGACGGCCTCGAACGCGGACCCGGCCGCCTCGTCATCGTCTCCGACGGATGGGACAACTCACCGCCGGGGCTCGCGGGAGAGGTACTGCGGATCTGGCGCACCCGGCTCGACCTGGACCACACCTGCGCCGTCGTACACCTCAACCCGGTGTACGACGCCGCCGACTTCGACGTACGGCGGCTGGCGCCCACCGTCCCGACCGCCGGGATCCGTGACGCCGAGAACCTGGTCGCCCTGGTGGAGCTGGCCCGGTTCGCGGAGGGACGCACCGGGATCGTCGAGCTGCGCGCCCACCTGGCGCGCCGCGTCGAACGGTTCCTGCGGGAGGACACGTGAGGTCGTGAGCGGTTCCCGCAGGAGAACGCGTGACGGAACCTGACCGCCCGGTGTGCGGCGTCGAGCGGTTCCCGTAGGAGGACATGTGACGGATCTCGCCCTCACCGGGCTCACCACCCGCCCCGCGCAGGCATGGGGTGGCGTACGGCTCGTCCCGCTGGTCAGGGAGGAGCCGATCGAGGACCTGCGGCTCGACGCACGCCTCTACGACGCGGAACTCGGCGTCGTCGAGGTGGGTCCGCGGACCGAGTACTTCTCCTACATCCCGCACGGGTTCGTGGCGACCTGGACGGACGACGGCACCCCCGCCTCGGCGTACGGAACGCAGCTTCGGGGACCACGGGAGCGTGACCGCCCGCCAGGCCGGATGCCGCTGCGTTTCCACCGCCGGATGGCCCGCAGAACCGACAGGAACCGGCTGCGCTTCCTGCCCCTGCACCTGGCGCTCGAAGGGTATCTGGCGCTGCACTTCGGCGGGCCGGAGATCGTGTGGGAGGAATGGTCGCACCGCGCGATCAGCCGCGGGCTCTCGCCTCGTGTCGAGGAGGCGTACACGGGCGCGCAGGTCAGCGGCCTGGAGGACGCCCTTCGCGTCTTCGAGATCCACCGCGGCCAGTGCGGCGTCCTCGTCTACGTCGCGGACGCGCTCGCCGCCGCGTTCGTGGTGCCGCACCCCGACGACTACCGCGCCCTGCACACCACCCTCGTCCACGACCTGTACGGCGAGCTGATCTACCACTACGCGCTGCTCAGCGGCCCGGTGGCCGACTTCCGCGCCCGCATCGAGGACGCGACGGTGCACTCGCTCGCCGACCTGCGCGCGGGGGCCCGCCGGCAGCAGGAGGAGTGGGTTACCTTCCACGACCGGGTCATGGCGGGCGCGCTGCTGGGCACGGACTACACCTACCAGCGCGTCTACCAGATGGGCGGGTATCGCCTGTCACGCTTCCTTCCGCCCTTCGAACGCCGGCGTGAGAACCACATCGGCGAGCTCATCACCGACGGCGCCGGCCGACTCGCGTACCTCAAGACGTTCCGCCTGTCGGAGAACCAGGTCCGGCGCGGTCACCTGCTGACCAGCCTCGCCGCCGCGGGCTGGAGCGTGGCCGACACCGCCGTCTCGCTCGGCGTGACCGAACACGAACTCGGCCTGCGCGTCGAGGCCGCGGGCTTCGGCCACCTCCTCCGCCAGGACGTCCTCGACCACTACCGCGCCCAGGCCCGCCGCGCCCGCCCCTGACCGTGATCGAGGCCGGCACGGCACCTCAGGAGAACTCGTACTCGATTGGCCGGTCAGCGTGGTGAGCTGATCGATGAATCTGCGCTGTTCGACCGCGCGTTCCCCTTACCTGATCGACGCCTCAGCGGCACCCTGGAAACTTATAGGTTGTCGAAATCGCAATCAAATAGTTCTAATTGCCTAGGTTCTCTTCAAATCGATGGAGGAATTTTCGCATGGCAGGACACGGAGGATCCACCAAGTCGCGTCACAACCGCCTTACCCGGCGTTTATCGGCAGTAGCACTTTCCTTGACACTCGGCGGACTCGCCTCGCTGGCATGGGCACCGCCGGCATCGGCCGCGAGTCAGTCGATTCCGGGTGTCATCGGGACCGTGACTCCAACCCTCTCCCAGCTCTGCACAAGCTCAACCATGCAGTACGGGTCTTTGTACTATACCGAGTCGGAAATCCCGGGCCGGGAAATCGGCGGCTCCTACTCTGCGGGAAGGGGTAAATGCCTGCAAAAAAATCCGATCACCAGCAAGTCCAGGTTCCGCAGCTTCCACGTTTGCAACAGCAACGGTGTCTGCGGCCCGGAGATCTATCTCTAGACTTCTGGGTCGGGAATTCTGAGCTCACTCGGCCTGCTGATCGATCGCAGACAGGCTCGGACACTCGGGCCGGGGCTCGGGCAGGGCCCCGGCGTTCTAGAGATTTGTCCGTTTCCCCTGTAGGTCCGTTTCTGCGCTCGCAAACGGAAGTCCCAGATTGGAAGGGCTTTCAGTCGCCAGAGCAGGGTCCTCTGCGTAGGGACAAATTGGTAGAAACCTCCAGAACGCCGAGGCCCTTGGGTCCCCTCAGGATCCTTGACAATTTACTGCCGGGGTTCACGTAACACTCGATCCCACCAGAGAGGGTTCACAGTTTGAAGAGGATGCTAGTCCGCACTGCGTCAGCCTCCATTCTTGTGATGGCTTCTGTGACGGGCCTCGCGCCGACCGCGAACGCCGACTCGTCGGCCTGCAACACACCGGTTCCTGACGTGTACAAGGAAGTGCTTTACAGCTCGGGCAGCGCCCGGTGGAATGGTCGTGACGTCGCTTATCCGGCCAAGCTTCACGGGAAGACCGTCAGGCTGATGAACGGTGGCGCTTTCAACCAGTCCTACGCCAAGGTGGAGAACGCCACCGCCGGGGACATCGTCTCCATCGATCGAACTACCGACTCCGACAAGGTCAACACCACCAAGAAGTGGTGGTTCACAGACCAGATCAGAGGCTGGGAGTTTTGTCAGAAGACGGTCAGCACGACAGGCAGCACTGTCCACTCTCCTATGATTAACAACTGGCATCGGCCAGTACGCGTTTGCCTCCGCCACAACGGAGCTCTTCAATGTGCCAACGTCTGGTACGCAGACCAGTCCTGACGTCGTCATGAAAGCGTCCGCTTTTTCCTTCGGGAGGGGCGGGCGTTTCGTCGTTTCGTTGAGTGGCGTCACCTACATCCGTGATCACTGGAAGGCCATCGAAAACGGCACCCACCATGTCCGCGATGTCACCTTCCATGAGGATGTCCATCAAGCCGGACCGGCACTCTGCCCCGCGCCTTGGCCACCTTTCGCAACCTGGCCATCGGCGCTCTGCGCCACGCGGGTTATGTCAACATCGCCCACGCCCGACGCCACCACGTTTACGATCATCAGCGCATCCTCGACCTTTTCAAGATCGGACCTAAAGGATCACACTGACCAAATCACAAACTCGCCGGGGCCCTGGGGGCTCGGGCAGGTACTTGTACGGCGCCGCCCGTGACACGATCGGCAGCCGCCGAGCACGAGCCACCATCTCCGCGTCCATAGCGGGTGGTCGGCCGAGGCGCTGTCCGCGGGCCCGGGCGGCAAGATTTCCTGGCCCGTCCTGACAGCCTCATCGCCTCCCGAGGGGCAGGCCGGTGAGCATCACCATGGGCCTGGCCTCAGCTCAAACACCGGGACCCGAGGCCGGGCCCACCGATCGTCGAAGAATTCCCCCAAGGAGCTGGATCCCGCCGTGAGAGGGGCGGCGGTTGGGGGCGCGGACAGGTGCGAAGAGAGCGATCAGAACGCGATGGCCGGGTGCCCGTCATGCGGCGGGAAGCCCGGCCTCATTTCGCGGTTCGTACTCGACCACGCGCCACTCACCGTAGTCGGGCCGTCGATCACGGCCACCGGCGGCGACACGCACTTGGCCATTGACGGTCACAGCGCGCCCCCACCCGAAGGCAGCTGGTCTCTGTCGGCCACCGCTGTGAAATGGTCATGTAGTTCGGCATGCCGGAGCTGATAGAACGGGCCGACCGCGCGTAGCAGGCCGAGCTGGTGCATTTCATCGAAGAACCTCACCGTGCGCACCGGCAGATCGCCCGAGACGGCCAAGAATACGAACGTGATCCGGGACGTCAACCAGACGTGCTGTGACCGCTGCGTCAGACCGGCACTGCATCCGACTATGAGCCCCAGTCCAATGTCACTCCAGATGTCTCGCGGCCCGGGGAAATATGAGAGCACCCAGTCCGAGGAGATCGCCAAAACCGCCCCAAAAACCAGTGCTCCCATCAGTTGAAGTCCTACCAAAGACCGGTTGATCTTCCAGGCGGACAGGGGGGTGAGAGCGTTGGTGAACTGCGGAAGCCGATCCTCCGGCGCCTGGCCGGAATCCTTTGGCGGGGACTTGTCATGCAGCGCGAGGCCAACCCAGATGGTGAGCGTAGAAGCCACGGCTGAGAAGATCCCGGCTCCGATCCCCTGAATGGCCGTCACCCCTGCCGCCAAAGGCAGGCTCATCGTGAGAAATACGGGAGCAATGCGGCCACTGTTCTCGCGTAGCGCCGTGGTGACACGTCGCCAGATCTGTAGTCGCCTCAACTCCGGTGGCTCGGGTGTGTCGATCGATTTTCCGAACGCGAAGCCGAAACCGGCGACAATTCCAAGTATCGGGCTCCCGGCCAGCGCGGCGGCGGCCGCGACAGGTAGTGCGTAAACAAGCACGACAACCAGCGAGACGACCCATTGAGGTGGCACCCTCAATCCGCCCTGCCGGGGTTGGTTCATCTGCCACCAGGCGAAATCGGGTGTTCCGCGTTCTGCGGCGTACGTCGCGAGCCGGACCAGCCACCGGCGTATCCGCTCGGCATCCCAGGCTTGTGGGATTTTCCGGCGAGTCGTCCCCGACAGCCTCTGGGCGATCAGCAACGCCTCGATGAGGTTGTCCATCAGGTGTGCGCGCAGCGCGGGAACGTCGTCGCGGTAGACCGTGAACAGCGGGGTCGGGTCCCGGTCTTGGTCGACGTACACCGTTCGGATCAGCCACAGTCCCAACGCGGTCGAGGATACGGCCGCCAGAGCAGGCGTCGCGCCGGTCCGCAAAGCTCGCAGCAGCGTGCTCCAGGGCTGCGGGGGGTGAGGCGGGAGGCAGGTGGCCAGATAGTCGCCGACGACGGTGGGGATCAGCGCCTTGGGGGCGATGACAGCGGCGGCCCGGACCGCGCGTCGTGCGTTCACGAGGGCATCGGAATACTCGCCGGTGCGGGAGGTGACGATTACCTGATCCCGCGGGGCCAGGGTTCTGCCCAGCTGGGTGATCACTTTCGCGCGAGCGAGTTCGGGCAGTTCGTCCAGGCCGTCAAGAATGGCCAGGATATGACCACCCGAGGCTAATATTTCGGCGGCATCGCGGCCCTGCTCGGGCATTTTCGGAGCCAGATAGTCATTCCGCAGGCGCTCTGCGATCCAGTCGTGTAAGCGCGGATAGAGCTCCGTGTCCCAGTCGGCGACCGGCACCAACATCGGCACCGGCTCCGCCGGCTCGCGGGTGTCGATCAGTTGTACGAGGAGTTGAACGGCCAAGGTGGTCTTTCCCGTCCCGGCGCCGCCGGTGATGACCAGGCGACGGCGGGGCAGCCGGCGAAAGCGGGTGGCCAGCTCGGCGATGTCGTCGGATCGGCCGGTGAAAGACAGCTCACCCTCGGTGATCAGGTGCGGATGGTCCATGAGTTTGGTCCGCTGGGTGAGATGCCAGGGGACCGGAATCGGCGGATCGCCGAGAGACCGTTTCGCTATCTCGGTATTCCAGAAATCAACCACCAGCCCCGCCAGCCGCGCCTTGACCTGTGCGAGGTCCCCGGCGGCCGAAGTCGAGACGCGCGTGATCAGGCGGGTGACGTACCATCCCGCGAAGGCCAGCACCACGGTGACCACGATCCATGGCCTGCTCCACACGCCTGAGTTGAGCACTTGATTGACCGCCACGCTCAGGGCGACCGGAAGAAGGACCCCCGCCGACGACAACGCGGCGGACCGCAGCCCCGTACCCGTCATGTCATCATCTTGGCATTCCGCCGCCTTGAGAAAACCGCAAAGACAAAAACGACCGAATGCGAGAAAAGCGGCATCTCACTCGATGACCCGCTCTGCCGTTCTCGCCGTTCGCGTCCTATACGGGGATGACCCTGGGGAGGCGGGGGCCGTCGTACCAGTCGGCCTTGTGCTTGCGCAGCAGCGCCTCACCGTCGCGTTCCCAGGAGAAACGCGGCTTCTTGAGCAGCTTGCGGAAGACCTCGCTCGCCTTGCCGGGGTCTTCTGCGGCGAGGCCTCGCAGTATGCGGGGGCTGACGTCGTCGCCGCGCAGATATCCGCCGACCACCTCGCGATACCGGCCGCGGGCGATGAGCGCGGGGTCGGCGAAGACCTCCTGGAGCAGGTCGAAGTCCGGGTGGAAGCCGAGGCCGGGACGGTGGGGGCACCGATCAGCGCCGAACTCTTGGCTGATCCGGCGGTCAACCGTCCTGAAGGTCAGGCGCTGCGGCGCTCTTCACAGCGGGTCCCTGCGGATAGTGCTTCAGCGTGACCTCGTCGTGCAGTCGTGTGCCCTTGCCGCCGAAGCCGACCAGAGTGCGGGTGATCGGCGTGGGGACATGGCTGATCAGCCGCGCTCCCTGGATCAGGCCCCACAGGCCCAGGCGGGTGTCGGGGATGAGCCGTTTGGCGGCGCCGACCGCGTAGGTGCGGCTGCGCCGTACATAGTCGCCGATCTCCCGTTCGTAGGCCGGTAACGCCCGGGTGTGGTCTCCGTGGGCCGCCGCCCACGACGCCCTCCGGCCGCCCCATTCCCCTGGCCGGTACGGTGTCCACCAGCCAGGAAGGGCTCACCCAGGTGGCGCTCGACCGGGGCGGCATGTTGTTCTGCACCCCTACGGCGGCTCACCACAGGCGCCCGGACGTCAGCTTCGTCCCCGTCATGGGGCTGCCTCCCTCGATCCTCGGCCTGGCCTGGGTGAAGGCGGCGGAGACGGCGGCGACCCGGGCGTTCACCAAGGCAGCGGTCGGGCACGCCCTTGGGGCAGTGGCCTCGGAAGGCTGAGGCTCACCTCCGGGACGCGCACCTTGCTCACCTGCTCAGGTCGGGCGGGACGGTGGCTGCGGACCGGTCGGGCGCCGGGCCTGCAGGCGGCCTACCGGGCCGAGCCAGAACTGGCCCGCTTCCACTTGGAACTGAAGGACTCCTTGAAGCCGGCCCTGACCGCAACCCTCCTGGGCGTGCTACCTCGCCGCTGACCTGCGCTGCACCGGACAGGCCAAAACCTCGGTATTTCTCCCGCGACACCCCGCGTGGTACCTCTGCGGACCCGGACGCTTCATCACCGCACCAGAAGACGTGTGGGCTCGCCGAGTACGGAGGTCGCGGCGGAGAAGTCCGCCAGGCGGGCGGAGAGCGTCTCGACGGCGAGTTCGCGCGGTAGCGCGGTGTTGAACTTCAGCCCGTTCAGCGCCCGCTCGTCCACCTGCGGGTGCCGCAGGTGGAGCGCGCGAAGGTCGGCGCGTCGGAGTGGCCCGGTGAGATCGGCGCGGAGCCTGACGTACAGGTCCTCCACTCGATGCACGGGATCGGCCAGCGGGCCCAGGGTGGCCTTCAGGGTGGCGTTGCCCCGGTAACCCGCCCAGGTCCACCAGTGCAGGTCGCCGTCCTCGCGCACGATCACGGTGCCGTCGGGGTGGACGGTGTGGGCGATCTCGGCGCGCACCCTGGCGAGTGCGTCGACGGCCCTGCGGGTGAGCCGTACCGGGGGGTCGGTCCCCAGGGCGACGTCCCGCATGGCGCGGGCCAGCGCGAAGGAGGTGCCACCGAGAGCGGCGGACGTCCAGCGGGCCTCCCCTCCGGTCCCCTCCACGGGTTCGACGAAGCAGCGCCGTCGCTTCCAGTCGATCCAGTCGACCTTCCAGGTTCGCCCCGCCAGAAGGAGCAGGCGTGGGCCCTGAACCGAGGTGGTCAGCAGGGCGGGACCGGTACGGCCGATCTCGGAGCCGCCGTGCATCACGGTGAACTCCGGCGGCGCGGTGAACACCGCGGTCAGGTCCATGAAGTGGCGATGCCCGAAGCGCTGTTCCGCCTCTGGGCCGATGAGCAGCGAGCCGCCGTCTCGTTCGAGGAACCCCTCGGCGATCAGGTGATCGAGTACGGGCTGGGCGGAACGGAACTCGAAGGGGGACAGGCCGTTCCACCAGTCCGGCCAGAGCGAGTCGCCGACCTTCCCCTCCTGCAGGGTGAGGGCGAGGAACTGCTGCGCGACGATGTGCCGTGGGTCCGGTGGCGGTCGCACCGGCTCGACATGGCCCGTTCCCCACAGATGCAGCAGTCCGGCCGCGGCGAGCAGGTCGTCCCTGCTCAGCGCGAGCAGCAGGCAGTTGCGGGTGCTCGCCGGGCGCCGTCCGGTACGGCCCAGCCTCTGCAGGAACGAGGCGACGGACCGGGGCGCGTTGATCTGGATGACCCGGTCCAGGTCACCGACGTCGACTCCCAGTTCCAGGGTGGAGGTGGAGACGATGACGCAGTCGCGGGCCGAGCGTAAAGTCTCGCCTATGGATCGATCACTTTGCACAGTACCGTCGAACCCACCCTACCCTGTCGTCCAGGCAGCAGCGGATCTTAACCGATCTTGAGGCTTACGTCAGGAATGAATCAAACCTCCTAAGACGTTCTCCGGGTGAAGACAGGGGAGATGAACGCCTCCAGTTCGAGGTAATCGAAGCATTTGGTAAAGATGAGGCGCGCAACCTGGTGGCCAACCTCGGCCCAGCGGAGCCAACGCGGACCGGCCCTACCGATAACAATCTCGTCGCAATCGATTGCGAGTGTTCTGTTGATAGCGATTGGTGCGGGCCCGCCTGGAAATGCTTCTTCTGTCGCGACTGTAGGAATGTCTGGGACGGATGCGGCTGGATGCACCAGTACGACTGTGTCGGCATGTGCATGTGCATGTGCACGTGTGCATCATAGCGAGTAACGATTCACCAAGCATCGAGCTCACCAAAACAAAATAGCCAGGAAATCAAATAGAGTCCTTGATGGCTTTCATTGAGGGCTCTATTTATGTATTGCTGCACATATCTGGGCTACGCCTGCTGCGCTTCAGTATCCCTTGTTAGTACACGGATAACTCCACGACGGGTTTTAAGGAGATCTGCACCGAGATGCGCCAAGACATTTGCTGCATCACTCCGACCTTCCCTGATCAGCCCTAGCAAAAGGTGCTCTGTGCCGATATATACGTTTCCGAGCTGCGCCGCCTCGTATCGCGATAACTCCAGGACCTGCTCCGCTTGGCCAGTAAAAGAAGCCTCCCCTGTGAGTTCGTTAGTCCCGTGCCCTATTCGCTGTTCGATTCCGGTTCGTACGTCCTGAGGGTTGATCCCCAGTTCCACTAGAACGTCTGAAGCAATCCCTGCATCAAATCGGGTCAGCGCCAGCAGTAGGTGCTCAGAAGAGACCTGTTCATGGCGATGGGCCGCAGCCTCCTCCTTGGCCGAGTCGAGAACTTGCGCTGCGTTTTCGGTGAGCAGACGACCCAAAGGCATGCGCAAGACTTTCCTTCTTCTCCACATTCTTCGCATAGATTTTCTCCTACATGCGGGACTGGATCGAAAGTCGGGACATCAAACACATTATCTTACATGGCGAAATTTAAATAGGCAATACTAAGATGGTATCAACGCGTTCTCGATGGGCGGCTGTGCTCGAAGTGGGCGAGGACGAGAGCCTCGCGGGCGATGTCGCTGATTCGACTGAGACTGACGGTGATGTGCCGGAGGGTGTGCCAATGGCCTTTAAGCAGGGCAAACCGACATTCGTCGAAGTGGCACTGAACGTGCAGGAATCGGATGTAGGTGGAGTTGTCGGGGCTGAGGGTCTGGTTGTCGGCAGAGATTGTTTGATTGGCGTGCGGATGCCGATGCCGGCGCCGCCGTAGCCGCTGTCGGCAAGGGGTGGGTACGCGTGTGAAGCGGCGGCGTACATCGTGCCCAGGAGGCGGGTGCGAGCAGCGGTCAGCTTGTGGAGGAAACTGGAACACCTCCCACAGCTCATCGGGCACCAGTCGTTGAAGGAACGCATCCACGAACGGTCTAATGACTGACGACCAAATGAGTTACGGTCTAAAACCAGTTGGAAACTGGTCGCCGATCAAGGCGCCGATCAGAACGTGGCCGGCCCCAGGTGATCCGTCCACTCGCGGCGGAGAGCGTCCTCGACGTCGTTGGGGGCGTCACCATGCAGGCCAGGGGCGGCGTGGACGCGGCGGCGCGCGGTGTCGTGCTCGGCGGGGGTGGCGACTCGGGCCCACAGGGGACCGCGCCAGCCGCACTCGCACACCGCACACCAGCCGACCGCGTCCCGGCCGTCCAGCAGACCGGCCGGTTCGGCCTCGCCTTCCGGGCCCCAGCGCACCACTAGGGCGTGTTTTAGAAGTGGACGCTGTCCTTTGCCCCGTACCGTAATGATCTCGGTGTGGGGCGAGGGGATCTTTCTGATGAGCAGTGGGCGGTGCTGGAGCCGTTGCTGCCGGTCGCGGTGTTGGGCAGGCCG
>NZ_JBEZEL010000004.1:0-143030 GCF_040648855.1 Streptosporangium sp. NPDC049078
CCAACGCCACCAACGACGACGAACACGCCGTATCCACCGTCAACGCCGGCCCCCGCAACCCCAGCACATACGCGATCCGACCCGACGCCACACTGATGCTGCCTCCGGTGAGGAGGTAGCCGTCGGACGCGCCGCCGCCCTCGTGGAGGCGGGGGGTGTAGTCCGACGCGGTCGCGCCGATGAACACGCCCGTGTCGCTCTCCTTCAGCGACAGCGGATCGATGCCCGCCCGCTCCAACGCCTCCCACGCCACCTGCAACAACAGACGCTGCTGCGGATCGGTCGCCAACGCCTCCCTCGGACTCATCCCGAAGAAGGCCGCGTCGAACTCACCGGCACCGCTCAGGAAACCGCCCTGCCGGGTATAGGAGGTGCCGGGACGCTCGGGGTCGGGGTCGTAGAGGGCCTCCAGGTCCCAGCCGCGATCGGCGGGAAACTCCCCGATCGCGTCCGTCCCCGACGCCACCAGCTCCCACAAATCCTCGGGCGAGGCCACCCCACCGGGAAACCGGCACCCCATCCCCACGATCACCACCGGGTCGTCGCGGTGACCGGCGGTGGGGGCCGGCGCGTCCGGGGCGGTATCGGCGGTCAGGTGTCGGATCAGGGCGGCGGTGGTGGGGTAACCGAACAGGGTGGCCGCGGGCAGGTCGACCTCGAGGGCGGCACCGACCCTGTCGCGCAGCTCGACCATGCCCAGCGAGTCCAGGCCCAGGTCCTTGAAGGTGACGTCCTGGTCGACGCGGGCCGGATCCGAGAAGCCCAGCACCGCCGCCACCTCACCGAGGACGCGGCGCCCCACGTCGGCCTTCCCCGCGGAGAGAGCGGGAGCGGCGGGGGCGGGTCCCCTGCCGGGAACCGGGACCTCGGCGACAGCCGCCTCCCGGCCGGGAACGGCGTCCAGCCAGTGGTGCTCGCGCTGGAACGGATAGGTGGGCAGGGCGAGGCGGGGTCCGCCGGGCGGGAAGACCGCGTCCCAGTCCAGCGGCACACCGGCGGTGAACAGCCCGCCGACGGCGACCTCCACCTCGTCGTGCCTGCCGAGGACCGGCACGAACGCCGCTTTCCTGCCCTCCGCCTCCCGGCCGAGCCCGCTCAGGGTCGCCCCGGGTCCCGCCTCCACGAAGATCCCGGCACCCAGCTCGCGGAGCCGGGTGAGCCCGTCGGCGAAGCGCACCGGTCGGCGGGCGTGCTCCACCCAGTACTCCGGATCGGTGCTCTCGACGAGCTCACCGGTCACGGTGGACACGAACGGGATGCGGGATCCGCCGAACGAGATCCCGGCGAGCACCTCCCGGAAGTCGTCGAGCACCGGGTCCATCAGCGGGGAGTGGAACGCGTGGCTCACCGGGAGCCTGCGCGTGCGGTACCCCCGAGCGGTACCGAGCGCGGCGACCTCCTCCAGCGTGCGCGTCCCGCCCGCGACGACCACGGACTCCGGGCCGTTGACGGCGGCGATCACCGCGGTTCCGCCGGCCAGGGCGAGCAGCTCCGCGGCGTCCGCCTCCCCCGCGCTCACGGCGAGCATGCCGCCGCCCGCGGGCAGCGACTCCATGAGCCGGCCTCTGGCGACGATCAGTTCCGCGGCGGAGGGCAGGTCGAGGATGCCCGAGACGTGTGCGGCGGCCACCTCCCCGATGGAGTGACCGGCCACGAAGGACGGTTCGACACCCAGGGAGGCGAGCAGGCGGAAGGTCGCCACCTCGACCGCGAAGATCGCGGGCTGGGTGAAGGCGGTCCGGTCGAGCAGCCGGGCCTCGGCGCTGCCGGGCTCTGCCCAGACGACGTCCTTGATCGGGCGTGACAGCCGATCGTCCAGGGCGGCGGCCACCTCGTCGAACGCCGACCGCCAGACGGGAAAGTCCCGGTGTGCCCGGCGTCCCATGCCGAGCCGCTGGCTGCCCTGCCCGGGGAACAGCACCGCGACCGGCGCGCTCCCTGCCCGTCCCGTCACGACCCCGGCCGCGGGACGGCCGTCGGCCAGCGCCTCCAGCCCGGCCGGCGCGTCACCGGTGACGGCGGCGCGCCACTCGAACGCGGTCCGTGTGGTGGCGAGGCTCCGCGGCAGCCCCGGAGGGATCTCACCGTGTTCGGCGACGAGGTCTCGCAGCCGCGCCGCCTGCTCCCTCAGCGCGGGCTCGGTCCTGGCGCTGAGCACCAGGGGAGTCCGCGGCGCGCGGACGTCCGGCTCCCGAGAAGGTCCCGGCACCGTGGAATGTCCGTGCGGCGTGGAATGTCCGTGCGGCTCGGGCGCCTCGGCCACCACGATGTGACAGTTGGTCCCGCCCATGCCGAACGAGCTGACACCGGCGACGAGCCTCTCGTCCTGTCGGGGCCAGACGCCGCCCTGGTCGCGTACCGTCAGGCGCCAGGCGTCCAGATCGATGTCCGGGTTCGGCTCGGAGTAGTTGAGGCTCGCGGGCAGCCGGCGCTCGCTGACGCTGAGAACGGTCTTCAGCAGGCCGGCGATCCCGGCCGCGCCCTCCAGATGGCCGATGTTGGTCTTGACGGAGCCGACGTGCAGCACGGGGCCGCCGTCCCGGGCGAGGCCGAGGGCTCTGGCCTCCACCGGGTCCCCGACCCGCGTGCCGGTGCCGTGCAGTTCGACGTACTGCACGTCGGACGGTGACACCCCGGCCGCCGCCCACGCCTTCCCGATCACCTCGGCCTGCGCCCGCGCGCTCGGCACGGTGAGCCCGTCGGTCGCGCCGTCGTTGTTGACGGCGCTCCCGAGCAGCACCGCGTAGACGCGGTCGCCGTCCTCGACCGCCGCGTCCAGCGGCTTGAGCAGCACCAGCCCGGCGCCCTCACCGCGAACGTAGCCGCCTGCCCGGCGGTCGAAGGTGTGGCAGCGCCCGTCAGGGGACAACCCGCCGAAGCGCGCGACCGCGGCGGTGCCGGCGGGGTCCACGATGAGATTCACGCCACCGGCGAGCGCGAGCCTGCTCTCGCCGCGCCGCAGGCTCTCGACGGCCAGGTGCACGGCGACCAGCGACGACGACTGGGCGGTGTCCACCGCGATGCTCGGCCCCCGCAGGCCGAGGGCGTAGGACACCCGGTTGGCGATGATGCCCCGGGTCGTTCCCGTGAGCGTGTGACGCCCGATCGCCGAGGCGCGTGACAGCGCGGCGTACTCGTCGGCGATGGAGCCGACGAAAACGCCGGTCGCGCTGTCGCGGAGCGTGGCGGGGACCAGCCCGGCGTCCTCCAGCACCTCCCAGGCCAGCTCCAGTACGAGCCGTTGCTGCGGGTCCATCGCGGCGGCCTCGCGCGGTGAGACCCCGAAGAACTCGGGATCGAACCCGGCGATGTCGTCGAGGTAGCCGCCGTAGCGGAGGCCCGGATTGCCCTGGGCGAGCTCGGCCGGGACCGCGGAGAGGCCCCGATGAGCGGGGATCTCCCGAACGGCACCGCGCCCCTCGTCGAGCAACCGCCAGAAAGCGCGCGGGTCCGATGCCCCGGGGAGACGGCACGCTGCTCCGATCACCGCGATCGGCCGGGACACCCGCTGGTCGTTGCTGCTCAACTGCTGCCTCACTCTCGCTCGTGACGGCATGACGGCAGGGCCGTGCGAGGCCGTGGGTGCGGTGTCGTACCGGTGTCGTGGGTTTGATGTCGTGGTGGGAGGTACGCGAGCTCAGTCCCGGCCGGTGAGCGCCAGCCACACCGTCTCCGCCACGTCCCGCGACCGCGGGGTCAGGTAGAAGTGGTCCCCGGGAAAGGCCCTGAGCCGGAACCCGCCGGAGGTGTTCTCGCGCCACCGCTCCACCTCGGCGACGGCCGCGAGCGGGTCACGGTCCCCGGTCAGCGCCACGATCGGGCAGCCGACCCGCGCGCCCGGTGCCGGGACGTACGCCCGCAGCGCGCGGTAGTCGCTGCGCAGCGCGGGAAGGACGAGGTCGCGCAGGGTCTCGTCCTCCAGCACCCGCCGGGAGGTCCCGCCGAGGCGCACGACCTCCTCGATCAGGGCGCGGTCGTCTCGCAGGATCCCCGGGTCGACCCGGGTCAGGGCCGGGGCGCGCCCGCCGGAGACGAAGAGCAGGTCGGGGACGGCGCCGAGGCCCTTTTCGCCGAGCAGTGCGGCCTCGAAGGCCACCAGGGCGCCCATGCTGTGCCCGAAGAAGGCGAGGGGCGCGGCCGGCCGCTCCTCGGCGATCACCGCGGCGATCCTGCGCGCGAGTTCCCGCAGGTCCTCGACGGCCGGTTCACCGCGCCGGTCCAGGCGGCCCGGGTACTGGACGACGAGCACGCGCACCGCCGGTGAGAGCTCCTGGGCCAACTGGGTGAAGAAGGCGGCCGACCCACCGGCGTGGGGGAACACCACCACGCAGGGGGCGTCGGCGTCGGCCGGGGCGAACTGCCGCAGCCAGTCGCTCCTCGCCGCCGTTCCCGTCGCGGTCATCGGCCCGTCCCCGCGCGGGCCGCCTCAAGGGCGGCGCCGAGCGCCGCCGTGACCCGGGGGTCGGCGTCGGGCCGCATCTCCTGTATCGCGAGCAGGCTCCACGCCCGGGTCTCCGCCAGGTGCGACGGGGCGCCGTGCACGTCGGAGTGCTCGATCAGCCTCAGGTCGCGCACGGAGCGTTTGAGCCGCTCGGTGTCGCCAGGCGGGATTATCTCGTCCCTGGTCGCGGTCACGGTGGCGAACGGGACCTCCAGGTCGCGCAGGCTCTCGTCGTCGAGCGCCCAGTCCCGGATGCGCGCGAACACCGCCTGGGGCGGCACACCCACCAGATGCGCCAGGGTGTCCCTGGTGATCGTCGGCACCCGCGCCTGCCAGGCGGTGTCGGTGAAGAAGTCGTGGATCGGCGTTCCGTTGCCGACCAGGCCGCGGATCCGCCGATCGCGCAGCGCGGCGGTGAGCGCCAGATGACCGCCGAAGCTCAGCGCGAGCAGATACGTCTCGGACACCTTCGCCCGCCCGGCCAGGGCGTCCAGTATCGCGGTGAACAGCCGCCAGCCGTCCGGACCGTAGCGCAGGGGGTTCTCGCCGACGCCGGGGAGTTCGGCCACGACCCCGGCCATCCCGAAGGCCGCGATCTGCGGCAGCACCGGGGCCCACTGCTCCTTGGGGCTCACGATGCCGCCGGTCATCACCAGCAGCGGGCGCGGCTCCTCGGCGGACAGGCCCGTGGCCCACACCTTGACGGGCAGCCCATCGACCTCGACGGTGACCGCTTCGATCCCCGGCCACTCCCGCCGCCAGCGTTCGAACGCCTCGACGCAGCGCGCGAGCGCCCGCTTGCGGCCCGGGCCGTCGACGAACGGGAACCGTCCCAGGTTGTAGTACTGGCAGGCCGCCAGCGTCTCACCCGCGGCCTCCGCCTCCTCCCCCGCTCGGATCCACTCATACGGCCACGAGCCCGGCTCGTCACCGCTGTCGGAGCTGATCCGCTCCAGGGGGCTCGCGTAGTGGCCGGTGGGCAGGTTCTGGGAGATCGCGTGCGCCACCACGAACCGTTTGAGCTCGGCCAGGTCGTTCATTCGGCGTATCCCTCCAGCGCGTCCTTGATCTCGGTGAGTACGTCGGCGCCCTCCGCTCCGTCGATCACGCGGTGGTCGAACGCCATGGAGAGCCGCATGACCGGGGCGATCACGATCTCGCCGTCCCTGACGACCGGGCGGTCGGCGATCCGGCCGACCCCCAGGGTGATCGTGGTGCCGCCGACGGAGTGGAAACCGTCGACCGCCCGGTGGCCGAGCGAGGTGACGCTGAACGTCCCGGTGACGGCGGGGCGCCGCTCCAGCAGTCCCGCGGCCTCCCGGAACCGGTCGAGCGCCACCTGCCAGGGAAGCAGCCGCAGGGCCCGGATACCGGCGAACTCCTCTGCGGTGTCGGGATCGGCCTCGATCGCCCGGTCCAGGTGCGCCTGGACGTCGGCGAGGCTCGCGTTCTCCAGGCGGGGGATCACCGTCGCCAGCACGACCCTGCGGCCGTCCAGCGTCTTGTCGAGGGTGACCTTGGCGGCGACGGTGTCGTACGTGGCGACGACCGGGTCCAGGCGGCCCTGGATCGCCGTGTTCGCCTCGGGGTGCTTGCGCAGCACGCCCGCGGCCGCGTGCACGACGTAGGAGACCACCGAGCGGCGCTCCCCCGCTCGCCGCGCCCGCTCGCGTCCCGCGACGATCGCCGTCGCGTCGATCTCGGTGTCGAGGAAGACCGGCGAGAAGTCACGGATCTGGTCGAGGAAGAACAGGGTGTGGCGGCGCTGGTCGGCGAAAGGCTGCTCGGTCAACGGTTCACCACCTCGTAGATCGATTCGAGGTTCGCCGCCTCCAGGAAGTCCGGGAGCGACAACGGCTTTCCCAGGTGCTTCTCCAGCAGGACGAGCATCGCCAGGAGCCGTACCGAATCCCAGCCGGGAAGATCGTCGAAGGCCCGCCCCAGGTTCTCCGCGCCGACGTCGAGCCCGATCTCGTCCTGGAGCAGGTCCACGAACTCCGCCCGCGAGATCCCGGCCGTCATCGGTCACGCTCCAGCGCGAGGCCCGCTCTGATCCACTTGCTCGACTCGATCGCCACCGCGACCGCGCGCGACGGTGTCGCCATCTCCGGCAGCAGGCGGTCGAGCTGGAAGAACAGCAGGGCGTTGCCGTTGTTGCCGGTCTCGCCGACGCAGGAGATCTCCTTGGCCGACGAGAAGTCAAGCCGCTTGGCGATCTTGTCGGTCATGGTGACGGACAGCTGGGGAGGCAGCAGATAGTCGACCTGGTCCCGCTCCCAGCCGAGGTCGTCCAGGAGTTCTTCTGCGACCTCCTCGGCCAGGACGGGCACGAGCTTCTCGATGGCCTTGTAGTCCTCACTCGCCGGCGCCTCGGCGGTGTCGCGGTCCGCCAGGCCGTACCACCGCAGGGTCTGGCCGGGGGCGCGGTCCAGGCCCGACAGCCTGGTGAGCACAGAGCGGACCACCGGCGCCTGGGGGTGGTCCTCGGTGCTGAGCACCGCGGCTCCGGCTCCGTCACCGAACAGCAGGTAGTTGACGACCTCGTCGGGCGGCAACGCGGCCAGGTCGGCCTTGAGGTCGTAGTGCTTGGCGATGACGTCCCCGCCGATCACCAGCGCGGTCCGGTACCGGCCACTGCCCAGCAGCGCGGCCGCCACGTCGAAGGTCTGCACGGCCCCCGAGCAGCCCGACTGGAGCTGGAAGGTCGGCACGCCGTCGATACGCAGCCGGTCGGCGATCACGTTCACGGTGGTCGGCATCAGCGTGTCCGGGGTGGCGGTACCGAGCACCACCACGTCGATCTCCGCGGCGGAGATCCCCGCTCGGTCGAGGGCCTGAACCGCCGCGCGCTCGCCGAGATCGGCCAGGTCGTGGTGGCGCTCGCCCGATTTCAGGTCGATCGCGAGGTGCCGGGTCCGTGTGCCAATGAAGGTGTCGACCCACTGCCGCCAGAGGTCGTCCATCCCGAAGCGCTCGGCCAGTGCGGCGGTGTCGACGGGGGGCCCGGGAAGGGCCGTCCCCACGGACAGAACTCGTATCGGGCTTTCCCCCATGCTGCTCCTCCATCGAGCCGTGTCCGCGTCACGCGTGTCGTCGCCGGGCGGTCCGGTACTCCCGAGGTGGCGTCGCGGATCCCACGTCGGCCTTCCTCGTCGGAACGCTAATGACGCCTGCTAAAGCAGCACTAAGCGAGTGATGAACCGCCCCGCCGGACGGAGACGCCGGACGACGGACGCCTGCGCTCGGTCGCGATCGGCGTCACAGGGAGGCCAGGGAGAAGTAGGCCTCCTCCTCCTGGTCGAAGTGCAGCAGGAGGACCGCGTGCAGGCCGTACAGGCAGGCGCACAGGTCGTCGAGTTGCTCGGGGCGCACCCCGCCGTCCTCGGCGAGGGCGAGGTGACGCCCCAGCCGGCGCACGAGCCGTTCGATCTCCGCGTGTGCCCTGCTCATGGTCATCGTGGCCTCGGGTCCGCCGAGAACGCGTCCCATCGCCGGGTAGAGCCGTCGTTCCTCGGCCCGTTCGTGCGGGAGCAGGCGTTCGGTGAGGAAGGTGTGGACCTCCCGCAGCCGGCCGAGGGCCTCCATCGGGGAGGTGCCGGCCAGCTCGTCGGCGGTCTCCCGGATCAGTTCCAGAGGCGGCCTCAGCGAGGAGTGCTCCATCTTGAAGCGGCGCAGCAGGGACTCGGTGCCTGCGTCGACCACCGTGCGGGTTCCCCGGGCGGGACGCAGGGCCCGCAGCGCGTTGAGGATCACCGCCACGTCGATGACCTCCTGGAGCAGGGCACCGGAGGCGGGTGGCAGCGCTCCGGCCGCCGCCACGGCCATGGCCAGCAACGAGAGGGCCATCCCCGCGCTCGCGCTCTGCACGGCGATGCGGCGGGAGCGACGGGCGACGTCCATGGCGTCGGCGAGCCGGTCCAGGCGGTCGGCGGTGAGCACCACGTCGGCCGCCTGGGTGGAGGCGGCCGAGCCGCGGGCGCCCATCGCGACCCCGATGTCGGCGGCGGCCAGCGCGGGGGCGTCGTTGACGCCGTCGCCCACCATCACGCTCACCGCCCTGGCCGTCTCCTGCCGTACGGCCCGCACCTTGGCCTCGGGGCTCTGCTCGGCCAAGACCCGGTCGACGCCGAGCACCGTGCCCACGCTCTCGGCGACCTCGGCCCGGTCCCCGGTGAGCATGATCACCCGCTCGATGCCGGCGGTGCGCAGCCGCCGCAGGGTCCGTGCCGCGTCCGCCCGTACGGCGTCGCGGAGCAGGATCACGCCCGCCGTCTCGCCGTCCACGGTCACCCAGACCGTGATGGCCCCGTCCAGCGCGGCCCGCGCCCGCTGGGCCCGCTCCCACCCCGGGGAGTCCGCGGCAGGGGATGCCGTCGCCTTGCCGACCGCTGTCCGGCGGCCCTCCACCACCCCCTCGGTACCGATTCCGGGCCGCTCCAGAACCTCGGTCGGCCTCGGAAGCTCGGCCCGGTGGGTGCGGGCGGCCTCGACGATCGCGGCGGCCAGGACGTGGGAGGACATCTGATCCACCGCCGCCGCCCAGCGCAGCACGTCGTCGGCGCGGACGCCGGGCGCGGCCACGACGTCGACGACCTGGGGGCGTCCCGCGGTGAGCGTTCCGGTCTTGTCCACGATGAGGGTGCGTGCCTGTCCCAGCCTTTCCAGCGCCGCCCCGCCCTTCACCACCACGCCGTGCCGCGCCGTACGCGACAGTCCTGAGGCGATGGCCGCCGGTGCGGCGAGCAGCAGCGGGCAGGGGGTGGCCACGACCAGTACGGCCACAGCCCGTACCGGCTGGCCGGACAGCAGCCAGGCGGCTCCCGCCAGCAGGAGCGTGAGGGGCAGGAACCAGGCGGCGAACCGGTCGGCGAGCCGTACGACGGGGGCGCTGTCGGCCTGCGCCTGCCGGGCCAGCCGCACCACCCCCGCGTAGGTGCTCTCGGCCGCGCTGCGGCTCGCCCACAGGTCGAAGGCGGGGCCGGCGTTCACGACGCCGCTGCGCGCGCTCTCCCCCGTGGCGCGCCTCACCGGGACCGACTCTCCCGTCAGGGCCGACTCGTCCAGCAGTGCCGCGTCCTTCGCGATCACGCCGTCGACGGGGACCGTCTCACCGTGCGGGATCAGCAGCAGGTCGCCGGGCCGCACCTGATCGACCTCCACGAGGGCGGCCACCCCGTCCCGGTAGCGCCGGGCCGATTGGGGCGCTCGTTCGTACAGCGCGGTCAGGTCCCGGCGGGCCCGGCGTGAGGCGTAGTCCTCCAGTGCCCTGCCGGTGGCGAGCATCACGCCGATCAGGGCTCCGGCGAGATACTCCCGCACGGCGAGCGCTCCGGCCAGGGCGAGTACGGCGATGGCGTCCACGCCCAGCCGGCCGCCACGCAGTGCCGCCACCACCCATCCCGCCGCGGGCACCAGGGCGACGCAGGTGACCGCCGCCCACAGCAGATCACCGGCGGCGCCCGCGCCGGCGAGGTGAAGTACGGCTCCGGCCAGGAGCCCGCACGCGGTCACCGCGAGGAAGACGACCATGCCAAGGCGTCTCGTCATCCGCGCCTCCCGCGGGTAGCCGTCCCGGCCCGGGGACGGAGGTCTGCTTCGGTCAGGGCTCCGGGACCGCGGACGGACGTCGGCGACGGGAGCCGATGCGCGGCGTCCGGCTCATCCCGAGGGGACGTGGGACGGCATCACCGGGACCAGGCGGAACATCCCCGTCATCAGCTCCGGCGGCTCCGGTTGCTCGGTGATGCGGCCGGCCACGGCTCGCAGCACGTCGGTGGAGGTCATCATCCCCGCCAGCTTGTGGCCTTTACCCATGACCCCGATCGCGTCGACGCCGGCGTCGATCATCGCGGCGACGGCGTCGGCCAGAGGCGTGTCGGGTGTGGTGTGCGGGCGGCGTCGGTCGGCCAGCAACGCGTGGACCGGCACGCGTGACTGTTCGATCGGGCCGCCTGACCAGTGGGCGGTGAGGTCCTCGCGGGTCAGGATCCCGCGCAGGCAACCATGCCTGTCGACGACCGGCAGGTGATGGACCCCCGCTCGCTGCATGATCTCCCAGGCCATGAGCGGGGACTCCCCGAGGTCGACGGCGACCAGTGTCCGGCTCATCACCTGCGCCACCGTGAGGTTACCGGTGTCCATCACGCCTCCCCTCGGGCCTGGACGACGGCGACGGGGCAGCGGGCGTGGTGCAGGACTCCGTGACTGACCGAGCCCAGCAGGGCCGAACCGGCCCTGCCCAGTCCCCGGGAACCGACGACGACCAGGTCGGCGGTGGCCGAGGCCTCGCAGATGACGCCGACCGGATGCCCGCAGACGAGTGTCTGTTCGACCTCGACCCGCGGGTACTTCTCCCGCCAGGCGGTGAGCGTGTCCGTGCAGAGGTTCTGTTGGGCGGCGAGGATGTCCTCGACCAGCGGGGTGTAGACGAGGGCGCCCGGTCCCACCACGGGCATCTGCCAGGTGTGGATCGCCCGTAGCCCGGCGCCGCGGCGGGCGGCCTCCTCGAAGGCGTACTCCAGCGCCACCGCCGAGTGGTCGGAGCCGTCGAAGCCCACGACGATGCGGCCGTAGGTCCGCTCGGGGACGGCCCTGACGACCACGACGGGGGCGGCGGCATGCCCGGCGAGGGCCAGCGAGACCGATCCGAGCAGCAGCCCGGTGAATCCGCCCAGCCCTCGGCTGCCCAGCACGACCTGCTCGGCGTCCTCGGCCTCCCGCCGCAGGACCTCGATCACCGGGCCCGTCCCCAGCAGGGTGTCCACCTCCAGGTGCGGGGCGCGCTCCCGGGCGAGTGCGGCCGCGCGTTCCAGCGTCTGGAGGCCGTACTCGGCGACGGAGTCACGAAAACCCGGAGGGGTCTGCAGCGGGATGTCACCGGGCCACGCCTCGCACGCATAAACGATCTTCAAGGCGCATCCGCGCCGGACCGCGTCGTCGGCGGCCCATTCGACCGCGACGTCCGAGGGAGATGAGCCGTCCACGCCCACCACTGTGTGCGCTGCCATGTCGACCTCCTTGGGTTCTGCTTCCATTCGACCGGTCGGCGGCGTTTCGCGCAGTGGGCCAAAGGCCCGTCCGTCAGGGACTTCCGACCCGCCGCGCGAAACGTCGCCTGCCCGTCGCCCGCGGGTCCGATCATCGGGCCGGCCGCTCTCGCGGCCCGCTTTCGCCGGACGAGGTCTCCTCGTGCCGGGCCACCGGGATCAGCATCACCGGGACGCGGGCGCCGGCCAGGGTTTCGCGTACGGTCCGCGCCCTTCCCTCGTCGAGGTGCTGTGACCATCCCAGCGCGATGAGATCCACGTGTTCGGCCGCCGCCACGCTCACCACCTGCTCTCCGGCGACTCCGCTGCGCAGCTCCAGGCGCACCCCGGGACACGCGCAGTGACGGGCCAGGAACTCCTGCTCCCACGCCTGCCTGGCGTGTGCGGCCTGATCCCAGAAGCGGGGAACGGTCACCTCGTCGAAGACGTGCAGGACCACCAGATCGACGCCGGTGCGGGTGAACAGCCGCGCGGTCTCGATGACGGCCGCCGCGGCCTCGAAGGATCCGTCCAGCGGCAGGAGCACCCGGGAGATGACGTGGTGAGGTGTCAGCGGCGTCCCTCGCGCCACCGGTGTCACCGGAGTCGTCGGAGGCACCACAGGCGCCGGTGAGGGAGGCAGCAGGACGACCGGCTTGGTGCAGCGGCGTACGACCCACCAGGACATGACCCCGGGCGGGGCGCCGTCGGCGAGGACGCCGAGAAGCGTGCTCGTCCGCTCCAGTTCGCGGAGCACCGTCGCCGCGGTCTCCCGTGCCCCGGAGCCGGGGGCGAGGTGGATCTCTCGAATGCCCGTGCGGAGAATTTCCGCCACCGCCCGGGCGACGCCGGTCACGGCCGCGGCCTCATCCTCGTCGCCGCCGTCGTCGACCACGGCCAGCACATCCGCCATGTTCACTTCGTCCACTCCTCTCCCTTTTCTCCGCGTCATCGGCCCAGCGGCAGGCGGGCGGAGCCGATCACCTCCCGCGGGTCGCCCGCGCCCAGCCGCACCCGCAGCGCCCCGTCGGTCCGCACGTCGACCGCCTCCGGGGTGATGTCCAGCCGCACCCGGCGGCCCAGGCACAGAAATCGCACGCCCAGGCTTCCCCACGACGCGGGAAGCCGGGGATCCACGCACAGGATCCCTCCGCGTACCCTCGCTCCCGCGAAGCCGGTGAGCAGCGCCTGCCACACACCCCCGAACGTGGCCATGTGCAGGCCGGTGGCCGTGGTCCCGGTGAGGTCGTCCAGATCCAGGACCAGCGCGGTGCGCAGCAGGTCGAGCGCCTCCTCCGGGCGGCCCGCTCTGGCCAGCAGGCAGGCGGTGATCGCCGGTGAGAGCGACGAGCCATGGGCGGTACGGGGACCGTAGAAGTCGAGGTTCGCCTCCAGCGAGCCCTCCTCGGCCTCCTCGGGCACCAGGTGGTGGAGCATGAGGACATCGGGCTGTTTGATGATCTGGGTGGCGGCGAGCCGTTCGTGACCGAGCAGCAGGTCGGCGGCGACCGGCGGGACGGCGATTCCCTCCATCGTGAGCGGCTCCAGCCGGAAATATCCAGCGAACTGCTCATATCTTCCCGAGGTGGGATCGTAGCCGTCCACCAGGCGGTCGGCGAGCGCGCGCCACCGGCAGCCCTCCTCGCAGTCCGGGGCGACGAGATCGGCCGCCTGCCGCAGGTTCCACCGGGCCATCACGTTGGTGAACGCGTTGTCCGTCACCGCCTCGTGGTACTCGTCCGGCCCGATCACCTCCCCGATGTGGGCCCGCCCCTCCCCGTCCACCCGGCAGCGCGACGCCCAGTAGCGGGCGGTCTCGATCACGAGAGGGCGCGCGGGTCCGGCCAGGAAGGCGCCGTCGCCGCTCCAGCGCGCGTAGTGGGCGGCGGCCCAGGCGACGTCGGCGGTGATGTGCTCCTCCATCCGCCCGGTGAGGATGGCGAGGGGCTCGCCGCCCAGACACCCTCGGGCGGGGGTCACCTCCTCTCCGGTGGCGGCGGACTCCCAGGGAAAGCGCGCGCCGGAAAGGCCCAGGGCCGCGGCGCGGGCCCGCGCCGCGGCCAGGCGGCGGATCCGGTAGACGACCATCGCCCTGGCCGCGGCCGGATGAACGCTCGCGAGGGCGGGCAGGACGAACACGTCGGCGTCCCAGAAGACATGACCGGCGTAGCCGCCACCGGACAGCCCTCGCGCGCCGACGGCCAGTTCCTCACCGCGCCCGGCGACGCTCCACAGGTGGAACAGCGCGAACCGGACGGCGAGCTGCGCCTGGGGATCATCGGGGATGCGGACGTCCACGGCCTCCCAGCGTGCCGCCCACGCCGCCCGCTGCTCGGCGAGCAGCCGGTCGAAGCCGAGCTCCCTGGCCGCCTCCAGCGCCGCGACGGCGTCGCGCGGCACCGGCCGGCGAGCGGGGTCGGCCGTGTAGGCGACGATCCGCTCCAGGGTGCGTACCTCGCCGTCGCGGCCCGTACGCTGCGTCGCCACGGCGGCCATGCCCGCGTGGTCGGCGGTGGCGCGCGACCAGGTGTGGCCGTCGAGCCGGCCCTCGGTGACCTGGCCCTCCGAGGGCGATCGCAGGGCGGGCCCCGCCCGCAGCCGCCCGGCGCCCGCCTCGGCGCGCATCGCCACCACCCCCGGCCGGCTCACGCACGCGAACCGCAGCGTCCGTACCGGACAGGTGTGGCCGATCTCCTCCCGGACCAGCACGCCGGCGCGCAGGTCGAGCACGCGCAGGTCCTCCTCGAGAGGCGGGCGCAGGACGAGCCCGGTCCACTGGGGACCCGGCAGCAGGTGCTGCCCCGATCCGGTCCCGGTGTAGATCCCCTCGGCGAGCACCAGCGGAACCGATCCGGGGGCGTCCTCCTCCACCGATCCCCGGGTGGCGAAACCTCCGGCGCCGAGGGTGAAGAGCGTCTCGGTCACCCGGTGCCGCGACGGATCGGTGCCCGTCTCGCGGATCGTCCACGCAGGATCGTCGTCCACCCGGGGAACCCGCCCGTCGCGAGCCCCGTGCGGCACCCCGTGCGGCATCTCGGTGGCGCACCGGTCGAACGCCACCGCCTCGAAGGTACGATCACGCCGTCGGCGGTCCGGGTCGTCCATCGGCCCCCATATCGCCTCGCGCCGACGCCGGGAGCGGCGACGGCGGCCCCCACAGGCTCTCGCGCTCCCCTCCGTCGCGGCAGAGCCTTCCGCCCCGGCCGGAAAGGACTTTCGTCCCGGCAAGGCTCGCCGTCGGCGGGTGTCCGACCCTCTCCCCGGGTTTCCTGGGGAGAGACCTCAGGTCTCAGGCCCCTGGCCAGGCGTCCCACCGGTGACTCGGGCCGTCCGGCCACGCCGTGAAGGACTTTCGGCTCTGCTCACGAGCCCCAGGCACTCCATAACGTGGAAATTTAGAAATATGCGGGGGTTTGTCATGAAAATGACTGTTCAGGATGTCATGAGCACCGGAGTCACCACGGTGCGGGAGAACACCGCGTTCCGCGAGGTCGCCGAGATCCTCATCGCCACCGACGTCGGCGGGGTACCGGTGGTGGACGAGGACGACCGCGTACTCGGCGTCGTCTCCGAGGCCGACCTGCTGCGCAAGGAGGAGTTCAAACAGCGTTACCACTGCGAGCACTACCGGCCGCCGCTTCGCGCGTGGCTGCGTCACCGGATGAGCGGCGAGAGCGGCCTGCGGAGGAAGGCCGCGGGTGAGACCGCCGGCGAGCTGATGAGCCGCCCCGCCGTCGTCATCACCGCCGACTCCCCCGTGCTGCTCGCCGCTCGCGTGATGGACCTGCACGGGGTGAGACGACTGCCGGTCGTACGCGCCGACGGCAGGCTGGCCGGCATCGTCAGCCGCCGGGACCTGATCAAGGTCTTCGTCCGCAGCGACGACGAGATCGGGCGCCGCATCCGCGAGGACCTCGTCGTCCACGAGCTGGGCATGGATCCCACGGGCGTCGGGATCGAGGTCCGAGGCGGCCTCGTGCGGCTCTCCGGCCAGGTGGACGAGCACAGCCAGGCCGTCACCCTCGCGCAGAAGGCACGAAACCTCGACGGGGTCGTCAAGGTGACCGACGAGCTCACCTGGCGCCAGGACGACGTCGTACCACTCTCGATCATCTGGGGCGGGGCCTGACCGCGCCATCCGCCGATCGCGAGGTTCGCGAACCGGCGCCTCACCGTACGGCGATTCCCGCCAGGGCGTGGAGCCCTCGTACGGCAGCATGACAACAGCGGGGACCGGGGGGGAACGGCTCATGAGCACCGTTGTGACAGATTCGCTGGAAGCACTCATCGCCGAGCTGCGCTCGCGCGACTTCACCGTGGTCGGTCCCACGGCACGGGACGGAGCCATCCGGTTCGCCGAACTCTCCTGCTCAGCGCAGCTGCCCGCCGGGCGCGGCGACGAGCAGCGCCCCGGCCACTACCGGCTCACCGAGCGGGACGACGAGCTGGTGTTCGGCTTCGCCGCGAGCCCCGACTCGGCCAAACGCTACACCCAGCCGCCCCGGCAGAGACTGTCTCGGACCTGCGGCGAGACGATGGAGGAGATCGAGGAACCGGCGCCCCGGATCGCCCTGCTGGGCGTACGCTCCTGTGACCTGGCCGCGATAGCGGTCCAGGACCGGGTCTTCCTCGGCGGCAGGCACCCCGATCCGGCCTACCGCAGGCGTCGTGAGGCGCTGTTCCTGGTCGCGGTGAACTGCGCGGTGCCCGGCGGCACCTGTTTCTGCGTCTCCATGGGCACCGGACCGAAGGCCACCGGCGGGTTCGACCTGGCGCTCACCGAGCTGAGCGGCCCGCACCGGTTCCTGGTCGAGACGGGAAGCGAGCAGGGCTCGCAGATCGCCGCGGCGCTTCCGCACCGGCCCTGCACCGACGACGACCTCGCCGCCGCGGCGGAGGTCTCACGGCTGGCCGCCACCCGGATGGGCCGTCAGGTGGACACCACGGACATCCAGCAACGCCTGGCCGCGGCCCACGACTCCCCGCGCTGGGCCGAGGTCGCCTCCCGCTGCCTGGCCTGCACCAACTGCACGATGGCCTGCCCCACCTGCTTCTGCACCACGGTCGAGGACTCCACCGACCTCACCGGCACCGTCGCGGAGCGGACGGAACTGTGGGACTCCTGCTTCACCCTGGACTTCTCCGAGGTCGGCGGATCCCCCGTACGCGCCTCGGGACCGGCCCGCTACCGGCAGTGGCTGACGCACAAGTTCTCCACCTGGTACGACCAGTTCGGCATGTCCGGTTGCGTGGGCTGCGGCAGGTGCATCACCTGGTGCCCGACCGGTATCGACGTCACCGAGGAGCTGGGATGCATCCTATGACGCCGGTGCCCTACCGCGTCCGGTCGCGCCGCCCGGACCGGGCCGACACGGTGACCCTGACGCTGAGGCCGGTCCAGGGCGACTGCCTGCCGTTCCTGCCCGGCCAGTTCACCATGCTGTACGCCCCCGGGGTCGGGGAGATACCGATCTCGATCAGCGGCCGCGCCCGCTCCGGCGGATACGTGCAGACGATCCGCGCGGTGGGCGCGGTCAGCGCGGCGCTGTGCCGGATGCGCCCCGGTGACGTCGTGGGGGTCCGCGGCCCGTACGGCACGTCGTGGGACCTGCCGGCGGCGGCCGGGCTGGACGTGGTCGTGGCGGCCGGCGGCCTCGGCCTCGCCCCGCTGAGACCGGTGGTCCGCGAGCTGGCCGCCCACGCCTCCCGGTACGGGCGGGTCAGCCTGATCGTCGGCACCCGCACCCCCGCGACCCTGATGTATCCCGGTGAGCTGGCCCGCTGGCGGGACGAGCACGACATCGACGTCAAGATCATCGTGGATCATCCCGACCACGCCTGGAAGGGGCCGGTGGGACTGGTCACCCGGCTGATCGACCGGATCGTCTTCGAGCCTCGCCGCACCTTCGCCTTCGTGTGCGGCCCCGAACTCATGATGCGCGAGACCGCGGATCGGCTGGTACGGCGGGGGGTGCCCGCCGGGCGGGTGGCGTTGTCGGTGGAGCGCGACATGAAGTGCGGGGTCGGCCGCTGCGGTCACTGCCAGCTCGGCCCGCTGCTCACCTGCCTGGACGGTCCCGTACTGAGCTACGAGCGGGCGGCCGGGCTGCTCGCGGTGCCGGAGCTGTGATGGCCGGGCCCGCGCCCCGGCGCCCGCGGCTGGCGGTGTGGAAGTTCGCCTCCTGCGACGGCTGCCAGCTCACCTTGCTGGACTGCGAGGACGAGTTGCTCTCGGTCGCCGCCGAGCTGGACATCGCCTACTTCCTGGAGGCCTCGAGCGCGATCGGGCGCGGACCGTACGACCTGTCGCTCGTCGAGGGGTCGATCACCACCCCGGACGATCTTCGCCGTATCCGGCACGTACGCCGCGTCTCCAAGCGCCTGGTGACGATCGGCGCCTGCGCGACGGCGGGAGGCATCCAGGCGTTGCGCGACTTCGCCGACGTCGAGGAGTTCCTCTCCGTCGTCTACGCCCGGCCCGACTACATCGCCACCCTGGAGCGTTCCACCGCGATCTCCGCCCACGTGCCGGTGGACTTCGAACTGCGCGGCTGCCCCATCGACAAGCGGCAGCTGCTGGAGGTCATCTCGGCGTTCCTGGCCGGGCGCCGCCCCTTCGTGCCCGGCCACAGCGTCTGCGTCGAGTGCAAGGCCCGGGGCAACGTCTGCGTCCTGGTCGCCCACGGCACCCCCTGCCTGGGTCCGGTCACCCAGGCAGGTTGCGGAGCGCTCTGCCCGGCGTTCAACCGGGGCTGTTACGGCTGCTTCGGCCCGATGGAGAGCCCCAACGCCCGGGCGCTCAACGCGCGGCTGCGAGAGCTCGGCATGAGCACCCCCGAGCTGGTGCGCGTCTACCGGACGTTCAACGCCACCGAGGAACCGTTCCTTCAGGCAGCCGAGGAGGCCGTCGATGACGCATAGGTCGCTCAGGATCAGCGGGCTGGCCCGGGTGGAAGGCGAGGGCTCGCTGCTGGTGCGCGCCCGCGACGGCCGCGTCACCGACGTGGAGCTGAACATCTACGAGCCGCCCCGCTTCTTCGAGGCCCTGCTGCGCGGAAGGGCGCACACCGAACCTCCCGACATCACCGCCCGCATCTGCGGCATCTGCCCGGTGGCCTACCAGATGAGCGCCTGCCAGGCGATCGAGGCGGCCTGCGGGGCGGAGGTGGCCGGGCCGCTGCGGGACCTGCGGCTGCTGATGTACTACGGCGAGTGGATCGAGTCGCACACCCTGCACATCTACCTGCTGCACGCCCCCGACTTCCTCGGCTACGACAGCGGGGTGGCGATGGCGGCCGACCACCGCCACGCCGTGGAGCGGGGGCTCGCGCTGAAGAAGACCGGCAACGAACTGGTCGCCGCCCTCGGGGGCCGGGCCATCCACCCGGTCAACGTGCGGGTGGGCGGCTTCTACCGGGTGCCCGCCCGCGCCGAGCTCGCACCGCTCGCCGAACGGCTGCGCCGGGCCCGTGACGCGGCGCTGGAGACGGTGGGCTGGGTGGCCGGCTTCGACTTTCCCGACGTGGAACACGACTACCGCTTCCTGGCCCTGCGCCATCCGGCCGAGTACGCCATCCTGTCCGGCTCGGTCGCGGTGAGCGACGGCACCGAGTTCGCGGCGGCCGACTGGCCCGCCCACGTCGTGGAGGAACAGGTGCCGCACTCCACCGCCCTGCACGCGCGGCTCGACGGAGAGGCCGGCTACCTGGTGGGCGCCCTGGCCCGATACGCCCTCAACGCCCACCTGCTCTCCCCCCTGGCCCGCTCGGCCGCCTCCGACGCCGGGCTCGGCCCCGTCTGCCGCAACCCTTTCCGCAGCATCGTGGTCCGCGCGGTGGAGGTCCTGCACGCCTGCGAGGAGGCGCTGCGGATCATCGAGGACTACACCGAGCCGGACGCGCCGGCCGTCGCGGTCGAACCACGCCCGGGGGTCGGCGGCGGCGTCTCCGAGGCCCCGCGCGGCACGCTCTACCACCGCTACCGGATCGACGGCGCCGGGTTGATCACCGATGCCGACATCGTGCCTCCGACCTCGCAGAACCAGGCCCGCATCGAGATGGATCTGCGTCATCTCATCGAGCCACGCCTCGGCCTGCCACAGCAGGAGTTGTCGGCGCTGTGTGAGCGCGCGGTACGCAACCACGACCCGTGCATCTCCTGCTCGACCCACTTCCTGCGCCTGCACCTGGACCGGTGAGGCCGGTCCGCACCCGGGAGGACCCATGCGCGACCGCGTCGCCGCCACCGCCACCGGCACCGGCACCGGCACCGATCCCGACGCCGATGTCGTCATCGTCGGGATCGGCAACGAGTTCCGGGGAGACGACGCCGCGGGGCTGTTGACGGCCCGGCTGCTGCGCGGCACGCTCCCGGCGCGGGTCACCGTGCTGGAGAACGCGGGCGACCCCGCCGAGCTGATCGAGGCGTGGACCGGCGCCCGGCTCGCGATCGTGATCGACACGGTGGTCTCCGGCGCGCCCCCGGGCACGACCGGCCGCCGTGCCCTCCTCGGCTCCGCGCCGCGCGCCCGAGGCGACCGCTGGACGCCACCCGTCGTCCGGCACGGCAGTTCACACGCCCTGGGCATCGCCGACGCGCTCGCGCTCGGCCGTGTCCTCGGCCGCCTGCCTCGGGAGCTCGTGCTCCACACCGTCGAGGGCGCCGACTTCGGGCTCGGCGCCCCGGTGACGCCCGCCGTCGGGCTCGCCGTCGAACGGCTCGCCGAGACAGTGGCCAAGACGGTGGTCGAGCTCGTCCGCTCGGAGCCGGCACGGCCCCGTTGAACCGGATCACGGATGTTTCACGGACTCGGCGGACGCGACGGGCTCCGGGGTGCTGAACCGGCTCGCCCGGCGGTGGACGCGGTGACCGGGAGGGCGCGGGCGGGTGGGAGGTGCGGCGGGCACGGTGCGGTAGAACCACTGTTTGCCGAACTCGATGAGAACCAGATAGACGATCACCATGGCGGCCAGCGCGAGGAAGAACAGGGCGGGCAGGGGCTGGAAGCCGAGCGCGCCGGCGAACGGGGTGGACGGCAGCAGGGCACCGACACCGACGACGCCGAGGGCTGCCAGCAGCAGGGGCAGGCTGGGATGGCTGCGCAGGAACGGGACGCGGCGGGTACGGATGGCGAAGATCACCAAGGTCTGGGTGGCGAGGGACTCGACGAACCAGCCGCTGCGAAACAGCGGCGGCCCGGCGTGGAAGACCCCCAGCATGATGACGAAGGTCGCGACGTCGAACAGGGAACTGATCGGGCCGAAGAACAGCATGAAACGGCGGATCAGCCGGACGTTCCAGTGGGAGGGGCGGGCCAGCTGCTCGGGGTCGGCGTTGTCGGTGGGGATCGCGAGCTGGCTGCTGTCGTACAGGAGGTTGTTGAGCAGGATCTGCGAGGGCAGCATCGGCAGGAAGCCCAGCGCCAGCGAGGCGCCGGCGGCGCTGAACATGTTGCCGAAGTTGCTGGAGGTGCCCATCAGGACGTATTTCATGGTGTTGGCGAAGATCCGGCGCCCCTGCACGACACCGTCGGCCAGGATGGCGAGATCCTTTTCCAGCAGGATCACGTCGGCGGCGTCCTTGGCGACGTCGGTGGCCGAGTCGACCGAGATGCCCACGTCGGCGGCGTGCAGGGCGACGGCGTCGTTGACGCCGTCGCCGAGGAAGGCCACGTCCAGGCCGCTGCCGCGCTGCAGGCGCACGATGCGGGCCTTGTGTTCCGGGCTGACGCGGGCGAACACGGTGGTCCGGCCGATCAGCTCGGCCAGCCGGGGGTCGTCCGCGGCCTCGACGTCGGCTCCGGTGAGCACCCGCGCCGCGGGCAGGCCGAGGTCGGCGCAGAGTTTCGCGGCCACGGCGGGGTTGTCGCCGGTGAGGACCTTGACGGTGACGCCGAGTTCGGCCAGGCGGCGCAGCGCCTCGCGGGCGCCGTCCTTGGGCGGGTCGAGGAACACCAGCAGGCCGCGGAAGACCAGATCGCGCTCGTCGGCAGCCGTGATCGTGGCGGCGCCGGAGACCTCCGAAGCGGTCACGTCCGCAGTGGTCACGTCTCGGGTGGCGACGGCGACCACCCGGTTACCCGCGGCGAACTCGGCCTCCAGGGCCGCGGACGCCCGGGCGGGGACGTCGGCGCACCGGGCCAGGACGGCCTCCGGCGCGCCTTTGCTGATGATCAGGCGGTGGCCGTCGTCACGTTCGACCAGAACCGAGACCATCCGCCGCTCGTGGTCGAAGGGCAGCAGGGCGAGGCGCCGGTAGCGGCCCAGCCGCCCGTGCAGGGCGGCGGCGTCGGGTGAGTCCCACAGGGCGAGGTCCAGCGCGTTGCCGCCCACCGCCCGCTCCCGCCCGGCGCCCGGATCGACGGTGGCCTCGCCGCACAGCAGGCCGAGCTCCAGCGGTTCCCGCGCGGCCTGCCCGTCCGCGTCCAGGGCTCGCGTGAAGGTGATACGGCCCTCGGTGAGGGTTCCCGTCTTGTCGGTGAAGAGCACCTCGACGTTGCCCAGGTCCTCGATGCACACCAGGCGCTTGACGAGCACCTTGTGCCGGGCGAGCCGCCGGCTGCCGGCGGCCAGACTGGTCGAGACGACGGCCGGGAGCAGTTGCGGGGAGATGCCCACCGCGATGGCCAGGGAGAACAGCAGCGCGTCGAAGATCGGCCGATGCAGGATCACGTTGACGATGAAGATCGTGGTGGTGAGCACGGCGGCGATGCGCACCAGCAGCAGGGAGAAGCGGCGCAGCCCGGTCTGGAACTCGGTCTCGGGGTGGCGTTCACCGAGCGCGAGCGCGATCCTGCCGAACTCGGCGCGGCCGCCGGTGGCCACCACGACGCCGGTGCCCAGGCCCCCGTGCACGACGGTGCCCATCAGCGCGCCACAGGTCAGATCCGCCAGGGCCGTACCCGCGGCGACCGGTTCGGTGGCCTTGGCCACCGGCAGCGACTCCCCCGTCAGCGCCGACTCCTCGCACTCCAGGTCGCTCACCGACAGCAGTCGCAGGTCGGCCGGCACGATCTCGCCCAGCCGCAGTTCGACGACGTCGCCGGGAACCAGGGCGGTCACCGCCACCGTGCCGGGGCGGCCGTCGCGCCAGACCACGCAGCGATGCTCGATCTGGGAGTGCAGGGCCTCGGCGGCCCTCTCCGCGCGGTACTCGTTGACGAAGCCCAGCCCGACCGAGGCCGTGAGGATCACCCCGATGATCAGCGCGTCCTTCGGCTCGCCGAGAAAGGCGGAGGCGAGCGCGGTCACCGCCAGCAGGATCAGCAGCGGTGAGCGCAGCTGGCGGGCCAGCACCACCGGCCACCGTGCCCGGTGCGAGCGCACGGCGTTGGGTCCCAGCGCCGCCAGCCGATCGCGCGCCCGCTCCGTCGTCAGTCCCTCGCGCCCGCTGCCCAGCCGGGCCAGCACCTCCTCGGCCGGCAGCGCCGCCGCGTCGGCGACGTCCAGCCGGGCCGTGCCGCCCAGGCGGGCCGTCGCAACCATCATCGGCTCCCTAATACCTCGCGCCCTGGTCCTGTTCAGATCCTGGGCGCTCGCGCCGCCGCCGCGTTAGAGGCCAAGGTCCCTCAGGCATCCGGGCCGGGGCACGCCGAGCGGCACGGCTCGCCCCGGCGAGGTGGCTGCGACGACTCTCAGCTCACCGCTGGTCCGAAGTGGCGGGCGAACCACTCCTGCGCCAGAGCCGCGACGCTCTCGAGCGTTCCAGGCTCTTCGAACAGGTGACCGGCGCCGGGGACGATCCGGAGCAGGTTCTCGCAACGCAACCGTTCCTGTGCCGCCCTGTTGAGGTCGATCACCGCCTCGTCGCGGCCTCCCACGATCAGCAGGGTCGCCGCCCGCACCGCCGGAAGTCGCGGACCGGCCAGATCGGGCCGCCCACCCCGGGAGACGACGGCGGCGACCTCGCAGCCCGGCTCCGCCGCCGCCCACAGCGCGGCCGCGGCTCCGGTGCTCGCCCCGAAATAACCGATCGGGACGCCCGCCACCTCAGGCCGATCCCCCAGCCAGCCGGTGACCCGGACGAGTCTTTCCGCCAGCAACCCGATGTCGAACACGTTGCCCCGGTCGAACTCCTCCTCGGGTGTGAGCAGGTCGAACAGCAGCGTCGCCAGGCCCGCCCGGTTGAACGTCGAGGCCACGTACCGGTTGCGCGGGCTGTGGCGGCTGCTGCCGCTGCCGTGCACGAACACGACCACCCCCGCGCTGCTCTCGGGAACGACGAGCCTGCCGGGCAGCCGGACCTCGCCGGCGTCCACCCAGACCTCCTCGGCGGGGCCGGGAGGATCGTCTCCCCGTGCGTGCTCCTCACCCCTGCCGCCCCAGGCTTCGGCCCGCCGCAGCAACTCGATCACCTCCTCGTCGCTGCCCTGGGAGAAATCGAGGTACCAGGCACCGATCGCGTAGAAGGCGTGCGGTGTTCGCAGGCAGACCACCTCGTCGGCGACCTCACGCAGGCTCTCGATCGTTCCCGGCGCTCCGACCGGAACCGCCAGCACCACTCGGGAGGCCCCGCGCGCCCGAGCCACCTGGCAGGCGGCACGAGCCGTTCCGCCGGTGGCGACACCGTCGTCCACCACGATCACCGTACGGCCCGTCAGATCCAGCGGGGCGCGCTCACCGCGCAGGTGGCGCCCGCGGCGCAGGAGCTCCTCGCGCTCCCGCTCCTCCACCGCGGCCATCTCCTCCTCGGTCAGGTTCGCGCGCCACACGATGTCGCGATCGACGACGCGTACCCCGCCCTCCCCGAGGGCACCGAACCCGACCTCCGGCTGGAACGGCACCCCGAGCTTGCGGACGATGATCACATCCAGCGGAGCGCCGAGGGCCTTGGCCACCTCGAACGCCACCGGCACTCCCCCTCTGGGCAACCCCACGACGACTGTGTTTCCGGCGTTCCCGGCGTTCCCGGCGTTCTTGACGTCGACGAGCCCGCGCAGTCGCTCGGCCAGCCGCATCCCCGCCTCATGGCGATCGACGAACACCCCGTCCACCTCGCAATCTGCGACACCACGCCCCCGTTCACCGGCGTCGATGGAAAAATCACGTCGGCGGTAGGGCCGAAGGTCCCGATTCACCTCCCCGTATGCGGGAAACGTCCCCCTCTCAGACAGTGATCAGACAGTGACGTCGTCGGCGGCGTTCAGGTCCGGATGCGCCTGCCGCTCGTCGCGCAGCACGCCGCCGACGACGTCACCGTCGACCGTCTCCTTCTCGACCAGGATCGCGGCGAGCCGGTCCAGGGCGCCACGGTGCACTCTCAGCAGGTCGACCGCGCGTTTCTCCGCCTCGCGGATCAGGCGGGCGACCTCCTCGTCGATGACCTGCTGCGTCCGCTCCGAGTACGGCCTGCGCTGGAGCTCCTCACCGTCCTCGCCGAGGAACTGAGGGCCCGCGGGAGAGTAGCCGACCGGACCGAGCGCGGGTGACAGGCCGAAGTCGCGCACCATGCGGGTGGCGATCTGCGTGGCGGCCGCGAGATCGTTGGCGGCGCCGGTGGAGCCCTCACCGAAGACGACCAGTTCCGCGGCCCGGCCGCCCAGCCGCACGGTGAGCAGATCGGTGAGGTAGGTCTCGCTGTAGAGATGCCGTTCGGCCTCGGGCAGTTGCTCGGTGACGCCGAGTGTCAGACCGGCGGGCAGGATGGTCACCTTCGCGACCGGGTCGGCCTGCTCGCACAGCGTGGCGAGCAGGGCGTGCCCGGACTCGTGCACGGCCACCGAGTGGCGTTCCTGGGGAAGCAGCGCGTTGGTCGTCTCCCGCCGTCCCAGCAGCACCCGCTCGCGTGCCGCGTCGAGGTCCCTGGCGTTGATGGTCGTGCGGCCGGCCCTGACCGCGTTGATCGCGGCCTCGTTGACGAGGTTGGCCAGGTCGGCGCCGGAGAATCCCGGCGTGGCACGGGCGATCACGCCGAGGTCGACGTCCGGGGCCAGATGCTTGCCGGCCGCGTGAACGGCCAGTATCGCCGCGCGTTCGACCTGGTTGGGCAGCGGGACGGTGACCTGCCGGTCGAAACGGCCGGGACGCAGCAGAGCGGGGTCAAGGGTCTCCGGCCGGTTCGTCGCGGCCAGGACGACGATCCCGCTGCTCTGGTCGAAGCCGTCCATCTCGGCCAGCAGTTGGTTGAGTGTCTGCTCGCGTTCGTCGTTGCCGGCGATCGCCCTGCCACGCCGGCCGCCGATGGCGTCGATCTCGTCGATGAAGACGATCGAGGGGGCGCGTTTACGCGCCTCGTCGAAGAGGTCGCGGACTCGTGAGGCGCCCACGCCGACGAACATCTCCACGAACGCCGAGCCGGTGACCGACAGGAACGGCACGGCCGCCTCTCCGGCCACCGCCCGGGCGATGAGCGTCTTGCCCGTTCCCGGAGGACCGACCATGATCACTCCCCGGGGTGGTTTCGCGCCCGCGGCCGCGTACCGATCGGGGGCGCGCAGGAATTCCACCATCTCGCTGATCTCCTGCTTGACGCCGTCGTAGCCGGCGATGTCGCCGAACCGGGTCGCCGGCCGCTGGGCCTCGATGATCTTCGCCTTCGACCGGCCGAAACCTCCCATCCCACCGGCCATGGACTGCTGCGCCTTTCTTCCCATCCAGCCGAACAGGGCGATGAGCAGCACCAGCGGCAGAAAGCCGACCAGGAGCGAGATCAGGGAGTTCTCCGCCCGCGTCGCGGTGATCTGGACGTGATTGGAGCGAAGCTGGTCCTCCAGCCGGGTGGCGTTGAGCGCGGTGGGGATCTGGCTGGTGAAGGTGGCGCCGTTGTTCAGCGTGCCCGACACCGCGCCCTGATCGTCGATCGTCACCGCCTTGACCTGTCCCGTGCTCACCTTGGCGACGAAATCGCTGTAGGGGTACGACGCGCTCGACGGCCCGGTGAACAGCAGGGGCACCAGCAGCCACAGCGCGACGATCAGCATGCCGATCGTCGGCAGCCAGCGCCGCCAGCCGGTGGGTGGCGGAGACGACGAAGGGGGCGTCGGCGGCGGTTCGTTCGGCGGTCCGGGCTTCGCCTTACCGGTCATGTGCCGGCCGTGCGGCCGGATTCGCGTGATCACCACCTGGCCTCCCCGATGTGCCCCTCCCCTGTAAGTTTTCAGCCACCCGGCGGGGATCGTGCAGGGTCTAAAGACCCGAAATCAGGACATAAATCCTTTTTGGGTAGGTCGCGAGCAAGGCGAGCGGCAGACACATCCGTCCCGCCCACACCGTGTTTCCCCGCATCCCCCTGCGCCTCTGCACCCGTTGATGCCTTTCACTGTCTCCCCGCGCCGCCCTGACCGACCGTCGGCGGCCGCGTCGCAGGTCGCGACCAGGGGAAGGACTGGGAGATGGGGAGTCCGCCCACCCGCCCGAGATCACCTCAACGGCGGATCCGGCCGTTCAACCGGGGTTTCGGTCATCCGAGGGGTGGAGCTGAGCGTGGAAGGCATTGCCGATGGGATCGTGGGCGCAGATCAAGGAGACGCACATCGCCGTCGTGCTCCTGCTCGGAGATCGTGTTTTCAAGCTCAAGAAGCCGGTGGACCTCGGCTTCCTGGACTTCACCACCCGTGAGGCCCGGCGGGCCGCCTGCCTGCGGGAGGTGGAACTCAACCGGCGGCTCGCCCCGGACGTCTACGAGGGGGTCGCCGACGTACTGGGCCCGGACGGAGAGGTCTGCGATCATCTCGTCGTGATGCGGCGCATGCCCGAGGAACGCCGTCTCGCCGTCATGGTCCGCCTGGGCCAACCGGTCGAGGAGCCCCTGCGAAGCATCGCGCGGATGATCGCGAGCATGCACGCCCGATCCCCCCACAGCCCGCGCATCGACCGGAGCGGGGAGAGACAGGCACTGCGGTCCCGCTGGAACGCGAGCTTCGACCAGATCCGCGCGCTTCCCGACGCGGTTCTCGACCCCGAGATCGTCACGGAGATCGAACGGCTCACGCTGCGTTTCCTCGACGGCCGCGACCCCCTGCTCACCGCCCGCGTCGAGGAGGGCCGCATCGTGGACGGCCACGGCGACCTGCTCGCGGAAGACATCTTCTGCCTGCACGACGGGCCGAGGATCCTGGACTGCCTGGAGTTCGACGAACGGCTCCGCTTTCTCGACGGCCTTGACGACGTGGCCTTCCTCGCCATGGACCTGGAGCGGCTCGGGGCACCTCGCCTGGCCGGGACCTTCCTGCACCACTACATCGAGTTCACCGCCGATCCCGCCCCGCCCTCGCTCTGGCACCACTACGTCGCCTACCGAGCCTTCGTCCGCGCCAAGGTCGCCTGCCTGCGGCAACGGCAGGAGGACTCCGGCTCGGCGCGAGAGGCCCGGCAACTCGCCGAGCTCACACTTCGCCACCTGCGGGCGGGGGCGATCTCCCTGGTCCTCGTCGGCGGAGGTCCGGGAACCGGCAAGTCGACCCTGGCCGCCGCCCTCGCCGACCGCCTCGGACACACGCTGCTGAACAGCGACCGCGTTCGCAAGGAACTCGCCGGCATCGCGCCGGAACAACCGGCGGCGGCCCCCTTCGGCGAGGGCATCTACGATCGCCGGCGCACCGAGCGCACCTATGACGAGTTGCTGTTTCGAGCCGAGAAGCTGCTCCAGCAGGGCGAGCCGGTCATCCTCGACGCCTCCTGGATCGACGCAGAGCACCGGACGGCGGCCGAGCACCTCGCCCGGCGCACCTTCAGCGACCTCGTGGCGCTACGCTGCACCGCCCCTCCACAGATCACCGCCGAGCGGCTCGCCCGGCGGACCGGCGGGGTGTCCGACGCCGATCAGGCGATCGCCGCGACCATGGCGGCGAGGACGGCGCCCTGGCCGGAGGCGACCGAGATCGACACCGGCACGACCGTGGAACAGGCACTTGAGCGGGCCTTGGCCGCGATCCATCCTCCCTCGGCCGTCGTCGCCCGGCGGTTCCGGCGCCCCCGGATGGAACCCGGCTGAGGACGCCGTAAAAGAGCCGTGGAAGAAGGGTCCCGAATGGATCGGTATCCGTCTCCCGGCCCCGTCACCGGGCACCGTCCCGGAGCCCGGTGACGGTGATTTCGACAGTGATTTCGCCGGTGACTCCGCGGGTGACCTTCGGCCGGACGATGGGGCCGAAGGACCCCTGACAGGCGGCGGAGCACCGGGAAAGGCTTGCTTCATGTCGATCCTGGACGAATGTGACGCACTCCTTCGAACCGGGGAGATCGCCCACATCAGACCGCTGCGCGACACGGACGGCGCGGCCCTGCACGCCCTGGTGGACCACACCTCGGAGAAGTCGGCCTACCTGCGGTTCTTCGCCGGAGGTCGCGCCACGGCCCACCTGTACATGGACCGGCTGACCGGCTCCGGCTACCGCGGGCACGCCCAGGTCGCCCTCCTTTCCGGGCGGCTCGTCGCGGTCGCGGAGTACATCCCCGACGAGAGACGGCACAGCGCCGACGTGGCCGTCCTCATCGACGACCACGTCCACGGCCGTGGTCTGGGCACCCTTCTGCTGGAACACCTCGCGCTCGACGCCGCGGCCCGGGGGGTGGGCGAACTGGTGGCCGACGTGCTCACCGGAAACGGGACGATGCTGAAGGTTCTCTCCGACCTCGGTCTCACCACGACACGCGAGTTCACCGGCGACGAGATACGCGTCCGGATCGACCTGCGCCCCACGGACGCGCTCACGGCCGCGATCGAGCGGCGCGACCACGAGGCGGAGCGCGCCTCGCTGAGGCGAGTGCTGTCTCCCCGCTCGGTCGCCGTCGTGGGGGCGAGCCGCGAGCCGGACCGGGTGGGGCATCGGCTGCTGGGAAACCTGCTCGACGGCGGATTTCCCGGCCCGGTCTACCCGGTGAATCCGAAGGCGACTCACATCCTCGGCCTCCCCGCCCATCCCGACCTGTCCTCGATCGGCGAGCCGGTCGATCTGGTCGTCGTGGCCACGCCCGCGAACGCGGTCCTGGACGTCGCACGCCAGTGCGCCGGCCACGGTGTGGCCGGGCTCGTCGTGGTCAGCGCCGGCTTCGCGGAGACCGGCCCGCAGGGAGCGGAGCGCCAGGCCGAACTGCTGCGCATCTGCCGTACCGGAGGGATGCGGCTGATCGGCCCCAACTGCCTCGGAATCGTGAGCACCGGCGCCGCCCTCAACGCCAGTTTCCTGCCCCACCCTCCGCTGCCGGGCGCCGTCGCGCTGATGTCGCAGTCCGGAGCGGTGGCCGCCGGGCTCGTCGCCCGGGCCACCACGCTCGACATCGGGATCTCCTCCTTCGTCTCGGTCGGCAACAAGGCCGACGTCAGCGGCAACGACCTGCTGGAGTACTGGGAGGACGACCCCCAGACCACGGTCATCGCCCTGTACCTGGAGTCCTTCGGCAACCCGCGGAAGTTCGGCAGGATCGCCCGCCGGGTGGGACGGCACAAGCCGATCGTCGCGATCAAGAGCGGTCGCAGCACCTCGGGGGACCGGGCCGTACGCTCGCACACCGCCGCCGCCGCGACCCCCGACGTCGCCGTCGACGCCCTGTTGCGCGCCGCCGGAGTCATTCGCGTCGACGGCATGCAGGAGTTGCTGGACACCGCACGGCTGCTGGCCACCCAGCCGCTGCCCGCCGGAGACCGGCTGGCGATCGTCGGCAACTCCGGCGGGCCACAGGCGCTCGCCGCCGACGCCTGTGAACGTCACGGCCTTCTCGTACCGGAACTGTCGCCCGGCACCCAGCGACGGATGCGCTCCGGGTTGCGCCCGGCCGCCGCCGTCGCCAACCCGGTCGACCTGACGGCCGACGGGCAGGCCGACGAGCTGGAGTTCGCCGCCTTGGCCGCGCTGGAAGACCCGGAGGTCGACACCGTGCTGATCGTCTACACCCCGCCGTTCGGTTCGGGTACCGAACGCACCTGTGAGGCGATCGCGCGGGTAGCGAGCTCGGCGAACAAGACCGTCGTCGCCTGCGTGGTCGGCCGTGACGGGACGACCGGCCCGGTGCCCGTGTACGCCTTTCCCGAGCAGGCCGTGCAGGCGGTGAGCCGGGCCGTGGCCTACAGGCGGTGGCGCTCACGTCCGGTCCTGCCCTTCGTCCCTCCTGCGGGGACGGACATCCAGGCGGCACGGGAACTCGTCGAGGAAGACCTGTCGCACCATCCCCAGGGCCGCTGGCTCGACCCGGTGACGGCCGCCCGGCTTCTCGGCTGCTACGGGGTCGCCGTGGCGGAGTTCATCGAGGCGGACACCCCCGAAGAGGCCGCCCGTGCCGCCGCCCACCTCGGATTCCCCGTCGCGCTGAAGGCGACGGGACCGGTGCACAAGAGCGATGTCGGCGGCGTCCGGCTCGGGCTGCGCACCTCGGCGGAGGTTCGCGGCGCCTACCGGGCGATGAAGGACACGGTCGGCCGGGAGATGACCGGCGCGATCGTCCAGCCGATGGCACCCGACGGCGTGGAGATCATCGTCGGCGCGGTCCGCCACCCCTCCTTCGGTCCTCTGGTCATGGTCGGCATGGGAGGCGTGAGCGCCGAACTGCTCACCGACCGCGCCTTCCGCAGTCCCCCGCTGAGCGGCCAGGACGCCGCGGAAATGATCCGGGAGCTGCACTGCGCCCCCCTCCTGTTCGGCTACCGGGGGCGTCCGGTGGCCGACACCGCCACCTTGGAGGATCACATCGTCAGGGTGGCGAAACTCGCAGAAGATCTCCCCCAGATCGCCGAGCTGGACCTGAACCCGATCGTCGCCGGTCCCGCCGACGCCGTCGTGGTGGACGTGCGGATCCGGCTGGCCCCGGCCTCACCCGTCCCCTCCCCTCTGCGCCGCCGGCTCCGCTGACGAACCGGCACGCGACCGGCACGCGACCGGCATGCGACCATCAAGGTCACCTGGCCATGGCGCACGGGACTTTCGGCCCTGTTACCGCCCCTGCCCGCGCCATAGCGTTCCCAGTGAAGAGATTCCCCGAAGGCCGGCCGCCAGAGCCCGGCGTCGCATCCGACGTGGCCGTCCTACGGGGGGAGGTTCGAAAAACACCGCGACGGCATGAAAAGCCCGTCTCCGCGGACGACACCCACCTTGAAAGGGGAAAACCCCATGGCTGAACGCCTCGCCGCTCCCGGTGACCTCGGCCGCCGGATCACCCGACGACGTGAAAGCCTCGGCCTCGACCGGGAAGAACTGGCGAAGCGCGCCGACATCAACCCCTCCTACCTCGCCTACGTGGAGCAGAGGGCGGCCGCCCCCGCCATCGAGACTATCGAGCGCCTGGCCTCCGCCCTGGACACCAGCACCGCCGAACTCCTGGGAGGGACCGTCGACCAGCCCCCCGGGCAGGGAAGAGCCGCACTCCACCCCGAGCTGAAGCACCTGAACGCGAAGGAGTGCCTGCGGCTCATCTCCCCCGGCGGGGTCGGCCGGCTGGCCTTCGACGACCTCGGCGGCCCGACGATCCTGCCGGTCAACTACGTCCTGCACGAAGGCTGCGTGATCTTCCGTACCGCCTTCGGCGGCCCGCTCGACGAGAGCCTGAGGACCGGCGTGAAGGGGGTCGAGTTCAAAGTCGCCTTCGAGGTCGATCGGATCGACGACGCCAACCGCGAGGGCTGGAGCGTCCTCATCCGAGGCGGTGTCCATCATGTCTCCACCGCCGAGGAGCAGGCGGCCGTGATGACCCTGGGCGTCCACCCCTGGGCCGGCGGCGACCGCGAGCTCTACGTCAAGATCACTCCTTCCGAGATCACCGGCCGCCGCATCCTGCACGGCCCGTGATCCACACCGGTGTGGCCGCCCGGACGGTCGTCCGCGCTTCCGGGGAAGATCACCGGCCTGCGGAGGCGGCAGGGCCGATCAGTCCTGACTGCGAGATCGGGCAGCCGTCGTGCCCGGCAAGAAAGGAAGCGCTCCATGACGCCTCCCGCAGTGGTGGACCTCGAAGAGATCGCCGCGATGATCTTCGACACCGACGGGGTCGTCACCGACACGGCCACCGTGCACGCCGCCGCGTGGAAACAGGTCTTCGACGCCTTCCTGGGCGAGCACGCCGAACGGTCCGGCGAGCCGTTCCGGCCGTTCGACACCGATGAGGAGTATCTGTCCCACGTCGACGGCAAATCCCGGCTGGACGGGGTGAACGACTTTCTGCACTCCCGAAACATCACCATCGATCCCGACACGGCGGCGGATCTCGCCGCCGCGAAAGACGCCTCCTTCCTGGCCGAACTCGACACCCACGGCGTGACCCCCTTCCGCTCGACCCTTGAACTCGTTCGCGAACTGCGACGCGAAAAAGTACTCACCGCCGCCGTCTCCGCGAGCCGCAACTGCGCACGGGTGCTCGACGCCGCGCACGCCACCGGCCTGTTCGACGTCCTGGTCGACGGCGTGACCGCCGCCCGGCTCGGACTCGCGAGCAAACCCGATCCCGCGCTGTTCCTGTACGCGGCCCGGCGACTGGGAGTGGCCCCGAGCCGGGCAGCCGTCGTGGAGGACTCCCTGGCCGGTGTGCGAGCCGGCAGGCGAGGCCGCTTCAAACTCGTCATCGGCGTCGACCGGCACACCCGGGGACAGGCCCTGCGCGCCGCCGGAGCCGACCTGGTCGTCACCGACCTGGCCGAACTACGACTGAAACCGCCCCCTGATCGCTCAGGCCCCCCGCACCCCCCTTAGAGCCGACGGTCCCGGCTCATAAGGTCCTTGGACCCTGGAAAACGCCGCGAGCACGGCCGATGCTGCCCCTATGGACGAGTCACGGCCGGTGGGCGCGGAAGTGACCGGGCCGGCCCATGTCACCACCTGTTCGGAGGCGAGATGCACCACCTCACCGTCAAGGACGTGATGACCCACAAGGTGATCTCGGTCGGTGAGAACACCGGTTTCAAGGACATCGCGCAAACGCTTCTCACCCACACGGTGAGCGCCCTACCGGTGGTGGACGACGACGGCCACGTGGTGGGGATCGTCTCCGAGGCCGACCTGCTCCGCGGAAAGGAACCCCAGGACACGCTCTCCGGCGAGCCCACTCCGCCCAAACGGCAGACCTGCGCGAACCGCACCGGAGGCGAGGTCGCCAGAGAGCTGATGCGCGTCCCCGCGATCACGATCTCGAAGGACGCCCCGGTGGCGGACGCCGGCCGGCTCATGAGGGAGAACGACGTCAAACGGCTCCCGGTGATCGACGGACAGGGCCGCCTGGCGGGCATCGTCAGCCGATGCGACCTGCTGAGGGCGTTCATCCGCTCCGACCACGACATCGAACGCGAGGTCCGCCTGGACGTCCTGACACGCTCGTTGTGGATGGACACCTCCCTCGTCCAGGTCACCGTCAAGGACGGCGTGGTGACACTGAGCGGACGAATGACCCTGCGCGGGGACACCAGGATCGCCCTGGACATGACCCGCCAGATCGACGGAGTCATCGACGTGATCGACGAACTCGCCTGGGACCGGGACAACACCCGCACCGGGGAACGGCTGTGAAACCCGCCCTCACGACCGCCCGCACCTAACCTAATGGAACGCTCCACACCAACCGGGTGCCACCCTCCGGCGAGCAGCCGACGACGAAGGACCCGCCCAGCCGCTCGGCCCGCTCCCGCAGATCACGCAGCCCATCGTGCCCGCCGTCCGCGGACACGGCGACCCCGTTGTCGACCACGGTCAGGACGAGCCGCTCCTGACCGGCGTCCACCGATATGTCGACCTTCGAGGCCTCGGCATGACGCACCACATCGGACAACGCCTCACGCAACGCGGCCAGCAGGTCCTCGGCCACCGGCTCCGGCACCGCACCGTCCAGCCTCCCCTCCATCTCCAGGCCCGGCATGAAACCCAGTTGACCGCGCACCCCCTCCACCAGGGCCACGATCCCCGCACGCAACCCGGAATCGCCCTCCTGAGGGAAGGCACGCAAGGCGAAAATGGTGGAACGGATCTGCCGAATCGTGCCGTCGAGCTCGTCGATGGAGCCGCGCAGCCGCGACGAGACCTCCGGCCGCTCGATCAGCGGCACCGTGCTCATCAAGGTCAGGGCCACGGCGAACAACCGCTGGATCACCACATCGTGCAGGTCCTTGGCGATCCGGTCGCGATCCTCCAGCAGACTCAGCCGCTCGGCGTCCATCCGGCTCTCGGCCAGCTTCAGGGCGATCGCGGCCTGCCCCGCGAAAGAGTGCAGGGTGCGCAGCTCATCCCTGCTGAACGGGAGACGCCCCGAACGCTTACCCAGCGACAACACCCCCCGCACACCTCCCGACGCCCCGATCGGCACCGCGGCCACCGGGCCGAGCGAGATGTATTCGGCGATCACGATCGGGATCTTCACCTCACCCGGATCGGTCACCATGAGCGGCTCACCGGTGACGAAAGCACGACCGGCCAGAGAATCGGCGACCAACGCCTCGGCATGGGCCACCTGCTCACAGGCCTCCCCCTCGGCGATCAACGTACGCAGAATCCGGCCACTCTCATCAGGCAGCAGAACAGCCACGACATCGGCCCCCGCCATCTCCCGCGCCCGCCGCGCGATCAGCCCGAGCACCTCGCGCGGCTCCGCCCCCGACAGCAGACTGGTGGTCACCTCCGCCGACGCCTGCAACCACATCTCCCTGCGCCGCGTCTCCTCATACAGACGAGCGTTCTCGATCGCCACCCCCGCGGCGGTCGCCAACGCCGTCACGATCGCCTCGTCCTCCTCGTCGAACTCCCCCCCACCACGCTTCTCGGTCAGATAGAGATTGCCGAACACCTCCTCACGCACCCGCACCGGCACCCCCAGAAACGACCCCATCGGCGGATGACCGGGCGGAAACCCACAGGAGGCGGGATGGTCGGAGATGTGGGCCAGCCGCAGAACCTGCGGCTCCTTGATCAGCAACCCGAGCAGACCCAGCCCGTGCGGCCAGTGCTCGATCCGCGCGATCTCCTCCTCACTCAACCCCACCGGAACGAACTGAACGAGCGTGCTGTGCTCACCGGCCACCCCCAACGCCCCATAGGTGGCGTCCACCAGCGCGGTGGCGGCCTCCACGATCCTGCGCAGCACCGTCTCCAGATCCAGGTCGCCACCCACCGCGACCACCGCCTCGAGCAGCGCGTGCACCCGGTCACGGGTCGCCAGCACCGCCTCCAGACGCACCCGCAACTCCGCCAAGAGCTCGTCCAGGCGCATGTGCGTGATCAACGCACCCGGCTCGATCTTCGCCATACCCCAAGTTTCGCACCCGGGCACGCGGACACCCGCCCGCCAAGGAGGCCGTATCCACTCTTCCGGCCATCGTTTACCTCCCGATGACGAACACCTGACCGACGAGACACGACCTCGCCGACCGGCTCGGGGAGCCCTGCCACCCGGTGGCCGAAAGACCTCCACATCGAGGACCTGTGGCCTCTGCCGGGACGCCCCCGCCGGCAGTGAGATGGAGATCCGGGAACCCGGCGGGCAGCGGCGAGCCACCCTCGATCCGTGCGGGGCCGCCACACCCACGAAGGACCCGCGTCCAGAAGGAGGTCGCCGATGTACGCCACGGTCAAAGACGTCATGACCACGAAGGTGACGTCGGTCAGGGGTGACGCCCCGTTCAAGGACGTCGCCGAGGCGCTCATCACCCACACGGTGAGCGCGCTCCCCGTCGTCGACGACGAAGGGCACGTCATCGGCATCGTCTCCGAAGAGGACCTCCTCCACAAGGAAGGCTTCAAGGAGCGCTACTACCGCGAGGACTACCATCCGCCGCTACGCATCCGGCTACTCCACCGCCTGGGTCAGAAGGGCGGCGGTGTCGCCGCGGGCCGCGTCAAAGCCCGCGGCGACACCGCCGCCGACCTGATGACCACCCCCGCGATCACGGTCCAGCAGCACGCCTCCGTCGTGTCCGCCATACGCCTCATGATCGAACACGGCGTCAAAAGACTGCCGGTGGTGGATGCCGACGGATCGCTCCAGGGCATCGTCAGCCGCCACGACCTGCTCAAGATCTTCGTCCGCGATGACGCCGACATCGCCCGCGAGGTGGAGGAGAACATTCTCGGACACTCCCTGTGGGCCGCCCCCAACACCGCCACCGCCACCGTCGCACACGGCGTCGTCACCCTGAGCGGCCACATGCACCGGCGCGAGGACGCCCGGCTCGCGGTACGGATAACCCAGCGGGTGAACGGAGTCGTCGACGTGATCGACAACCTGAAGTGGGACGTCGACGACGTCCCAGCCCGGACAAGACACCGAAGGTAAAGAATTCACCTCCCCCGGGTTCTTCAGCCCCTCGACCGTGATCCAGGCGGCTTCGAAGACCCGAGGCCTTCACCCCATCGGCCCCTCCGAATGCCCGAAGAGACCTCAGAGGTCACCGGAGGTGTCGAAGCCCGCCCGAGCGGGCTCACTCCGCGGCGGACTCTCCCAGCCCACGGGAACGACCGCCACGGGACAGAAGCCGTGCTGAAGAACCGACCTGGAGGTCGAGCCGAGCCTGCCGTGATCACGTGCCCCGCCGACCACCACCAGACTCGCCTCCCTGGACACGTCCTCCAGCAGGTCCTTCGCGGACGTCGCGGCGAAACAGGCACGGACCGACACCCCGGGGTAGGCGATCCGCCATGGCCCCAGCCGCTCCAGCATGCCGTCCTCCGCCGCGTGCATCGCGACCCGCGTGTCGTGCACCAACGGCTGCAGGCGCCCGGCATGCACCGCCGTCAGCTTCAACCGCCTGAGGGCGGCCTCACGAAAAGCGAACTCGATCACCCCGTCAGAGGTGTCCCCGCTCATCCCCAGAACCACGGCACCGCGCTTCGCCGGCACCGGAAGCGGACCGGGCCCCCGCACCACGATCACCGGACAACCCGCATGAGCCGCCACATACCCAGCTACCGACCCCAGAACGGTCCTCGCCAGGGTGCCCATGCCCCGAGAACCCACGACGATCATCGCCGCTCGCTCCGACAGCTCGACCAGCCGTTCGGCGGCCGCGCCCTCATACAGATCCGTCGCGACATCGGTCAGCGTGCTACACGCGCGAGCACAGTCGGCCCCGTGATACAGCACATGCTCGGCGGCGTTGCGCAGATGAAGCCTGGCATCCTCATCGGCCTCCCCATACGGCCACCGCCACGTGTGAACCACCTTCAGCGGCAACCCCCCGAGCTCGGCCTCGTCCATCGCCCACTCCAGGGCCTGCATGGAGAAGTCAGAGCCGTCATAGCCGACGACAACCTCACGAATATCGCTCATCGCCCTCACCTCCCTCTCCATGCTCACCAGGACACCCGCCGAAGAGCAGGGCGGAAGGTCCCACCGTGGTGGGACCTTCCGCCCTGCTCACCGCACGGCACCCACCCGCGAAACCCGGGCGACGAGCCATGATCCTCCACCCCACCGTCACCTGGCCGGACGACGAGACGGCCCCCGAGGAAACCCAGGGGACCTTCGTCCCTACCCGGCGAACGGCGGAGCCACGAAGAATGAGACGAGCCAGGGGCACACGCGAGAACCCGCCGGATCTCGGGCCCGGCCACCGCGATCAGAGCATCGGCCCCTGACAACGCACCGAGGGCGGTCACCATGACAGCACCCATCATCGTCGGCGTCGACGGCTCGACGCCCTCGCTACAGGCCCTGACCTGGGCAACGCGGGAGGCGACCCTGAGAAAGGCGCCGTTGCGCATCGTCCACGCCGCCCTGCGCTGGGCCTATGACGTCCCGCTCGTCCCCCAGCCCGGCCACTGGGGCCCCGCCGAGGAAGCCGCCTGCGAGGAACTCCTTCACCGGGCAGCCGAACAGGTCCGCTCCCACGACCCCGCGCCGAAGGTCACCACCGAGATCCTCGACGGAAACGCCGCGGAGGCGATCGCCGCCGTGGCCGAGAGCGCACAGCTGGTCGTCGTCGGCCACCGAGGCCTGGGCGGATTCGCCGGCCTGCTACTGGGCTCGGTCAGCCACGACCTGGCCGCCCGATCCCCGTGCCCGGTAGTGATCGTCAATCAGCCGCACACCACCCGGGGCGGCGAGATCGTCGTCGGCGTCACCGGACGTCCCGACCAGGACCCCGTCCTGGAGTTCGCCTTCGGCGAGGCGGCCCTGCACCGGCGTCCACTGCGAGCGCTCCACGCCTGGACCCACCCGGCCAGCAGAGCACCCGGCGACATGCAGCCACTCGTCTACGACGTCGAAGAGGTCGGTGACGAGGAGGCCCGCCTGCTGGCCGAGTCGCTCAGTGGCCGGCGGGAGAGGTTCCCCGACGTTCCCCTCATCGAGCAGGTCGTGCACAAGCATCCGGCCAAGGCGCTCATCGACGCCTCCGAGACCGCTGAACTGGTCGTCGTGGGCGCCCGCGGCCGGGCGATGTTCCTCAGCTCGACCGTACGCGCCCTGCTCCACCACGCTCGGGCGCCCGTCGCCGTCCATCACACCTCGCACGACCATCGGAGTTGAGCCCTCCCGGCACAGACCACCGTGGCGCCACCTACCGGGCCCGGGGAGAAGGCACGTGTGGCGACATTGGGCACCTTACGAGCGAACGACGGCCTGCCTTCCCGTAGCGCACACCGGACCTGACACGCCCTTGTTGTTCAATGCCGCCTTTAGTCCTTTTTATCCTGTTTGTCGGTTTTGAGCTAGCGTGCGCCCTTTACAAAGTAGATCAGTAATGTCTTTCACATCCCCTTCGAACCTTTCGAGCACGCGCCACCGCCACCGGACCGGCGGCACAGCGCATGCCCACCGTCATGCCCACCGCGTCCGGCGATGATCCCGATGGTGCGCCGGCCTACAGCAGGGGCGGGAGGACGAGCAGGTCGTCGTCACCGTGCTCAAGCCGTGAGGTGACGTCGACGACGCCTTCGAGCCGGCGGATCGCCTCGACGAGCTGGACGACCTGTGAGCGGCGTTCGACCTTGCCGTCGAGCGTCACCACACCGTTCTCGACACCGATCACCACCTCCGAGGCGGTGGTGTTCAGGTCGCGGGCGACGGCTTCGGCCTCGGCGCGCAGCTCGGCCTCGGCGCGGTCGAAGACGCGCAACAGGTTCGCCCGGTGCAGGATGCCTGCGAGGCGGCCGGTCACCGGGTCGATCACCGGAAGCTGCTGGATCCTCTTGTCGTGCATGAGTCGCGCCGCCTCCCTGACGGGCATGCCCGGCGTAACGGTGATCGCGGGCGAGGTCATCAGGTCCTTGGCCACGACCGCCGCGGCCTTCTCGTGCTCGCGCCGGCGTGCGGTGCTCTCGAAGATGGAGATGCTGTGGCGCACCGCGTCGCTCTCCTTGAGCAGCAGATCGTCCTGCGAGACCACCCCGACCGGACGGCGTTCCACGTCGACGACCGTCACCGCGCCCACGGCGAAGCGTCGCATCACGGCCACGATGTCGGCGAAACCCGCGTCCTGCCGCACGGCGATGGCGGTGCGGCCCATCACGTCACTCACGGTGATCGACATTTTCTTCCCCAATTCCTGCGAGTCCTCACGGATGTTCCCGGCCTCCGGGCGCCGCCCGGAGTGGACGACCGCCACATCGCGACGCGCGTGGTGTCCTCCGTCCTCTCCCCCATCAGACCTCCCTCCCGGCGGTCCGCTCCAGGGCCACAGGTCCCGATCTCACCGCGTGAGGGCAGAGTCTTTCGTCCCGGACCCGGCACGCGTCATCGATCGATGTCCCGTCGGCGCCCGGCCCGAGGGCAGATCGTCGGTGATGAAGGGGACTTTCGCCCCTAACGTCGCCGGAGAGCGACCGGGCAGCCTTAGGGGCATGAAGCTCGACTCGGCAGGTCTGCAGATCCTCTCGCGCCAGGAGTGCGTCACGCTCCTGGCGTCGGCCTCGATCGGGCGCATCGTGTTCACCGACCGGGCCCTGCCCGCGGTGCAACCGGTCAACTTCGTGCTCGACGGCGAGAACATCGTGATCCGCACGGGTTTCGGGTCCAAGCTCGCCGCCGCGGCCAGCGACGCGATCGTCGCCTTCGAGGCCGACGAGTTCGACCTCACCGCCCGCACCGGCTGGTCGGTCACCGCCGTGGGCCCCGCACGCGCCGTACGCGAACCGAACGAGATCGAGCGCCTGTCCGCACTCCCCCTGCGCACCTGGGCGCCCGCCAGCCGTGACCACTACATCGTGGTACGCGCCGAACAGATCACCGGCCGCCGCCTCTCGTCCAGGCATGACGAGCGGGAGACCTGACGGCCCGTTTCCGGCACGCCCACGGGCCGCGTCCGGTGGCAGCCCGCCAGGGACCTCCGGCCCTGCATACGGTTCCCCGACGGGGGTGAGATGGGGATGAGAAGAGCCGGGCAGATGACCACACTCATCCGCAGGAAGCGGAAGAGATCGTTCCCGGAGAACTCCGCCAGCTCGAAGGTCCGCCGGACGGACCTTCGAGCCGGGCGGAGTGTGCCCGCATCATCACGGGTGGAGAACATGCCATGCGCACCAAGGTAGAGAACGTCATGACCAGGAACGTGGCGCTGGTCACCGCCGACACCCCGTTCAAGGACATCGCCGAGACGCTCATCGCGTGCGCGGTGAGTGCCGTCCCCGTCGTGGACGGGGACGGCCGTGTCATCGGCGTCGTCTCCGAGGCGGATCTGCTCGCCAAGGAGGAGTTCCGGGAGCAGTACTACCGCGAGGGCTACCAGCCGCCGCTGCGCGCCCGGCTGCGGCACCGGCTGAACCAGGAGGTCCGCGACCCGAAGGCCAGGGCGCGGGGCGACGTCGCCGCCGAACTGATGTCCTCCCCCGCGATCACCGTCACCGGAAAGACGCCGACGGTCGGCGCCGCCAGGCTCATGGAGGCGCACGGCATCAAGCGGCTCCCCGTCGTCGACCAGGATGGCCGCCTGGTGGGCATCGTCAGCCGCCGCGACCTGATCAGGGTTTTCGTCCGGCCCGACTCCGACATCGCCGACGAGGTGCGCGAGGAGGTCCTCGGCCGCTCCCTGCGCATGGAGACCGCGCAGGTCAACGTCCGGGTCGACCACGGTGTCGTCACCCTGACGGGCACCATGGAACGTCGCAGCGAAGCCGAGATAGCGGCCCGGGTGATCGGCCGCGTCAACGGCGTCGTCGACGTGGTGAACGAGGTGCGCTGGATCCAGGACGACGACGCCTGGAGCGGAGGCTGAGCCGGCCACTCCCCACCCCTCACGCGTCCGGGCCGGGACCCTTCCGAGCGGCGAGCGATCCTGGAAGAAGAACGCGATCCGATCGCCGGAAAGCGCGACGCCACGCGATTCGGCTTCACGATCCCACGACCGCACGGCAGCGAAACAAGAACGTAACGCGCGATGACTCACCGTTAATCACACCGTCCTTAGGACGCTCAATAAAGAACCGTTCTTCCGCCCGCCCGAAAACCCGCTGTCGACACCGACGAAGACCCTTATTCCGACAGACAGCAATCTCTTACCATCGTGGCACCGAATGGTTCTGTGATCTTGCTGACGGTGACACCTGGCTGGTGGAAAAGGTGACGACACTCATCACCGCAGCATCGAGAGTCGATTGATATTCGACCCCCGCGCCTCCCGCTCATTTATTTCTCCCATTGCCGGATGACGAGACAGTCGACCGTGCCTACGATAACGATCGTCACCGACACAGCCCGCTCCGGCGGGCAGGAATGGGAGTGCAGATGGCGACGAACGAACCACTCCACCTCGATCTGGAGGCGCTCGACGTGATGACGGTCGAGCTCCCCGGCGAGGATCTCGTGAAGGCCCTGGGCATGGGGCTCGGTAACACCGAGGTGGGCGCCTCGGGTCTCACCGGGCGCACGAGCTGGCTCATCTAGGCTCCCCGCACATGGTCTCGACGCGTCGTGGCCTGCCGGGACGCGTCGAGATCGACGCGGCTCGTCGCACGGTGGACGCGACCGTGGTCGCCAGAATCGCCGCGCTGCCGGTGGCGGCACTCGCGGAGCTGAGGTGCACGGCCACCTGGCGGAGCGTCCGGGAGATCCTGGCGATTCGTCGCCGGCTGGCCGACGAGGGCCGGCGACTCGCGGACGAGCTGGAGCCGGTGATCGGAGCGGTCGGACCAGGTCCGGAGCGGCCGGCGCTGGTGGCGTTGCGCCGGGCGCTGTACAACGCGAGACGCCCGGCGGGCCGAGCCTGGCCGGTGGAGGTCGGTTCCGGCCTCGCTCCGCGCGTCGCGGACTGGATCGCGGACCTCGACCGGCATGACGCGCTCGTCCGGCGACTGCCGGAGGAGCTCGATCAGGAGCGCCGGGACGCCTACGAGGTGCTGCGCCGGTGGGTCGGCACCGACGCCTTCGGCCATGGCGTGCTCCAGGCGGGACCGGCGATGTCCGCCGCGCTGCACCGGTGGCTGGCCGCGCCGCCCGGCACCGTCCCGCCGCGCCAGGTCGCGCTCCGCCTCACCCGCTACCTGGCCCGCGTCGTGGCGAAGACGAGCCCGCACGCGACCTTCATGATCGCGGCTCTCGGGCGGTGGAGCGACGACGGCGAGCCGGTCCGCTGGGAGGGGACGTGGGCGTGGCGCAGCGCGGTCGAGCCGAACGTCCCCCTGCTGCTGCGGCTGCTCACCGACCTGGCCCGCGCCGACGACGGCCTCGCGGACCTCTTCGTGGTCAGGCCCAACCCGAGCCTCGACGAGGACGACGGCCGCCTGTGGTACGTGACCGGCCAGGAGGACGCCTACAACGGCATCGCCGCCTCCGAGCCGCTCCGGCGGCTGCTGCGCCCGCCCTACGACGATCTCCGCACCAGGGCCGGTGGCGCGCTCGGCGGGCTGCTCGACCTGGGAGTGCTGGAACTCCATCCCCCGGTCGCCGACCAGGCCGCCGCGCACCTCGCCGACCTGACCGATCGGCTCGGCACGCATCCCGCGGGCAAGGCGCTCGCCGCCGCGCAGGAGGCGCTCGCCCGTTACCCGGAGGCGGCCCGCGTGCCGGAACGCGAGGCGCTGCGACGGAAGGTGCGCTCGGCGTTCACCCGGCTGGCCGAAGACGACGCCGATCGCCTGCCGGACCGCAACCTCTTCCACGAGAACGCGGTGCTCAGCACGCCCGGACCTCGGCTGGGCCTGACCGCCTGGCGTCCCGCCCTGGGCGACCTGCACGCGATCACCGACTTCGCCGCGGTCTTCGATCGGGACGGCGTCGCCCGGCTGCTCGCCGCCGACCTGTTCGCGCGGTGGTTCGGCGCCGGCGCGCGGGTGCCGTTCGGCCTGTTCCACCGAACGCTCGCCGAGCGAACCCGCCGGGCCGCACCCGGCACCCTCGCCGGTGAGCTGCACGCGCTCATGTATCCGTGGCAGGAGCGGCCCCCGGAAGGCCGGACGCCCGCCGTGCCCCGGCTCGACGAGCTTCGAGACGCCCGCGCGGCGGCGCTGGCCGCGGTGCGCGGGCTGCTGCCCCAGACCCCGGACCCGCTCACCGTCGATCCGGCGGTGCTGGCCGGTCTCACCGCCGGCCGTCCCGCGTTCGTCCGTCCCGTGGGGTCGCTGTCGTGCTTCGTGCAGACGATCGGCCCGCCGGAGGAGACGCCGGTCCGGCTGGTGCTCAACGGGCTCGGCCCGGGGCACGGCGCGATGCGCAGCCGCGTGCACCGCCTGCTGCGGGTCGCCGGGGTTCCCGCCGGTGAGAACCGTCCGCTCGGGACGGAACGCGGCGTGCCGGTGGAGATCACCGGGCTGTTCGGCAGCAACGTCAACCTGCGTTCCACGGTGGCGGCCCAGGAGATCGGCTATCCGGGTGTGGTCCCGAGCGGCCCGGCCGTGTTCGACCTGCGTGACCTCGCCGTCCGGCACGAGCCCGGCGCCGGCGGTCTCGTTCTGACGCGCGCCGGGCACGACACCCCGCTCCTGCCGGTGTACACCGGGATGGTCGCGCCCATGCTGCTGCCGCGTACGGCACGCCTCCTGCTCCAGCTCTTCGGCGACATGCCCAGCCCGGTGACGGGGCTGGAGTCGATCTTCTCCCGGCCGCCGGAGTCGGTGCCGGCCCGCATCGAGCGTACGGCCCGGGTGTCGGTCGGCCGGGTCACCGTGGCCCGTGCCGCCTGGTACGTCCCGGTGCGCGAGATCCCGCGCCGAGGCAGGGGTGACTCCGACGCTGCGCATCTGCTCGCGCTCGCGGCCTGGTTCGCCGAGCACGCCCTGCCGGAACGTTGTTTCGTCTCCTCGGCCGATCCCGGCGCGCCGGCACGCGACAGGTTGCGCCTGGGGCGGCTCGCCAAGCCGACCTATCTCGATCTGGCCGATCCGGCGCTGGTCGCGCTGTTCGACCGGGGGCTGGACGCGAGCGGATCGATGGTCGTCTTTCGTGAGCCGCTCCCGGACCTCGATGCGGCGGCCGACCTCGGAGGCGGCGGCGACCACCCCGATCACCGCCGCCATGTGAGCGAGTACGTGGTCGAGGTGGGCCGTGCCTGACCGCTGGATCTCCCTGCACGCCTTCCACCGGACCGACACCGACCTGCTGCTCCGCACGGCCGTCGACGGGCTGGTGCGGGAGCTGGACGAACGGCTCGACCGCTTCTTCTTCCTGCGGTACTGGGAGGGCGGCCCGCATCTGCGGCTCCGCCTGCTGCCGCGCGTCCCCGGCGACGCGACGACGATCGAGAAACACGCCACGGCCGTGCTGCGAGAGCACCTCGCGGCGCATCCGACGACGGCCCCGTGGGACCGCGAGGGCTACGCGCTGCTCGCCCGGGAGTTCGCCGGGCGGGAGGGCATGGACATCTACGACCGGCGGCTGCGGCCCGACGACCACGTGGAGGCCGTCGCCTACCGGCCCGAGTACGCGACGTTCGGCGGGCCGGAGGCGATCACCGCCGTCGAGCGGCACTTCACCGACTCCAGCCGGATCGCGCTCGCGATCCTGTGCGGCGAGCACGACCACCGGCGGCGGCTGGGCCACGCCCTCGCCGCGATGATGCTCACCCTCATCGCCTGGGAACCCGACCCCCGCCGCCTGGGCCTCCTGCTGGCCGGAGAGCGTGACCGATGGGATCCGGCACCGGCCCGTGCCCGGCAGGTGGAGATCTTCACCAAGCAGCGCGAAGCCCTCACCGCACAGGCGGAGAGGTGCCGGCTCATCGCCGCCCGCGCCGTCTCCTACCGGAACCACGTCACAGCCGGCCGCTCCGCCGGCGGGCCGTCTTCCGGCGGCGTCCCCGACACCGGCGACGCGTACGACTCGCCCGGCGCCTGGTGGCGCTCGGTCGACACCCTGCACCGGCGCCTTGTCGCGCTCCAGCGGGCCGGGCGCCTCTCCCCGGTCCGCGCCCGCAAGGCGTTCCGTACTTCCGGCGCCGTCGACGCCCCGGCGGACGCGGACCGCCACGACGTCCTGAGCGTGCTGGACCGATGCGTCCACCTGTTCTGCAACCGTCTCGGCCTGTCGATCGCCGAAGAGGCGCACCTGCGCTACCTGACCGCAGTCACCCTGGAGGGGGTTGCACGATGCGAGGGAACCCCGTGAGCGACCTCCCCTGGCACGGCATCCAGATCCGCTACTACGACCGGGACAAGGACGCGCTGATCCTGGACTGCGTCCGCCCGCTGTTCCAGCGCCTGGACGGCCTCATCCGGCAGCCCTACCTCGTCCGCCACTGGCGCCGGGGGCCGCACCTGCGGCTCAACTTCCGCGCGACCACGCGAGACTGGGAACGCGAGATCCTCCCCGTCGCGACCGAGGCGATCACCGGTTATCTGCGTGAGCATCCCTCCACCACCCGCCTCGACGAGCACGAGCATCTCGCCGCCCACCGCCTGCTCGCCGTACGGGAGCACGAGACCGGGCCGCTGCTGCCGTGGTATCCGGACAACTCCCTGCAGACCGAGCCGTACGACGACCGGTTGCGCGTCTTCGGCGGCCGGTCGCTGGCGGACCTGATCGACGCGTCCGCCGCGGAGAGCACCCGGCTCGTCTTCGGCACGCTGGACCGGGTCCGCCGGGGTGAGCTCGCGCTGTTCGCGGTCGCCATCGACCTCATGGTCGCCGTGGCGCACGTGAGCGTCCCTCCGGTCAGCCGCGGTTACATGTCGTACCGCTCGCACGTCGCGGCGGCCACCTCGTGCTGTGAGGACCGGGACGCGGTCATGGCCGCGTTCGAGGCCAGGTACCGCGAGAACGCCAGGCAGATGCGCGCGACGGTGGCCGACGTGGTCGCGTCGATCGACGCGGGCGACCCGGCGCCGCACGTACGCGACTGGATCGCCTTCACCCGCCGCCACAAGGAGATCGCCCTGCCGCTGCTGGCCCGTAAGGAGATCGATCTGGACGCCTCCGAGCAGCCGGTGCTCCAGCGCCACCGGGTCGACTATTTCGACGTGCTCATGTCCACCGACCGGCACCGCACCGAGATCCTCGAATCGGACTGGTTCCTCGCCCACCGCCTCGTGGTCAACATGCTCTACGCCCACCTGGCCCGGCTCGGCGTCACCCCGATTCAGCGGCACCTGTTCTGCCATCTGATCGCTTCCGCGGTGGAGGAGGAGTACGGCGTCTCCCCGCTGGAGAAGGCCCGCGAGTACCTGCTCAGCGGCTGAGCCACCGTCCGCCGGACAGGCCCGGGCACGGCGTCGCTTGACAGGCCGCCTCCGGCGAACGCTAATCTTTATATATGAATAGTTCTTCAGATGAGCGATTCGTGGCGATAGATGGGTGTACAACCCGGATCGTGGACGCGCCGCGGGTGGCGGTGGTGCGTGAGCGGATGCCCGCCGCGCAGGATCTGACCGACACCGCCGAGGTGTTCGGGCTGCTGTCCGATCCCGGCCGCCTGCGGTTGCTGCTCGCTCTGCTGGAGGGCGAGATGTGCGTGTGCGATCTGGCCGCGGTGAGCGGCCAGAGCGAGTCGGCGGTCTCCCACGCGTTGCGGCTGCTGCGGGCGCACCGCGTCGTGACGGCTCGCCGGGCCGGCCGGATGGCCTTCTACCGGCTGGAGGACGCGCACGTGCGGATGCTGCTCGACCTCGCGCTCGCCCACACCGAGCACACCCAGGCCATCCACCCCGAACGCGACGGAACCCGCTGATGGGCACCGGGCACGGCCACGGGCACGCGGCGGGCCGGCACCGATGGCGGCTCGCGATCTCCTTCGCCCTGATCGGCTCCTTCTTTGTGGTCGAACTGGTCTACGGGCTGCTGTCGGGCTCGCTGGCACTGCTGTCGGACGCCGGGCACATGGCCGCCGACGTGGTGACCCTGGGCGCCGCCCTGGTGGCCACCCGCATCGCCACCCGTCCCGACACCACGGGGCGCCGTAGCTACGGCTCCTACCGCGCGGAGGTGTTCGCCTCCCTGCTGGCCGTGCTGCTGATGCTCGGCGTGGCGGTGTACGTGGTGGCCGAGGCGGTGGGCCGCATCGGCGCCACCGCCGAGGTCTCCTTCGGCCCGATGCTCGTCGTGGGAGCCATCGGCCTGGTGATCAACGTGATCGTGTTGCTGCTGCTGCGCGCGGGCGCGGCCGAGAGCCTGAACGTCAAGGGCGCCTACTACGAGGTGGTGGCCGACACCGCCGGGTCGGTCGGTGTCATCGTCGCCGGATGGCTGGTCGCGACGACCGGCCAGCCGGTCTGGGACACGCTGATCGCACTCGCCATCGGTGTCTTCGTCGCGGTGCGCGCCATCTCGCTCGGGCGGCAGGTGTTCGCGGTCCTTGGCCAGCACGTACCGGCCGGGATGGACGCCTCCGCCGTCGCCAGGGACCTGGAGTCCGTCGAGGGCGTGCGCGACGTCCACGACCTGCACCTGTGGACGTTGACCTCCGGCATGAACGTCGCCACCGCCCACCTGGTCACCTCCGACGGCGCCGACAGCCACGCCGTCCTGGACCAGGCCCGCGACCTGCTGCTCAGGCGCCACAACGTGGCCCACGCGACCTTGCAGGTCGAACCGGCCGACCACCTGGGCTGCGACGAGCTGGGCTGGTGAGAGCCTCACCGTCGCCGCGCTCACCCGGCGACGGTGTCGGCATGACGGTGTCGGCACGCTGGAGGACGTCCGGACCGCCCCGGGCCGACACGAGAAGGCCCGCTCCCCGTACGGGGGGCGAGCCTTGGGTGATCCGGGGGTGGTGTTCGGAGGACGGATGTGTCCGGGGGACGGTTATCGAAGGACGGGGTAGCGACGCACCAGGGGGGTGGCGGCCCACCAGGTGCCCAGGCCCCAGGTGGTGCCGGCGCCGCTCAGGGCCAGGCCGGTCAGCACGACGGCGTAGACGAGGTGGTCGTCCATGAAGGGGTTGGTCTGCAGAGGGAGTTCGGCGGCCCACATCAGGACCATCATCAGGCCGCCCGCCACGGCGGCGACGCGCAGGCCCGCGCCCAGCAGCAGGGCGGCACCGACGCCCAGCAGGCCGAGCATGAACAGCCAGTCCACCCACGCCTGTCCGGCCAGGCCGCCGAACACCCCGCCCAGGGCGTTCTCGCCGGTGCCCTTGAGGAAGCCGGTGGTGGGGCTGCCGCCGTTGATCCAGGCGCGCTCGGCGGGGGTGGCGAACCCCCAGCCGAAGGTCTTGTCCAGGAACGCCCACAGGAAGATCCAGCCCAGGCTGATCCGGGCGATCGCCCAGACGTAGTCGACCGGACGCCTGGCGGCCGGCGCGGGGACGGTGTCCATGACCGGCCCGGTGTGAACGTCGTGCCTGTGAGTGGTGGCCATGACGGCTCCCCTTTTCGTGGTGTCGCGTGATGCTCGGCGGTCTTCGTGACGTACTCATCACACCGTTTCCCCGAGCCCGGCCACAGTGCCGTACGGACCGCGTCACGCTCTCGAACGTCCCCTCGGCGCGGGACCTTCGGCCCTGTCACGCCGCGCACGACGGGAACGGGGAGTCTCACCACCAGGGAGAGGACGGCACGCCTGCGAACGCCGGCGAAGCCGCCGACGTTCACGGATCCGCGACGGCGGCGACACACCGCCTCCGGCCATGCCGCTCCCCGACCGTTGCCGGCCGAAGGGCACACCGGTCGCGGGAGGGGCCGGTCAGGAGGAGCCGGGAGCGGCCGGAGCGGGGGTGACGACCAGGGGGCAGCCGGCGTGGTGCAGCAGCGAGTGGCTCACCGACCCCAGCAACAGGCCGGTCAGCTCGCCGCGACCGCGTGAGCCGACGACCAGCAGGCCGGAACGGGCCGAGACCTCGGCCAGGACGCGCACCGGGTGACCGTCTTCGAGCTGCTCGGTGACCTTGACGTCGGGATAACGCTCGCTCCAGCCGGCGAGGGCCTCGGCCAGCAGACGACGTTCGACCTCGGCGCTGTCCTCCGCGAAGGGACCGCCCCCGACGACCGGACGGCTCCAGGCGTGCACCGCCCGCAGGCCGACGCCGCGCAGGGACGCCTCGAAGAAGGCGAAGCCCAGGGCGCCCGTGCCCGCCTTCGAACCGTCGACACCGACGACCACCTCCCCGGCGGGCCAGGCGGACGGGTCGCGGATGACGGCCACCGGGCAGGCGGCCCGCCCGACGACCCCCAGTGCGACCGAACCGAGCAGCATCCCCGCGAAACCCCCCAGACCGTGGTTGCCGACCACCAGTAGCTCCGCGTCCGCGGCGGCCTCGATCAGGATGGCGCGCGGGTCGCCGCCCAGCAGCCGCGGCTCCGCCACGACGCGTGGATCCTCCTGCCGGACGCGTTCCACCGCCGCGTCCAGCATGGACGTGGCCCCTTCGCGCATCCAGCGGCCCACATCGGCGTAACGGTCTTTTTCCGAGATCTCCAAGGGCCAGGCGGGCATGGCGTGCACGACGCTCAGCGTGCCACCGCGCGCCGCGGCCTCCCGCGCCGCCCAGCCCGCGGCCGCGAGCGCGGCCGGCGAACCGTCGACTCCTACTACGATCATGACGTCCTCCCCTCCCCATGGTGCCCAAGGCGCCGTCACACCGGCGGGCGACCGGCCCGCGACGGCGGTAAAGATCCCTTGGCCGAGGAGTCACCGTGTCCGAGGCCCCGGTGCCGTCCCGCCGTCAGGTGAGGGGGACGTACCAGGTCAGCCGGGTCCCCTCCCGCGGGGAGGAGTCGACCTCGAAGGAGCCGCCGAGCGCCGTGGCGCGTTCCTGCATGTTGCGCAGGCCGCTGCGTTTGCCCTCGCCGGGCAGGCCGACGCCGTTGTCGGTGACGGTGAGGGTGAGCCGGTCGTCGGCCGCCTCGGCGAAGACGTCGGCCTTGGAAGCCTTGGCGTGGCGCACGATGTTGGACAGCGCCTCGCGCAGGACGGCCAGCAGGTGCTCGGCGACCGGGGCGGGCACCTTGTGGTCGAGCTGTCCTTCCATCCGCAGGCCGGGCATGAAGCCCAGGTGCCCGCGCGCGCCCTCGACCAGTTCCACGATCCGCGCGCGCAGGCTGGGCTCCTCGGCATCGCGGGGGGTCTGCAGGGCGAAGATGGTCGAGCGGATCTGCCGGATGGTCTCGTCCAGCTCGTTGATCCCGTGCTGGAGCCGCTCGGAGGCCTCCGGATGCTCGACGAGGCGCACGATGCTCATCAGGGTCATCGCGATGGCGAAGAGCCGCTGGATGACGACGTCGTGCAGGTCCTTGGCGATCCGGTCGCGGTCTTCCAGCAGCCCCAGCCGCTCGGCGTCCTGACGGGCCTCGGCCAGTTCCAGCGCGACCGCCGCCTGCCCGGCGAAGGAGTGCAGTGCCCGCAGCTCGCTGCCGCTGAACGGGATGCGGCCCGGTCGCTTACCCAGCACCAGTACTCCCCGCACCACCCCGGCCACGCCCAGCGGCACCGCGGCGGCGGGGCCCACCGTCAGATCCCGGATGAGGGCCGCGGGCAGGTCCGCCTCGCCGAGATCGGCGACCATGACCGGCTCGCCGCCCAGCAGGGCCCTGCCGGGGAGCGAGCCGGTGACGTCCACCCCGGCCCGGTCGAGCCTGCCGGCCTCCGGGCCGTCGGCGATCATCACGCGCAGGACCTCGCGGTCCACGTCGGGAAGCATGATCATCGTGATGTCGGCGGCGGCCAGGTCCCGCGCCCGCCGCGCGATCAGCCCGAGCACCTCGCGCGGCTCCGCCCCCGACAGCAGACTGGTGGTCACCTCCGCCGACGCCTGCAACCACATCTCCCTGCGCCGCGTCTCCTCGTACAGACGAGCGTTCTCGATCGCGACACCGGCGGCGGTGGCCAGCGCCGTCACGATCGCCTCGTCCTCCTCGTCGAACTCCCCCCCACCACGCTTCTCGGTCAGATAGAGATTGCCGAACACCTCCTCACGCACCCGCACCGGCACCCCCAGAAACGACCCCATCGGCGGATGACCGGGCGGGAAACCGTAGGAGGCGGGGTGGTCGGAGATGTGGGCCAGCCGCAGGACCTGCGGCTCCTTGATCAGCAACCCGAGCAGGCCCAGCCCGTGCGGCCAGTGCTCGATCCGCGCGATCTCCTCCTCGCTCAGTCCCACCGGGACGAACTGGACGAGTGTGTTCTGCTCGCCGGCCACCCCCAGCGCGCCGTAGGTGGCGTCGACGAGGGTGGTGGCGGTCTCCACGATCCTGCGCAGCACCGTCTCCAGATCCAGGTCGCTGCCCACCGCGACCACGGCCTCGAGCAGCGCGTGCACCCGGTCACGGGTCGCCAGCACCGCCTCCAGGCGCCCCTGCAACTCTGACAGCAACTCGTCCAGCCGCATGTTCGGGATCAGGGAACGCGACTCCTTTTCCGTCATAGCGCGAAGTCTCGCATCCGGGCAACGCTTAGGACAGTCGGGCGCCGCTCTTCGGCCAGGACACCGCGGTCCCGACGACGAAGATCACCATGGGTTGTCCTTGAGGTGGCCCTCGACGGTGTCCCGCCCCCACAGCCCGTCGGCGACGACGATCCGGTAACGGCGGGCCAGCGTGTCGCCGTCCGGCAGGACGAGTTCCTCGTGGAAGGCGAGAGAGGGGGCGACCGCGGGGAAGGGCTGGTTGCGCACGAACCAGTGGGTGGGCGCGTCGGCGTTGTCCGGGTGCTGCTCGAAGATCAGGGTGGAGGCGGCGTCGACCTCGTCGTGCGGCGAGCCGTAGGCGAGCCAGCCCGCTCTGCGTCCCATGACCTCCTCGCCTTCGAGGTCCCCCTCGGCCAGGATGCCTCCCCAGGTCATGTCGCGGGGCCCTCGCCAGAACAGGCCGGTGTATCCGGCGTTGGGCCGGCCCGCCGTGGTGGGGCTGCCGATCCTGAGCTCCTGCCCGCGCACGTTGGTCAGCTCGGTGCCGAACTCCAGGATCCATGATCGGTTCGCGAGGTCGACGCCGTGGACGCGCACGGTACGCAGCTCGGTGATCCACCGCTCACCGCGCGCGGTCAGCCAGGTGACCCGCTCGGTGAACGTCAGTTCCCGGCCGTCGCACTCCAGTGCGTCGAATCCCTCGTGGCGCAGGGTCCCGACGTTGTCGCGCTGGACGTAGCCGTGTCCGGGGCCGCCCTCGAAGGTGGGGCCGCCCCAGAAGTTCTGCCCGGACAGGTGGGAGAGGGTCATGGCCAGACCCTTGTGCCAGCGGTGATCGTGCGGCCGGTGCCCCGAGACGACCTGACCGCCCAGGGTACGCAGCGGATGGAAGTAGGGCGCCGGACACTCCGAGGGCGCGGCGTCGGAGCCGAAGGTGTAGCCGAGCAGTTCGACGCCGTGCCCGGTCAGAGTGAAGGCGGTGTCGTCCGGACGGGTCAGTGCCAGAGCGGATTCGGTCGAGGTCACGATCGGTTTCCTCCTGTGGTGGCCGTCGGCGCCCAGCCGTCGACGTCGCCGTGCAGCCGGTGGTAGAAGGGGTCGCCGGGGGTCAGGTCGGTGCGCGCCACCGTTGTCCCGGTGAACGCCGAACGGTAGATCGCCGTCACGAGTTCGAGGGTGCGGCGCCCGTCGTGGCCGCTGGCCGGAGGCCGTTCTTCCCGGTCGTAGGCGTCGAGCAGCGCGGTCAGCTGCGCGGTGTGGGAGCTGCGCGTCTCAGAGCCGGGAGCCGACCAGTGCTCCTGGCGTGCCGCGCCGTCCGCGGCGCCGGCCAGGTGCGGAGCCGCGGTGTAGGTCCAGTCGTCGTTGCCGTAGCCGTACAGGTGCCTGAGCTCGACGGTCGCCTCGACGAGGTCGACGCGCACGTAGCTCTCCTCCCGCGGCGACAGCACGCTGTTGACGATCGTCGCCAGGGCCCCGCTGTCGAAGCGCACACTCGCCACCGACACGTCCTCGGTCTGCACGTCGCGGTCCAGGCGCCCCGCCATGGCGGTGACCTGCGACCAGTCGCCGAGCAACGTCAGCAACAGGTCCATCTGGTGGATGCCGTGGCCCATGGTCGGGCCGCCGCCCTCGGTGTCCCAGCGCCCGCGCCAGGGCACCTCGAAGTAGGAGTGCGGCCGGTACCAGGTGGTGCTGCAGTGCGCGACGAGGGGACGGCCCAGCTCGCCGGAGGCGATCAGCCTCGCGGCGTGCAGGCCCGCCGCGCCGAACCGGTGCTGGAAGACGACGCTGGCGTAGGCGCCGCCGGCCTGCTCGGCCGCGGTGATCGTGTCGTACTCGGCCAGCGACAGGCACGGGGGTTTCTCCAGCCACACCCACGCCCCGGCGCGCAGGCACTGCTCGGCCTGCCGGGCGTGCAGCCCCGGCGGGGTGCACAGGTGCACCAGGTCGGGCCGGGCGACGTCCAGCATCTCGGCCAGGTCGGTGTGGACGCCGGGAATGGAGTTCTCGGCGCAGAAGGCCTTGACGCGTTCGGTGTCGACGTCGCAGGCCGCGACGATCCGCACCCGGTCGCCCTGGGCTTTCAGCGCGGGCAGGTGACAGACCGTCGCGATTCCGCCGGTGCCGACGATCGCGACCCGTACGGGTGTTCTCTTCGTCATCGAATGTGAGACTCCTTTGGGTTTGACGGCGGCCACCTGACGGTGGAGGCGACCTCTCGACGCTCGGCGCTCAGGCCGTGAATCTCTCCCTCACCTCGGCGATCATCGTGCGGCCGTTCAGCAGGAGCAGCGAGGCCAGCACCGAGGCGAGCAGCAGCGCCGCCACCTCGGAGGCGATCAGCGTGACGGTCGCCGCCAGGACCAGCAGGCAGGCGTTGCCCAGCGACGCCCGGGGGGAACGGGTGAGAAAGTACGCGGCCAGGCGGGCGACGTCTCGCGCGCGGAACGCGAAAAGAGAGGTGATCACCAGCGCGTTCGCGATCCAGAGGGTCGCCGCCACGGCGATGACGACCGACGACACCGCCCACCATCCCCCGACGCCGGCGACGGCGAGGTTCGATCCGATGACGGCCATCCACAGCAGCCAGGGGACCCAGAGTTTCACGACCCCTCGGAGGTTGACCCGGTAGCCACGCCAGAACGCCGCCCCGGGACGGAGATCGGTGAGATCCAGGCGGCGGTGGTGCAGCGCGTACAGCGCGGCCGAGAGGGCGGGGCCGGCCGGGATCAGGCAGAGCGCCGCCAGCGGGATGTTGCCGGCGTCGCGGCTGAGCAGCACCAGCCCGGCCAGGCCGGGCACGGCCGTGAGCAGGAAGAGCGACTCGACCACCGCGAGGGTGTAGACGAGCGCGCAGGCGCGCGCCAGGGGCCCTTCGCCGAACCGGATTCCGGCCATCCTGTCGGGCAGCGTGTCGCTCATCGAACATCTCCGGTGTGGAAACCCTCGTCCTGGTGGGCGGCCGGCGGTGCGGCGGGAGTTCCCGCGGGGGTAGCCCTCCTCCTTCCGGCAGGGGTGGCCGTCAACCGTGCTGCTTCTTGTACCGCTCGTAGGCGCCGTTCACCATGTCGACGAAGGCGCGCATGTTGTTCGCCTCGAGTTCCTTGACGTAGGCGTCCCACTCGCTCAGATCGCGTTTGCCGAGGATGAACCGGAGCGTGTTCTGGGTGACGTGGTCCTTCAGCGGCGTCTGCCACAGCGTCACCTGCTCGCGCTCCTCGTCGGTGAGCGGGTGCGGGGGCGGCACCGGCAGGGTCTTCCTCGCGTTCATCTCCTTCTGGAACGCGATCTCCTCCTCGGAGAAGGTCGACTGCAGCAGCTCGGTGGACCCGCCGTAGGCGAAGACGCCGTTGGAGAAGCCGAAGTCCTTCTGCAGGTGCTTGGGCGCCTTGGGGTTGAGCCCGACGAAGTCGACGTCGGGGGTGAGCTTGTACTTCCCCGACGCGTCCTTGGTGTGGGTGACCCCCTCGACGCCCCACTTGGCGAACGCCTGCCCCTCGTCGGAGTACCACAGCCAGTCGATGAACTGCATCATGGCGACGAAGTTCTTGCTGTCGCGGGCCTTCTTGGAGATCATGACGCCGTTCTCCAGGCGGGTGTTGCCCGCGCCGTACTTGATGGGTCCGAGCGGGCCGACGGGCACGGGGATCTTCACGAGCCTCGCCTTCGGGTTCGCCTTCTGCAGCGGCGGCCGGTACTCGTTGACCAGGGTCTGCGCGTTCGAACTGATCACGAAGGACTTGCCGGAGACCAGTTTCTGGATCGCCTGGTCGTCGGACTGGGTGAAGCTCTCCGGATCGAGCAGCTTCTCCTCCACCAGCGTGTGCAGATACTCCAGCATCTGCCGGTACTGATCCATCGCGCCGGTGAAGGCGAACTTCTGCAGGGCGGGGTCCCATTTCACCCCTTCTCCGTAGCCCCATCCGCCGGGAGCGCCGTAGGAGGTGCCGATGACGTTCAGCAGGCTGGCGCCGGGCGTGAGGGTCCCCCAGCGGTCGGACAGGGGATAGGAGTCGGGATACTTCTCCTTCATCGCCTTCAGCACGGTGCGCAACTCCTCCCAGGTCCCCGGGATCTCCAGCCCGAGTTCCTCCAGGATGTCCGCGCGCATCGCCAGGGAGTACTCCACCCAGGGCTCCTGGTGAAGACCGGGCAGGAGATAGAAGCGGCCGTCGGACTGCCGCAGCGTGTCCAGGTCAGGCTGCAGGTTCCACTTGGCGACCTTCTCCTTGAAGTTCGGCATCAGGTCCAGGTAGTCGCTCACCGGCAGAATGGCGCCGGAGGCGACGAAGGGGGTCTCCTGGCTGGGATACGTCTTGGGGATGATGAGCGGGGCGTCACCCGCGCCGATCACCAGGCTGCGCTTGTTCTCGTAGTCGCTGAGCGGCACCACACTCGGCTGGAACGTCACGTTGGTCCGCTTGCCGAGCTCCGACCAGAACAGCCAGTCGTTCTTGATCGGGTAGATCGGGTGGTTGTTGTACAGGACGGTGAACGAGAGCGGGGCGGTGGCCTTGAACCCGGTGCCGGCGCCGTAGCCGGGCATCGCGCCCTCCCGGTTCGCCGAGAGGTCGTCGGCCTGCTTCTTGGAGTCGTCACTGCCGCAGCCCACGAGTACGGCGAAGGCGCCCATCGCGACCATCGCCTGACGCCGGTTCATCTGGTACATGGAGCCCCTTTTTCTCGGATTCGGAAACGGGTTGAGTGCGGGCGGCGGGGCTACCCCTTGACCGCGCCGAGCGTGACACCGGTGACGAAGTAGCGCTGGACGAAGGGGTAGACCCCCAGGATGGGCAGGATGGTGAGCACCATCGTCACCGCCTTGATGTTGGCGGCCACCGTCATGTTCGTCGCGTCGGCGCCCACCGACGACGCGCCGGTGGCTCCGGCGATCAGGTTGCGCAGGAAGACGGTCACCGGGAAGAGGTCGGACTGGCTCATGTAGAGGAAGGCGGCGAACCACGAGTTCCAGAAGGCGACGGCGTAGAAGAGCACCATCGTGGCGATCACCGCCTTCGACAGCGGCAGCACGATGCGCAGCAGGATGCCGTAGGTGCTCATGCCGTCGATCGCGGCGGCCTCCTCCAGCTCGACCGGCAGCGCCTCGAAGAACGCCTTCATGATCAGGAGATTGAAGACGCTGATGGCGTTCGGCAGGACGATGGCCCAGATGCTGTCCTTCATCCCGAGACTGGTGATCAGGACGTAGTTGGGGATGATGCCGCCGGAGAAGAACATGGTGAAGACGGCGATCCCGATCAGGAACCTGCGCCCCTTGAGATGCTTCTTGGACAGGACGTAGGCGTAACAGGTGGTCATGAACATCGCGATCATCGTGGCCACGACCGTGTACACCACGGTGTTGCGGTAGTTCGTCCAGAACGTCGGATCAGAGATCAGGTACTCGTACGTCGTGAGGGTGAACCCGCGAGGGATGAGGTTGACCTGACCCGAGCGGATGGCGGCCTCGTCGCTCAGCGAACGGGCGACGACGTTGACGAAGGGATACAGCGTCACGATCACGACGGCGGCCAGGACGACGGCGTTGACCGCCTGGAACACCCGGTAGCCCCTGGAGGCGTCCACGGTCACCACAGGCTCGTCCCCACCGTGCGCCGGGAGATGAGATTCGCCGACAGGACCAGGATCAGCCCGATCAGGGCCTCGAACAGGCCGATCGCCGTGGCGTAGCTGAAGTTGTTGGAAACGACGCCCATGCGGTACAGGTACGTGGAGATCACGTCCGCCGTCGGGTACGTCAGCGGGTTGTAGAGCAGCAGGACCTTCTCGAACCCGACCGCCATGAACGCGCCGATGTTCAAGATCAGCAAGGTGACCGCGGTCGGCCGGATGCCGGGGAGGGTCACGTGCCAGGTCTGCCGCCACCGGCCCGCGCCGTCGATCCTCGCCGCCTCGTACAACTGGTCGTCGATGGTGGTGAGCGCGGCGAGATAGAGGATCGTCCCCCACCCGACGGTCTGCCACATCTCCGAGGAGACGTAGATCGTCCGAAACCACTCCGGCTGCTGCAGGAACGAGATGGGATCGTCGCCCGCCGCGCGCAGGATCTGGTTCACCGGCCCGTCGACCGAGAGCAGCTCTATGACGAGACCGGCCACGACCACGATCGACAGGAAGTGCGGCAGGTAGGAGATCGACTGGACGAACCGCTTGAGGCGCCGCTGCCGCACCTCGTTGATCAGCAGGGCGAGCACGATCGGCATCGGGAAGCAGAACAGCAGGGTCAGGGCGCCGAGCACCAGTGTGTTGGTGAACACCTGCCAGAACGTCGGATCGTTCAGGAACATCCGCACGTAGCGCAGGCCCGCCCACTCCTCGCCCAGCACGCTGCCACCGGGCTCGAACTTCCGGAAGGCGATCACGTTGCCGATCATCGGCAGGTACCGGAATATCGCGAAGAACAGCAGTGGGAGGATCGCCAGCGAGTACAGCTGCCAGTCGTGACGCAACGCCTGCCGCCAGGTGCGGCCCGAAGTGCGCTTCCGGCGGACGGGGCCGGGACTCGCCTCGCGCGGATCCTGATCGCCGGGCGAGGCGTCGATCGTCCTGGTCGCGCTCATTCGCGAGTCCCCGGCCTCATCCGGCATCCTTGGCGGCTCGGCCCGCCCGGCAGGAGAGGTCTGCGCTCCCCGGGGCCCCCTTCACCGGACGAACCCACTCGACGCGGAATCCAGGTCGTGGAGTTCCCTTTCTCGCATGCCATCCTTTCGGCCTGCGACGGCGTCACCTGACGCTGCCGGACAGAAGCATCGGAGATCCGGAGACTGAAACTTTCAAGATTTTTTATTAATATTGCGGAAATATAAGCGCCTTACAAAGGCTCGTCAAGGGACCAGTCAGATGACCCTGTCACCTGTGAAGGTCGCGCACGCCTTACCCGCAGCTCAGACGTGAGCGATTTGACGACGCCGTCGCGCCCGAAATGTTTCAGCCCGATCAGCGAGCCGGTCTTTTCGCCGGTACACGCCCCGACATCGCGGCGGTCAGAAAGATCGCGGCCCCCGCGCCGACCGCGTCCGGCCGAGGACGACCGGGCGGCACGTCAGCCCCGTGAGGGTCCGGTGCTCTCCCTCACGATGAGTTCGGGCTCCACCAGCCGCCGTACCTGGCTCGACCTGCCCGCCATCTGGTCGAGCAACACGTGGAAGGCGTGACTGCCGACCTCTTCGAAATCCTGCCGGACCGTCGTGAGCGGAGGCCAGAAATAGGCGGACTCCGGCACATCGTCGAAACCCACCACGCTGACGTCCTCGGGAACGCGCCGCCCGGCCTCGCGCAACGCCCGCAGCACCCCCAACGCCATCTGGTCGTTGCCCACGAAGACGGCCGTGACCTCGGGGTCCTGCGCCAGACGCCGGCCGAGCTGGTAACCGGAGCGCGAACTCCAGTCCCCGCGCGACACCTCGGGAACCCGATGCCCCCCGGCCTCCAGCACCTCGCGCCAGCCCTCGACCCGGCCGTTGGCGTCGATCCAGCTCGCCGGGCCCGCCAGATGCCACACCGTCTCATGGCCGAGGCTGAGCAGGTGCCTGGTCGCCCGCGCGGCTCCCGCCCGCTGATCCACCGTGACGACGGGAACGGAAAGGCCCGCCCCGGCGTCGACCGCGACCACCGGAATCTTCGACGACAGGTGACGTAGGCCGTCGGCCGCCGACTCGTGCGGCGCGACGATGATGACGCCGTCCACCGACTGGGACTGAAACTGGCGCAGGCTTTCCTCGATCGAGCGACGGGTGAGCATGCTCAGGCTCGCGATGCTCACGGAGTAGTCGTTGAGCCTGGCGGCGCGTTCGATGCTGTAGAGGGTCGAGGCCGGACCGTACAGGGTGGTGTCGATGCTGACCACGCCCAGCACCCCGGAGCGGCCGGTGGCGAGCTGACGTGCGGCGGTGTTGGGCCGGTAGTCCAGCTCCCGCACCGCGGCCAGCACCCGCTCCCGGGTTTTCGCCTGCACCCGCTCGGGCGCGTTCAGGGTCCGCGACACGGTCATCGCCGACACCCCGGCGAGCGCGGCGACGTCTTCCAGCACAGCGGGCCTGGAACGTGGCAGGCCGTCATTCGATTTCGCCTTCAAAGCAGCTCAACCCCCATGCGGTAACGCTAACAGGACTTCGAGCCTCGCTCCGCTCCGGGCGATACCGTTCACGCGCCGTCGGCGGTGATGTTCTCCCCCGCTCACCGGCCTTTCGCCGTCTCGGCGGCGAAGGCGCTGGATGATACGCCCAAAAATGGACGGAGATCCTGGAAAACAGTAATCTCGGCGTCAGCTGTCCACCGGGTTCCCGGAGGAGAGCGAGCAGATCAGGGAAAGGAGTCGTCAGTGGCTCAGAAGGTGGCTCGAAAGACGGGCGGGCCGGCGGCGGCCCGATCCCAGACCGACACCCGCCGGTCGAAAGCGACCGGCTACGTCGCCGCCGTCCTCGCCACCACCCTGATAGCCGGATCCCTCGGAGCCCTGATCGGCTACAACAGCGGCCGCCCCGACGCCACCCAGAACGCCATCGCCGAGATGCGAGAGGCGGAGTCCAAGCGAGACGTCCAGCAGATCACCGAGCTGACCACCCTGGCGCGCACGACCGCCGACGACCTGAACAAGATCCTGGCCGGGCTCGCCGAGGCACTCCCGGTGGAAGGAAACTCCGACGCGCCACCGGCGGCGCGCGAGCGGGTCGAGGAATGGCAGCGGATCCTCCGCGAGACCGCGGAGAAGCACGCCCCCACCCCCTCGGGAGCGACCGGGACCAACGTGGCGCGCGGCGGACTCCGCACCGCGGTGACCGCTCTGGTCACCGCGGTCGACACCTACGCGGCCGGCCTGCGGCTCCCCGAGGGGTCCCGCAAGGACCTCCTCGACCTCGCCGCACGCCAGCGCTCCACCGCCGTCACGATGTGGTCCGTCGCGGCCACCCAGCTCGACCAGCTCAACGTCGACGCCGGCAACGGCCACCAGCACACCTACCTGACGAGCACGCCGGGAGACGGCGCCATCACCTCCGACGGCGTCCCGGAGGGCCACCACGACGACTGAGCGCCCGAACTCCTTTGAGCCGTCCAGGACGGGACGGCTCAAAGGAGTCACGCTCCCGGCCGGGCCGCACTGAAACTTTCAGTACCGAGCCGACTCCGCCGCGAAGCGGGAGGACGACGTCGGCCCGCGGCTCCGGCCGCCGGGGAAGCGCAGGTGACGCGCAGGTGACGCGCGCAGTGGCCACCGGCCGACGATGACCGCGAGAGCCGTGCGGAACACCGGCCGCGCGTCAGGGACTCCGGGAATCTCGCACCTCTCTTGACGGCCGTGACGCCGATGCCAACACTTGGCACACATCCGCCTTCCCGCCTGTGAGGTTCCAGGCATCCGGCGGAAACATCGGCGCCATCAGCATCCGTCGCGCGTTCGTGGACCTATCGTCCGTAACGAGAGGTACCCCCCCGTGAACAGACCCGCCAGCCCTCCCCCGCGACGCGTGCGCCGCCGTACCGGCATCGCCTGCGCGGCAGCCGTCGCGCTGCTGCTCGCGTTGTGCCAGTCACTGGTGGCCGCCGGCCCAGCCGCCGCCGCGACGATCGACACCAGTGCCTGGTATCTCCTGGTGAACCGGCACAGCGGCAAGGCCATCGACGTCCTCGACCTCGCCACCAACGACGGCGCCCCCCTCGTCCAGTGGTCCCGCAACGACGGCGCCTGGCAGCAGTGGCAGTTCGTCGACTCCGGCGGCGGCTACTACCGGCTGCGCTCCCGCCACAGCGGCAAGGTCATCGACATCGCCTCCCGCTCCACCGCCGACGGCGCCAACGTCGTGCAGTGGAGCGACAACAACGGCACCAACCAGCAGTTCCGCGTCGTCGACAGCGACGCCAACCATATCCGCCTGATCAACCGCAACAGCGGCAAAGCCCTCGAAACCTGGGAATGGTCCACCGCCGACGGCGGCCGCGTCTCCCAGTACACCGACCTCAACGGCGCCAACCAGCAGTGGCAACTCGTGAAGATCGGCGGCACCGACCCGGTGCCCGGCGACGCCAAGCAGATGGAGAAGCTGAACCGCGGCCTGATCAGCGTGCGCTCCGGCAACGGCAACCTGGTCTCCTGGCGCCTGCTGGGCACCGAGTCCCGCGACACCACGTTCAACGTCTACCGGGGTGGCACCCGGATCGCCGGCGTCACCGACTCCACCAACTACCTGGACCAGGGTGCCGCGGCCGACGCCTCGTACACGGTGCGCGCCGTGGTCGGCGGCACCGAGCAGGCGGACTCGGAGACCTCGCTGCGCTTCGGCAACGGCTACCTGGACGTGCCGATCAGCCCGCCCAGCGGCAATCACACGGCCAGCGACGCGAGCACCGGCGACCTGGACGGCGACGGCAGGCTGGACCTGGTGCTCAAGTGGGAGCCCAACGACGCCAAGGACAACTCCCAGTCGGGGACCACCAGCCCGGTCTACATCGACGGGATCAAACTCGACGGCACCCGGCTGTGGCGGATCAACCTGGGCCGCAACATCCGCGCCGGCGCCCACTACACCCAGTTCCAGGTGTACGACTACGACGGCGACGGCCGGGCCGAGGTGGCGATGAAGACCGCCGACGGCACGGTCGACGGCCGCGGCACCACCATCGGCAACGGCGGCGCCAACCACGTCAACTCCTCCGGATACATCCTGGCCGGTCCCGAGTACCTGACGATGTTCAACGGCCAGACCGGCGCGGCGATGTCGACCGTCAACTACGAGCCGCCGCGCGGCACCGTCTCCTCCTGGGGCGACAACTACGGCAACCGGGTGGACCGGTTCCTGGCGGGCACCGCCTACCTGGACGGACGGCGGCCGAGCCTGATCATGGCGCGCGGCTACTACACCCGATCGGTCGTCGTCGCCTGGGACTTCCGCAACGGCTCGCTGACCCGCCGCTGGACGTTCGACTCCAACTCCTCGGGCAACGGCGGCTACGCCGGGCAGGGCAACCACAGCCTGTCCATCGCCGACGTGGACGCCGACGGCAGGCAGGAGATCATCTACGGCTCGGCCACGATCGACGACAACGGCGTCGGCATGTACCGCACCGGCTTCGGGCACGGCGACGCGTTGCACGTGGGCGACCTGATCCCGAGCCGGGCGGGCCTGGAGGTGTTCACCATCCACGAGGCGGGTGACCAGCCCGCGGCCGACGTACACGACGCCCGCACCGGGCAGGTCATCTGGCAGCGTCCGGGCAACGGCGGCGTGGAGGGTCCCGGCCGCGGCGTGGCCGCCGACATCTACGCGGGCAGCCCGGGAGCGGAGTTCTGGGGCGCGGGAACCAACATGGGCAACCTGTACAACTCCTCCGGGGCCTCGGTCGGCCGCACCCCCTCCTCGGCCAACTTCCTCGCCTGGTGGGACGGCGACCCGGTCCGCGAGCTGGTGGACGCCACCCGCATCGACAAGTACGGCACCGGCGGGGACACCCGGCTGCTGACCGCCTCCGGGGTGCACTCCAACAACGGCACCAAGTCCACCCCGTCCCTCTCGGGCGACCTGCTCGGCGACTGGCGCGAGGAGGTCATCTGGCCCACCTCGAACAACACCGCGCTGCGGATCTACAGCACGCCGATCACGACCACCACCAAGATCCACACCCTGCTGCACGACCCGCAGTACCGGGTCGCCCTGGCCTGGCAGAACACCGCCTACAACCAGCCGCCGCACCCGGGCTTCTTCATCGGCGACGGCATGTCCACCCCGCCGCAGCCGAACATCTACCTGCCCTGACCCTTCGCCCCGTCCGACCCGACCTCCGTGGCCCGGCCCCGGCACCGCCTGACACCGCGGACCGGGCCACGGACCGATGAGCGGGTGCCCGCGTCCGCGGCCACCCGCCCATCGCCGCTCCACCCGAGATCACCGGCCATTGACGTGGCAGTGGACCGCTGTCCTGCAACGCCACTCGCCACCCCACAGATCGACCGCGCCACGCACGGCATCCCTACTCGAAGAGGGACGGGTCTCCGGTGCCCCGGCGGAGGATCTCGGGCTCGTCCTGCGAGAGATCGACGACCGTTGTCGGGACGGCGCCGCACTCGCCGGAGTCGATGACGGCGTCCACCGCGTGGTCGAGCCTCTCCTTGATGTCCCAGCCCAGTGTCAGGGGCTCGGTCTCGTCGGGCAGCAGCAGCGTGCTCGACACCAGCGGTTCGCCGAGCTCGGCCAGCAGCGCCTGCACGACGACGTGATCGGGGATCCGGACGCCGACCGTCTTCTTCTTGGGGTGCAGCAGCCGCCGCGGCACCTCCTTGGTGGCGGGCAGGATGAACGTGTAACCGCCGGGGGTCGCCGCCTTGACCGAGCGGAACAGCGCGTTGCTCACATGCACGAACTGACCGAACTGCGCGAAGTCCCTGCAGACCAGGGTGAAGTGATGGTCACTTCCGAGGTCGCGGATCTCTCTGATCCGGTCGATGCCCTCCTTGTTGCCCAGCCGGCAACCCAGCGCGTAGCCCGAGTCCGTCGGGTACGCGATCAGCCCGTCGGCACGCAGAAGATCGACCACCTGCCCGATGAGCCGGGGCTGGGGACTGCTCGGATGCACATCGAAGTATTTCGCCACCCCCCGAGCTTAGAAGCAGGAAACCGCCCCGTACGACACACGGGCCCCCGGACATGACACGCGTGCCTCCAGGAATGGCCCGAGGCCGGTCGCCCGCCGAGGCGGTGTCGGGCCCGGCGGCACCGCGGCGCCCCGGCCGGGCCGGTCGTCCTCACCCGATCCTCGTACGGACGCTCAGGTGAAGCGCCGGTAGGTGATGGGGTGCGCCCCGGCCACCGACTGGATCTTGACGTGGTCTCCCGGCTTCGGGGCGGCGATCATCATGCCGTCGCCCAGGTAGACGCCGCAGTGGCTCGCCGGATATCCGAAGAAGACGATGTCGCCCGGCTGCGGCGGACCGGTGATCGGCTTGCCGCTCGCCTGGTATCCGGCGGCGGTGTTGTCCCCGATCCTGATTCCCGCCTCGTTCAGCGAGACGTGCACCAGGCCGCTGCAGTCGAACGCGTCGGGGCCGTCCGCGCCCCAGACGTAGGGCTTGCCGATGTGGCTCCTCGCGGCGGCCACGATGTCGGCTCCGCTGCCGTCGCCGGTCACCGTGAACGGGATCGCCCGGCCTCCTCCGCCTCCTCCGCCGCCACCGCCCGAGCCGCCCTCGTGGTTCCCCGACGACGATCCCCCGCCACCCTGTCCACCGCCACCGCTGCCGCCCTGCGAGCCGGGTTCCGTACCGGCGAGCGTGGTGGTGCGGGGCTCGTCCTCCCCCGCCACCGGCACCCACGGGGTGACGCGCCCGGGGCCGGGGACGAAACCCTGGTCTCCCGCGGCCGGGATGGCGGAGAACACCGTGGCGTCACCGAGATGCTTGTCGATCTCGCGCCGCGCGATGGACAGCGCGGTCTCGGCCGAGCCGACGTGTCCCCGCACAAGGAACACCGCCCTCTCGACCTCCTCGCCGATGCCCGGTTCGAGCTGCTCCGGGGTGGCGTGCGGGTTGCGACGCCGGTATTCCGCCACCCGGGCCAGCAGGTCGTCGCAGACACGCTCGGCGTTCGTCCTCGCCGTCTCGACGGCGCCGGCGGCGGCCTCCAGGGAGGTCGCGCAGTCGCCCATCGTGTCCCGCAGGGAGGCGCCCGCACTGTGGTAGCGCCGCATGTACGCCACGAAGGCGTCGGCGGAGGCGCCCTTCCAGGCGGTGTCCACCTGGTCGACCGCCTTCTTCAGGAGCGTGAACGGCTCGGCGGACGAGCCGGCCGCCCCGCGCCAGCGGGTGGCGATCGCCCGGATCGCGGCGGGATCCCCGTCCGTCCTCTTCACCAGCGCGGCCAGGACCTGCCCTCCGGGCAGCGCCGCCACGGCGTTCATGTCGGTCATAGGACGGGCAGGTGGTTACCGGTGTTCCGCTCGGCCCTGGTCACGTTCTCCTCGATGGTGTCGAGGGCACGCTCGACGCCGTCAAGGCGGCTCTTCACCGTGCCCAGCTCCCGGTCGGCGTACCCTTCGACCCTGCCGATCGCGTCGGCGAGCTCCTGGGCACCTGCCAGGGTCCCGAAGATCGAGGAACTCGCGCCGCCCTTGGCCGGGAAGTCGTCGCCGACGCCGGCGAGTCTTCCCCCCTGGGTGTTCACCGTGACGCGCAGCTTGGCCAGCGCCTCACGGTTCAGGTCGAATCTTCCCACCGGAGCCGACTCCCCTCCGCGGTCGCCGGGAGACCGGCTGCCCGGACGACGATCTGGCTCGTTGGCCGGTTGCCTGCCCACCGTCCGGCCATGTCCACCAAGAGGCGATCCTATCCGCCCGACAACGATCATCGCAGCACAGAAGCACACCCGTCATCTCGGGTCGCCCCCCGCGACGCGAACGCCCCGGACACCCGCCGGAAAAGACGCGGGCGTCCGGGGCTTCGGAGCGGGTCAGACCTGTCGGGCGATGCCCTTCTCGACCGCCTCGATGATCCGGGGCCGCAGCTCGGAGCAGCTGATGATCGCGTCCACCGAGCCGACGTCGACCGCCCGCTGGATGCTGTGCACGCGGTCGAACTCGGTGGCCACCTCGGTCAGCTTCTCGGCCCGCACCGACGAGCGCAGCTCGGCCAGCTCGGCGGCGAGCGCGGCCCGGGTGGCGGCCGGCGCCTCCGCGACGCGGGCGGCGAGCGCGAGCACCCTGGGGTCGTTGCCGGTCCGCTTGTCGACGTCTCGCGCGAAGACCACCGCGGCGGCCGGGGCGCCGCCGAGCACCGAGGCGAACGAGCCCTCGACCGCGAGCACGGTCAGGTTCGGGTTGAGCGCCTTGGAGAACACCACGAAGGCGCCACCGTGATAGCGCGAGATCACGCAGAACACGATCGGGCCCTTGAAGTTCACCACCGCGCGGCCGATCTCCGCGCCGTACTCCAGCTGCAGCTTGCGCATCGACTCGGGGGAGCCGTCGAACCCCGACAGGTTGGCCAGCACGACCAGCGGACGGTTCCCGCTCGCGGCGTTGATGGCCCGGGCGGTCTTCTTGGACGACCGGGGGAACAGGGTGCCCGCGGTGTAGGTGTCCGGGCCGTCGGTGGGCGGGAATCCGCGGCGCGGCACGGACCGCGACTCGATGCCCAGCAGGCACACCGGCCGGCCGCCGAGGTGGACGTCCCAGACCGCGGCGGTGTCGGCGTCGGCCATGCCCGCCCACCGCTCCAGCACGGGGTGGTCCTGGTCGGACAGCGCGCGCATGACCGTGCGGATGTCGAACGGCTTCTTGCGGTCCGGGTTGGACTCGGCGGAGAAGATCTGACCCACCGTCGTGAAGTCGCTGTCCGGCACGGCGTGCGGGAACGTCGACACGTCGCGGTCCACCGGGTCGCCGGTGATCGCCTTGCGCGGCCCGCTCTCCCCCGGCGCGACGTAGCTGTGGTCGTAGTGCGACATCAGGATCTCCCGCGCGCCGCGGATGTCCGGCGCCCAGTACTGTGCCTGGCCGTTCGGGCCCATGATCCGGTCGTAGCCGCCGATGCCGTGGTTGTCCTCGGCCGACACGCCGCCGGAGAAGTCGAGCGACTGCTTGCCGGTCAGCACCATCGCGGAGTCCGGCGTCATCACCAGGATGCCCTTGGTGTGCATGAGCATCGTGGCCTCGGCGTTCCAGTACGGCTGGGCGCCGACGTTGATGCCCGCGACCACGATGTTGATCTCACCGCCGTCCTGGGTGAAGGTCACGATCCGCTTCAGCGCGGCCGCCACCCAGTCCATGTTCTCGGTGCCGGACGACATCGAGATCCGGGCGCCCGCGGAGAGCGCGAACCACTCCAGCGGCACCCGCATCCGCTCGGCGAGGTCGAGCGCGGCGATCACCCGTGCGCACTCGGGCTCCGACAGCGCGCCGAGTGCCTTCGTCGGGTCGCCCAGCAGCACGACGCGGGTCATGCCCTCCGGGTGGCGCGGCGTGGGTGTGCTGACGACACCCGCGACGAGCGCGGCGCCGTTGCGCCCCTTGGGCCGGTTCACCGGCACCAGCCTCGCGTACTCGTCCAGGTCGTACTCGGTGAAGGAGCCGAACGGCCCGGCGAGCATGTCGGTCAGCTCGTACGGGTGGTGCGTGCCGCGGCTGTGCGCGCGCAGCACCTCCTGGCGGTAGTCGTCCAGTGGCTCGACGGGCTCGGTCGGCGGCGGCACGATGGACAGCCGCACGCCGGAGCCCACGTCGTAGCCGATCCGGACGGCGATGTCGACGAGCTCGCCGGTGACGCCGTCGCGGCGCCTGCCCAGGAACAGCACCTCCTCCAGGCCCGCGCCCGCCGTCGTCGGCAGCACGCGCTTCGCCACGGTGTTCAGGTCGTCCGGCGAGAGGTCGTTCGGCGGCCACACGTAGATGACGATCCGGTTCGTGGCGGAGGTCTTCGCGCCGGGCTTCTTGGCCCGGCGGATCGCGTCGAGGCAGGTGGCGAGCACGTTCTCGGCCGCGGGCAGCGCGACGAGCCCTCCCTCGTCGTCGCGCAGCGGGGTCAGGTCGCGGACCTGCCCCAGGGCGACGAGCCGCTCGTCGGACGGGTTCTGCCGTGCCGAGGCCCGGAAGAGGTAGACCTCCTCGTCGGGCGCGGGCAGCCGGGTGAGGTCGAAGTCGCGCAACCGCTCCAGCTGCATGCGCTCGGCGATGCGCGGGTGCAGGCCGCGCAGCAGCCGCTCCTCCACGAAGCCGTCCGCGGACGGCCGGAAGGTGAAGTGGTGGTGCATCACGGCGCCGCTGTCGCCCGTGACGGTCGCGGCGATGCGGCCGATCCGGTGCGACGGCTGCTGCGCGGCCATGACCTCGCGCAGGCGCGCGGCCATCTCCTCGGGGTCGTCGGGAGCGTCCGGCCAGGTCAGGTAGATGTCGGCCACCAGCTCGCCGGTGCCGGCGAACTCGTCGACCGCCTTGACGGCCTCGGCCAGTGCCAGGAAGTCGACCGCGGTGGCCACGACGCGGCCCGCACCGCTCGTGGTGCGGTGGTCGGCGACGACGAACGTGCAGCCCGCCACCTTGCTCGTCCGGATGCCGCTGAGCGCGCGGTTGCCGTAGTAGCGGCGGATCAGCACCTCGAGCAGCGGCACGGGGTCCACGTCCTCGCGGCCGATCCGCTGGCCGACCAGCCGGACGAGCGGCTCGGAGCTGGCGACCATGGCGGAGATCCGCTCGGCGCGGTCGGGCGAGTCCGGGTGCTGGTCGAGGTGGCGCAGGTGCTTGCGTACGGCCGTGTAGACCTTGGCGCGGGTGCGGCGCAGCAGCGGCTGGACGAACCAGGCGAACACCACGCCGCGCGCCAGGTCCGCGACGGCCGGGAACCTGATCTGGGTGGCGGCGATCAGGTGCTCCAGCACCACGCCGACGGCGACGCGGTCGGCCTGGGCGGGCGGGGCCTCCTTGGCCCACTGGCGCAGCAGGGTCGTCACCACGGCGACGTCGGCGGAGGCGCGCCGCTGGGCGAGGAAGATCCGGAAGACCGCGTCCTCCAGCTGCGGCGTGCGCTCCAGGCCTTCGACGCCGTAGCGGGACAGCACGTGCGTGAGCCGCTGCTGGAAGCTCTCCGACAGCCCGGACCGGTCGGGGTCGAGGTACTGCAGGTAGGTGTGGAAGTACTCGCGGGGGCTGTGCACCGAGGAGTCGGGCTTGGACTCCTCGCCGGCGGGCCGGTTGCGGCTCAGCTCGCTCAGGTCGGCGAACAGGTGCAGCAGCTCGACCTCACCGGCCGGCTCGTGATCGCCCTTCGCGACGAGTTCGGCGCGCGCGGCGAGGTAACCGGTGAGCAGGCGCTTCTCGTCCTGCGGGTCGATGTCGAACCCCAGCAGGAGGCCGCGCAGGTCCTGCAGGCCGCGCGCGGCCCGCTCCGCCGCGGGCACGTCCACCGGCTCCGGCGGCAGATCCAGCTCGATCTCCCGCACCTCGGCGACGGGACCTGCCGTGCCGTCGCCCAGCGGTTCCAGGCGGAGCAGGCGGGCGCCCGCCTCCACCTGGCTGCCGACCGAGACCGCGAGCTCCCGCAGGCGTCCGCGGAACGGCGCGCGCAGCACGGTCTCCATCTTCATGCTCTCCACCACGAGCAGCGGCGCGCCGGCCTCGACCTCGTCGCCCGGCTGCAGTGGCGTGGCCACCACGAGCGCCGGCACGGGCGAGCGCACGATGCCGCCCTCGTCGCGGCTGATCCGGTGCGTGACGCCGTCGACCTCGACCAGGTGGATCGGACCGTGAGTGCTCGTGACGACCTTGAAGCGGACGCCGTTCACGGTGATCTGGCCGCTGTGCTCGTCGAAGCGCTCGATGTCGACGTCGGCCGTGTGCCGCAGGCCGCCCGCCGAGATGCCGACGCGGAACCGGTGGCCGCCGGTGCGCGCGACCTGGACGCGGTAGCCGATGTCGCGGAGCTTGAGTTCCAGCGCGCGGCCGCTCTCGTGCTGCGACTGCGGGCGGCCGCCGTGCGCGGCGGCCAGGAATCGCTGCCGCGTCACGGTCTCCTCGTCCTCGTACGCCTCGACGGCGGCGGCGATCAGCGCGATCGCGGAGTGCCGGTGTGACACGAGGGCGCCCTGGGCGCGCACGCGGTCGATCCAGCCGGTGTCGGCCGAGCCGTCGATCACCTCGGGCTCGTCGAGCAGCATGCGGACGAAGCCCTTGTTCGTCACGCCGCCCTCGATGATGACGGTCGTCTGCGTCATCGCGCGACGCAGACGGGCCAGTGCCTCGGTGCGGTCACGGCCGTGTGCGATGATCTTGGCGATCATCGAGTCGAAGTCGGCGGGGATCGTGTCGCCCTCGCCGAACCCGGTGTCCACCCGGACGCCGGGACCACTGGGCAGCGCGAGCCGCGCGATCCTGCCGGGTGAGGGCGCGAAGTCGCGGTCGGGGTCCTCGGCGTTGAGACGCGCCTCGACGGCGTGTCCCCACTCCTCGGGGGCCTCGCCCTCCAGCCTGCCGCCCGCCGCGACGTGCAGCTGGGCCTTCACCAGGTCGACGCCGGTGGTGATCTCGGTGATCGGGTGCTCGACCTGCAGACGCGTGTTGACCTCGAGGAACGCGAACAGCCGCTCGCCGGGGTGGTAGAGGAACTCGACGGTGCCCGCGCCCTTGTAGTCCACCGCGAGCACGAGCCGCTCGGCCGCCGCCTTCAGCTCGGCGACCTGCGTGGCGTCGAGGACCGGGGAGGCGGACTCCTCGATGATCTTCTGGTTGCGCCGCTGCACGGAGCAGTCGCGCACGCCCAGCGCCCACGCGGTGCCCTGACCGTCCGCGATGACCTGTACCTCCACGTGCCGGGCGCCCGTCACCAGGCGTTCCAGGAACACGACGCCGCTGCCGAACGCGCGCGCCGCCTCCTGGCGCGTCAGCTCGTAGGCCAAGGTCAGCTCGTCGGGGCCGGAGATCATCCGGATGCCGCGGCCGCCACCGCCCGCGGTCGCCTTCAGCATCAACGGGTAGCCGATCCGCTCCGCCGCCGCCTTCGCCTCCTCCAGCGTCTCCACCGGGCCGCGGCTCCACGGCGCGACGGGCACACCGACCTCTTCGGCGATCAGCTTCGAGCCGATCTTGTCGCCCAGTTTGCGCATCGCCTCGGCGCCCGGGCCGACGAACGTCACGCCGATCTCGGCGCACAGCTCGGCGAACGCCGGGTCCTCGGCCACGAAGCCCCAGCCGACCCAGGCCGCGTCCGCACCGGTCTCGACCAGGGCCTTTCTGAGGACGGCGTGGTCCAGGTAGGGCCGGTTCGCGGCGGGCCCCAGGTCGTAGGCGATGTCCGCCTCGCGGACGAACGTGGCCGTCCGGTCGGAGTCGGTGTACAGGGCGACGGTCTCGATCCGTGTTCCCGTCTCCGCGGCTAGGTCCTGAACGGCATAGATGAGCCGCATGGCGGCTTCACCGCGGTTGACGATGGCGACACGACTGAACACTGAGCGAACCTTTCGAAGCGGTGAACACGGCGGCCGTCCCCGCCCCGATCGTGGTACATACTCCCGGTCGCCCCCCGCTACCGGAAATGGCGGGGACTGAGCGTCTTTCGCGACCGGAGTTGTGAGGCTCGCACAAACGTACCCGCCGGGATGGCGTGGCATGCGACCGACATGATCCCTGACTCGGACTTCCCGGGTACGCGGCCCAACGGCCGTGCTCTTCGCGGGGGCGGTTCAACGGCAGGTCGGCGGCGCGGGCGAGGACCTGTGCCCGGGTGTGGCCGGCGGCGAGAAAGTGCCCGCCGATCGCCACGCGGAAGGCGGGCACGCTGCGGGCCTCGACCTCTCCGGGGGCGGAGCGGAAGGTGCCGATCGGTTCTCGCGGCCTCGCGCGTGACTCACCGTCGCGCGCGAGGTCCACCGTCGAGGTCGTCGTCGAGGCCGCCCGCGGCGAGGTCCGTCACGAGGTGAGGAGCTCCGCGGCGAGGGCCGAGGCTCGTCGCGTGGTGAGCCGCCCGTCGGCGACCACGACGGTGATCGCGCGTTCCAACCGGTCCGGCACGCTCAGCGGCGCGTCCCAGGCCAGGGCCGGTCCGACGCCCGGGTACTCGGCGACGCGCACGAACCACGGGTCGAGCCCGAGGGTCTGCACGAACAGCAGGCTCCAGTCGTCACAGGTGAGCGCGAGCCAGGGCGAGAGGCCACCGTGCACGGCCCGCTCGCCGGAGGTGCCTTCGGTGAAGACCTCCAGCCCGGTGGAGTCCTTGGGCGCCCGCCAGAAGAACCCCCCGTAGCCGGCGCCGGTCCTGCCCTTGCAGGCCGAGCTCTGGATCGACAACGGCGCGCCGGTCCGGTTGTCCAGCGTGAAGGCGACGTCCAGCGCCCAGGCGCCGGGCAGGACGCGGGTGGTGAGGGTCCGCTCCTCGGAGGCCAGGACGGTGCCGTCCGGTCCGACCCAGTCGAGGCTCTCGGCGAAGCCTCCGGGCACGGGACGCAGGGAGCGCCGCCGCTGGCGCCCGTGGTTGGGCAGGATCCGCGGGCCGGCGCCCGGTACGTAGGTGGAGCCGCCCCAGAAGTTGACCCCGTTGACATCGGAGATCGCCACGCTCGCCCCGAAATGATGCACGTGGTCGGCGGGCCGGCTCTCGGTCACGACCGTTCCGCCAAGGGTGCGGACCGGATGCAGGTGGGGGCGCGGCGCGTCCGTCGGCTGCAGGTCGCCCCGCTGGAGGTAGGTCGCGACCTGCCGCGAACCGGCCCTCAGCACCGTCTCGGGCCAGACCGTCTCGGGCCGGACCGTCTCGGGCCGGACCGTCTTCGGTCCGGTCGCCGCCCGGGAGCCGGGACCGCCGGGGAAGCCGAGTTCCGAGAGGGTTTTCAGCTCGGCCGCCGCTCGCGCGACCAGACCCTCGATGCCCGGCAGCACCAGCCGGGACGGCTCCGTGCGGAAGCCGTCGACGGGCAGCGGATCGGGAGCGCGCCGGATCTCGTCGAGCAGCCGGGTGAAGCCCCCGGTCCGCTCCAGCGGCACCAGCAGCTCCGCCCCCTCCCTGATGTGCGCCAGGAGGTTGCCGAGCAGATCGACCCGGTCGAAGCCGGTGCGGACACCGTCCACCTCGATCTCGTCGAGGGTGTAGAAGAGCAGGGCGGAGCGCGTCTCGCCGTGCAGGTGCAGGTAGGGCTCGGTCCTGCGGTCGCCGCACAGGCTCACGGTGATCGCGATGACGGTGCCGTCGGCGAGGCGGAGCCGCGCGCTGGAGGTGTCGTCGCAGCAGATCGCGTTGGCCCGGTACAGCTCCAGCTCGACGCCCTCGACCGAGGAGGCCGTGTCGGCACCCGCGACGGCCAGCGCGGTGGCCGTCGCGTGCGCGAACGGATTGGTGAGCGCGCCGTCCATCACGTCCACGCCGTCCAGCCTGCGGTGTCCCGCCCAGGGGGCGCGTGAGTAGTAGGTGAACGGGCGTGTCCAGGATCCGGCGACGCCGACGCCCCGAAGTGGTTCGCCCAGCGCTCCGGCCGCGGCGGGGACGGCGGCCGAGCCGAGCGACTGGAAGCCCACCTGGCAGGCGAGCCCCGTCTCCGCCACGGCGGCGGAGATCCGTTCGAACTCCTCCATCGACGGCGCGGGCGGTTTTTCCAGCAGCACGTGCGCGCCGGCCCGCAGGGCCGCGACGGCGAGCGGAGCGTGGGTGTGGATCGGCGTCGCGATCACCGCGACCTCCGCGCCGGTCTCGGCGATCAGCGACGGCAGGTCCGCCGAGAACGGTACGTCGAGGCCGGGCGAGGGTGGCAGGGTGTCGCATACCCCGGCGAGCTCGGCCCGGCCCGCCGCGGCGAGCCGCCGGACGTTCGCCAGGTGGTTCCTGCCGTAGCCGTGCACTCCGGCGACCACCACTCGCACCGGCTTCACGACGCCCACCTCGTCGGCGCCCCGGTCGCCCGCAGCTCCGGCCCGCTGATCTCCACCGGGAAGGGCGGGGCGAGCAGCCCGAGGTCGGTCAGCGCGGCCTCCTCCACCCTCTCCACCATCGCGGGGTGGTGCAGCGCGAGGGCGAGCTGGCCCGACAGCTCGGTGAGCAGGTGCGGGTAGACGGGGACGCCGAAGGCGCGGGCGAGCTCGGCGATCCGCAGGAACGGTGTGATGCCGCCGACCCGCACCAGGTTCGGCTGGACGACGTCGCAGGCGCCCCCGGTCAGCAGGTCGCGGAACCCGTGGACGGTGGCGACGTTCTCGCCGACCGCGATCGGGACGGTGACGCCGCGCCGCAGTTCCACGTGGGCGGACAGGTCGTCGGCGGGCAGCGGCTCCTCGATCCAGAACAGGTCGTAGCGCTCCAGGGCCCGCAGCGCGACGCGGGCCCGGTGCAGATCCCAGCGCTGGTTGGCGTCGACCATCAGCAGCCGGTCGGGGCCGATCACCTCACGGACCGCCGCCACCCGCTCGACGTCCTCGGCCGGCGAGGGGCGCCCGACCTTGATCTTGACCGCGGTGTATCCGGCGGCGACCCATCGCCGGGCCTGCGCCCGGAGTTCCTCCAGCGAGTAGTGGAGGTTGACCCCGCTGCCGTAGACGGGGACGCTCTCGCGCCGCGCGCCGAGGATCTCGACCAGCGCCCGCTCCCCGCAGCGCAGGTCCCAGAGCGCGACATCCACCCCGGCCAGGGCGATCGGGACGATCCCGGACCGGCCCGCCTCGCCGAGGTGAGCCGACAGCCGGTCCCACACCAGCTCCGGATGCGCCGGCAGGCCGATCACCGCCTCGCGGATGTCGTGCTCCAGCAGTGCCCTGATCGCCTGGGCCCCGATCTGCGGTGTCCACGCCATCCCGGTGCCGCGCCGCCCGTCGTCCAGCGTGATCGTGACGAGCAGCACGTGGTTGTGGGAGACGTCCGGGCCCCAGGGCCGGCTCAGGGGTACCGACCGTGGCGTGACCGTCAAGTCCTTGATCATGGCGCTACCAGGGCGAGCCCCGACTTGATCAGCGCCTCCAGTTCGGCCTCGTGCTCGGGCGCGACGGGCACCAGCGGCGGCCGGACCTCGCCCGCGTCCAGCCCGCGCAGCCGCACCCCGGCCTTGACCAGCGACACCGCGTAGCCCGGAACCCTGGAACGCAGCCGCACCAGCGGAGCGTAGAACTCGGTGATCAGCCGCTCGTCGCCGTTCAGGTAGGCGTTGGCGATCTCGGGGGCGAAGCAGAACACCGCGCTGGAGTACAGGCCGACACCGAGCGCCCGGTAGGCGGGCTGGGTGAGCTCCGCGGTCGGCAACCCGTTGAAGAACAGGAAGTCCCGGTGGGTCTCCCTGACGGCCAGCACGATCCGCTGCATCCGGTCGATGTCACCGAGGCCGTCCTTCAGCCCGATGACACCGGGGATCGCGGCCAGCTCGACCGCCGCCTCCGGTTCGAGCGCGATCGGCCCGCGCTGGTAGATGATCACCGGGAGTTCGGCGGCGATCGCCCGTACGTAGGCGGGGAAGCCGGGCCCCTGGACGAGGTAGGGCGGCATGAGCAGCAGCCCGTCGGCGCCCGCCTCCCTGGCGGCCCGCGCCTGGGCGAGTGCCGCGCCGATCGGCCCGCCCGCTCCGGCGAACACCGGGACGGCCCCGGCCGCCGCCTCCACCGCCACCCGGACGACCTCGGCGTGCTCGGCCTGCGACAGCGCGGTGAACTCGCCCGTCCCGCAGGCGGCGAACACGCCGCCCGGCCGGTGCTCAAGGCCTCGCCGGACGTGGTCGGCCAGCACGCCGGGCGCGAGGTCGCCGTCCGCGCCGAAGGGGGTGACGGGGAAGAAGAGGACACCGTCGAGATTCATGATCAGGGTCTCTTTCTGGAGAGTCAGGAGAGTTCGGTGCGCCAGCCGCGCTTGGCGGTCCAGCCGAGCAGCCGCTCGGCCTTGGCGGAGGAGAAGGCGGGGGCGGTGCCGGTCAGATGGGCGGCGAACGTCTTCGTCTCCGGCATGACGGCCGGCAGCAGCTCGGCCAGCGGCTCGCGCGCCAGGGCGTCGCCGGCGCCCGCGAAGAAGACCTCGCCGTTCGTCTCCAGCAGGGGGAGCCTGGTGAGCAGTGTGTCGACGAAGTCGCCGGCGTCGCGGGCGTCGAGGTAGTTGAACAGCGAGGCTCCGCCTATCTCGGGCCGGTTCAGCCGTTCGGTGATCGTGTGCCCGGACTGGGTGGGCGCGCCCTCCCACTCCTCGGGCGCGACGACGAAACAGGGGCGGAACGCGGCCATCCGGGTGGTCTCGGTGGTGCGGGCGAAGGTCCGCACGGTCTGCTCGGCCACGACCTTCGACAGGTTGTAGGCGTTCCAGGGCTCCGTCGGGTGGTCCTCGTCGAGCGGCAGGTAGGCGGGGGTCCATCCGCCCGGCGCGCCGTATCCGATCACCGTGGGGCTGCTGGCCACCACGAGCTTCTCCACCCCGAGGGCGACCGAGGCCGTGCAGACGTTGAAGGCGAGCTGGGTGTTGACGCGGAACGTGGTGGGCTCGGAACGGCTGAACGGCACCGCGATGGCCGCCAGGTGGACCACCGCCTGCGGCCGGAACCGTGCGATCACCGAGTGGGCCTCCCCCAGGTCGGTGAGATCCGCGGGAAGGGCCGAGGCGGCCTCTCGCGGGGTGCCCGGCGCGCTGTCCACGCCGATCACCTCATGTCCGGCCGCCGCGAGCGAGGTGACCACGCTGCGGCCGAGCCGGCCCGCGCTACCGGTGACGAGCACTCTGCTCACCGTGTGGACTCCTTCTGAAGACTGCAATCAGTTGCAGTAAACAATCGCGTCAGGCGAGACAATACGTCAAGTGAGCGGGGTCAATCGCCCGCAACCGGTCTCAGGATGGTTAGCTGATCTGCAAACGATTGCGTTAGGGTGTGCGCATGTCAGTGACCATTCGGGACGTCGCCCACGCCTCAGGTGTTCACGTGTCGACGGTCTCCCGAACCTTCTCGGCACCTCATCTGGTGAACGCCGAGACCCGGACCCGGGTGCTCGCGGCGGCCGAGAAGCTCGACTATCGGCCCAACCGGGCGGCCCGCTCCCTCAAGACGGGCCGCACCAACAACATCGGGCTGATCGTGGCCGATCTGGCCAATCCGTTCTTCCCTCCGCTGATCAAGGCCGCGCAGGCCGCCGCCCGCCGCCAGGACTACCACCTGTTCGTGGCCGACACCGGCGAGGACCCCACCGAGGAGGAGAACCTCGTCCTGGCCTTCTCCAAGCAGGTCGACGGCATCGTGCTGTGCAGCCCGCGCCTGTCGAACAAGGCTCTGGAGAAGCTCTCGGAACGCGTCTCGTTCGTGCTGGTCAACCGGCGTATCCGCGGGCTGACCACGGTCGTGATGGACGTCGCCCACGGCGCCCGCGTCGCGATGGAGCACCTCGTGCGACTCGGTCACCGGCGCGTCGCCCTGGTGACGGGCCCGGCCGGATCGTGGACCAGCGGGGAGATCCGCAAGGCCGTCGCGGAGATCCCCGGTCTCGACACGGTCGTCATCGGCCCCAACTCCCCCACCGAGGAGGGCGGCATCGCCGCCGCGGCCAAGGTGGCCGAGGCCGGGGTGACCGGCGTGCTCGCCTACAACGACCTCGTCGCCATCGGCCTCATCGGAGGACTGGAGGTCCTCGGCGTCGACGTGCCGGGCGACGTCAGCGTGATCGGCTTCGACGACAGCATCACCGGGCGGCTGCACCGCCCCAAACTCACCACGGTCGCGATGCCCGCGAGCGACGCCGGCCGGATGGCGGTCGACCTCCTCATCCAGTCGATGAGCGCCACGACCGTCCTGGAGACCCACCTGGTGGTCCGCGAGTCCACCGCGCCTCCCAGACAGGCCCCGTGAACTTCCCAGAGGCAGCCGGGCGGGCACCGCGCCCGCCCCACCGGCCGATCGGCTGAGACGGGCGCCGCCCTCGGCGACCACACCGCCGGGGGAAGGCGCGTCCGCCCGCAGGGGTGACTCCCCGGCCGATGAGACCCGGGCCGCCGCAGGCACCCCGCCCGGGACCCCTGCCGGAAACGGGTGCGCCGGGAGCCGCCCGCACGGCGTTGACCAGGCGTTTTCCGCTCGCCACAACGGGGGCACGCGTATGCCCGCAACTGCAATCGGTTGTACAAACTCGTCTTCGTGCGAGATTTTTCCATTCGGAACCCGACAGGGAATACCTCGTCTGACCTGCGATAATGCCAAAAGCTAACGTTACGATTCGTGATCCAGCTCACTGCAAAGGGTTGACGTATTAGTTCGTGACGCTATAGGAAAAGCGCATCCCATTCACCAACTCCCCGAAGGGCCAGTGATGACGCTGAGTCCCGCACCGGCGGGGACGGCCGAGATACCGGTCGCACCCCGGGAAAAGGCGGGTGCCCCCCGCCCAGGGCGTCTCAAGAGCTCCCGCGGCCGATCGCAGGCGCTGGCCGCCTATCTGTTCCTGGCCCCTTGGTTCATCGGCCTGTTCGCGATCACGCTCGGTCCGATGATCGCCTCGCTCTACCTGTCGTTCACCGACTACAGCCTGCTGAGCGAAGCCCACTGGGTGGGCCTGGACAACTACGAGAAGATGTTCGTCCAGGACGACCGGTTCATGGCCTCGCTGCAGGTGACGACCACCTATGTGGTGGTCTCCGTCCCGCTGCAGCTCGCCTTCGCCCTGGCGCTCGCGCTCGTGCTGGACAGGGGCCTGCGCGGCCTGCCGTTCTACCGCTCGATCTTCTACCTGCCGTCGCTGCTCGGGGGCAGCGTGGCGATCTCGATCCTCTGGCGGAAGATCTTCGGGACCGACGGCATCGTCAACTCGTTCCTCGGCCTGTTCGGCTACCAGGGCCACGGCTGGGTGACCAGCCCCGACACCGCGCTGTGGACGCTGATCATCCTGCACGTCTGGACGTTCGGCGCCCCGATGGTCATCTTCCTGGCCGGGCTCCGCCAGATCCCGCAGAGCCTGTACGAGGCGGCCGCGGTCGACGGCGCCGGCAGGTGGCGGAAGTTCCGCTCGATCACCCTGCCGCTGCTCACCCCGATCATCTTCTTCAACCTGGTGCTGGAGGTGATCAAGTCGTTCCAGTCCTTCACCCAGTCGTTCATCGTGAGCGGCGGCAACGGCGGACCGGTCGACTCGACCCTGTTCTACACGCTCTACCTCTACATCAAGGGCTTCAAGAACTACGAAATGGGTTACGCGGCCGGCATGGCCTGGGTGCTGCTGCTCATCATCGCCGCGCTGACCGCCGTCAACTTCCTCATGTCTCGATTCTGGGTTTTCTATGGCGACGACAAGTAAGCGCGTACCGGCCCTCTTCCGGCCCGCCCCGCGCCTGGTCAGGCACCTGCTGCTCATCGCCGCCGGGCTGCTCATGCTCTACCCGCTGCTCTGGATGGTCTCCAGCTCGTTCAAGCCCGAGGAGCTGATCTTCCGGGAGCCCGGGCTGATGCCGACCGCGGTGACGGCCGAGAACTACACCGAGGGCTGGGGCGCGCTCAAGCACTCCTTCGGCTACTACCTGTGGAACTCGGCGGTCCTCACCGCCCTGGCGGTGATCGGCAACCTGGCCGCCTGCTCGCTCGCGGCCTACGCCTTCGCCCGGCTGGAGTTCCCGCTGAAGAAGATGTGGTTCGCGATCATGCTCGGCTCGATCATGCTGCCGCACCACGTCACGGTCGTCCCGCAGTACATCGTGTTCGCCAAGATCGACTGGATCAACACGATCTGGCCGATCGTCGCGCCGAAGTTCCTCGCGACCGACGCGTTCTTCATCTTCCTGATGGTGCAGTTCATCCGCACCCTTCCCCGGGAGCTGGACGAGGCGGCGGCGATCGACGGCGCGGGCCAGTGGCGCACGTTCACCCGGGTGATCATGCCGTTGTGCGTCCCGGCGCTCGCGACCACCGCGATCTTCACCTTCATCTGGACGTGGAACGACTTCTTCACCCAGAACCTCTACCTGACCAACTCCGACAACCTCACCGTTCCCGTCGCGCTCCGGCAGTTCATGGACTCCAGCGGCGAGTCCTCCTGGGGGCCGCTGTTCGCGATGTCGATCATCTCGCTCGGCCCGATCTTCGGATTCTTCCTGGCGGGCCAGAAGTACCTCATCCGCGGTATGGCGACCACCGGTCTCAAATAACCCTCCCCATCCCCCACCCCCGGAGGTATCCCGATGAAGCGCATCCTGGCGGCCACCGCCATCACCCTGCTCGCCGTGTCGGCAACCGCCTGCGGCAGCGACGACAGCGGTGATTCCGGCGGGAAGACGAAGGTCGTCTTCTCGTACTGGGGCAGCGACGCCCGGCAGAAGCTGACCGAGTCGGCCATCGCCGCTTTCGAGAAGAAGAACCCGACGATCGACATCGAAGGCGACTTCTCCGACTGGGACAGCTACTACGAGAAACTGGCCACCAAGACCGCGGCCGGCGACGCCCCCGACGTCATGTCCATCGAGATCCGCGGCCTCGCCGAGTACGCGGGCCGCGCCACCCTCGCCGACCTCACCGGCAAGCTGAACACCGCCGACCTCGACCAGGAGGTGCTCAAGGCCGGTCAGATCGACGGCAAGCAGTACGCCGTCCCCACCGGCGTCAACACCTTCCCGATCATCGTCAACAGGGCGACGGTGGAGAAGGCGGGCGAGAAGGTCCCCGACGACACGACCTGGACCTGGGACGACTACATCTCGATCTCCCAGAAGGTGACCGAGAAGGGCGACGGCAAGATCTGGGGCACCGAGTGGAACGTGAACCCCGCCTTCCTGCAGCTGTTCGCCGCCCAGCGCGGGGAGCAGTTCTACAAGGACGGCAGGATCGGCATGTCGGAGCAGACCATCAAGGACTGGTGGGCCCTGCTACAGAAGATCGTCTCCACCAAGGCCGGTCCCGGCGCCGCCCAGATGCTGGAGACCGGCACCAAGGTCGACCAGGCACTGCTCGCCACGAACGCCAGCGCGTTCGGCAGTTGGTGGAGCAACCAGCTCACCGCGCTGAACAAGGGCTCCGGCCAGGAACTCGACCTGCTGCGGATGCCCAAGGCCGAGGGCGCGACCACCGCCGGCATGTTCCTGCAGCCGGCGATGTACTACACGATCTCGTCGAAGACCGAGCAGGCCGAGGCCGCGCAGAAGTTCGTCGAATTCCTCGTCAACGACCCCGAGGCCGGCGCCATCCTGCTCAGTGACCGCGGCCTGCCGACCAACGCCAAGGTCGTCGACGCCGTCAAGGACAAGCTCACCCCGACCGACCAGAAGGTGCTCGCCTTCATCGACTCGATCAGGAGCGAGCTGAGCCCGATCGTGATCCCGCCGAAGGGCGCGATGGAGATGGAGGACATCCTCAAGCGCGCCAGCGACTCGGTGCTGTTCGGCAAGGCCTCCGCGGACGACGCGGTGAAGTCCTTCCTCAACGAGGCCAACGCCGCCATCTCCCAGTGACCGGCCTCCCCTGACGTGTGCCGTACGGCTCGCGCCGAGCCGTACGGCACACCCGCCACTTTCCCGTCCCCCTGATGGAGTTCCTGATGCGATACGCCTTCGTCGGACTCGGCCACCGGGTGCAGCTGTACATCGACGCGCTGCTCGGCGAGTGGGGCGACACCGGCGAGATCGCCGCCCTCTGCGACGTCAACCGGACCCGGATCGGCTACTACCTCGACCGGATCGGACGCGACGTCCCGAGCTTCGCACCGCACGAGTTCGACAAGCTGCTCCAGCTCGCCGACGCCGTCGTGGTCGCCACCGTCGACGCCGCCCACGCCCGTTACGTCGTCGCCGCGCTGGAGGCGGGCAAGGACGTCATCGTGGAGAAGCCGCTGTGCACCACCGCCGAGGACTGCGCTGCCATCGTCGAGGCCGCCGAGCGCAGCACCGGCCGGCTCGTCGTCACCTTCAACTACCGCTACTCGCCGCGCAACAGCGCCGTCCGCCGGCTGATCGCCGACGGAGCGATCGGCGACGTCGCCTCCGTGCACTTCGAGTGGGTGCTCGACACCATCCACGGAGCCGACTACTTCCGCCGCTGGCACCGCGACAGGTCCAGCTCAGGCGGGCTGCTGGTGCACAAGTCCACCCACCACTTCGACCTGGTCAACTGGTGGCTGGCCGACACCGCCCGCTCCGTCTACGCCCGGTCGGCGCTGCGCTTCTACGGAGCCGCCAACGCCCGCACCCGTGGCCTGCGCGACCGGCCACAACGCGCTCACGGCGCACCGGAACTCGGCACCGACCCCTACCTCCTCGACATCTCCGCCGATCCCCGGCTCAAGCGCCTGTACCTGGACGCAGAGCACGAGGACGGCTACATCCGCGACCAGGACGTGTTCGGCGAGGGCGTGAGCATCGACGACAACATGGCCGTCCTCGTCGGCTACTCGCGCGGGGCGACGCTCACCTACTCACTCAACGCCCACGGCCCCTTCGAGGGCTACCGGGTGGCCTTCAACGGCACCGCGGGACGGCTGGAGCTGGAGGTCGTCGAACGCGCCTGGACCCCGCCGCGCGCCGCGATCGACCCGACCGCCGCCGACAAGGCCCACGCCCCCGGCGCCTTCGAACGGCTCGTCCTGCACCGGCACTGGAGCGAACCGGAGGAGGTCGCCATCCCCTCGGGCGCGGGCGGCCACGGCGGCGGCGACGCCCTCATGCTGAACGACGTCTTCCGCGGCGCGGGCGAGGATCCGCTGGGCCGCCAGGCGGGGCACCTCGCGGGCGTCGCCGGCGTGATGGTCGGGATCTCGGCGAACCTCTCCGCCGCGACCGGCGCCCCCGTTCTCCTCGACGAGGACGGCACCCGGCTCGCGCGCTGACCCGGTAGAAGCAGGCGCGCCGTCGAAGCGAGCGGATCACCCGGGGACGCGGAGTCGTTCACGTCAGGTTTGCAGGGCGGAGCCTAACTTCGCCCCCATGCGAAAGACTCTTCCAGCGATCACGGCCGTCGTACTGGCGGCGACCCTGGCGGCGTGCGGCGCCGCTCCCGGCGGCCCGCGACCGCCACGGGCCACGGAGGCCGGCGCCACCCGGTGCGACCACCGGCTGGAGGTGGCGTTCGGCGCGTGGGCCGACGCGGGGTTCAGCGGATCGATCGCGATCCTCGAAGGCGGCAGGGCCACCTGCCTCGCCGCCTACGGCACGGCGGACGACGCCACGGGAAGGCAGAACACCCCGGAGACGGTGTTCAGCATCGGATCGGTCACCAAGGCGTTCACCGCGGCGGCGGTGTTCACCCTGGTCGAGGAGGGAAGGCTCGCGCTCGACGACCGGGCGGGGAAGATCCTGCCCGAACTGGGCGGCGCCGCGGCCAAGGCGACGGTGCGGCAGCTGCTGCTGCACACCGGCGGGCTCAACGGCTCACACGGCCGCGGCGACTACGAGCCGCTCGGCCGGGACGCCGCGGTGGCGGCGATCGGCGCGTTGAGGCCGGCCTTCAAGCCCGGCCGCGGCTACCTGTACTCCAACGCCGGCTACACCTTGCTCGCGCTCATCGTCGAGAAGGCGTCGGGCAGGAGTTTTCGCGCCTACCTGGCCGAGAGGGTCCTGCGGCTGCCCGGCGGCCGGGTCGCGGGAGGATTCTGGGAGGGCGAGCCGGCCGTGACGGGGCCTCGGGCCGTCGGGCGGCTCGACAACGGCGCGATCGGCCGCTCAGGCGGCTTCGACGGGCCGTACTGGGCGGTGGAGGGCAACGGCGGCCTCGCGATGACCATGCGGGACCTGGCGACCTGGACGCACGCGCTGTTCACCGGAAGGCTGCTCTCCCGCGAATCGGCCGAGATCATCGGCAGGCCGGGGCACGATCTGGGCGACGGCAGGTCCGAGACCCCGGGGTGGGTGGCGTTCGACGAGTCGCTGTTCGGCGAGCCGTTCCTGAGCACCGCGGGGGGCGGCGGCGACGTCGGCCACAACACCGTCGTCGCGTGGATCCCCGGGCAGGAGCGGGTGGTCGCGATATCGGCGAACAAACCGGAGGTGAGCGCCGAGGACCTGCTGCGGGTGGTGGGGCCGGCGCTGCTCGTCGGCGGCCCGCTGCCCACCCCCACCGCGGCGGCCCGCGGCGGTGGCGATCTCGCCGCTATCGTCGGGTCGTACGAACTGAAGACGGGAGGCTCCCTCGACGTGAGCACCTCCGACGGCGGGCTGACGGTCTCGGCCACCGGCCCCGACGCGGTCGCGGCGCTGTTCCCGCCCCGCGATCCCACCGCGGGCGATCCGCGCGGGCACGACGAGCGCGTACTGGCGCTGCTGGCCGGTAAGACGCAGGAGGGCCGCAAGGAACGCGCGTCCCTGGAGGCCGCCTTCGGGCCCCTCGGCGCCGTCACACCGGCCGGCACGGTGACCAGCGGCGACGAGGTGCGCACCTACGTCACCCTCACCGCGGGAACGCGACAGGTCCTCGGCTGGTACTCCGTCAACGAGCAGGGAGGCATCGAGGCGGCCGAGGTTCCCACGAAGGCCCCGGAACTGACCTTCGTCGCCTCCGGAGACGGCCGCTACCGTCCCGACGACCCGGCCGGCACCGGGCCGCGGGTGAGCCTCTCCTTCAAGGACCGGCAGCTGCTCGTCTCCCGGGCGGACGGGACGACGTCCGCACGACGGACCGGCTGACGCGCCGTGCGTATCCTCCTCGTCGAGGACGACCCCGACCTGGCCGAGGTGGTCGCCCTCGGCCTGCGCAACGAGTCGTACGCGGTCGACCTGGCGGCGACCTACCGTGAGGCGGAGGAGGCGCTGCGGACCACGGCCTACGACGTGGCCTGCTTCGACCTCTCCCTGCCCGACGGCGACGGGCTCGACCTGGTGCGCCGGCTCGCCGGCGATCCCGACCTGCACCGGCCCCGGCGCACGCTCGTGCTGACCGCCCGCGACGCCGTCGCCGACCGGGTGGCCGGGCTGGACGCCGGCGCCGACGACTATCTCGTCAAGCCGTTCCACTTCACCGAGCTCGTCGCCCGGTTGCGGGCACTGGGCCGGCGCGCCGACGAGCACGGGTCGATCCTGCGGGTGGGCGAGCTCACCCTCGACCTCACCGCTCACCGGGTCTGGCGGTCCGGCGTCGAACTCGATCTCACCTCGCGCGAGTACGCGCTGCTGCGCTATTTCATGCACCATCCCGGCGTGACGCTCTCAGCCGAGGACCTGCTGGAGCACGTGTGGGACGCCCACGCCAACCCCTTCACCGCCTCGGTGCGGGTCATCCTCAGCCGGCTGCGCAGGAAGCTCGGCGAGCCCGCCCTGATCTTCACGATCACCAACGTCGGCTATCGGCTGGAGAGGCCTCCCTCATGACCCGTCCCTGGCGGTCACTGCGCGCGCGCCTCGCCGTGCTCGGATTCCTCGCGATCTACCTCCCGGTTCTGCTGCTGTTCGGCGTGATCCTCGTGACCGACACCGAGACGACCTTCCAGACGCTCGACGGCGCACAGAGCGTCCGGAGCACCTCGGTGCACAGGTCCGCGTGGGTCAGTTGGACCATCCTCGCGCTCGCCCCGGCCGCCGCCGCGCTGGCCTGGTGGTGGGCGGGCCGGGCGACGGCCCCGATCGAGCGGGTCCGCGCGGCGGCCGACGACATCGGCGGAACGGACCTGAGCCGGCGTATCGCCCTGGAGCGCGGGCCGGCCGAGGTGATGGCCCTGGCCGCCGCCTTCGACGCCATGCTCGACCGGCTGGAGCAGGCCGCCGCCACGCAGTGGCGGCTGATCGACGAGACCAGCCACGAGCTGCGCGTACCGCTGTCGGTGCTGATGACCAACGCCGAGGTGCTCCTCGACCACCCAGCGCCCACCGTCGAGATCTACCGGCGAGGGCTGGAACGCTCGCGAGCGGCGTCCGAGCGGCTCCAGACGACGATCGACCACCTGCTGGTCGACGCCCGCGCACGGGCCCGCGCCGTCGACCGGCGGCCGGCCGACCTGATGGCCCTGGCACGCGGCGTCGTCGAGCAGGCCGGCGTGCCGGCGGCCGGCAAGAAGATCGGCCTGTCGGTCACCGGCCCGCCCACCGCCGTGTGCTCCGTCGACGAGCCCACCGTGAGCCGCGCGATCTCCAACCTCGTCGACAACGCGATCAGATACGCCCCGGCCGGATCGGAGGTGGATATCGGCGTCGAGGTCACCGACACCGAGGCGACGCTGGTCGTGACCGACCACGGCCCCGGCATCCCCGCCGACGAGAGGGAACACGTCTTCCAGCGCTTCTGGCGCGGCCGGCGCGACGTGCCCGGCACCGGTCTCGGCCTGCCGATCGCCAGGCAGATCGCCCTGGCCCACGGCGGCGACCTCACGCTGGATCCTCCCCACCCGGCCGGCGGCTGTGCCTTCCGGCTCACCTTGCGCCGCTTTGTATGAGCACTGTTATATTAGTGCTATGACATCTTTGGATCCCACCGCCTCCCCCGGACGATGGGACGCGGTTCACGCCATGCTGGCCGCCCTGGACGCCCAGATCGAGACCGTCTACGTCGAACGCGGCATCGAGGGAGTGCGCCCCCGGTTCGCCTATCCGCTGATCCGCCTCGCGCACACCGGCCCGCTGACGATCCGTGAACTCGCGGACTCACTGGGCCGCTCGCACTCGGCGATGAGCCAGACGATCACGGCGATGCGGCGCGAAGGGCTGGTCGACTCCGAGCTCGGCACCGACGCCCGCACCCGCCGCATCACCCTGACCGGCCGCGGCCGCGCCCTCATCCCCTTCCTTGAGGCCGAATGGCGCGCGACCGAGGCCGCCGTCGCCGAACTCGACGACGAGATCCCGCACGCGCTCAGTGCCGTCGTCGCCGAGCTGGAGCGCGCCCTGGCGCGGCGGCCCATGCGAGAGCGGATCCTCGCCCACCTCCACGAGCCGCCCGCCCCGGCGGAGCCGTCCCCGTGACCTGGCGCGAACGGCTGATCGACCTCCGCCCGCTGCGCACCAGCAGGCCTTTCCGCGACCTGTGGATCGGATCCTCCCTCGCCTCAATCGGCCGGCAGGTCGCCGGGGTCGCCGTCCTCCTGCAGGTCTGGGACCTCACACGCAGCCCGCTCTGGACCGGCGCCATCGGCCTCGCCACAGCCGTACCCCTCCTCGTGCTCGGGCTGGCCGGCGGATCGCTCGCCGACGCCGTCGACCGCAGGAACCTCGTCCGCGCCACCACCGCGGGTCAGGTCCTGGTGTCCGTGGGCCTGGTGGCGCAGGCCGCCGCGGGCAACCGTTCCGTCCCGCTGCTGCTCGCCCTGATCGCCGCGCAGTCCGGCTGCGCGGCGCTCGGAGCCCCGGCGAAGCGCACCTTCCCCGTCCGGTTGCTCCCCGCAGACCAGGTCGCCGCCGGGCTCGCCCTGCAGAACGTCGCCTTCCAGGCATCCATGCTCGCCGGACCGGCCCTCGCCGGCCTCGTGCTCGCCCAGTGGCACTATCCCGCCGCGTACGCGATCCAGGCCCTCGCCGGCGTCGCGTCACTGATCGCCGTGATGCGGCTGCCCGCGATGGCCGTCTCACGCACCGGCGACGATCGGCCGCCCGTCGACGGCACGCCCCCGCGGCGCGGTCCGGCCAGGGGAGGCTGGCGGATCATCCTGCGGCGCCCCACCCTGTGGGGCGCCTTCGCCACCGACCTCGCCGCCACGCTCCTCGCCATGCCGATCGCGCTCTTCCCCCTGATCAACGAGATCCGCTTCGAGGGAGACCCACGGACGCTGGGGCTCTTCCTGTCCGCGATCGCGCTCGGCGGGCTCGGTGCGGGCCTGCTGTCCGGAACCGTCACCCGGTTGCACCGCGGCGGCCTCGTCCAGCTCTTCGCGGCCACACTCTGGGGTCTCGCCCTGGCAGGCTTCGGCCTGGCGGGGCCGCTCTGGCTCGCCCTCGGCTGCCTCGTGATCGCCGGTGCGGCCGACACGGTCGCCGTGGTCACCCGCAGCGCACTGGTCCAGCTCGAGACACCCGACCGTTACCGGGGGCGGGTCTCCTCGGTCGAGCACGTCATCGGCGTCGCCGGACCGGAGGCCGGCAACTTCCGCGGGGGACTTCTCGCCTCCCTCACGTCCGCACCCGTCGCGCTCGTCGCGGGCGGCCTCGCGGCCGCGCTCTGCGTCGTCACCATCGGCCTGGTCAACCGGCCCCTGCGCGGCTACCGCACCCCGTCCGGACACGAGGAACACGAAGCACGTGAGGCGCCGCCACTCCCCGACGCGGCACCCGATCGCGAGATGTCACCCGGGTGCTGAGCCGCACGTGGTTCGCCGGAGACGGCGGACGGCACGACCCCGCTATGAACCACCGTCACGAACGCCGTCACGAACGCCGTCACGAACGCCGTCACGAACGCCGTCACGAAGGAGTTTCGCGCGACGCGGCCCGCAGAGAGGCGGGCAGTTCACCGCCGCCTGCCACATGCTCGACCAGTTCGAGGACGGCTCCGGGACCGCCGTTCACCCGAAGCCACCGGCTCACCCGGCACGCGGCCTTGGCGTACGCGTCCGGGTCGGCTTTCGCCGTGCGCAGCCACTCGTCGAGCGTCCGAGGTGGCGCCTCCCCTTCGGGAACCCGGCACCGGTCGCCGGCCGTCTCGGGCTTCAGATAGCGGGGATCGTCGGAGACCACGACGGCCAGCCCTTCGTCGAACCACTGCGGGAGCGGCGCCGCACCGGATCCGAGGCGGGTGTGCACCTCGACGTGCGACATCTCGTGTGAGGCGATCACCGGGTTGACACCGCCCGGTGACAGCATGATCGCACGGTTCAGCACGGCGATCCCACGCTCCCCGCCGCCGCCGATTCTGCGGTAGCACGAGGCGGTGAGGCAGGCCAGGATGTCGGGAGAGCTCCGGCGCCCGCCGTAGAAGTCCGCCACCCGCCGGCCGGCCGCGTCGATCACCTGCGCCACCTGCCGCTCCCTGTCCGCCGTCAGGCCGGACTCCACGTACAGACCCGTCCTGACCTGTCTCATCCCGTAACAGGTCGGGCAGGTCGTGGCCGCGAGCGAGGGGAAGGCGAGCGCGATGCCCGCCACCGCGGCCGCGACCAGTCCCGTGACGACGACCGGCAGCCACCGCCACACCCTGCGTCTCCGACTCATCACGCCATCCTCCGTGTCGACGTCGCCGACGAGCGCGGCGCTCCGCGGTGAATCTTGACGATCATCACGTTGTGTCCCTGCGGACGAAGGTCCACCGGGCGACGGCGACGGAGAGGGTCGCCCAGGCGGCCGACACGAGGAGTCCGGCGGCCGGGCCGAGCGCGGTGGCGGGGTCGGCAGGCATGCCGATGAGGCTGAGGGCCGCCTCGTGCGGCAGGAGGCTCACCACGTGGGGAAGGGTGCCCTCCAACATCGGTGAGACGAGGACGGGCGTGAGGAGAAGTGTGACGAGCGGGGTGACGACCGTTCTCGTGACGACGGCGAGACCGAACCCGACGAGGCCGAGCAGGAGGTAGGCGGCGAGGAGGCCGAGGAGGCCGAGGAGGCCGGCCACGGCGTCACCGGCTTCCGGCTCCCCGGCGCGAATCGCCGACAGGTTACGCAGGAGGTGTCCCGGCAGGACGGCCGGAATCGACGCGACCAGACAGAAGGCCGCGCTCGCGGTGAGTTTGGCGGCGAACAGCAGGTCACGGCCGGGGACGGCGGCGAGGCTGACGCGCAACTGGCCGCCAGGGTACTCACCGCCGGCCGCGAAGACCGCGATCGCGACGAACGCGTAGACCGGCGAGAGGGTGAATGCGCCGAGCTCGGCGATCGGGATCCGACCGTCCTGACCGGCGACACGGACGACGTCCGTGGCCGCGACGATCCCGAGCAGGCCGCCTGCGCCGAAGCCGAGGGCGAGGACGATCCAGGTGGCGGGGAGAGTAGTGATCTTGATCAGCTCGGCGGCCAGGACGTCACGGAACCGGACGGCCACCATCGGCCGGGGACTCATCGCGCCTCCCTCACGCCGAGCGTGACACCCGCGGCGACGGAGGTCGCGGCGGCCCATCCGGTGAGGACGAGCAGGCCGTGCGTCCGTCCGGCCGTGAGGTCGTTGACGCCGGGGTCGAGCATGAGGTTCCTCGCCGCGCTGAGCGGGAACAGGGCGTCCACCTCGGGCGCGATTCCGGCCAGGACCTGGGTCATCGTGACGGTGATCAGCACCACGGTGACGACGACGCCGGTCAGGGTGCCGCGCACGGTGAGGGTGACGGCGAACGCGGTGAGGCAGAACAGGACCGCGAAGGCGACGAACCGGCCATGGCCGAGGAACGCCTCCCCGGTGACGAGCAGGCCCGGATTCCAGTCCTTGACAGCGACGTAGGTGAACGCGGCGCTGATGCCCGCGATGAGGATCGCGACGACGGACACGTACAGTGCCGTGGCGAGGAGCTTGGCGACCAGCAGGGGAACCGTGCGCGGCATCGCGAGCACGGTCAGGCCGAGCTGCCGCGAGCGGAACTCCTGCCCCGCGATCACGGAGGCGAGCACGGGCAGGAACAGACCCATCTGCAGCGACGCCCCGGTGCAGAGGCCGAGGATCGCCTCGGCGGCGGGCTGAGGCTGCCCGGTGAAGATCTCGATGACGCCGTCGGAGGTGATGTTCGCGACGGCGTCGGCCAACAGCCCGGCGGGCGGGATCTGGACCAGCACGTGCAGGGCGAGGACGACGCCGGTGGCGATCCAGGCACCGGGCAGAGTGAGGATCTTGCTCAGTTCCGCCCGGGTGGCCGCGGACACCTCGCTCACCGGTGCGCCCCGCTCCGGTCGCCGGTAAGCGCGAAGAACGCCGCCTCCAGCGAGGCGTGTCCGGCCGTCACCTCCGCGAGCGTCCCTCTGACGACGATGCGGCCGCGGTTGATGATCACCACGTCGTCGGCCGTGTCGGCCGTCTCCTTCATGAGATGGCTCGACAGCAGCACGGTACGGCCCAGGGCCGCGTGCTCCCTGAGCAGGTCGCGGACCCAGCGGATGCCGTCGGGGTCCAGCCCGTTCACGGGTTCGTCGAGGACGAGGACCTCCGGCTCACCGAGCAGCGCCCCCGCGATCCCCAGTCGCTGCCTCATGCCCAGTGAGTAGTTCTTCACCCGGTGTCTCGCGGCGTCCGCCAGGCCGACGAGATCGAGGACCTCCCGTACCCGCTCCCGGGGGATCCGGTTCGACCGGGCGATCCACGACAGGTGGTCGATCGCGCGGCGCTCGGGCACCGGCCCCGCACCGTCCAGCAGGGCGCCGACCGTGCGCAGCGGGTATCGCAGGTCCCGGTAGCGCCTCCCCCCGATCAGCGCCCGCCCGCCGGTGGCTGCGTCCAGGCCGAGCAGCACGCGCAGCGTGCTGGACTTTCCCGCCCCGTTCGGGCCGAGGAACGCCGTGACGCGGCCGGGCCTGGCCGTGAACGTGACGTCGTCGACCGCCTTCCTGTTCCGATAGTGCTTGCTGAGCCCGTTGATCTCGATCACCGCGCACCCCGATCCCTCGCTTTGGACGAACGTCCCCAGCCTGCGGCGACGGGGTGCGGGGCCGCGTCCCCCGAAAGGGGACACCTCAGCGGGGCTCGTGCAGCAGACCCGCCTCGTAGGCGAGCACGGCCAGGCGGGTGCGGTCGTTCACGCCGAGTTTGGCGAACACCCGCTTGAGATACGTGCGCACCGTCTCCGTGCTCAGGAAGAGCTCGTCGGCGATCTCCTGGTTCGAGTATCCTCGCGCGACCAGCCGGATCACTTGTATCTCCCTGCCGGAGAGCACCTCGTCCGCGAACGCGTGCCGGCGCCGCGACCGCTCCGGCGCGAACCGGCGCACCAGCCTCGCGGTGACCTCCGGCGCGAGCATGGCATGGCCCGCGTGAACCGCACGGACCGCGTGGAGCACCTCCTGCGGTGAGGCGTTCTTCAGCAGGAACCCCGACGCGCCCAGGGTCAGCGCCTCGTGGACGTACTCGTCGAGATCGAACGTGGTCAACATGATCACCCGGGTGCCCTCCGCCTCGGCGAGGACACCACGGGCCGCCTCCAGTCCGCCGCCGTCCGGCATCTGCACGTCGAGCAGGGCCACGTCTGGGCGCAGCGCGAGGATCAGGCGCAGCGCCTCCACGCCACCGGCCGCCTCCCCCGCGACGCGGAACCCCTCGGTGCGGTCGAAGAGTTTCCGGTACACGCCGCGGAAACGGCCGTCGTCGTCGGCCAGGAACACGCTGACAGGTGTCATCTCTTTCCCCGGTCGCCGCCGTCCGATTCCCGACCGGCTCGATCGTCCCCCAGCGGCAGCCGGGCCTCAACCTCGAATCCCCGCTCCGGCAGGTTCCGCCACGTCACGGTGCCACCGGCCAGCCGTGCCCGCTCCCGCATCCCCAGCAGGCCGAACCCTGACACCCCCTCGCCCTTCCCGCCCGGGCCGTCGTCGCGGACCCGCACGACGAGCGCGTCACCGTCCGGATGGAGTTCCGCGGTGCAGGCGGCGCCCGGCGCGTGCCGCACCACGTTGCTCAACGCCTCCTGAACGATACGGAACGCGACCGCCGCGACGGCCTCACCGAGCTCGCCGACCTGCCCGGGCGTGGCGATCCGCGCCTCGACACGAACTCCCGCGGCCCGCGTGGCGGCGACGAGTGCAGGCACGTCCGAGACGCCGGGGACGGGTCCGGCTGTGTCCGTCCGCTCCTCGCCGGGTCCCGCCCTGAGCGAGCGGACGAGCGACTGGACGTCCTCCAGCGCCGTCCTCGCGTGATCCTCGATGTCGGCGAGCGCGTCACGAAGCTCCCGCTCGCCCGCGTCGGGAAGGCCCCGCGTCACCCCCGCCTCGGCACTGATCAGCCCGAGGGCGTGCCCCACCACGTCGTGTACCTCACGGGCGACCTGCAGCTGCGTGCGAGCGGCCCGCTCGGCCGCCCGGGCGCGCTCCGCCTCCCGAACGGACTCGATCCGCCTGCCCACGGCGACCCCAAGCAACCACGACACGCTCAGCGCCGCGATCGCGATCACCACCCGCTGACCCGAGCCGCCCAGGCTGTCTCGCGGGACGGCCGTAACGGCCGCCAGGACCGCGACGGCACTGACCGCGACGAGGGCGAGCCCGCGAACCCGCGGCGCGCGGGTGAGCGCCGGAGGATACAGGCACCAGGCCGTGGCGAGCATCGGATCCTGGCACACACCGAGCAGGGTCGCGACCACCGTCGCGGCCCCGGCCGCCGCCACCGTGGGCACCGGCCACCGCCAGCGCAGCAGCATCGCCGCCACCGCGACCGCGGCCAGCGCCGTCCCCGCGGCCGGGCGCCAGACCCCGGCCGCGCCGATGATCGGGGGGAGCCAGAGCGTCCCGACGACCAGGAGCGCGGCCGCCGCGTCCACGAAAGGCCGCGGCGCTCCGGCCGCGGCCGGTACGGCCCTGTCCACGCTGGAACGGTATCCCAACGGGGAGCTCTGTCCCGGACGGCGGACACGCGCCCGCTCTCCCCGCGCGCGAGCGGCCGGGAGGCCGGTGGGTGAGTCCTCGAAGGACAGATCCTGTTGAAGACCCGAAACCGGTCAGTCGGTGGGTGAGACCTCGGCGGGAGGTGCTCACCTACGCATCTCCGTCAGTCGGTGCCGAACTCCATCGCGGCGCGGTCGAGCATCTCGTCGTCGTCGGAGACCTCGCCGCGCGAGGCGATCGCCTCCGCGCCGCCGCGCGGCATCGCGCCGATCAGCCCGGTCGAGGCCGCCTGGGCGGCGCCGATGAGCGCGGGATGGGTGGTGCCGACCATGCCGAGGCCGGCGTACTGCTCCAGCTTGGCGCGCGAGTCGGCGATGTCGAGGTTGCGCATGGTGAGCTGGCCGATCCGGTCCACCGGGCCGAACGCCGAGTCCTCGGTGCGCTCCATCGACAGCTTGTCCGGGTGGTAGCTGAAGGCCGGTCCCGAGGTGTCCAGGATCGAGTAGTCCTCACCGCGGCGCAGCCGCAGCGTCACCTCTCCGGTGATCGCCGTGCCGACCCAGCGCTGCAGCGACTCTCGCAGCATCAGCGCCTGCGGGTCGAGCCAGCGGCCCTCGTACATCAGCCGGCCGAGCCGCCGTCCCTCGTTGTGGTAGCTCGCCAGGGTGTCCTCGTTGTGGATCGCGTTGACCAGCCGCTCGTACGCCGCGTGCAGCAACGCCATCCCCGGCGCCTCGTAGATGCCCCGGCTCTTGGCCTCGATCACCCGGTTCTCGATCTGGTCGGACATGCCCATGCCGTGCCGCCCGCCGATCGTGTTCGCCTCCATCACCAGGTCGACGGGGGTGGCGAACTCCTTGCCGTTGATCGTCACCGGGCGGCCCTGCTCGAAGCCGATGGTCACGACCTCGGTGGCGATCTCGACCTCGGGGTCCCAGAATCGCACGCCCATGATCGGGTTCACGGTCTCGATGCCGGTGTCGAGGTGCTCCAGGGTCTTGGCCTCGTGGGTGGCGCCCCAGATGTTGGCGTCGGTCGAGTATGCCTTCTCGGTGCTGTCACGGTAGGGCAGGCCGTGGGCGAGCAGCCACTCCGACATCTCCTTGCGGCCACCGAGCTCGGAGACGAAGTCGGCGTCCAGCCAGGGCTTGTAGATGCGCAGGTGGGGGTTGGCGAGCAGGCCGTAGCGGTAGAACCGCTCGATGTCGTTGCCCTTGAACGTCGAGCCGTCGCCCCAGATCTGCACGTCGTCGTCGATCATCGCCCGGACCAGCAGGGTCCCGGTGACGGCGCGGCCGAGCGGCGTGGTGTTGAAGTAGGGGCGTCCGGCCGAGCGGATGTGGAACGCGCCGCAGGTGAGCGCGGCCAGGCCCTCCTCGACCAGCGCCGCGCGGCAGTCGACCAGGCGTGCGATCTCGGCGCCGTACGCCAGCGCGCGGCCGGGCACCGAGGCGATGTCGGGCTCGTCGTACTGGCCGATGTCGGCGGTGTAGGTGCACGGAACGGCACCCTTGTCGCGCATCCACGCGACGGCGACCGAGGTGTCGAGGCCGCCGGAGAAGGCGATGCCGACGCGCTCGCCCGCGGGCAAGGAGGTGAGAACCTTGGACATGAGACAAGAGTATGCATCACGACGCATGACTATGCAAAATTCCAGCTCTCCACCTCTCAGGGCAGCCCGACTTCTTGCCGAACCTATCGAATATCGATATATTTACATCGTTGCTCGATAGAAGGAGAGACGATGGGAAGATTAACGGTGCTCGCGCTTCGCGCCGTGCTCGTGGTGTTGCTCGCCGGATCGGTGTTCGTCCAGGCGGTGATGGTGCCGCTGTTCGCCGTCGACCTGGAGGCGCTCGACGCGGACGTCGCGTACCTGCGCGCCCCGCTCCTCGTGATCGTCTTCCTGGGCGTCGTCACGATCCAGGTCGTCCTGGTCTGCGTGTGGCGGCTGGTGACGATGGTGCGACGCGGAACCGTGTTCTCCCACGCCGCCTTCCGGTACGTTCACATCGTGATCGGCGCGATCACGGCGGCCGCCCTCCTGGTGTTCGCGCTCGCGGTCGTCCTGGCGCCGGGCGACCCGGTCCCCCCGGGCATGGTCCTGCTGATCTGCGGGGCCGCCACGGCGGTCCTGGGGGTGGCGCTCGTCGTGCTCGTGCTGCGGATGCTGCTCGCCCAGGCCGTCGCACGCGACGTGGAGGCGGCCCGGATGCGGGCGGAACTGGAGGAGGTGATCTGATGCCGATCACCGTCGACATCGACGTCATGCTGGCCAAACGGAAGATGTCCGTGGGCGAGCTCGCGGACCGCGTCGGGATCACACCCGCCAACCTGGCGGTGCTCAAGAACGGCCGCGCCAAGGCGGTGCGCTTCACGACGCTCGCCGCGCTCTGCGAAGTCCTGGAGTGCCAGCCGGGAGACCTGCTGCGCTGGCAGGCCGAGGACGCCGCGGACGGATGAGGCCGGCGCCCGGCGCCGGGATCCGGCGGCCCGTGTCAGCGCCCCTCACGTCCTCCTGCGCCGATCACCGGGATCACCGGGATCACCGGGATCTCAGTGTCTCGCGGAAGCTCTCCGCGAGCAGTCTCAGACCGGGTTCGACCCTCTCCGTGGGGATCGAACCGTACCCGAGCAGCAGTCCCGCCCGCGTGGAGGTCTCGCCGTAGTAGGGGGCGAGGTCCTGCAGCGCGATACCCGCCTTTCGCGCGTACGCCCTCACAGGAGCCGTGTCGGCCCCGGCGTCCGGGGTCAGATAGGCGCAGAGGTGGAGGCCGGCGGCGGAGGGAACCGGCTCCAGCCAGTCGCTGAGCTCATGCCGCAGAACGGTGACGATTCGCTCGCGGCGGGCCGCGTACTCGCGCGTCGCCCTGCGGACGTGCCGCCCGAGCAGGCCCTCGTCGATGAAAGCGGCCAGCGCCGCCTGGCTGGAAAGGTCCCCGCACCAGTCGGTGAGCCGCTTGGCGGCACGCAGGGCGGGCTGGAGCGAGGCGGGGGCGACCAGGAAGCCCAGCCTCAGCATCGGCAGCATCGTCTTGGAGAAGGAGCCGACGTAGACGACGTGGCCGCCGCGGTCGAGGCTCTGGAGCGGTTCGAGCGGACGGTCCTCGAAACGGAACTCGCTGTCGTAGTCGTCCTCGATCACCACGGCCCCGCGCCGCCCGGCCCAGTCGAGCAGCGCGGCGCGGCGGCCGAGGGACATCGGCATCCCCAGGGGGAACTGATGCGACGGTGTGACGTAGACGAGGCGGGCGGAGTCGGGAAGGGCCGCCACGTCCAGTCCCTCCTCGTCGACGGGGACGCCGACGACCCGCGCGCCCAGCGACTCGAACAACAGCCTGGCCGGAGGGTAGCCGGGCTCCTCCACGGCCACGCGGCAGCCGGGCTCGATCATGACACGGCCGATCAGGTCGAGTGCCTGCTGGGCTCCCTGCGTGACGAGAACGTCGTCGGCGCCCGCCCGCACGGAGCGGGAGAGGCCGACGTGGCGGGCGAGCGCCTCCCGCAGTCCCGCGTGTCCTGAGGGGTCGCCGTAACCGGCGGAGCGCGCCAGCGCCGGGCGCAACTCGCGGGTGACAAGCCTGCGCCACGTTTCGAGCGGGAACAGCTGCCCGTCGGGAACGCCCACCCCGAAGTCGTAGACCGGCTCCCCTTCCGGTTCGGCCGGCGGTGCGGTCTCAAGGCGCCAGTGGCGGCGGGGACGTACGCCGCCCGCGGGCGCGTTCCTCGAACGGACTCCGGTGAGGGGCCCGGCGAGAGGCTCGGTGCACACGAAGGTGCCCGCCCCGACCTGGCCGACGAGAATTCCCTCGGCGGCCAGCCGCTCGTAGGCGACGGCCACGGTGTTGCGCGACACGTCGAGCCGCCGCGCCAGCTCCCGGGTCGCGGGCAGGCGCTCCCCCGGGCGCAGGCGGCCGTCGAGGACGGCGTCCAGGAGTTGCCGGTAGATGCGGGCGGACAGGTCGCCGCGCCCGCTGAGGCTCACGTGAAAATCCATCTCGCCCTCTCGGATTGGCCCAATGAGTTGACCTCATATTGGATCTTATGCGGGGTCAATCGGCTCCCTAGGGTTGCCCCTGGGCCGGCGAGGAGCCATGTCGGCCACGTAGCGACCGAGGAGTCCTGTGTTCAGCCGGATCATGCCCCCTGCCGGGCCGCCCAGAGTCCTCGCCCTCGCGCAGCTCACCAATTCCATCGGGGACGGCGCGTACTACGTGTGCTCGGCGCTCTACTTCATCCGGATCGTGGGACTCTCGCCGACCCAGGTCGGCTTCGCGCTCACACTCGGCTGGGCCGTCGGCTTCGTGGCGGGGGTCCCGCTCGGCCACCTCGCCGACCGCCGTGGACCTCGCGGCACGGCGGTCCTGCTCGCCGTCGCCACCGCCACCTCGGTGGGCTCGTTTCTGTTCGTCCGCTCCTTTCCCTGGTTCGTGCTGGTCGCCTGCCTGTACGCGACCTCGCAGTGCGGTCTCGCCGCGGCCAGGCAGGCGCTGCTCGCCGGGCTGGTGGACAGGGAGCGGCGCACCCGGATCCGGGCCCACCTGCAGGCGACGGCGAACGCCGGGCTGGCGGTCGGCGCCGCGCTCGGCGGGGTGGCACTGCACCTCGACACCCGGGCCGCCTACCTGACGGTCCTCGCGATGGACGCGCTGAGCTTCCTGCTCTCGGCCCTGATCCTGCTCCGTCTTCCCCCGGTGCCGCCCACCGCGGCCGCGCCCGCGGGCGAACCGGCACTGGCGGTGCTCAGGGACAGGCCGTACGCGCTCGTCTCCCTGCTCAACATGGTCACGCTGCTGAACATGCCGCTGCTCAGCCTGGTCATCCCCCTGTGGATCGTCCAGCGGACCGAGGCCCCGAGCTGGACGGTCTCGGCCCTGCTGGTCCTCAACACCCTGGGCGTCGTGCTGTTCCAGGTACGGGTGGCCCGGCGGGTCACGGATCTGGAGACCGCCTCCCGGTCCGTACGGCGGGCGGGTGCGGTGCTGTTCGCCGCGTGCGCGGTGTTCGCCCTGTCGTCGGCCTGGTCCTCGGCGTGGGCCGCCGCGTTCGTCCTGCTCCTCGCGGCCTGTCTGCAGGTGTTCGGCGAGATGGCGCACGCCTCCGGCGCCTGGGAGATCGGGTTCGATCTCGCCCCCGCCGACAGGCAGGGCCAGTACCAGGGTTTCTTCGGATCCGGTGCGGCGGTCGCCAGGATGCTCGGCCCCCTACTGCTCACGACGCTGATCCTCACCTGGGGAACTCCGGGTTGGCTGGTGCTCGGCGGCCTGTTCCTGCTGGCCGGCCTCGCCACGGGACCGGCCGTGCGCTGGGCCCTGCGGACCCGGCGCACAGAGCCGATCACGGCGACGGGTGGCCGGTGAGACGGACAGCCCATGCCGCGGTGGAAGCGGTGGCGCGCTGCCCGCGCCGGACCGCCCTCGCTTTCCCGCTTTCCGCTTTTCCGCGAAAAACGGTTTGTGGCTCCACCACCTCGGACAGCATGCTGGACGTCGTGCTGATCAGAGATGCGACGCCCGGCGACTGGCCGGCCATCTGGCCCTTCCTCCACCGGATCGTGGCCGCCGGTGAGACCTACACCTGGGACCGCGACGTCAGCGAGGAGCGGGCCCGGGAGATGTGGTTTCCCGAGCCTCCGGGCCGCACGGTCGTCGCCGTCGACACCGACGGGACCGTCCTGGGCTCGGCCAAGATGAATCCCAACCACATGGGGCCCGCCTCGCACATCGCCAGCGCGAGCTTCATGGTCGACCCCGGCCATGCCGGGCGCGGCGTCGGGCGGGCCCTGGGCGAGCACGTCCTGGAGTGGGCGCGCGCCGAGGGCTACCGGGCGATGCAGTTCAACGCCGTCGTGGAGACCAACACCCGGGCGGTGGCACTGTGGCGCTCGCTGGGCTTCGAGGTGCTGGCGACCCTGCCGGAGGGTTTCGAGCATCCGGACAAGGGCTACGTCGGACTGCACATCATGTACAGGTCCCTCTGATCGCGCGGCGCCGGTGGGGTCGTCGCGGGTGACCGCGACCTCCCGGCGCCGCGACCGTGGAGGTGCTTCTCACGCCAGGTGTCACGCACCGCAGGGCGGACGGACTCGCTCGCGGTGGATGTGCGCTCCGCACCCCCGATGTCGCGCACGGTGCGGCGGACGGACTCGCTCGCGGTGGACGGCCGGTGTTCAGCCGAGGTCGAAGAAGATCGTCTCCTTCTCGCCCTGCAGGTGGACGTCGAAGCGGTGGACGCCCTCTCGCTCCGGCGTGGCCAGCAGTGTGTGCGCGCGCTCGGACGGCATCGAGTCGAGGAAGGCGTCGTGGGCGAGGTAGATCCGGGTATAGAGGTGGTGCAGCAGGCCGCGGGCGAACACGCAGACGCTGATGTAGCCGTTGCCCGGCACGAGGGTGCGCAGCGTCCAGCGGCCGTCGGCGTCAGTGGGAACCCTGCCGAAGCCGGTGAAGTCGACACCGTTCCTGCCGAGGACCGCGCCGTTCACCGCGTCGCGGCGCAACGTGCCCGGCGCGCCGGTGAGGTCGCCGGACGGGGCGGCCTGCCAGAACTCCAGCAGCGCGTCCGGCACCGGGGCGCCGGCGCCGTCGTAGACGTGGCCGTGCACGATGATCCCGCCGGTCGCGATGTCGCCGCCGCCGGGGAACGGGAGCGCGTAGCCGTAGAAGGGGCCGACGGTCTGCGAGGGGGTGGGGTTCATCGAAACTCCTTGGGCGCGGAGACCCCGGGCCTCGGCCCTGGGGAGGACGTCAACGGCTCTCCTCCGTCCAGGTGGCGGCGGGGCCGTCCAGGACGATGTCCCACCGGTAGCCGAGGGACCACTCGGGGACGGACAGGTCGTGCTCGTAGGCGGCGACCAGGCGCTGCCTGGCCCGGTCGTCGGTCACGGAGTTGAGGATGGGGTCGTAGGGGAACAGCGGGTCGTTCGGGAAGTACATCTGGGTGACCAGGCGCTGGGCGAAGGCGGTGCCGAAGACGGAGAAGTGGATGTGCGCGGGACGCCAGGCGTTGACGTGGTTGCGCCACGGGTAGGCGCCGGGCTTGATCGTGGTGAAGGCGTAGCCGCCGTCGCCGTCGGTGAGGCAGCGGCCCACCCCGGTGAAGTTGGGGTCGAGCGGGGCCGGGTGGTCGTCGCGCTGGTGCGGGTAGCGGCCGGAGGCGTTGGCCTGCCATATCTCCACGAGCTGGCCGCGCACCGGGCGTCCGTTCCTGTCCAGGACGCGGCCGTGCACGGTGATGCGCTCGCCCAGCGGCTCGCCGAGATGCTGCCTGGTCAGGTCGGCGTCGAGCGCGGTGACGTCGGTGACGCCGAAGACCGGCCCGGTGAGTTCGGCCGCGTCCGGGTCCTTGAGCGCGATCAGTGGTTGCCCGGGGTGACGGAGCGCGGTGCTGCGGTAGGGGGCGTAGTCGCGGGACGGGTGGTGTCTCTCCCCGCCGTCCCCGGTGGCGCGGAGCTCGCGGAGCTCGGCGATCTCGCGGTCGATGTCGGCCTGCGTGGGCGGTGTTGACATGAACTCCTACCTTCCGGGAGCGAGGGCCGGGTCCCGGCCGGAGCCGGACGCGAGGGGCCTGGTGTCGTGCGCGGCGGGATCGTCGGCGCCCTGACGGCCGGACGGCGCGCGTACGGCGTCCTCGGCGAAGACCGTCCTCACGCTCTCACCGGCGCGCCCGTACGATCGCGCAGTTGCGCCGGGCTCACCCCGGGCGCGGTCTCCACCAGCGCCAGTCCTCGCTCCGTGACGTCGAGGACTCCGAGGTCCGTGATGATCCGGTGCACGCACCCCTTGCCCGTGAGGGGCAGCGAGCACTCCTCGACGATCTTCGGCGAGCCGTCCTTCGCGGTGTGCTCCATGATCACGATGACCCTGCGGGCGCCGTGGACCAGGTCCATCGCGCCGCCCATGCCCTTCACCAGCCTGCCGGGGACCATCCAGTTGGCGAGGTCGCCGCGTGCCGAGACCTGCATCGCGCCCAGCACCGCCACGTCGATGTGCCCGCCGCGGATCATGCCGAACGACAGCGAGGAGTCGAAGAACGACGCGCCCGCGAGCACGGTCACGGTCTCCTTGCCGGCGTTGATCAGGTCGGGGTCGACGTCGCCGGGAGCGGGGTAGGGGCCGACGCCCAGGATGCCGTTCTCCGAGTGCAGGATCACGTCCACCTCCGTCGGCAGGAAGGAGGGGATGCGGGTGGGCAGGCCGATGCCGAGGTTGACGTAGTCGCCGTCGCGCAGCTCGGCCGCCGCGCGCGCCACCATCTGGTCACGGCTCCAGCTCATGAGGCGTCCTCCCCCGGGGAGACGGGAGCGGAGGTGGTGCGCCGTTCGACGACCTTGTCGGCGGCCTGCTCCGGGGTGAGCCGCACGACGCGCTGGACGAACACGCCCGGCAGGTGGACCTCGTCGGGGTCGAGCTCGGTCAGCTCCTCGACCTCGGCGATCGTGATCCGTCCGGCCATCGCGGCCAGCGGGTTGAAGTTCGCGGCGGCCTTGTTGAACACGAGGTTGCCGTACCGGTCTCCCCTGGCCGCCCGCACCAGCGCGAAGTCGGTGGTGATGCCGTACTCCAGCACGTGGTCCCGTCCGCCGAACTCGCGCACCTCCTTGGGCGGCGAGGCGAGCGTCACCGAGCCGTCCGGGCCGTGCCGCAGCGGCAGCCCGCCCTCGGCGACCGGCGTGCCGACTCCGGCCGGGGTGTAGAAGGCGGGGATGCCGCAGCCTCCCGCGCGCAGCCGCTCGGCCAGGCTGCCCTGCGGGGTCAGCTCCACCTCCAGCTCCCCGCTCAGATACTGGCGGGCGAACTCCTTGTTGTCACCGATGTAGGAGGCCGTCACCCGGCCGATCCGCCCGGCCGCGAGCAGGACGCCCAGGCCGCCGCCGTCCACTCCGCAGTTGTTCGACACCACGCCGATGCCGCGTACGCCGGTGTCGTACAGGGCCTGGATCAGCACGTTCGGGATGCCGCTCAGGCCGAACCCGCCCACCGCGAACGACGCGCCGTCGCGCACGTCCGCCAGCGCCTCCGCGGCGTCGGCGACCACCTTGTCCCTGGGCACGACACTCCGTCCCGCCGTGTGTTCGCTCTGCGAACTCTAGTTCACTAATCGCATCCGAGTATGTTTATCCCTGACTTTCCTGTCAAAGCACCCTCGCCGCACGGAAGGGGAACCGGCGCCGACGCCCCGAGCCCCATCACCACACCGACGACCTCGCCACGCCGCTCACAGGTGTCGTAGCCGATCGCGGAGTGTACGCGCGACCTGCGCCATGAGCGCCTCGGCCCCGGGCTGGTCGATGGCCGGCACACGAGACTCGGTGAGCACGACGACTCCGAAGACCTGACCGTCGGCGTGCTCGACGACACCGATCTCGTGGCGGAGGTTGAGAAGCGTTCCGGTCTTCGAGGACCACTTCGAGGCGTCGGAACTGAAATCGGGTGCCAGCCGATGCCGCAGCACGTTGTCGGCCATGAGGGTCCGTACGCGCTCGCTGACGCCGACGTCGATCCGGGACGGCGTCCACAGTGCCTGCAGGAGTTCCATCAGCGCTCGCGCGGTTCCCGAGTTCGCGTGGGTCACGTCCAGGAGCGGGAGGCGATGTCCTCGCCCGGCCGTACCCGCTTCGATGGCGAGGAAATGGGCCAGATGGGCGTCTGTCGGGTCGAGGCGTGCCGTCGGGGTCTCGGAGAGTTCCCGCATGGTGTGACGCACCGCGATGCCCTGAAGCCCCAGTCCGTGCAGCAGCGCCGAGACCTCGGCGGGCGGGGTGAAGGTGAACAGCGCGTCCGCCGCGATGTTGTCGCTCACGGCGATGCTGAGGTAGAGCAGGTCGTCGATGGCGATCCGGGCCGGGTGCCGGAACCTGCTCAGCCCGGTCGGCCCCGAGGTGGTGATCCCGCCCGGTCGCACGATGACCTGCGTGGAACCGTCGAGTTCGCCCCTGCGGATGCGTTCGAGCGTCGCGACGGCGAGCGGGATCTTGACGACCGAGGCGATCGGGAACTCCAGATCCGGCTCGATACCGATCTCCTCGCCGGAACGCAGGTCCCGGACCAAGAACGATCCGTTCAGTCCGGCGTCGTCGAGCGTTCCTCGCAGTTCGCGGATCAGGGTCTCGACGTTCACGGCGTCCCTCCGTCCTGGTCGTGCGCGCCCAGGCAGCGGGCGATCGCGTGCCACAGCCGGGTACGGATGCGTTCCGCGTCGTCCCTGACGGCGGCGACGACATCGAATCCGCGGACGGGCTGGATCTCACCGATGGGGCGCCAGTGCAAACCCAGTTCCTCGGCCTGTTTGGACGAGCACAAAAGGAGATCCGTCGAGCCGAGGACCTCGGCGGTGGCGGCGGCGAGCGCGGTGGAGACGGTGACCTGCGTTGGCTGGAGACCGACGGCGTCCCGGATCCGGAACATCCGGTCGCGGATGTGGGGGACGTCGTCCTCGGGCTGGATCCAGACCCGGCTCCTGCGCGACGACCGCGCGGCTCGACCGGCCCGCAGGGTCTCGACGTAGACGGTGTCCGCGATCTGGTCCGTGGCGCCGGCGAGTCCGAGCCTCACCGACCAGGTCGCGTCGCTCGACGGTACCGCCGCGAGGGCGGCGCGGACCTCACGAGAGCGGACGAGTTCCGTCCGCCCGGCCGGGGCGGCGGCCTGAAGGTCGAGGTAGACGCCGTTGCGGCGCGCCTCCGCGTCGAGCCGTGCCAGATCGCGCGTGGTGCAGACGTCGGGAACGACGAGGCGAAGGGGGTTGCGCCTGGCTCGTTTCGCCTCGTGCTCCATGTCGTCCACCAGGCGCACGAGACGCTTCGCCCACGGCAGCATGTCACGGCCGAACTGCGTGAGCCTCGCTCCGCGCGACGACCGATCGAACAACCGCTCCCCGAGGTGAGTCTCCAGGGCGGCGATGCGGCGGCTCGCGACCGACTGCGGCACCCGGGTGGCCGCCGCGCCCTCCGTGAAGCTCCCCCGCTCGCTCACGTTGACGAACGCTCTGCACGCTCCGACGACGTCCACGCGGCAAGCGTATGCCATTTCAGCATGGAATCGACCATTTCTGTCTTTGACGGCATCAAACGCCAGCGCGAGACTCTCACCGAATCCCATCGACCGCCGGAAGGCATCGCATGCTCACTCGTTCCGTTCGACGCGCCACCCTCTCGGCGCTGGCCTCACTCATGCTCATCCCTGTGGCAGGTGCCCTCTCGGCAGCCCACGCGACCGCCGCTCCGCCGGTGACGACACCGGCGCCCACCGAGCGGGTCTTCAAGGAGTTGCGCGCGCTGGAGACGTCCTTCAAGGGCCGGATCGGCGCGTACGCCGTGGACACGGCCACCGGCAAGACGGTGACGTACCGGGCCGGTGAGCGTTTCCCGCTGCTGTCCACCTTCAAGGCGCCCCTCTGCGCGGGCGTGCTGCACAGGGCGCGCACCGTTGAGCCCGGCCTGATGAACAAGGTCGTCAAGTGGACGGCCGCCGACGTGAAGCCCGGCTCGCCGGTCACCGAGAAGCACACCGACGACGGGCTCACCGTCGCGCGGCTGTGCGAGGCGACCATCACCCGGAGCGACAACACCGCGGCCAACATGCTGCTGAGGCAGATCGGCGGCCCCGCCGGGCTGACCCGCTACCTCCGGACGCTGAAGGACCCGATCTCCCGGCTGGACCGATGGGAGACCGAGCTCAACGACTGGAGTCCCAAGGAGAGGCGTGACACCACGACGCCCGCGTCCATGGGCCGTACCCTGCGCGCGGTCACGGCGGGGAACGCCCTCAACGCCAAGGACCGGGAACGGCTGAACACCTGGCTGGTCGCGAACACGACGGGAGACAAGCGTATCCGGGCGGGCCTGCCCAAGACCTGGAAGATCGGCGACAAGACCGGCACGAACTCCGACGGATTCGGCGGCGGGCACGACATCGCCGTCATCTGGCCCAGGAAGGGCGTCGCTCCCGTCATCATGGCGATCTACACCAACCGCACTCCGGGCCTCGCCACCGACGACAAGGCCATCGCGAAGACCGCCACCATCCTGGCCCGCGGGCTCGGCAAACTCTGAGGCCCCGCCCGGGCAACCTCCGAGCTTGAAGATCCCGACCTCATCCAGGCTCTCAGCCGCGTCGTCCGGGGCGGCTGAGAGCCGGTCACCGCCTTCTCAGGTCCGCCGGACGCCGATGAGCCGCTGCAGCAGGATGAAGGCGAACAGCAGCAGGCCGATGAAGATCTTGGTCCACCAGGAGCTGAGGGTACCCTCGAAGCTGATGATCGTCTGGGTCAGGCCGAGGACGAGGATGCCCAGAACGGTGCCGAAGAGATACCCGGAGCCGCCGGTGAGCAGCGTGCCGCCGATGACCACGGCCGCGATGGCGTCCAGTTCCATGCCGACGGCGTGCAGGCCGTACCCGGACAGCATGTAGAAGGACAGCAGGATCCCGCCGAGCGCGGAGCACAGCCCGCTGATCGTGTAGACGGCGATCTTCGTTCGTCCCACGGGAAGACCCATGAGCAGCGCGGACTGCTCGCTGCCGCCGACGGCGTAGACCGTGCGGCCCAGACGCGTGTAGTGCAGCACGTACGCGGCGACCAGCACCACCACCGTGGCGATCACCACGCTGGGCGAGATCCACATCTCTCCGACCAGGTCGATCCTGGTCTGCGCGAAGGCGGTGAAGAGACCGTCGGTGATCGGGATCGAGTCGGTGCCGATCGTGTAGCACAGCCCGCGCGCCAGGAACATCCCGGCGAGGGTCGCGATGAACGGCTGGACCTGGAAGTAATGGATGATCGCCCCCATCCCTGCTCCCAGCGCCGCGCCGACGGCCAGCACCAGCACGATCACCACCGGCGCCGGCCAGCCCTGGTTCGTGACGAGGCTGGCCGTGATCATCGTGGACAGCGCCACCACCGCGCCCACCGACAGGTCGATGCCGCCGGCGAGGATCACGAACGTCATGCCGACGCCGACGACGAGCAGGAAGGCGTTGTCGACGAAGACGTTGAGTATCACCTGGCCGCTGGCGAACCCCTCGTACCGGATGCCGCCGGCCGTGAACATCGCGATGAGCAGGCCCGCGGTCACCGCGACCGGAACGTACCTGCGGGGGATCGCGAGCCGCCCGGCGGGACCGGCCGTGATGGTGTCCGTCGTCATCTGTTCCTCACCGTCTCTTCCCGTGCCTGCCCGCCCTCTTCCCGCGCCTGCTCGGCGTCCGCGCCCGCGGAGGGACGGCCGTGCTCCTCCTTGGGAACCGGAGGCGGTGGGGCAGGACGTCTGTTCCCCCCGAACACCTTCTGCCGGAAGGCGGGCGACTGCAGCAGGCACACGATGGTCACCACGAGGGCCTTGAACAGCAGCGTCGTCTCCGGCGGCACACCGATCGAGTAGATCGTGGTGGTCAGGGTCTGGATGATCAGGGCTCCCAGCACGGTGCCGCTGAGCGAGAACCGGCCGCCCGCCAGCGAGGTGCCGCCGATGACGACGGCCAGGATGGCGTCCAGCTCGATCCACAGGCCGGCGTTGTTGCCGTCCGCGCTGGACACGTTGGAACTGATCATCAGACCCGCGATGCCCGCGCACAGCCCGCAGAAGGTGTACGCCACGATCAGCACGCCCCGGGAGCGGATCCCCGACAGCCTGCTGGCCTCGGCGTTGCCGCCGACCGCCTCGATGAACATGCCCAGTGCGAGCCGCCGGGTGAGAAAGGCGGTCAGCGCGATCAGCGCGATCACGATGAGGATGCCGAACGGCAGCGTGAGCCAGTAGCCGCCGCCGATCAGCTTGTACGGGCTGCTGTTGATCGTGATGATCTGCCCGTCGGTGATCAGCTGGGCCAGGCCCCGTCCCGCGACCATGAGGATCAGTGTCGCGATGATCGGCTGGATGCCGATGGCGGCCACCAGGAACCCGTTCCAGGCCCCGAGCACGAGTATCACCAACAGCGTGAGGCCGATCGCCGACAGCACGCCGCCGACGGCGTTCTGGTCGGTCAGGTCGCTGATCTGCATGCAGGCCAGCGCCCCGCTGATCGCCACCACCGATCCGACCGACAGGTCGATGCCGCCGGTGGCGATGACGAGCGTCATGCCCAGCGAGACCAGGATCAGCGGCGCCCCGAAGCGGAGGATGTCGATGAGGCTGCCGTAGAGGTGGCCGTCCCTCATCTGCACGTTCAGGAAGTTGTCGGTGAACACCACGTTGAGCGCGAGCAGCGCGCCCAGGATCACGGCGGGCCAGAACAGCCGGTGCCGCGTCAGCGCGCCGAGGGCACCGGAGGTGCCGTTTCCCACAGTGCTCATACCGGTGCTCCACTCGCGATTTTCTGCATCAGGACATCGGTGGTGAGCGCGTCGTCGTTGTCGAGCTGGGCGATGAGCGTACGGTCGCGCAGCACCCCGACCCGGTGACTGAGCCGCAGGACCTCCTCCAGCTCCGCGGAGATGAACAGCACGGCCATGCCACCGTCGGACAACTCGACGACCAGCCGCTGGATCTCCGCCTTCGCGCCGACGTCGATTCCCCGGGTGGGCTCGTCGAGGATGAGCAGCCGGGGTTCCATGATCAACCAGCGGGCCAGCAGCACCTTCTGCTGGTTGCCGCCGCTGAGGGTGCGGACCGGCTGCTCGGGATCACCGGGCCGGATGTTCAGCGCGGTGATGTACTTGGCGACCAGTTCGTCCTGCTTGCGGCGGGACAGCGGCCTGCTCCAGCCGCGCTCGGCCTGCAGCGCGAGGACGATGTTCTCCCGCACCGTGAGCTCGTCGACGAGTCCCTCCGCCCGGCGGTTCTCCGAGCAGAAGGCGATCTTCTGGTTCATCGCCGCCCTCGGTGTGCGCAGCGCGACCCGCTTGCCCTCGACCCGCAGCGAGCCGCTGTCGGCGTGGTCGGCGCCGAACAGCAGGCGCGCCAGCTCGGTACGGCCGGAGCCGAGCAGCCCGGCCAGCCCGATCACCTCACCCTGCCTGATGGTGAGCGTGAAGGGGCTGACACCGCCCGCCCGCCCGAGGTCGCTCGCCTCCACCAGCGGCTCCGCGACCCGAGCGGGCGGCTTTCCTTCGAGTTTCTCCAGATCGGCCAGCTCCCGCCCGATCATCTTGGCGACCAGATCGACCTGGGAGAGCTCACGGGTGAGGTACTCCCCCACGAGCTTCCCGTTGCGCAGGATCGTCATGCGATCCGATATCTCGTAGATCTGGTCGAGGAAGTGCGAGACGAACAGGATGGCGATGCCCTTGTCCTTCAGCCGGCGCATCACCCGGAACAGCTGGGCCACCTCGCCGGCGTCCAGGCTGGAGGTCGGCTCGTCGAGGATCAGCACCTTGGCCTCGATGTCGACCGCCCTGGCGATCGCCACCATCTGCTGAACGGCCAGCGAGCACGACGCCAGCGGCGCCGACACGTCGATGCGCAGATCCAGGTCGCCCATCAGTTCATCGGCCCGGCGGCGCATCTCCCGCCACCGGATGCGTCCGAAGCGGCGGGGTTCGCGGCCCACGAAGATGTTCTCCGCCACCGAGAGGTTCCCGCACAGGTTGACCTCCTGGTAGACCGTGCTGATACCGCCCTGCTGGGCGGCGGACGGACTGGAGAAGGCGACAGGTTTCCCTGCCAGCTCGATCTCGCCCTCGTCGACGCCGTACACGCCGGTCAGGACTTTGATCAGTGTCGACTTCCCCGCGCCGTTCTCTCCCATCAGCGCGTGCACTTCGCCCGGCAGCAAACGGAAGCCGACATCGTCCAGGGCCTTGACGCCGGGGAATCGTTTGCCGATTCCGCTCATCCGTACGATCGGTGCCGGTTGGTCCATGCCGCGCTCTCCTCTCTTTCCCAGGTGGGCGGCTCAGTACTGGCGGTTGGGGAGGGCTTCCTTCGCCTGCTCCTGGGTGAAGGTGGTCTCCTCGGTCACCACGCGCTCGGGGACCTGCTCACCGGCGACGACCTTCTTGGCCAGGTCCATCAGCTGGGGGCCGAGCAGCGGGCTGCACTCGACGATGTAGCTGATCTTCCCGTCGGCCAGGGCCTGCATCCCGTCCTTCACGGCGTCAATGGTGATGATCTTGATGTCCTTGCCCGGCACCTTGCCCGCGCCCTCGATCGCCTCGATGGCGCCCAGCCCCATGTCGTCGTTGTGCGCGAACAGCACGTCGATGTCCGGAGTGGACTTCAGGAACGCCTCCATGACCTCCTTGCCCTTGGCCCGGGTGAAGTCACCGGTCTGCGAGGCGGCGATCTTGAACTTCGAGTCGGCCGCGATCACCTCACCGAAGCCCTCCTTGCGGTCGTTGGCCGGGGCCGAACCGGTGGTGCCCTGGAGTTCGACGATGTTCACCGGGTCGGTGGAGTCCTTGTACTCCTCCACCAGCCACTGGCCGGCCTTCCTGCCCTCCTCCACGAAGTCGGAGCCGAGGAAGGTCTTGTACAGGGTCTTGTCCGCGGAGTCCACCGCCCGGTCGGTCAGGATCACCGGGATCTTGGCGTTCTGCGCCTCCTTCAGCACGGTGTCCCAGCCGGACTCCACCACCGGCGAGAACGCGATGACGTCGACCTTCTGCTGGACGAAGGACCGGATCGCCTTGATCTGGTTCTCCTGCTTCTGCTGGGCGTCGGAGAACTTCAGCTCGATGCCGGCGCTCTTCGCCGACTCCTGCACCGACTTGGTGTTGGCGGTGCGCCACCCGCTTTCGGCACCCACCTGGGAGAAGCCCATCACGATCGTGTCGTTGGCACCGGCTCCGGCGCCGCCGGCGTCGGCGGTGTCCGGTCCTTCCGTACTGCCGCAACCCGTCATCGCCGCGGCCATGACGCCCGCCAGGACGAGCGCTGAGATCTTTCGGAACATGGGGGGATGTCCTTCTATGTGAGCGTTAACATTTGAACGGAGGACCATGATTGGCGCCGGTCGTCCGGGTTGACGGCCGCGTCGACGAAGCGCCGCTCACCCGCAAGGCGATCGAGGGCACGCGATGGATGTCCGCGCACCACGCCCGACGCCTGGACCTGCTATGACGGCACGTCGATACCGCGCCACTTCACAGTTCCGCAGTCTCCGGTCGCGTGTTTTCTCCCACGCGCCCGAAGGTCCGTTGTGTAGCCGGGCGACCGTCTGGCGCGACATGCTCGCCTCGGCCGTCACCGGCGGTTGGAGCTCCACACCTGTCTGCACGGCCGCTCCTCATCTTGCGTTGGACAAGACTGTGAACGCTAACAACCGTGCCGTCAAGCGGTCGCCTTATTACGGTCTAATCACACCGGAAACCTGGGCTCTGCTAGACCTCGACCATCCACTGCCACGGGCAAGGACATTACTCACCATGACTCCCGGCTCCGGGAGAGCCCACCTGGACACGGAGCCGGACCGGGATACCCGCTCACCGGAAACGCCGGAAAACGCGCGGAGGGCGGCGGCACGGGACGGCGATCCGCGACTCTCCCCCGACCACCACGGGCATGCGCTCCGCACCCCCACCCCGATACCGGTTCGGCGCCACCGCGAGCCCGGAGAGCGGAAAAAGGGTATTGACAGCGGTTACGTTAACGACAAAACTCGTGTTTGAAACATATCGGTAACCAGGCCGCCTCTCGCATCGCGACTGCCGCACCGCCACCCGGCGGCGCGCATCCTTCCTTCGCGAGACGTTCTCCCAAGAGCACAATTTTCCAAGAAGGCGGCGTGAAAACCGACGTGAGATGTTAACGCTAACAAAAAGTCTCACCCGGATCGGCGCGACGGGAGCCCGGCCGTGCGCTCCGGAACGTCCGGGCCTGCCGGGCGGCTCCCGGGAAGCCCCGACGGCACCGCCGGCCACCGACGGCCTCGACCGCGACGATTCACTCACCTCTCGTCGGCACCCGCCCTCCGCGGCACCGGCCCCGGGAAACCCTCCCCCGCGGCACTACTCTTTGGCCCTGGGCTGGGCGCGGACGTGCATGCGCTCCCCCTGGGGACCGAAGAGGCTGAGGATCTCCACCGCCCCCGCCCCCGCGCTGCCGAACCAGTGCGGGAGCCGGGTGTCGAACTCGGCGACCTGACCCGCGACCAGCACGAGGTCGTGGTCGGCCAGCACGAGCCTCAACCGGCCGGAGAGCACGTAGAGCCATTCATAGCCCTCGTGAACCCTGGGATCGGGCTCGGTCTGGTCCGCGGGGACGATGATCTTCCAGGCGGCGATGCCCCCCGGCTGGCGGGTGAGCGGGACCACGGTCCGGCCGTGCGCGCGGCGAGGCGTGAGCCGGACCCTGGGATCGCCCACCTCGGGCGTGCCGACCAGCTCGTCCAGCGGCACCTGGTGGGCCAGGGCGATGGGAAACAACAGCTCCAGGCTCGGCTTGCGCTGCCCGGACTCCAGGCGAGACAGCGTGCTCTTCGAGATCCCGGTCGCCTCGGACAGCGCGGCGAGGGTGATCTCGCGCTGGATCCTGAGCCGCTTGAGGCGAGGCCCGACCTCGGACAGAGCTTGAGCGATCTTGTCCATGCCACCAATTGTCACAGGGAAGCAGGCCTCGCGGCGGGCCCGGTCCCTCACGAGGTTTTGTCGTACCGGCGTGGCAGCATGCCTCCATGGCGACATCGAAACAGCCGGTGACGGTTCCGACCGGCGTGAGCGCCGACGACTTTCTGGCCACGGTCCCCGACCCACGCCGACGAGCCGACGCGGAGCGCCTGCGCGCGATCCTGTGCGAGGTGACCGGTGAGCCCGCGGTGATGTGGGGTCCGAGCATCGTCGGTTTCGGCGGTTACCGTCGCACCTACGAGAGCGGGCGGACGGACGAGTGGCCCCTGGTGGGCTTCTCCCCGCGAAAGCAGCATCTCGTCGTCTACCTGGTGGGCGGGTTCGAGGAGCGCTACGCATCGGTGCTCACCCGGCTGGGTCCGCACAAAGCCGGAAAAGGTTGTCTCTACCTGAAAAGGCTCGACGACGTCGACGAGAGCGCACTACGTGAGCTCGTCGACCGCGCGGCCCGGGTGCACAGGGGCGTCGACCGGGCCGGGTGAGCACCGACGATCACCGTTGCCCGTCCCGTGAGGGCGGCTCCGCACGGTACGCCTGCCGACCCGGCGCGTCCGGCGGCGCCGCCGGACGCGCGCGTCCACGGCCTTCCTGGCCGCCTCGCGGTTCGGTCAGCGTTCTTCCAGCATGTCGGTGACCGGCCGGCGGACTCCCTTGCCCTCGTCGAAGGTGACGCCCAGACGCATGATCATCTGGGGATACTCCTGCGAGCACAGCTCCTGTCGCAGGAATTCCCGCAGGTGAAACATCTCCAGAGCCTGGGTGTGGAAGGCCGCGCTGAGACCGTGGGCGCAGGCGCGCAGCAGGACGCGCTGCAACGCCTGACCGGCCGTGATCCAGTCCTCGCGGGAGTCGCCCTTCGTGGTCAGGACCGCCACGACACCGGTGGAGACGGAGAAGAACTGATCGCTCTCGTTGCCCCAGGGATGGCCGTGGGTGTAGTCACGCTGGGCGAAGTGCGGGCGGGTCCGCCGGGGAGTGCGCGGGTAGCCCTCGGCCGGGACCCCGTCCGCGCGGGCGCTACCCGGCGGCCGTGCCCAGCGGATCAGCTCCAGCGACAGCGCCCGGTCCTGCGACTGCACGTCCTGGGCGGCGCAGGTGATCGCGGCGAGCACCCGGATCGCCGCCTCGGAGCGGACCGGCGTCAGCCGCGCCCCCTCACCCTCCGCCTCGGCCACCAGTGTCTCGACAAGACGCTCAGGGACGGGCAGCTCGGTGAAACCGGCCCGGTGGGTGCGGCGGCGCTCGATCTCGGCATACAGCAGCCGGGCGCTCTCGTCGGCGGGTACGGCCGCTCCCGGCCGTATCGTGGCCAGCAGCGCCGGGCGGTCGGGGTCGGGCAGCACGCGCACCTGCGGCTCGTAGCCGAGCGCGCGCAGCGCGAGCCGCACGTTCATCAGGGCCGCGCCACAACTGATCAGCATCTCCCGGCCGGCGGCGTCACCGATCCGCAGTTTCCTGTCGCTGTCGGCGCGCAACGCGATCTCGTCGCCGTCGACCCCGAAGGACCACGGCTGGGTGTTGTGCACCGACGGCGCCCACGTGGCGGCCTGAAGCGCCGTGCGGATCACCGAGGTGATCTCCTCGGCGGTGCGGACGTTCATGATCTTCCCCTTGTCCATGGTCTCGCCCCTGTCACAGGAACGGCGGAACGGGAACGAGGTCATCGGACCGGCAGGTGAGGGCGTTCTCGACCTCGATGACGCCCTCGATCTCGCCGACCGCCGCGACCAGGGGGGCGATCTGCGACCGGAAGGGGAGCCGTCCCCTCAGCGTGACCACCCCCGCCTCGACGGCGACGCTCATCGTCTCCGGGGGGACGGCGAGCCGGTCACGGACCTCGGCGACCTCGCGTTCGATCTCCTCGGGCGGGCGGGCGAAGACCTGGAGCAGATCGCTCTGGTGAACGGTGCCGGTGATACGCCCGGTGACCGCGTCGATCACCGGTAGTTGCTTGATCCGATGCCGGTGCATCAGCCGTGCCGCGTCCCGCACGGCGGTGTCCTTCGTGATGGTGATCGCGGGGGTGGTCATGATCTGCCTGGCCGTGCCGCCCGCGGCCTTACGGTGCTCCTGGCGTCTTTTGTGACTGTCGAAGACGCCGCCGGGGCGCGCGCCCGAATCGGTCTCCCTGAGCAGGAGATCGTCGTCGGAGACCATGCCGATGGGATGATCGTCGGCGTCGATGACGGTGAGCGCGCCGACCTTGAAGCGCCGCATGGCGTCGACCATCTCGGTGAACGTCGCCTCCGGCCGCACCGCGATCGCCGTGCCGCCCATGACTTCCCTGACCTTCATGACGAACCTCCTCGCATCGAGCATCGCAAGGCGGTCCTGGAGACGTCAGCGGCGAAAGTCCCTGATCAGGAGGACTTATGGTCTGCGCACGACGATGATCTCCCGGATCTCCCGTCCCGGCGCCCCACACCCGTCCGAGGGCGGACGCGGGGCGCCGGGACGAGTCCTTTAGTGGGGCCAGGCCCAGTCGCGGATCTCGGGCAGGTCCTCACCGTGCTCACGGGTGTAGGCCCGGGCGGTCAGGCGGGCGTCGGCCATGTGCTGGCGCAGGTGCGCCGACCGCTCGGCCAGCCCGGGAACCCGGTCGATGACGTCCATCACGAGGTGGAACCGGTCGATGTCGTTGAGCATGACCATGTCGAACGGCGTGGTCGTGGTGCCCTCCTCCTTGTAACCGCGCACGTGGATGTTCTCGTGACCGTTGCGCCGGTACGTCAGGCGATGGATCAGCCACGGATAGCCGTGGAAGTTGAAGATGATCGGCCGGTCGGCGGTGAACACCGTGTCGAAGTCCGCGTCCGACATGCCGTGCGGATGCTCCGACGGCGGCTGCAACCGCATCAGGTCCACCACGTTGACCACCCGGACCCGCAGTTCGGGCAGATGCTCACGCAGCAGCGCGGCCGCCGCCAGCGTCTCCAGGGTGGGCACGTCGCCCGCGCACGCCAGCACCACGTCCGGTTCGACGCCGGCGTCGGTGCTGGCCCACTCCAGGATGCCCAGCCCTCGGGTGCAGTGCGCGATCGCCTCGTCCATCCCCATCAGATCCAGCACCGGCTGCTTACCCGCCACGATCACGTTCACGTAGTCGCGCGAGCGCAGGCAGTGATCGGCCGTCGACAGCAGCGTGTTGGCGTCCGGCGGCAGATACACCCGCACCACCTCGGCCTTCTTGTTCATCACCACATCCAGGAAACCGGGGTCCTGGTGGGAGAAGCCGTTGTGGTCCTGGCGCCACACGTGCGACGACAGCAGATAGTTCAGCGAGGCCACCGGACGACGCCAGCCGATCTTCCGCGAGGACTCCAGCCACTTGGCGTGCTGGTTGAACATCGCGTCGATGATGTGGATGAACGCCTCGTAGCAGTTGAACAACCCGTGGCGGCCGGTCAGCAGGTAGCCCTCGAGCCAGCCCTGACACAGGTGCTCGCTGAGCACCTCCATGACCCGGCCGCCCGCCTGGAGGTGGTCGTCGCCGTCGCGGATCTCGGCGTTCCAGGCGCGGCCGGTGACCTCGAAGACCGCCTGCAGCCGGTTGGAGGCGGTCTCGTCGGGGCCCATCAGCCGGAAGGTCTCGGGGTTGGCGGCGATGACCTCGCGCAGAAATTCGCCCAGCACCCGGGTGGGCTCACTGCTCGCGGTGGCCGGTGAGGTGACCTTGACCGCGTGCTCGCGAAAATCGCCGAGCGCCAGCGGCCGCAGCAGTTCGCCGCCGTTGGCGTGCGGGTTGGCGCTCATCCGCAGTGGTCCTTCGGGCACCGTGTCCAGGATCTCGGCCACCGGCCGCCCGTCGGCGTCGAACAACTCCTGTGGCCGGTACGAGCGCATCCACTCCTCCAGCATCGCCAGGTGTTCGGCGTTGTCGCGCACCCCCGACAGCGGGACCTGGTGCGAGCGCCAGGTGCCCTCCACCGGCAGGCCGTCGACCCGCTCGGGACCGGTCCACCCCTTCGGCGTCCGCAGAACGATCATCGGCAACCGCTCGGCCCGCCCCCGCCGGTAGTCGGCGATCTGCTCCCAGACCGTCTCCAGTGTCCGGGCCATGAGCGCGTGCATCGCCTCGGGTTCGTCCCCGGCCACCACGTGCGGGCGGTATCCGTACCCCTCCATCAACGCGAGGAGCTCTTCTTCCGGGATGCGGGCCAGCACGGCGGGATTGGCGATCTTGTAGCCGTTCAGGTGCAGGATCGGCAGCACCACGCCGTCACGCCTTGGATCGAGGAACTTGTTGGAATGCCAGCTGGCCGCGAGCGGCCCGGTCTCGGCCTCCCCGTCCCCGATGACACTGGCGACCACCAGCTCCGGGTTGTCGAACGCGGCCCCGTAGGCATGCGCCAGCGCGTACCCGAGCTCCCCGCCCTCGTGGATCGAACCGGGCGTCTCGGGCGCCACATGGCTGGGAATGCCACCGGGAAAGGAGAACTGCCGGAACAACCGCCGCATCCCCTCCCGGTCACGGGAGATGTCGGGATAGCACTCGGTGTAGGAACCCTCCAGCCAGGCGTGCGCCACCGCCGCCGGGCCGCCGTGACCCGGACCGGCGATGTAGATCATGTCCTGGTCGCGTTCCGTGATGATCCGGTTCAGGTGGGCGAAGCAGAAGTTCAGTCCCGGGGTGGTCCCCCAGTGTCCCAGCAGCCGCGGCTTGATGTGCTCGGGCCGCAACGGCTCGGTCAGCAGCGGGTTGTCCAGCAGATAGATCTGACCGACCGACAGATAGTTGGCCGCGCGCCAGTAGGCGTCGACATGCGCGAGTGCGTCCATACATCGACAGTTCCTCGGCTGAGGCGTTCAAACCCCGATACGGCGAACACGTTCGTCACATCGCGCGGCGCGGCCGCACCACGCGCACGAGGGCGTACCGGGACCAACCGGGGCAGGCGCGTCGAAGCACCGGACCTCGCCTCGCCATGATCGACAGCACCTTCCCTCTACCGGATCGGGATGGAATAGACGAAGATCTCCGGGTGAGCCGAGAGTGCCGTACGGACGCGTTCGAAGTCGCCGCGGTTCACATCGCCGGGAGCATCGGGACGCCGCCCCGGCAGCACAGCGGTACCTCGGGGTGAGACGCCATCCGACGAGAGGAGCCCCTGAGTGAAGGTCGCCATTGTCGGCGGAGGTCTCGGCGGGTTGACCGCCGCCCTGCTCCTGCGGCAGGCCGGTGTCGAGGCCGTCGTGTACGAGCAGGCCGCCGAGTTGCGCGAGGTGGGAGCGGGCATCGGGGTGAGTCCCAACATGGTCCGCCCCCTGGTGCGGGCCGGACTCGGCGAGCGGCTGGCCTCCTTCGCCGTCCCCATGGATGCCGCCTGGGAGTTGAGGCGCTGGGAGGACGGCCGGGTGCTGGCCTCCCAGACGATGGGTGAGGAGTGCCGGCGGCTGTACGGCAGCGACTTCTACGTCGCGCACCGCGCCGACCTGCTCGACATGCTGGTGAAGGCGCTGCCCGAGGACGTCATCAGGACAGATCGGCGACTGGAGGTGCTGCGGCAGGATCCCGAGGGGGTCGAGCTGACCTTCGGTACGGCCACAGGCGCGAGGGCGACGGTGGTCGCCGACGCGGTGATCGGCGCCGACGGCATCCACTCGGCGGTCCGGCCTGCGGTCGTCGACGAGGAGCCCCCGCGCTTCTCCGGGCTCTGCGCCTACCGGTGCCTCATCGACGCCGAGCGGGCCCCTGAGCTGTCGGTGCGCCGGGTGCAGACGCTCTGGCTGGGGCCGGGGCGCCACTTCGTTCACTACCCGATCAGGGACAGAAAGCTGATCAACGTCGTCGCGATCGTGCCCGCGGGCGAGTGGCGCGTCGAGTCGTGGACGGCCGACGGGCGGCTTGAGGACCTGAGGGGCGAGTTCGAGACCTGGGACCCTCGGCTGAGAGGGCTGATCGACGCGGCCACCGCGACCAAGCGCTGGGCCCTGTACGACCGCTCTCCCCTGGAACGCTGGACGTCGGGGCGGGTGACCCTGCTGGGGGACGCCGCCCACTCGATGCTGCCCTTCCTCGGTCAGGGCGCCGCCCAGGCGGTCGAGGACGCGGTGGTGCTCGCGATCTGCCTGCGCGAGGCCACCCGCGAGACGGCGGCGGAGGCGCTGGCCCGCTACGAGAGGATCCGCAGGCCCCGGGCCTCGCAGGTGCAGCTGATGAGCCGGGGCCGCGAGGTGCTGAACCATCTGCCCGACGGGCCCGCCCAGCTGGAACGCGACGCGGCCCTGGCCGCCAGTAGTCCGCTCCGGCAGAGCGCCTGGCTTTACGGCCATGACCCCGAGACCGCCGTGGCGGACTGAGACGACGATCCCGGACGCGGATCGGACGGCGGGCCCGACAGCGAGCTCGGAGCCGGGTTCACCCGCAGACGACGCCTCGGCGAGGCGTGCCGTCGCGCTCGGGCAGGGCCCCGTTCATCTGCCGGCCTCGGCGCGCAGCTCGGCGAGCAGCTCGCCCTGCTCGGCGAGAACCTCGGCCAGGATCGATCGCGCCACGGACATCAGGTCGGCCAGGTCCCTGGTGGACAGGGCGTAGACGACGGTGGCGCCGTCCCGGGTGGCGGTCACGACTCCCGCGCGGCGCAGCACGGCGAGTTGCTGGGAGAGGTTGGAGGCCTCGACGTCGATGGCGCTCAGCAGGTCCCGCACCGGCCGGGGGCCGTCCTGGAGAAGCTCCAGGACCTGGATGCGGACCGGATGGCCGAGGGTGCGGAAGAATTCGGCCTTGGCCTGGTGCAGCGGCACCGGCATGATCACGCAGCTCCGGCGGCAGGCCCGCCACCGGCGTGTCGTACGTCGACGCCGTGCTGGTCGGCGATGCGCAACAGGTTCTCCAGGCGCCCGGACAGGACCTCGATCGCGTGGTCGTCGAAGGCCTGGCGCATGAGCTCCAGCTCGCCGTCGACATCGGCGATGCGTGCCCGTAGCTCCGCCGCGAACTCGCTCATGTCCCCCACCTCCCGTGGATCAGGTCACTCCCCGGCGTCTGGTTTTATCGGCACACCGTTCCTCATGATGTGGCAAATTGCATAATTCTTCAAATCGTAATGACGTTGGCTATGATGGCGAAGGCCGTTTTCCACCAGGGCCCGCGGCCGGTTCGAGCCCGATCGATGACGGATCGACCGCGAAGCGGGATACTTGGTACGGCTACCGCAGACTGACCTGCGGCGTCAGAGCGCGCCAGCCGGCGATGCGACAGTGACGAGGGGCCGAGCACGGCCTGCGCGAGGGAGTACAGCCAATGGGACGGGGCCGAGCCAAGGCTAAGCAGACGAAGGTTGCCCGTGAGCTGAAGTACAGCAGCCACAGCATGGATCTTGACCGGTTGCGCAAGGAGCTTGGCGCCGGCGACGATCCCGCGCCGGAGAGCGAGGCCGACGACCCCACCGGTGAGCCCACCGGCAGGTGACACCGCGGACGGGCCCTGCCCCCGACCGGCCCCGACCGGCCGCCATGACACCGGCGGAGTCCGGCCCTCGGACCTCGCGACTCCGTCGTGAGGGTTCTTCTCGGCGTACCGTGCGGCCGTGAGCCGCTCGAGGGACATATCGATCGGCGGTGAACCCCCGAGGCGGTGTCCGCCGCGCCGGGGCGAATTCCGCGCAACATCCGGCAACATCATTGAGGCACCCGCCCAGGGCTGCTTACCGTCACGGTTGTGCTTACCGCAGCGTCGCGGTCGCACTCCCGGTCAGCGCGTCGACGGAGAGCTCTGGCGGGTCCCATTCATCTCTCGGTGGCCGGCTTCCCTTCCTCGCCGGGCATCCGGGATCCGCCAGTTCACACGCCGTGGCCCCGGGACGAATCGCCGGATCGCGCGAGGTCGTGCCTCGCGCGGGCGGAAAGTCTCCCCGGGCCACGGCCACCATCGACCTCCCCGCCTTCACCGCGCCTCAGCGTGCCTTGCGACCTATCGCCCGGGATCGCCGAAGCCCTCCGGACAGACAGCACGGCTGGCACATGTCCCGACTTGTCCGGTTATGCTGGCTGGTCCGATGGACCTGACCGGGTGGAGTTCTCGATGACGATCTCCTGCGGGGTGGCCGGAGCCACTTCGCGAGCCGTGCCCGGCGGCGACGGGCCGCGACACGCGCGGGCCGGGACCTTCCCGCCGGAGGAACAGTGACGAACCGCTACGGGTCCCAGTTCGGGCCCGACATCACCTTCCTCGGCGTCGAACGGTGCTCGCTGGACGATCCCGCGAGCTACGCGGGCGCCGACGTCGTGATCGTGGGCGCGCCGTTCGACGGCGGCACCTCACACCGGCCCGGCGCGCGCTTCGGACCGCAGGCGATCCGGATGACCGACTACCTGCCGCACGACGGGGCGCGCCCCAGCCTGGCGCTGCGCACCGACGGTCTGCGCGACCTGCGCGTCCTGGACGCGGGTGACGTCGAGATGCCGCCGGGCGACATCGCGACGTCACTGGCCGCGCTGGAGTCCGCCGTCGAGAAGGTCGCCCGTTCGGGGGCCATCCCGGTGATCCTGGGCGGTGACCACTCGATCGCCTTCCCCGATGCCAAGGGGGTGGCCAACGTCCTCGGGCACGGCCGGATCTCGATGATCCACTTTGATGCCCACGCGGACACCGGCGACATCGAGTTCGGCTCGCTGTGGGGCCACGGGCAGCCGATGCGCCGGCTCATCGAGTCGGGGGCACTGCGCGGCGACCGTTTCCTGCAGGTCGGCCTGCGCGGCTACTGGCCGCCGCCGGAGACGCTGGACTGGATGGCCGAACGGGCGATGCGCTCGTACGAGATGACCGAGATCGTGCACCGGGGCCTGGACGAGTGCCTGACCGAGGCGTTCGCCATCGCCGTCGACGAGTGCGACGGCGTCTTCCTGTCCGTCGACATCGACGTGTGCGATCCGGGTCACGCCCCCGGCACCGGAACCCCGGAGCCGGGTGGCATCACCGCGCGCCAGCTCCTGGACTCCGTACGGCGCATCTGCCTGGAGCTGCCGGTCGTCGGCGTCGACGTCGTGGAGGTCAGCCCGCCCTACGACCACGCCGACATCACCGCCGCGCTGGCCAACCGCGTGGTCCTTGAGGCGTTGAGCGCCATCGCGCGGCGGCGGCGCGACGCCCGGGACGGGACCGTCTGGAACCCGCTGCTGCCGCTGCTCGCCGAACGCCCGGACCGCGGGGCCGACCGGCCGGGCGGTCCGGACCGCTGACCCGCCCCAGAGACCTATCTGGCTCTCGGGCGGTTGCCCCATTTGGGCCTGCGGAACAGGTCTCGGCGTTCCAGCAGGTAGACGAGCTTCGAGGCCGCGGTCCTGACGGCCTCCTCGTGGCGGTGGCGCTTCTGCGGGACGACGGCGCTCCAGCGCTCCAGCAGGAGGGCGATCTCCTCGGCGAGTTCACCGATCACCCGGTAGCGGGTGCTGAAGGCGTAGAGGTCTCCGTGTATCTCACCCACCAGGTCCTCGTCGACCCGGTGGGCGAGCGGCCTGACCCTGCTGAGGATCCCCGCCTCCATCGCCGGGGTGACCGGTGCCCGGCGGGCGTCGCCCTCGGGCACCATGATGAGGGCGCGGACCCGTGCGACGGCCAGGGCGCGCTCGGCCTGCGGGGTCGCGGGGTGCTCGGCGAGGTCCAGGAGGCGGCGGAGGGTCTCCTGCGTCTTGTCGTCGAACATGGGAAACCCGTTCCGCCTTCGCGTCCGCATTGCCGCCGGACCGGGAGGAAAAGGGGGAAGGTCTCGGCATCGGCACCCACGCATGCCGCGCACGTGCCATCACATGCTATTCGACCCGATGGACTCTGATAGGCGGGACGCGTACCGGTGTGACCGGTGAGCGCGGGGTGAGTCGAGATATGCCCGGAAAACGAGAGAGGCGCCGGCGTCCCGGACCTCATCCGTCGCCGGACACCCGGGTTGTGGTGTCGCGCCGGGACCGGGGCGGACAGCCGGACGATGATACGTGCTGCGGGGACGCGTTTCCCGCCTTTCACCGGATCCGGTATGGGATGACCTCTCAGCTCGGCTTTTTCCGCAAATAGCCCCACTTCTCAATTTTTCTACGAATACAGTCCAGTTTTGTCGGACGGCGCCCCCTTCTCTGAAGGGTGGAGGAGAGTGGACGGGGTGGCTCACAGCCATGGATCCGATCGGTGACGATCTGCTCAGGACCATCAAGCCCGAACTCGGGTACCGGGAGGGGCCGGGCCAGCACAGCAAGTTCGGCGAGTGGTACGCGGTCAACGTGGCCCAGGACCCGCAGTACAGGACCGCCCCCTGGTGCGCGATGTTCATCGCCTGGGCGGCGGAGAAGGCGGGGGTGCAGGAGTACGTGGGGCAGTTCGCCTGGACCCCTTCACAGGCCCGCTGGTTCGAGAACCACGGCGCGTGGACACGGACGCCGGAGCCGGGGGCCCTGGTCTTCTTCGACTGGTCGGGCGGCAAGGACATCAAGGGGATCGACCACGTCGGCATCGTGGAAAGCGTGAACGGTGGAACGATCCACACCATCGAGGGGAACGTCGACCGGGTCTGGCTGAAGCGTAAGACCCGCGACCAGAGCAAGGTCGTCGGCTACGGCCTGCCCCGCAAGGTCAAGGAGAAACTGACGGCCGTCCCGGGAAAGGACGGCACCGCTCCGCAGGTGGCGGGACGGATCGAGGTCCGTCCCGCGCTCGCCCCCGGCGCGACGACCTCTTCCGACACCCCTGCAACGCTTCCCGTCTCCATGGAGACCGCCGCGATCGCCGGACTGCTCACCTTCATCCTCGGCACCACGTTCGTCCTGTCCCGGCTGCGTCTTCGTGCCTCCCGCGTCCCGGCGGGGCGGCATCGCAGGAGGAACGGGCGGGGCGAACGCGCCGATCCGTGGATCGGCATGGCACCTCCGGTCGCCGAGACGCTCCCTCGCGCGCAGACACCTCCGGACCGGCAGGCGCTCCCCTCGACCCTGGTGTCCCATCCGGGCGACCGGCCGGACGGCGCGCCCCTGATCCGCGAGACGATCCGGGTGAGCAGGCCGAGCTGGGCGTACGAGCCGTACCGCGCGAGCCTGCCCGAACGCGCCGACGGCGTCTTCGGCCGCGTCGGCACCCGCATCGCCGGGCCGGACCCGGAGGGGAGGTCGCGGCGCGGCACGCTGGAGACACACGAGGGCGAGGAGGCGCGGGCCGCGTGACCGATCTCGCCCGTAACGGGGGAGACCCGACAGGATCACCTGGGCACACGCAGGTACATGCAGGAACGAAAAGATCGAACAGCCGCGGACAGCATCAGATGGCCACATGTCAGGCCACGACGGGTTGCTCAATAAGGTTAGGCAAAGCTAAGTTGCTGAGGACGGCATTCCCTCGGTGAAGGCGGCACGATGACAGCGGGCGGCGAGCAGACCCTTGAGCGCGCGGCGGAGGTCCCGGCCTATCGCGGCCACCAGGTGGCGGTCCTGCGGACGGAGCGGCTCAGCCCGAGCTTCGTGCGGGTCACCTTCGGCGGCGAGGATCTGGCGGGCTTCGCCGACAACGGTTTCGACCAGCGGATCAAGGTGATCCTCCCGCTGCCCGACGGCAGCATCACCCCCCTGGGCGAGGGGGCCGACTGGTACCAGCGGTGGCGGGCGCTCCCCGACGAGCTGCGCAACCCGATCCGCACCTACACCGTCCGCGCCGTACGGCCCGAGCAGCGCGAACTCGACGTCGACTTCGTCCTGCACGGCGAGACCGGCCCCGCCTCCCGATGGGCGGCCCACGCCTCCCCCGGTGACCGGGTCGTGGTGGTCGGCCCCAACGCCGCGCACCCCGGCCCCACCGGCGGCCAGGAGTGGGCCCCGCCCGCCGGGGCGTCACACCTGCTGCTCGCCGGCGACGAGACGGCCGTGCCCGCCATCGCCGCGATCGTCGAGTCGCTGTCCGGCTCCGTGCGCGCCACGGCGCTGCTGGAGATCCCCAAGGCCGCCGACGCGCTCCGGCTCGACGTCCGCCCGGGCGTGAAGGTCACCTGGCTGCCCCGCGGGGGAGCCCGCCACGGCGATCTGCTCATCCCGGCCGTACGCGAGACCCTGGGCGCGCTCACCGCCGAGCGCGCCGTCACCGGCGCCGCGAACCCGCTGGAGGACGTCGACGTCGACGCGGAGATCCTCTGGGAGGTCCCCGAGGCCCCGAAGGGCGACGGCCTGTACGCGTGGCTGGCCGGCGAGGCGGGCATGGTCAAGCTGCTCCGCCGCCACCTGGTGCAGGAGACCGGCGTCGACCGCTCCTCGGTGGCCTTCATGGGCTACTGGCGGCTGGGACGCTCGGAGAGCGCCTGAACAGGGCCCCTGCCATGTCACCGGCCCCGGTGACGCCGGTGACATGGCCCTCACCGGGGCGCCTTTGCCCTCACCCGCGCGAAACCTGCCGACTCCTTGACGCCGGGGGGACCCCGGCAGGTGTGCGGGCCACGTAGCTTGAGGGCGTGAGGTGCCCCGCTCGCGACGTGAGAAGGCCGACATGACGGCAGCGGAATCCGCTCGTCAGGATCCGGCGGGCGCCTGCGGATACCGGCCCATCGCCGACCACGGGCTCATCGGCGACCTGCGAACCGCCGCGCTGGTGGACACCGGCGGCACCATCGTCTGGTACTGCTGCCCCCGCTTCGACGCGCCCAGCGTGTTCGGCTCGATCCTGGACGCGAGCCGGGGCGGATCGTTCGAGCTGGGCACCTGGGAACCGGCGAGCACCAAGCAGTTCTACTTCCCCGACACCAACGTGCTGATCACCCGTTTCTTCGCCGCCGAAGGGGTGGGCGAGGTCCAGGACTTCATGCCGATCGTCGGCGGCACGTCCGACGACACCCGGCACCGGCTGATCCGGCGGGTGAGATGCGTGCGCGGGTCGCTGTCGTTCCGCGCCCGGGTGGCTCCGCGCTTCGACTACGGCAGGCAGCCCCACGTCCTGAGCCTGTCCCAGGAGCGGGCGGTCTTCGAGTCGCCGTCGCTGTCGCTGGCCCTGTCCTCCAGCACCGTCCTGGAGGCGGACGGCCAGGACGTGCGCTCGGAGTTCAAGCTCGGCGAGGGCGAGTGCGCGGTGTTCGCTCTCGACAGGTTCGGCGACGACCTGGCGCCGCGCTCGTGCCCGATCGAGGAGGCCGAGGAGGAGTTCGCCGCGACCGTGGCGTACTGGCGCCGCTGGCTGTCCTCCTCGACCTACCGGGGCCGGTGGCGGGAGATGGTGCACCGGTCCGCGCTCACGCTGAAACTCCTCACCTACGCGCCGACCGGCGGGATCGTGGCCGCCGTGACCACCAGCCTGCCCGAGCAGATCGGCGGGGAGCGCAACTGGGACTACCGGTACGTCTGGATCCGCGACTCGGCGTTCTGCGTGTACGCGCTGCTGCGGCTGGGCTTCGGCGAGGAGGCCGAGGCGTTCATGGGGTTTCTGTCACGGCACGTCAGCCGCGACGACGGCGGCGGGCCCTCGGGTCCTCTGCAGATCATGTACGGCGTCGACGGGCGCACCGAGCTCCCCGAGATCGAGCTGGCCCACCTGGAGGGCTACCGGGGCTCGGCTCCGGTGCGCGTCGGGAACGCCGCGGTGGACCAGCTCCAGCTGGACATCTACGGCGCCCTCCTCGACTCGGTCTACCTCTACGACAAGTGGCACCGGCCGATATCCAGCGCTCTCTGGGACGACGTCCACATCCTGGTGGACTGGGTCTGCGACAACTGGGACCGGCCCGACGAGGGCGTGTGGGAGACGCGCGGCGGGCGCAAGGACTTCGTCTACTCGCGGCTGATGTGCTGGGTGGCGATCGAACGGGCCATGCGGATGGCCGCCCACCGCGGGCTGCCCGCCGACACGCCGCGCTGGCAGCTGGCCCGTGACGCGATCTACCGGCAGATCATGCGGCGCGGCTGGTCGGAGGAACTGCGGGCGTTCGTCCAGCACTTCGACGACGACGTCCTCGACTCCTCGGTGCTGATGATGCCGATGACGAAGTTCATCTCCCCCACCGACCCCAAATGGCTGTCGACCCTCGACGCGCTCGGCGCGCACCTGGTGTCCGACTCGCTGGTCTACCGCTACGACCCCGAAGCCAGCCCGGACGGGCTGCGCGGTGAGGAGGGCACGTTCTCGATCTGCTCGTTCTGGTACGTCGAGGGGCTCACCAGGGCCGGACGCCTGGACGAGGCACGGCTCGCGTTCGAGAAGATGCTCACCTACGCCAACCACCTCGGCCTGTACGCCGAGGAGATCGGGCGGACCGGCGAGCAGCTCGGCAACTTCCCGCAGGCCTTCACTCACCTCGCACTGATCAGCGCCGCGTTCAACCTCGACCACGCCCTGGGCTGAGCCGCTCCCCTTGGCGTTCCCCCACGCCCGGAGGGGGTGGGGGAACGCCAAGGGGTCTGGCCGGACATCGCCGAAACGGTGAAACCCGTGGAGCCCGGTGAAAGCGCGGCACCGCCCCGGTCAGACTCCGCCCTCCAGGTCTCCCTCGGACTTGAGGTAGACCTCCTGCAGATCGCGCAGGACGGCGGGGTCGGGATGCTCCCACATGCCGCGACCGGCCGCCTCCAGCAACCGCTCGGCGATCCCGTGCAGCGCCCACGGGTTGGACCTGGCCATGAACTCCTGGTTCTCCGGGTCCAGCACGTAGGTCGCGGCCAGCTTGTCGTACATCCAGTCGGCTACGACGCCGGTGGTGGCGTCGTAGCCGAACAGGTAGTCGACGGTGGCGGCCAGTTCGAAGGCCCCCTTGTAGCCGTGCCTGCGCATCGCGGCCAGCCAGCGGGGGTTCACCACCCTGGCGCGGAAGATCCTGGACGTCTCCTCGGAGAGCGTCCTGGTGCGGACCGCGTCAGGCCTGGTGCTGTCGCCGACATAGGCGGCCGGGGCCTTGCCGGTGAGCGCCCGGACGGTGGCGATCATGCCGCCGTGATACTGGAAGTAGTCGTCGGAGTCGGCGATGTCGTGCTCGCGGGTGTCGACGTTCTTGGCCGCCACGGCGATCCTGCGGTAGGCCGTCTCCATGTCCTGCCTGGCGGGAACACCGTCGACGTCCCGGCCGTAGGCGAAGCCGCCCCAGACCGCGTACACCTCGGCCAGATCGGCGTCGTCGCGCCAGTTGCGGCTGTCGATCAGCGGCAGCAGCCCGGCGCCGTAGGCCCCGGGCCGGGAGCCGAAGATGCGCATGGTGGCTCTGCGCTCGTCTCCGTGCTCGGCCCGGTCGGCGAGCACGTGCGCCCGCACGTAGTTGAGCTCCTCGGGCTCGGCCAGCCCGGCCACCAGCCGTACGGCGTCGTCCAGCATCGCCACGACGTGCGGGAAGGCGTCGCGGAAGAAGCCACTGATCCGGATGGTGACGTCCACGCGCGGACGACCCAGTTCGCCTGCCGGGATCGGCTCCAGGCCGGTGACGCGGCGCGAGGCCTCGTCCCAGAGCGGCCGCACGCCCAGCAGCGCCAGCACCTCGGCGACGTCGTCGCCCGCGGTGCGCATCGCGCTGGTCCCCCAGACCGACAACCCGACCGAACGCGGCCAGTCGCCGGTGTCGGCGCGGTAGCGCTCCAGCAGGGAGTCGGCCATCGCCTGGCCGGTCTCCCACGCCAGTCTGCTCGGCACGGCCTTGGGATCGACCGAGTAGAAGTTGCGGCCGGTGGGCAGCACGTTGATCAGCCCGCGCAGCGGCGAACCGCTCGGCCCGGCGGGCACGTAGCCGCCGTCGAGGGCGTGCAGGATCGCGTCGATCTCGTCGGTGGTGCGCGCCAGCCGGGGCACGACCTCGACGGCGGCGAACCGCAGGATCCGCTCCACCTCCCCCAGGTTCGCACCGCGTACGTCGGCCGCGGCGGGCACCCCGGATCCGCCGCCCCGGCCGGTCACCCCGGCCGGGCCCGCCGAGGCGCCGGCGTCGTCGCGGCCGGTGTCGTCGGCCCGGCCCAGGACCTCGGCGGTCACCTCCCCTGCCGCGGCCGGGTCCCAGCCGCGGTGTTCCATCGCCTCGACCAGGGCTCGGGCCAGGGTCTCGGCGTCGTCGACACCGATCCGTCCCACGCTGCCGTCCTCGGCCAGGCCCAGTGCCTCGCGCAACCCGACGAGCGCCTCGCCACCCGCCCACATCTGCCGGGCGCGGAGCATGGCCAGGACCAGGTCGACGCGCGGCCCCCCTTCTGGGGCGGCTCCCAGCACGTGCAGGCCGTCGCGGATCTGAACGTCCTTGACCTCGCACAGCCAGCCGTCGATGTGCAGCAGGAAGTCGTCGAACTCGGCGTCGTGGGGACGGTCGGCGACCCCGAGGTCGTGGTCGAGCCTGGCGGCCTGGATGAGCGTCCAGATCTGGGCGCGGATCGCGGGCAGCTTGGCCGGGTCCATCGCCGCGATGGAGGCGTGCTCGTCGAGGAGCTGCTCCAGCCTGGCCATGTCCCCGTAGCTGTCGGCGCGGGCCATCGGCGGGACGAGGTGGTCGACCAGGGTGGCGTGGGCGCGGCGCTTGGCCTGGGTGCCCTCGCCCGGGTCGTTCACCAGGAACGGGTAGACGAGCGGCAGGTCGCCGAGCGCGGCGTCCGGGCCGCAGGAGGCCGACAGGCCCGCCGACTTGCCGGGCAGCCACTCCAGGTTGCCGTGCTTGCCCACGTGGACCACGGCGTGCGCGCCGAAGCCGTCGGCCAGCCAGCGGTAGGCGGCCAGGTAGTGGTGGCTGGGCGGCAGGTCGGGGTCGTGGTAGATCGCGATGGGATTCTCGCCGAAGCCGCGCGGCGGCTGCACCATGACCACCACGTTGCCGGAACGCAGCGCGGCCAGCACGATCTCGCCCTCGGGATCGCGTGAGCGGTCCACGAACAGCTCGCCGGGCGCCGGGCCCCAGTGCTCCTCCATCCGGGCGCGCAGGTCCGCGGGGAGGGTGGCGTACCACTCGGCGTACCGGCTCGCCGCGATGCGCACCGGGTTTCCCGCGAGCTGTTCCTCGGTGAGCCAGTCCTGGTCCTGCCCGCCCGCGGCGATCAGCGCGTGAATGAGCGCGTCGCCGTCCTGCCCGCTCACCCCGGGCAGCTCGTCCTCGGCGCCGATGTCGTAACCGCGCTCGCGGAGCGCGGCCAGCAGCCGCACCAGGCTGGCCGGGGTGTCCAGGCCGACGGCGTTGCCGATGCGCGCGTGCTTGGTGGGATAGGCCGACAGCATCAGCACCAGCCGCCGCTCGGCGGGCGGGATGTGCCGCAGCGCGGCGTGGCGCACCGCGATGCCCGCCACCCGCGAGGCCCGCTCGGGGTCGGCCACGTAGACGGTGAGCCCATCCTCGTCGATCTCCTTGAAGGAGAACGGCACCGTGATGATCCGTCCGTCGAACTCGGGGATCGCGACCTGGGTGGCGGCGTCCAGCGGGGACAGGCCGTCGTCGTTCTCCTCCCAGGAGGCCCGGCTGCTCGTCAGGCACAACCCCTGCAGGATCGGCACGTCCAGCTCGGCGAGCGCGCCGACGTCCCATGCCTCGTCGTCCCCGCCCGCCGACGCGGTCGCCGGACGGGTGCCGCCCGCGGCGAGCACGGTCACCACCAGGGCGTCCACCGTGCGCAGGACCTCCAGCAGGCCGGGTTCCGCGGTGCGCAGCGAGGCGCAGTACACCGGCAGCGCCCGCGCGCCCGCGTCCTCGATCGCCGAGCAGAGCACTTCGACGAAGGCGGTGTTCCCCGCCACGTGGTGGGCCCGGTAGTAGAGCACCCCGACGACGGGTCCGTCCTGGCCGCGCGTCTCGCGCGCGAGCGTTCCCCAGGTGGGGGTGGGCTCGGGCGCGGCGAACCCGTGGCCGGTGAGCAGCAGCGTGTCGGACAGGAAGTGATGCAGCTCGGTCAGGTTGGCCGGGCCGCCGTGGGCGAGGTAGGCGTGCGCCTCGGCGCAGACCCCGCCGGGCACGGTGGACAGCTCCATCAGCTCGGCGTCCGGCGCCTGCTCGCCGCCGAGGACGACGACGGGCCGGGGTCCGGCGAGCAGCGCGTCCAGCCCCTCCTCCCAGGCGCGGCGCCCGCCGAGCAGGCGGACCACGACCAGGTCGGCGCCCTCCAGCAGCGGCGGGAGGTCGGCGGCGGTGAGTCTGGCGGGGTTGCCGAGCCGGTAGTCCGCGCCGCTCGCGCGGGCGCTCAGCAGGTCGGTGTCGGAGGTCGAGAGCAGCAGGATCACGCGCCACACCCCGGCAGAGGAGTGGCGGTACGGCCCGCGGGAGCCGCGATGCGGCGGGAGAGCGGCGACGTCGCGGTGTGACGCGGGAGCGGCGGTGTCACACCGTGATGTGGCGACCGCGATGCCGCGTCGTGATGGGAAGACCACGATGCCGCGGTGTGGCGGGGGAACGGCGATGTCGCGGTGTGGCGGGGGAACGGCGAAAAGCGCACGGAGCTTCCTCCCTCGGGGTCCTCGCCCCGGGTCGTCGTCGGCCACGACGGCTGGAGTCTCCTGGCTCCCGGATCGGTGCTCACCCCGGCCTTCCCGTCCTTCGTCGGACAGTGGCCCGGGTGGGGTTCGCTCCCCGGTTACAGTGGCGGGACCGCGCCGGATTCACACCGGCTTCCTCCCTTGCCGTCGCCATCGATGACACTACGGCAGTCCGGGTCATTGCAAGAAACTGGCATTAACATCCTCTGAGTGTCCATTGCCGACTTTTCCGGACGATCGCGACTCGACGCGTGCCCCGGGGCCCTCCAGGTCCACCCCGCCGCGGACGGCGGCCTGGCCCGCGTCCGCGTACCCGGAGGTCGTCTCACCCCCTCCCAGCTGCGCGAACTCGCCGACGCCGCCACGGCGTACGGCAACGGCGTCATCGAGCTCACCTCCCGGGCGAACGTCCAGGTGCGCGGTCTCGGGCCGGAGAATCCAGAAAGCGGTCCGGAAAACGGATTCGCCGCGCGGATGGCGAAAGCGGGCCTGCTGCCCTCGGCGACACACGAGCGCATCCGCAACATCCTCGCCTCCCCGCTGACCGGAGTGGACGGACCGGCCGAACCAAACGAACCCGGCAGACCGGCTGGATCGGCCGAACCAAACAAATTCGGCAGACCGAACAGACCAGCCGGACCCGCCGAACCAGGCGGAATCGACGAACCAAGCGGACCGAGCGGCGGGGATGCTCCGAACGGCACGAAAACGAACGGCCGTGGGATCGCCGACATCACCCCTCTGATCGGCGAACTGGATCGACGGCTGTGTGCCCGCCCGGCCCTCGCCGCCCTGCCGGGACGGTTCATGTTCGCCCTCGACGACGGACGGGGAGACGTGGCCGGCCTGGGCGCGGACGCCACGATCCTGCCCACGGCACCGGACGAGGCCGCGCTGCTCCTCGCCGGAACCGACACCGGCCTGCGCGTACCGCTCGACGAAGCCGTGACCGTCCTGCTCGCCACCGCCGAGGCGTTCCTCGACGAACTGGCCACCCGGGACGTCACCGCCTGGCGGATCGCCGAACTTCCCGACGGGCCCTCCCGGATCGCCACCCGGATGCGAACCGCTCTCGGACTCCCCGACACGCCCCCCTTCGAACCGGTGAGACCGCACGTCGTGACCTCCGGGCCGGTCGGCGTCATCGAGGGCACGGGCCGGCGAGGGAACCGAACCGGCGTCACCGGAGAGACAGGTCCCGGAAAAGCCGCAGGCCACGGAGACAGGGACACGGACGGTCCAGGAAACGAGGGCACGCGGGTGGCGCTCGGGGTGGCGATCCCCCTGGGGCGGCTGACCTCCGCGCAGGCACTGCTGCTCGCCGACGCCGCCTCGGGCGGGGAGATCCGGCTCACGCCATGGCGCGGTGTGGTCCTGCCCGGCCTGGACCGCGCCGAGGTCACGGGCACGGCCGCCCGTCTGGAGGCCGCCGGGCTGGTCGTCGACCCCGCCTCCCCCTGGATCGGTGTGACGGCCTGCACCGGCCGCCCCGGTTGCGCCAAATCCCTCGCCGACGTCCAGGCCGACGCCGCCACCGCCACCGCCACCGCCACCGCCACCGCCACCGCCACCGGCATGATTTCGCCGTCCAGAAGCGAACTCTCCGGAAACGAGCCTTCCCGGAGCGAACTCGGCATGGCCCCGCCGTCCGCGATGGGGCCGGGCACCGATACGCTCCCCGTGCACTGGGCGGGCTGCGCCAGGCGCTGCGGCCGCCCGAGGGGACGGGTCGCGGACGTGATCGCCACCGGTGACGGTTACCGCCTGGAACTGGACGGCACCGCCCTGACCTGCTCCGGCATCGAGGAGACCGCGGCCGCGGTGGCGGCCGCCAGAGGGGAAATGTGATCGACTACGTCCGCGACGGCGCGGAGATCTACCGCCGCTCCTTCGCCACCATCCGCGCGGAAGCCGACCTGGACGGCCTGCCCGCAGACGTCGCCCGGGTCGCGGTCCGTATGATCCACGCCTGCGGGATGGTCGACCTGGTGAGCGACCTGCGCTGGTCGCCCGGTGTCGTGGCCTCGGCACGCGAGGCGCTCCAGGCGGGCGCCCCGGTGCTCTGCGACGCCATGATGGTCGCCTCGGGGGTGACCCGGCGCCGCCTTCCCGCGGGCAACGAGGTGATCTGCACCCTCGGCGACCCCCGCGTGCCGGAGCTCGCCGCGCGGCTGGGCACCACCCGCAGCGCCGCGGCACTGGAACTGTGGCGCGACAGGCTCCAGGGCTCGGTGGTCGCGATCGGCAACGCGCCGACCGCGCTGTTCCGGCTGCTGGAGATGGTCGAGGAGGGCGCGGGCCGCCCGGCCGCCGTACTCGGCGTCCCGGTCGGCTTCATCGGCGCCGCCGAGTCCAAACAGGCCCTCGCCGAGCACCCGGCGAGGCTGGAACACCTCGTCGTGAACGGACGCCGGGGCGGAAGCGCGATGACCGCCGCCGCGGTCAACGCGATCGCGAGCGAGGAGGAGTGAGCGGCGACGTGAGCACACGCGTGACCGGACGGCTGTGGGGCGTGGGACTCGGCCCCGGCGACCCCGAGCTGGTGACCGTCAAGGCCGCCCGCCTGATCGGCGAGGCGGACGTGATCGCCTTCCACAGTGCCCGCCACGGCCGCAGCATCGCCCGCTCGGTGGCCGCTCCCTACCTGCGGCAGGGGCAGGTCGAGGAGGCGCTCATCTACCCGCTCACCACCGAGACCACCGACCACCCCGGCGGCTACCAGGGGGCGATCGACGACTTCTACGCCGCCTGCGCGGTGCGGCTGGCCGCCCACCTGGACGCCGGGCGCGACGTGGTGGTGCTGTGCGAGGGCGACCCGCTCTTCTACGGCTCGTACATGCACATGCACAAGCGTCTGTCACACCGCTACGTCACCGAGGTCGTGCCGGGCGTGACGTCGGTGAGCGGCGCCTCGGCGGTCCTGGGCCGCCCGCTGGTCGAGCGGGACGAGGTCCTGACCGTGCTGCCGGGGACGCTCCCCGCCAAGGTGCTCGCCGAGCGCCTGGCCGCCACCGACTCGGCCGCGGTGCTGAAACTCGGCCGTACCTTCACCAAGGTCCGCGACGCGCTGGCCGAGGCCGGGCGTCTCGACGAGGCCTGGTACGTCGAGCGCGCCACCACCGGGCAGCAGCGCCTGGCGCCTTTGGCCGAGGTCGACCCCGGCAGCGTCCCGTACTTCTCGCTGGCGCTGATCCCCAGCCCCGTCAACAGCCCCGTCAACGCGTCGAGCCCCGCGCCCGCCGCCGTAGCCGAGACCCCGGGCGAGGCGAGGGCGCGCGGCGAGGTGGTCGTGGTGGGACTCGGCCCCGCCGGGCGTCCGTGGCTGACCCCGCAGGCGCAGGAGGCGCTCGCCGAGGTCGACGAACTCGTCGGGTACGGCCCCTACCTGGACCGCGTCCCGCCCAACCCTCGCCAGCGCCGCCACCCCACCGACAACCGGGTGGAGGCCGAGAGGGCCGCGCACGCGCTGGAACTGGCCGCGGCCGGGTCGAGGGTGGCCGTGGTCTCCTCGGGCGACCCCGGGGTGTTCGCGATGGCCAGCGCGGTGCTGGAGGTGGCGTGCGAGCCGAGGTTCGCGGACGTGCCGGTACGGGTGCTGCCCGGCCTGACTGCGGCGCACGCGGTGGCGAGCAGGGCCGGTGCCCCCCTCGGCCACGACTACTGCGTGCTGTCGCTGTCGGACCTGCTCAAACCCTGGGAGGTGGTCGCCGAGCGGATCAGCGCCGCGGCGAAGGCCGACCTCGTCCTGGCCCTCTACAACCCGGCCTCGAAGAGCCGTACCTGGCAGGTGGCCGCCGCGCGGGACCTGCTGCTCGAGCACCGCGCGCCGCAGACCCCCGTGGTCGTCGGCCGCGACGTCGGCGGGGCCGACGAGCACATGACCGTCACCACCCTCGGCGACCTGGACCCCGGAGCGATCGACATGCGCTGCCTGCTGCTGGTGGGCTCGTCCACCACGCGGGTGGTCGAGCGAGCCGACGGCGAACGGGTGGTGTTCACCCCCCGCCGCTATCCCGCCTGACCCGGACGTGACGGCTCCTCCTCAGTCGTCGAGGAGCCGTCACGTGGTGAGGGCGAGTCCGGCCTTCACCGCTCACCGGCGTGCCGGGCCCGACGCCCCGAACCGGCACCCCCACCGGGGCCGCTCACACTCTCCAGCCAGGCGAGCGCCGCCTCGACGGTCCCCACCGAGACCACCCCCTCGGGCAGCGGCGGACGGCGTACGATCACCACCGGCACCCCGAGCTCACGGGCGGCGAACAGCTTCGCGGTGGTCATCTCACCACCGCTGTCCTTGGTGACCAGCACCTCCACCCGGTACTCGCGCATCAGGGCCAGCTCTCCGTCCACCGTGAACGGCCCCCGGCTCAGCAGCACCTCCAGACGTCGCGGCACCACCGGCCCCGGCCGGTCCACCGAACGGGCCAGGAACCACTGCCCGTCGAGACCCGCGAAGACCGGCAGGCTGCGACGTCCCGTGGTCAGGAACACCCGCTCCCCCAGCGAGGGCAGCAACTCGGCGGCGGCCTCCAAAGAGGGCACCCAGCGCCAGTCGTCACCGGGAGCCGCCCGCCAGCCGGGTCGTCGCAGGATCAGCGACGGCAGGCCCGTACGGGCCGCCGCCTCGGCCGCCGAGGCGCTCATCCTGGCCGCGAACGGATGCGTGGCGTCCACGACGACCTGGACGCCGTGCTCCACCAGCCACGCCGCGAGCCCGCCGGGGCCGCCGAAACCTCCCTCGCGCACCTCCCCCACCGGCAGCTTCGGATCACGCACCCGGCCCGCCAGCGAGGACACCACGTGCGTCCGCGGACGATCGGCGAGCGCGGCGGCGAGCCGCCTGGCCTCGTCGGTGCCCCCCAGGATCAGGACCTTCAGCACGGGGTCAGTCACGGCAACGGGCCGCGGAGTACAGGTGACTGTCGGGAAACTCCGAAGCGGTCAGCACCCGTCCGACGACGATCACCGCGGTGCGGAGGATCCCCGCGTCGCGGACCTGCCCGGCGATGTCGGCCAGGGTGCCGCGCAGGATCACCTCGTCGTCGCGGCTCGCCCTCGCCACCACCGCCACCGGACAGTCGGCACCGTAGTTGGGAACGAGCTCCGCCGCGACGGCCTCGACGCGCTGCACCGCCAGGTGCAGGACCATCGTGGCCCGGCTACGACCGAGCGTGCCCAGATCCTCGCCCTCGGGCATGGGAGTGGCGCGCACCGAGGTCCGGGTCAGCACCACCGTCTGCCCCACCCCCGGCACCGTCAGCTCACGCCCCAGCGACGCCGCCGCCGCCGCGAAGGCGGGCACCCCCGGGATCACCTCGTACGGCACTCCCTCGGCGTCCAGCCGCCGCATCTGCTCGGCCATCGCGCTGAACACCGACGGGTCACCGGAATGCAGCCTGGCCACGTCCTCCCCCGCCCGGTGAGCGGCGACCATCTCCGCGACGATCTCCTCCAGGTTCATCCGCGCGGTGTCGACCAGCCGCGCGCCCCGCGGGCACGACTCCAGCAACTCGGCGGGGACCAGCGATCCCGCGTACAGGCACACCGGTGCGGACGCGACCGCCCGCGCTCCCCGCACGGTGATGAGATCCGCGGCGCCCGGCCCGGCGCCGATGAAACGTACCGTCATCGCTTCTCCTCCAGGGCGGGCGGCTTGAGCACGGTCCAGATCGTGACGGGCATCATCGGCCGCCAGCCGGTGAAACCACCGACCGGAGAGGTCCTGCTGACCGCGAGCCGGACCATGTCGCCACCGAGCCCGCCGTGCCAACGGGCCAGGACCGCCTCGGACTCGACGGTCACCGCGTTCGCCACCAGCCTGCCCCCCGGCCTCAGCGCCTCCCAGCACGCCTCCACCATCCCGGCGACCGTCAGCCCGCCGCCGACGAAGACCGCGTCGGGCGTCTCCAGCCCGGCGAGCGCGGCCGGAGCGGCACCGGTCACCACGTCTAGACCGGGAACGCCCAGCGCCGCGGCGTTGCGTGCCACCACCGCCGCCCTGTCCGGACGCGACTCCACCGCGACGGCCCGATTGTCCGGATGCGCGCGCATCCACTCGATGCCGATGCTGCCCGCCCCCGCGCCGACGTCCCACAGCAGCTCCCCGGGAACGGGAGCCAGCCGGGACAGGGTGACCGCGCGCACCTCGCTCTTGGTGAGCTGCCCGTCGTGCTCGAACGCCTCGTCGGGCAGGCCGGGAAGACGCGGCAGCGCAACGGTCCCGGCGTCGGCGCGGCACTCCACGGCGACGACGTTGAGATCGTGGGTCACGGCCGTCGACCAGGTGTCCGCCCTACCCGAGACCACGCGCTCCCCGGCGCCGCCCAGCCGTTCCAGAACCGTCACCGTGCTCGCGCCGTGACCTCGGGCGGCGAGCAACGCCGCGACCCGGGCCGGAGTCCGGCCGTCGGCGCTGAGGACCAGGACGCGACGGCCTTCGTGGACGACCGGGTGCAGCACCTCGACGGGACGCGTCACGAGGCTGACCACCTCGACCCGGTCGGCCGCCCACCCGAGCCGCGCGCAGGCCAGGGAGACCGACGACGGGTGCGGCAGGACCCTCACCCGTCCGGCGCCGAGCAGCCGCACCAGGGTCGTGCCGATGCCGTGGAACATGGGGTCGCCACTGGCCAGTACGCAAACCCTGCGGCCCCGGTGGGAGGCGAGCAGCGAGGGCAGGGCGGGCAGAAGCGGCGAGGGCCAGACGACGCGCTCGACGCCGCGGTCCGCACCGGAGTCGACACCGAGTTCGGCTCCCCGCTCGACGCCCGACTCGCCACCGAACCTCGCACCGTGGTCGCCACCGGGTTCGGTTCCCGGCTCGACACCGTGCCCGGCAGCGCACTCGATGCCGAACTCCGGGACGAGCCGCAGTTGCCTGGCGCTGCCCATCAGAACCTCGGCGGCGCACAGCTCGCGCCGCGCCGCCTGCGACAGGCCGGCCCAGCCGTCGTCTCCGATCCCGACGACGACAACGGCGGGATCGACGGCGGTGGAATCGGCGGAGGAGGGCTCAGACATTGCCCAGCACCCGGGTGAGGCGGATCTCGACCACGACGCGGGCGGGATTCTCCCTCGGCACCCGATAACGCTCGGCGTAGCGGCGCTCGGCGTCGGCGACCGACTCGGGGTCGGTACGGATCACCGCACGCCCCTCCAGGGTCGACCAGCGGCGCCCGTCCACCTGGCAGACCGCGACGGCCGCCCCGCCTTCACCCGCCGCGAGCACATGGCGGACCTTGTGCGAGCCACCCGAGGTGATCACCCTCGCGATCCCCGAGTCGGCGTCCAGCGTCACCCCCACCGGAACGACGTGCGGCGTGCCGTCGGCGCGCACGGTGGTCATCGTGCACAGATGACGCTCCCGCCAGAACGCGCGGAGGTCCTCCCCGAGATCCTTCAACAGCCGATCCTTCCCCGATTCCGCTCTACCGGGCGACATGCTAGCCGCGGACCGCGTCCCCCCTCGGACCCGGTCACCGGCCGGGGTGATCACGCTCCCCTCGCGGCCACGGAGAATCCCGCGCGCCGCTCCGGCGGGAACCGATCGACACGGAAATCGACATAGAAACGGCCGTTCTCCCGGCCGTCACCCCCCGGGCAGGCGGCATCCTGATAAGCATGAGTTATCACATATGCGTGGTGTGCCTGGGAAACATCTGCCGCTCCCCCATGGCCGAGGTCGTGCTGAGGAAGACCCTCGACGACCACGGTCTCGGTGACCTCGTCACGGTCGACAGCGCGGGCACCGGCGGCTGGCACCAGGGCGGACCGATGGACGCGCGGGCCGCCGAGACGCTCTCCGACCACGGCTACGACGGCTCGGAGCACCGGGCCAGGCAGTTCCTGAGCGACTGGTACGACCGGGTCGACCTGGTGCTGGCCATGGACGCCCACAACCTCGGCGCCCTGCGCCGCCTCGCCCCCGCGGGCGCGGACGTGCGCCTGTTCCGCTCCTTCGACCCCGCCGCCCCCGAGGGCGCCGAGGTGCCAGACCCCTACTACGGCGAGCGCGAGGGCTTCACCGAGGTGCTGGAGATGGTCAGGGCCGCCTCCGAGGGACTCGCCAAGCACCTGGCGACCACCCTGAGGTGAGGTCCCCCCACAGGACCCGCGCTCGCCTTCGCGGGCAGCGGGGGCCTGTGATCTTCGGGTGAGGGATTTCCTCCCACCCGACGCCTTTACAAAGTAGATCACTAGTTGGCCGCCGGCACTTCGCCTCGCGACTCGCCCCGTGGCGCCCCGGGTGGCCGGGCTCGCCGCAGCGGTGCGGCGAGCCCTGCCCAGGGGGGGTCACTTCTTGGGCATGAGTACGGTGTCGATGATGTAGACGGTGGCGTTGCGGGTGGCCACGTCGCCGCACACCACGCCCGCGTCGCCGACCGTGTAGTCCTGGCCGGAGCCGGTGGTGGTGACCTTGCCGCCCTGCAACGTGGTGAAGGAGCCGCTTTCCAGGTCGGCGGGGGTCTTACGGCCGGGGACGACGTGGTAGGTGAGGATGTCGGTCAGCGTCTTCTTGTCGGCCAGCACCTTGTCCAGGGTCTTCTTGTCGATCTTGGCGAAGGCGTCGTTGGTCGGGGCGAAGACGGTGATGCCGTCGGCGGAGTTGAGGGTGTCGACCAGGTCGGCCTTCTTCACGGCGGCGACCAGGGTGGACAGGACCGGGTTGTTGGAGGCGGCGGTGGCGACCGGGGCTTCGGCCATGCCGGCGAAGCTGCCTTCGCCGGAGGCGGGAACCGCGGAGCAGGCCGTACCGAACGGCGCGCCGGCGGCGGACTCGGTCGCGGACTCGGTCGCCATCGGCGCGCTGCTGGAGGGGGCCGGGGCGGCGCTGCTGCCGGACGAGGCCGCCCCCGGGGCGGCGCCGGTGTCACCGTTGCCGCCGCACGCGGTCAGCGACGCGGCCAGGGCGAGCAGGGGCAGGACCGCGGTCAGGCGCTTCTTCGTGATCATCTTTGTCGGCTCCTTGTCGGTGTGCGGGCAGGTGGGGGAAAGCGGTCCGCGGCGGGTCGGTTGGTGTCCCGGGGCGGGAGAGGCGGCCACGGCCAGGACCGGCGATCCGGCGGCGACATGACGGATGTTCATGTTCTGGCGTCTCCTGTGTCTGGTGGATGGACGTGCTGAGGGGGGTTCAGGTGACGGTCACCAGGACCGTGTGCCAGCCGGTGGCGCCGTCCGGGATCGGCGGCACGCGTTCGGCGGGCTGGGTGTGGCCGGTGGCGTCGGTGGCGCGGACCTCGATGCGGTGCTGCCCGGGTGCGGCCTGCCAGGTGGTGCGCCATTGCCGCCAGGTGTCGGGCCCGGCGGAGGCGGCCAGGTCGGCTTGGCGCCAGGGGCCGCCGTCGACGCGGACCTCGACGGCCGCGATGCCGCGACGCTGTGCCCACGCGGTCCCGGCGACGGTGACGGCTCCGGCGGGTATCTCGGCGAAGGGTTTGGGCACCTCGATACGGGAGGCGGTTTTGATCGGCGCCTGTTCGGCCCAGCCGCGCCGGGTCCAGTAGGCGCGTTCGGCGGCGAAGCGGGTGAGCTTAAGGTCGGTGACCCATTTGGTGGCCGAGACGTAGCCGTACAGGCCCGGCACGATCATGCGTGCCGGGAAACCGTGGGCGGGCGGCAGCGGCCGGCCGTTCATCCCGATGGCCAGCAACGCGTCGCGGCCGTCCAGCACCGATTCCAGGGCGGTGGAGGCGCTCCAGCCGTCGGCCGAGCGCGACAGGATCTGATCGGCCCCTGACTGGACACCGGCCTCGCGCAACAGCGCCGCCAGATCGATGCCGAGCCAGCGGGCGTGCCCCGCGTACGGGCCGCCGACCTCGTTGGAAACGCAGGTCAGGGTGATGTCGCGCTCGGCCAGCGGCCGGTCCAGCAGGTCGGCGAAGGTGAGTTCGATCGGGCGGTCGACCAGGCCGTGCACCCGCAGCGTCCACTCCTGGTGCGGCACGCGCGGCACGATCAGCGCGGTGTCGACCCGGTAGAAGGCGTCGTTGGGCGTGGTGAACGGGCCGAGCCCCGGCACGTGCGCTCCGACCCCCGCTGGAAGCGGCCGGGCCGGGTCGGCGGGAGGGGGCAGTGTCAGAGCGCGGCCGTCGGCGGACGCCTGGCGCGCCGAGGTGATCGCCCGGCCGGCACCGCCGCTCAGGACGGCCGCCCCCAGTAGGGCGGCGCCGTGGGTGAGCAGTGCCCGCCGATCGGCTCCTGGCACAGGGGCCGGCGGCTGGACGGGATGGCCGTAGCGCCGCATCAGATCGCCCGGCGTGACGCGGCCACCCGCCCTGGGTCGCGGTCCGCGCCGGGAGTACGGCAGGGCGAAGGTGCCACCCGCCGCCCCCACGACGGCGGGCAGCACGTCCACCGGGCCGGCTCCCGGCCGTGACAGCGCCGCGGCCCCGGCGAGCGCCGCGAGCCCGAGCAGGGCTGCGATGGCCAGGCGCGGCCGCCGGGGCGCGGCAGTTCCGATGGCCGCGGACGCGATCGCGATCACGGCAGCCAGTGTCAGGAGCAGGACCGGCTTGTCGGCCGCGCCGAAGGTGCGGATGGCGAAGTCCTTCAGCCACGCCGGGCTCAGGTCGATGAACACCGACCCCACCGCGAGCAGCGGACCGGCCTCTGGCCGGCCTGCCAGCGCGGCGGTCAGCTCCGCGACCCCCAGCGCCAGCACCGCCGCCAGCACGCCGAAGGCCGCCGACACGGGGGTCGATGCGGGGGGCGCGGCGCTGCGGGCCGGTGTCTCAGTGGTCACAGCAGGGCTTCGGAGCCGCAGCCGAAACGGATGGGGGTCACTTTCCCCGGCAGCGAGAAGGTCAGGCGGCGGGCATGTCCACCAGGAGCAACGGCGTGCCGGTCGGCTGCCGTGAACCACCGGCCGGTTCCAGCGTCACCCCTACCTGATCCGCATCGGCCCTGATGCCGCTGAATACCGGCAGGGTGCCGCCGGAGCCGCTGGAGGCGAGCAGGCCGGCCGAGGTGATCCGTCCCGGCGCGAGCTGCCACAGTTGGTAGACCCGGCCTGCGGGCGGATCGCCCAGCCCGGCCGCCCAGAACACCAGTGCGCCCTGCGAGCGCGACATGACCACCGTGCCGCGCCCACGCCCGCCCTCGGCAGACGGCGCGGCGGCCGGGGCGGTGACCGTTCTGGCGTCATCCGCACTCAGCACCGCGGCGATCCGCTGTTCCACGCGCCGGGCCTGCTCCAGTTCCTCACGTGCCTGCACGGCCGTCACGCCGAGCCCGGCCATCACGGCCAACGCCGCGGCCACGCTCACCGCCGCCAGCCAGGGCCGCCACGTGACCCTCCACACCCGCCTCGCACGTGCCGCCTGCGCGACCGTCGGGGGCAGCTGACGCACCTGATCGATCTCGGCCAGCACCCGCGCCCGCAAACCGGCCGGCGGCTCGGCCACCGCCACCGCGCCAAGGCGCGCGGCCGTCTCGCTGAGCGTCGCCATCTCCTGCGCGCACTCGGCGCACCCGGTCAGATGCCGCTCGAAACGGCGCCGCTCCCCTTCGTCGTCTATGGCGTCCAGCGCATAGGCACCCGCCAGGGTGTGCGGGTCGGATCCGCCCTCTCCTGCCCTCATCGGTCCGCCCCCAGGCAGTCGCGCAGCCGGATCAGCCCGTCGCGCATCCGTGTCTTGATCGTCCCCAACGGAGCCTTGACCAGCTCGGCGACCTCCCGGTAGGAGTAGCCGCCGTAGTAGGCGAAGGTGATCGACTCTCGCTGTAGTTCCGTGAGATTTTCCAGGCAGCGGCGCAGCCGCTCGCCTTCCAGCCTGCCCACCACCAGCTCCGGCACCTCGTCATAGGAGCGATGCGGGTCCAGCCGCGCGGCCCGCTCCTCCCGGTCGGTGCCGGCCTGCGCCGAACGCACCCGGTCGATCGCCCGCCGGTGCGCGATGGTCAGCACCCATGCCATCACCGACCCCCTCTCCGGTTCGAAGCGGGCGGCGCTGCGCCACACCTCCACAAGCACCTCCTGCGCCACCTCCTCACTGTGCGCCCGATCCCGCAGCACCCGCAGCACCAGCCCGTACACCCGCGGCGCCAGCACCTCGTACAGCCGCTCGAACGCCTCACGATCACCCCTGCCGACCGCCTGCAGCAACTCCTCCAGCGGCCCCGGCGGGGCACCGCCCGGGCGGTCCTCGCCCACCGGCGACCGGTCACGCGCTCGCATGCAGCCCCTCCTACCCCGGCCGGCACAGCACCGGCCACGAAATCCTTCGGAGCCGTCCGCGCGCCGGATGGGTCGCCCTGTATGAAAGACCGTCGAACGCCGGCCCGGCCGCGACGACCGCTCCGCCTCTTCGGCGACTGCCGCGAGAGTGCCGGTTGGTCTGCCATGAGTGGGCCGCGCCCCGACACCGCGCCCCGACACCGCGTCGTGCCTCCGGGAGGCCTCCCGGAGGCACG